>NZ_JBEXGP010000006.1:202357-231238 GCF_040607375.1 Micromonospora sp. NPDC005298
TCGCAAACCCGGCTCACTCCTCGCACTCACCCGGGCTCCTCGACCAGGGCGCCCAGGTAGGCGTCGGTCACCGCCGGGTCGTCGCGGATCTCGTCCGGCGTGCCGGCGGCGATGACCCGGCCGAAGTCGAGCACCACCAGTTCGTCGCAGACGGCCATCACCAGGTCCATGTGGTGCTCGACGAGCAGCACCGCGCAGGGGTCGTCGTCCCGGCGGGGCAGCTGCCGGACCAGCTCGGCGAGCTCGGCGATGTCGTCGGCGCCGAGGCCGCCGGCCGGTTCGTCTAGCAGCAGCAGTCGGGGCCGCGCGGCGAGCGCGCGGGCCAGGGCGACCCGCTGGCGTACGGCGAAGGGCAGGGTGCCCGGCGCGGCGTCGGCGTGCTCGGCGATGCCCAGGCCGTCGAGGATGTCCAGGGCCTCGCCGCGCAGCCGCCGCTCGTCGCGGTCGCTGGCCGGCAGGCCGAACAACGCCGCGACGAACCCGGCCCGCGCGGTGTGCGAGGCGCCGGTCAGCACGTTCTCCAGAACGGTGAGCCCGGCGAACAGCCCGGTGCCCTGCAGGGTCCGGGCGATGCCGAGCCGGGTCAGCCGGTGCGGCCGGGGGCGTAGCGGCCGGCCGTCGAGGCTGAGCGAACCCGTGTGCGGCGCGACGAAACCGCAGATCACGTTGAACAGCGTGGTCTTGCCGGCGCCGTTGGGACCGATGACGCCCACCACCCGGTTGGGTGGCACGCGCAGCGAGACGTCGTCGAGGGCGGTGAGGCCGCCGAAACGGACGCCGATCTGGTGCAGTTCGAGGCCTCGCTCCATCACCCATCCCTCTGCCGTGGCGGGTGTTATTTACACTCGCAGTGTACGTTTCTTGGGAATTGCGTCAAGACCTTCAATGGGCCGACGCGGACGGGGCGGCCGCCCACCGGCGACCGCCCCGCAACCCCACGGTCAGGCGCTGGGGCAGGTGTTGCGGTACTCCTCGATCTGCGAGCCGCTCGGCCCCGGGCAGAGGAACTGCTCGTAGCGGGTGTCGTCGTCGACGAACCGCTTCAACCACGCCACCATCTGCCGGGCGGTCGGCGTGTTCACCGTCTGCGGGAAGAAGTGGCTCGCGCCGTTCAGCTCCAGGTACGCCTTCTCGGCCGAGGCCGGGATGCTGGTGTAGAACGGCACCGAGTGCGACGCGACCGGGGCGACGGTGTCGCTCTCCCCACCGATGATCAACGTCGGCACCCGCAACTCGGACCAGCTCTTGTCCAGGTTCCACGGCGCCAGCGGCACCGCGGCCTGCAACGACGGCCGGGCCGAGGCCGCCTCCAGGCTGCCCCCGCCACCCATCGAGTGACCGGCCACGGCGAGTCGGCTGCTGTCGATCCGGCTGCGCACCGAGCTGCGCTCGGTGAGGTAGTCAAGCGCGGCGAGCAGCTGCCGGCCACGGCTGTCCGGCTGGTCCAGCCGGGTGTTGGTCTCGATGCCGATCACCACGAAACCGTGCGAGGCGAGCCGTGGCCCGAGCCAGCTGATGCTGGACCAGGCCGCGGTGTAGCCGGGCGAGATGGCGACGGCACCGAAGGTGCCCTCGCTGGTGCTGGTCGGGTAGTAGATGACGCCGCCGCCGAAGCCGGTGACGCTGAGCGAGGACACACTCTGCGACGCGGTGGCGAAGGGGCCGCGGCTGGCCTCCAGGATCGCGGTGGTCGGGGCGGGGCCCCGCTCGTACGGCCCCGCTGCCTGGGCGACGCCGGTGGGACCGGCCAGGACGGCACCTGCGACCAGGGCGGCGGCCACGCCGAGCCGGGCCGCCACGGAACGGGGACGGGTGGTGGTTGGTGATGACACGTCGGGCACTCCCTAGGGTCGAGGGATATCGACGTTCATCAGTTTTGGGCGAGCCGGCCCACCTGCGCATCGGTGAAATCACCAGTCCTGCGGCATCGATTGCGTTTTGACCCCCTGGCCAGGGGTAGCAGGGCAAACGCCCGCTCGTAAGCGCTCCATGGAGGGGTTTCGTCCAGTGGATTCCAGCAAGCCCGCCGAGGCGGTCAAGAACGTCGTGAAGACCGCCTCAGAGAAGATCACCGACGCGTTGACGCCGGAGGTGCCCGGCGCGCCCGGAAGTGCGCCACCGACGGTCGAGGAACCGACGACCCCGCACGACCCTCTGCCGCCGAAGCCGGAACAGGGCGCCCCGCAGACCCGTACGCCGACCGGCGCCGAGACCGGCGCGCCGCCCACCGCGAAGGGTCAGCAGGGGGCCTACCTGACCACCGCGAACGGCGCGCGGCTGCGCGACACCGACCACTCGCTCAAGGCCGGACCCCGCGGCCCGGTCCTGCTCCAGGACCACCACCTGCGCGAGAAGATCACCCACTTCGACCACGAGCGCATCCCGGAGCGTGTGGTGCACGCCCGTGGCGCCGGTGCGCACGGGGTCTTCACCGCGTACGGCACCGCCGAGGCGGTCACCCGCGCCGGCTTCCTGAAGAAGGGCCGCGAGACCGAGGTCTTCGTACGGTTCTCCACCGTCCTGGGCTCGCGCGGGTCGGCCGACACGGTCCGCGACACCCGCGGCTTCGCCACGAAGTTCTACACCGACGAGGGCACCTTCGACCTCGTCGGCAACAACATGCCGGTGTTCTTCATCCAGGACGCGATCAAGTTCCCCGACATCATCCACGCCGGCAAGCCGCACCCGGACCGCGAGATCCCCCAGGCGCAGAGCGCCCACGACACCTTCTGGGACTTCGTGTCCCTGCACACCGAGGCGCAGCACCACACCATCTGGAACATGTCCGACCGGGGCATCCCGCGCTCCTACCGGACGATGGAGGGCTTCGGCGTGCACACCTTCCGCCTCGTCAACGAGGCCGGGGAGACGGTGCTGGCCAAGTTCCACTGGAAGCCCAAGCTCGGCGTGCACTCCCTCACCTGGGAGGAGGCGCAGATGCTCAGCGGCATGGACCCGGACTTCCACCGGCGGGACCTCTACGACGCCATCGAGGCCGGCGCGTACCCGGAGTGGGAACTCGGCATCCAGGTCTTCCCCGACACCCCGGAGGAGACCTTCGCCGGCATCGACCTGCTGGACCCGACGAAGATCGTGCCGGAGGAGTTGGCGCAGGTCCAGCCGATCGGAAGGCTGGTCCTCAACCGGACGCCGACGAACTTCTTCGCCGAGACCGAGCAGGTCGCCTTCCACCTCGGGCACCTGCCGCCGGGCATCGACGTCACCAACGACCCGCTGCTGCAGGGCCGGCTCTTCTCGTACGTCGACACGCAGCTCACCCGCCTCGGCGGGCCCAACTTCTCGCAGATCCCGATCAACCGCCCACACGCGGCCGTCAACGACATGCTGCGCGACGGGTTCCACCAGCACGCCGTGCACGCGGGGGTGGCGCCGTACCGGCCGAACTCGCTGGACGGCGGCAACCCGTTCCCGGCCGGCGACGCCGAGCACGCGTTCGTCGACGTGCCGGTGACGGTGGCGCAGGCGCCGAAGGTCCGCGCCAACCCGGCGTCCTTCGACGACCACTACAGCCAGGTCCGCCTGTTCTGGCTGAGCATGTCGCCGGTCGAGCGGGAGCACATCATCCGCGCGTACACCTTCGAGCTGGGCAAGTGCTACCACCAGGCGATCAAGGAACGCCAACTGCAGAGCCTCGCCAACATCGACCCGGTGCTGTGCGAGCAGGTCGCCACCGGCCTGGGCCTGCCCGCGCCGCAGCCGACCGTGCCGCTCGCCGACGTCACGCCCAGCCCCGCGCTGTCGCAGGTCGGTCAGGAGTGGCCCACCGACGGCCGTACCGTGGGCATCGTCGTGGACCCGGACGGCGACCTGGACGGGGTCGCCGAGGTCCGCCGGGCAGTGTTCGAGGCCGGCATGGTGCCGCTGCTGATCGCCCCGCACGGCGGCATGGTGGACGGGCTGCCGGTGCAGCGCACCTTCGCCACCGGCCGGTCCGTGGAGTTCGACGCCCTCCTGCTGGCCGGCGCGCCGGCGCCCGCGCCGGACGCGATCCCGGCCCGCGACGCCAAGGCGGGCCAGCCGGGCCCGGCGCCCGTGGACCCGCGCGTGCTGCTCCTGGTCGAGGAGTGCTGGCGGCACGTCAAGGCGATCGGCGCCTGGGGTGCCGGCGTCACCGTCCTGGAGCAGGTCGGCGTGGCCGGCACTCCCGGCATCGTCACGGCGAGCTCCGGCGCCGAGGCGCTGACCGCGGTACAGCAGTTGATGGCCGCGCACCGGGTGTGGGAACGGTTCCCGGCCACGGTGGCCTGACACCGCCGGACGTCCACGAGGGCTGACCTCCGCCAGTTGGGGAGGTCAGCCCTCGGTGCTGCGCCGACCGACGCGACCCGGCCGGCGGCCGTCAGCCGATGGCGGCCAGTCGAGGCAGGACCTCGTCACCGAGCCGCTGGGCGAACTCCACCGGGTGCCGGTCCGGCGTGACCTGGACCTCGCTCACCCCGAGCGCCGCGTAGTCGGCCACCTCGGCGAGGAACCCGTCGAGATCGTCCAACGGCGGCCGGGACGCCAGCACGGTCTTCTCGATGCTGTCGTAGTCGCGGCCCTCGGCGGCACAGTGCCCCCGCAGCACCTCCAGCTTGTGCGCCACCCCCTGCGCGCCGGTACCGAACAGGTTGCAGGCGTCGGCGTACCGGGCGACCAGCAGCAGCGTCTTCTTCTCGCCACTGCCTCCGATCATGATGGGCGGGTGCGGACGGCTCAACGGCTGCGGCGAGTTGATCGTCTCGGTGAGCTGGTAGTGCCGCCCCTCGAACGGCCCGTTGTCGTCGCTCCACATCTGCCGGCAGATGCGCAACGTCTCCTCCAGCCGCTCGAAACGCTCGGCCACCGGCACCACGGGCACGCCGAGACCGCGCTGCTCCCGCTCGTACCAGGACGCCCCGATGCCGAGCCGCGCCCGACCGCCGGAGAGCACGTCCAGGGTCGTCACGGTCTTGGCGAGCAGCCCTGGATAGCGGTACATCACGCCGGTGACCAGCACACCCAGCGTCATCCGCCGCGTCCTGGCGGCCACGAAACCCAACGTCGTGTACGCCTCAAGCATCGGTTCCTCGGCCGGGGCCATCGCCTCCATCTGGAAGAAGTGGTCCATCACCGTGAAGGACGCCACCCCGGCCTGTTCGGCGATGGTGGCGGCCTCGGCGAGGGTCGGCGCGATGGCAGCCGGATCGGCCGGAGTCGAGTAGTTCCAGTAGTGCAGCCCGAGCTTCATGTTCGGCACCTCCGTACACGAGCCTAGTGAGACCGCGTGGGTGGCGCGCGCCGCCGGGACGACGCGCCGAGCCGACCGGCGACGGCCATTACCGGTTCATGACAATTCGTGGATCACGCGGGGATATCCGGCTGACACCGTCGGTCGGGTGATCCGAGGAACGACTACCACCGTCGACCGGCCCGACGCCGCGAGAGTCCGGTCCCACCGCCGCGGCGGGACCGGCCCGGCCGCCGGAGCGCCGCAACGGGCCCGGTGGGCCGACGCCGCGAAGGGCGTCTGCATCATCCTGGTCGTCCTGTGGCACGTCGTCGTGAAGGACTACCTGCGGATCGACTGGCACCTCGGCGTCCCGGTGCCCGGCCTGTGGGGGGCGTTGGGCGAGCAGTTCCTGCCGCTGCGGATGCCGCTGTTCTTCACCATCTCCGGGGTCTTCGCGGCGAACGCCGTCCGGCGGCCGTGGCGGGTCGTCGCCCGCGGCCGGGTCGCCGGTTTCCTCTACCTGTACGCCCTCTGGCTGCTGATCCACACCGCGGTCCTCGCCGTGGCGCCGGACTTCCCGACCGACCGGGCGACATCCGCCCTCGGTCTGCTGGAGCAGCTCACCATCACACCCTCCAACCTCTGGTACCTGTACGCCCTGGCGCTCTACTTCACCCTGGCGAAGGTGACCCGGGATGCGCCCCGCGTGCTGGTGGTCGTACCCGCCGGGGTGTTGTCGGCGGTCGCCGCCGCCGGCCTGCTGGAGACGCCCGGCAACCGCGCGGGCCTGTACCAGAACCTGGTCTTCTTCCTCGCCGGCCTGTACCTGCGGCCGCGGATCGAGTGGTGGGCGGCGACCGCGACCCGGCGCCGGCTCGTCCTGACCTCGGGTGCCTACGGTCTCGCGCTCGCCGCGATGGCGCTGACGGACGCCCAGCAGTGGTGGGGTGTGTGGCCGCTGGTGTCCGTCGTGGCGGTCGCGTTCGGTGTCACCGCCGCCGCGCGGCTGGAGCGGTGGCCCACCCTCGGCGGTCGGCTCGCCGCGCTCGGCCGCGTCACCCTGCCCGTCTACGTCATCCACATGCCCGTCCTGGCGGTGCTGCACCGGCTGCTGCACGGGCCGGTCTCCGGGTTGGGTCCCGTCGGTCAGGGCCTGATCGCGCTCGGCTACCCCGTCGTGGTGACCGGGCTCGTGATCGGCGCCAGCCTGGCCGCGCACCGGGGCCTGCTGGCGGTACGCGCGGGCTGGCTGTTCGCCCTGCCCGGGACTCGCCGGCCGGAGCCGGCCCGATGAGCGCGTTGGCGCGGGCGTCGGTCGACCTCGGTGCCATCGCCCGGAACGTGCGGACCATCGCGGCGGTCACCGGCACCGACCTGATGGCGGTGGTGAAGGCCGACGGCTTCGGCCACGGCGCGGTCCCGGTCGCCCGGGCGGCCCTGCGCGCCGGCGCCGGCTGGCTGGGGGTGACCTCGGTGTCCGAGGCGTTGGCGCTGCGCGACGCGGGCATCACGGCGCCCACGCTGAGCTGGCTGCACCGCCCCGACGGCGACTTCGCCGCGTTGATCACCGTCGGCGTGGACGTCGGCGTGTCGACGACGACCCACCTGCACGCGGTCGCGGCGGCCGCCCACCGGCTGGGCGCGCCAGCGTTGGTGCAGCTCAAGGCCGACACCGGCCTGTCCCGCAACGGCGCCGGCGGGGACGACTGGCCCGAGCTGGTCGGCTGGGCCCGCAAGTACGAGGTGGAGGGCACCGTCCGGGTACGCGGCGTGTGGTCCCACCTGGCCGACGCGGACGTGCCGGGCAGCCCCGCCCTGGCCCGGCAGGTGGCGACCTTCGAGGAGGCGCTGCGGATCGCCCGTGGCGCCGGCCTCGACCCCGATCTGGTCCACCTGGCCAACTCGGCGGCCGCGCTGTCGGCGCCGGCCACCCGGTACGACCTCTGCCGGATCGGGCTCGCGCTCTACGGCGTGGACCCGTTCGGCGCGACGGGACCCGGCGCGTTCGGGCTGCTCGCCGCCATGACGCTGCGGACCACAGTGGTCAACGTCAAGCGGGTGCCGGCCGGCACCGGCGTCTCCTACGGCCCGGAGTACGTGACCGGCTCCCCGACCACGCTGGCGCTGCTGCCGGTCGGTTACGCGGACGGGGTGACCAGGGCCGCCGAGGGCCGTGCCGCCGTGTGGCTGGGCGGCCGGCGGTGCCCGGTCGTCGGACGCGTCGCCATGGACCAGTGCGTCGTCGACGCCGGGGACCTGCCCGTGTCGATCGGTGACCCGGTCGTGGTGTTCGGCCCCGCCGAGGGCGACCGGACCCCACCGACGGTCGGCGAGTGGGCCCGGTGGGCCGGCACCAACCCGCACGAGATCTTGACCGGCATCGGGGCCCGGGTGGCCCGCGATCACCACCACGAAGGGGCGCAGATTCCATGACAATCCGACTGGCACTGCTGTACGGCGGGCAGAGCGGCGAACACGAGGTGTCCCGCCGGTCGGCGGCGAGCATCCTCGCCGGGCTGGACCGCGACCGGTACCGGGTCACCGAGGTCCTCATCGACCGCGACGGCGACTGGCACGTCGACGGCCGGGCGACGCCGCTGCCCCACGCGCTGCGGGTGCTGCGCGCCCAGGACGTGGTCTTCCCGGCCCTGCACGGCCCGTACGGCGAGGACGGCACGGTCGCGTCGCTGCTGGAGTGGCTCGGCGTGCCGTACGTCGGCAACGGCGTCTTCGCCAGCGCGGCCGGCATGGACAAGGGCGTCACCAAGCGGCTGCTCGCCGTGGAGGGCCTGCGGGTCAGCCCCGGCGTGACCCTGCGCCCCGGCGAGGATCTGACGACGGCCGATCAGGGACGCCTGGACCTGCCGGTGTTCGTCAAGCCGGCGCGGGCCGGCTCCAGCCTGGGCGTGGTCCGGGTGACCGACTGGGCGGACCTGCCCGCCGCCGTGGACACGGCCCGCGCGGTCGACCCGAAGGTGCTGATCGAGCAGGGCGCGCGGGGGCGGGAGATCGATGTCGCAGTCCTGCAACACCCGGACGGCCGGGTGCAGGCCGGTCCGCCGCTCGAGATCCGGGTGAGCGGGACGGGCTTCTTCGACTACGACGCCAAGTACGACGGCGGGGCCGTGTTCCAGATCCCCGCCCCGCTCGACGCGGCGACGACCGAGGTGCTCCAGGACCGGGCGATCCGCGCCTTCCACGCCCTGGACTGCCGCGGTCTGCTGCGCGTCGACTTCTTCCTGCCCGAGCACGGCTGGCGCGAGCCCATCGTGAACGAGGTGAACACCTTCCCCGGGTTCACCACGGCGTCCCAGTACCCCCAGATCTGGCAGCGCGCCGGCGTGGGGTTCGCCGACCTGCTCGACATCCTCATCGACGGGGCGCTCGCCGGCCACGGCCGGACCCGGTCCGGTACGGCGGTCCCGGTCACTTGATCGGGCAGGGCAGGGCCGGGAGGGCGCCGTCGGACCCGGCGATGGTGACCGGGACGAAGTACTCCGCCCGACCGGCCTGCGCGGCGGCGTCGGCCACCGTGCAGATGATCTGGGCGGCCGCGTCGGCCGACAGCGGACGCACCGGACCGGTCACCGTCACCGTGAGGCCGTCGGCACCGCCCGCCACCGCCGCCGGGGAGCCCGGCGCGGTGCCGGTCGGCGGCGTGGAGGGAACCGGGCCCAGACCCGCCGGCACCTCGCTGGTGAACCCCTGGCGTCGCTCGTTCTCGTTCGGACCGGCCAGGAGCAGGGTCAGCGACGCCTCGGGCGACGGTGGTCGGTCCAGCTTGGTCGTACGGACGACCACCGCGACCTGCCCACGCCACAGCAGGTAGAGCCGGATCCCCTGGGACGCTCCGGACTGCGCCGGGCGGCCCTCGATGACCTCGCTGGGTCGTACCCCGCAGCCCGCCACGAGCAGCGTGAGCAGGAGCCCGCCGGTGAGCAGCGGGCGGACCACGGCCCGTCGCGCCGTCACCGGGTCTCCTCGACGTCGTCCGCCGCCACCCGGGGCAGCCGGAGGGTGAACACCGCACCACCGTGCGGGGCGTTGCCGGCGGTGAGGCTTCCCCGCTGACCGGGGGCGCGGTGCAGTCGCGCGTTCTCCCACGCGATGGCGAGGCCCAGGCCGCTGCCCTCGGATCGGGTACGCGCCGTGTCCGCCTTGTAGAAGCGGTCGAAGACGTGCGCCAGCACCTCCGGTCGCAGACCCGGTCCGTCGTCGCCGACCTCGATGGTGAGCCAGCCCGGCTCGGCGCGCAGGCGCAGCGACACCGGGTCGGCGCCGTGCCGGAAGGCGTTGCCCACCAGGTTGGCGACGATGACGTCCAGCCGGCGCGGATCGAGCCGCGCGACGATCCCGGGCGGCAGGTCCGCGTGGACCCGGTCGGTCCAGCCGCGCAGTCGCAGCGTCGCCGTCACCGCCGCGGCCACGTCGACGTCGTCGAGCGCGAGCCGGGCCGTCCCCGAGTCGAACCTGCTGACCTCGATGAGGTCGTTGACGAGCTGCGTGAGGCTCTGCGTCTCCTGACTGACCAGTCGCGCGGCCCGACCGGCGTCACCGGGCAGCCGGTCGGCCTCCTCGTCCAGCACGTCGGTGACCGCTGTCATCGCTGCCAGCGGCGTACGCAGCTCGTGCGACACGTCGGCCACGAAACGGCGCGCGTCGGCCTCCATCCGGCGGAGTTCACCGACCTGCCGCTCCAGGGTCGCCGCGGTGTCGTTGAAGGTCCGCGCCACGTCGGCCAGCTCGTCGGCTCCCCGCACCGACAGCCGGGTCGTCAGCCGACCCTCGCCGAGACTGCGCGCCGCCCGGCCCAGTTCGCGGACCGGGCGCAGCACACCCCGGGCTGCCAGCAGGGCCAACAGGACGGCGAGCACGAGGGAGAGCCCACCGGTGAGCCAGGCCAGGGTGGCCAGGCGGTCGATGCTCTGCTGCTCGGGCGCGAGGCTGCGTACCGAGTAGATCTCCAGGCCGGACGGCAGGGACGCGCCGTCGGGCCGGTCCAGCTCCAGTTGGGTGCCGATGAGCAGGACCGGTTCCCCGCTGACCGAGATCCGTTGCCAGGCGACGACGCCGTCGCGGACCGACTGGCGCAGCTGCGGGGTGAGCAGGTCCGGCGCCTCGGCGCCCTGCGCCCGCATGTCCCGGTACACGACCACCGCGTACCCCTCCCGGTCGGAGAGGCGCTGGGCCAGCGTCTCGAGATCGTCCTGCGTGGGTGGGAGTTGACGCAGTGGGTAGATCTGTGCCAGTTGGTCGGTCAGCGACATCACCGCGGCGTCCTGGGCCTGTTGGAGGATGACGGTCCGGGCCTGGAAGTAGCTGCCGCTGGCCACCACCGCCGTGGTGGTGACGCCGAGCAGGGCGAAGGCCAGCAGCAGCCGGACCCGGAGGCCGAAGGCGCGTCCGTCGGCCCAGCGCCGTCGCGTCACAGCGGCCCGAACCGGTACCCGAAGCCGCGGACGGTCTGGATGTACACCGGCGCTGACGAGTCGTCCTCGATCTTGGCGCGGACCCGCTGCACGCAGGCGTCCACGAGCCGCGAGTCGCCGAGGTAGCCGTGCTCCCACACGGCCTGGAGCAACTGCTGGCGGCTCAGCACCTGCCCCGGGGTGTGCGAGAGTTCGAGCAGCAGGCGCAGTTCCGTCGGGGCGAGGCTGACCGGCACCCCGTCCTTGCTGACCACCAGCGCGGCACGGTCGATGCGCAGGGCGCCGTGCTGCTCCGGGCCGGACCGGTCGCCGGCGCCGCGCCGTGACTCGCCGGCGGTCCGGCGCAGCACCGCGCGGATGCGTGCCTCCAGGACGCGGGCCTGCACCGGCTTGACCACGTAGTCGTCGGCCCCCGCCTCCAGGCCCGCGACCACGTCCATGTCGTCGTTGCGCGCGGTCAGCATGATGATCGGCAGGTCGCCGAGCTGGCGGATCCGACGGCAGACCTCGAACCCGTCCATACCGGGCAGCATCAGATCGAGGACCACGACGTCGGCAGTGGCCGCGCGCAGTCTGTCCAGCCCCTGTTCGCCGGTGGCGACGGCGTCGACCGTGTGACCCTGCCGGGTCAGGGCCAGTTGCAGCCCGTCGCGGACCGTCTGGTGATCTTCGATCAGCAGGACCTGGGACATGTCACCAAGTATCGCATCATGAATTGATTTGGCCTTTCGTCGATCAGTCCGCCCGCCGGGCGAAGTCCACCGACCGCACCAGGTACACCACCGACCCCACCGCCACGGCGGTCAGTCCGGCCACCGCCAGGACGGCGACGAGCGCCCCGGACGGCAGCGCCGCGCGCAGGCCGGGCACCACCACCAGGACCACACACCCCAGCCCGAGCAGGCCGGCCACCGCCTCGGTGAGCCCGAGCCACACCGCCCCGCCGGTCGTGCCGGCGGCACCCGACGCCGGCCGCACGGTTGTCGGGCGACCGCCCGCCGGCCTCGACCAACCGGCCAGGAGGGCCGCGGCCAGGCAGAACAACGCGACAGCCAGCAGCACCCCGCCGAGCGCGTCACTGAACCGGTGCCAGCCCGCGACCATGGTGGCACCGGCGATCACCGTGACACCGGCCACGCCCGGCAACGCCAGCCACCGGCGCGCACGGGCGGGCAGGACCAGCATGAACGCCAGCAGCAACGCCGTCGCCACCGCCACGTGACCACTGGGAAAGCTGTTGTGGGTGGTGGAACTCCCGACCTGGAGATCCGGGCGGAGCAGCGCCGACTTCGTCGCGCCCGCGACCAGCACCGCGCACAGGACCATGCCCACACCCGCGAGGCCGGCCACCATCCGCCGGCCGAGAAGGCCCACCAGCAGCACCACGCCGAGCAGTCCGGCAAGCGTCGTCGTACTCCCGAATGCGGCGAGCACGCTGCGCGCCGGATCGAGCAGGGAGCTCTGCTGCGCGTACCCGCCGCCGCGTTCGGCGCGCGGCAGCAGCAGCCCGTCCAGCCACTGACCCGGGTACGTCCGGACGAAGAACGCGCCGGTGAGCACCAGGCCGAACAGGGCGCAGACGGCCGCGCCGAGAAGCCGCGGGCTCGACGACGCCCCCGCGCGGGTGACCGGCAGCGGTGGCGGACCGGGCGTCGCCCGCCCCACGGAGTACGACGATCCGATGGACATGTCGAACATGCTCACCCCGGCAGGTGCGGGTGCGGTCCCCGGATTGTCTTCGTTCTGTCACAGTTTCCGCTGACAGCAACCCGGAGGTCGAACGGCGAGCAATTCATGTGCTTGCATGCAACGATGTTTTACCCAGCCGAGACGCACCACTACTAGGGTCAAGACGCCGATCGATGTGGTGATCGGTGCTGCGGCACAACCATCCGGAGTGAGCTGGGGAACCGGAAGGGGTTGGGGACATGCCCGGATTTCCGGTCGCCTCCCTGGTCATCGGCATCGCGTCCTCGCCGGCCGAACGCCGACAGCTGGCGCGCCTGCTCGGCGGAAGTGACGCCTTCCTGATCGTCTCGAACGTCGACCAGGCGCGTGAGTTCCTCGGAGTGGTCGAGATGCCCGCCGTCGCTCCTCCCCCGCCCCGGGCCGCCCGCACCGAGGCGGCGCCGAGCCAGCCGCCGCCGGCCGACCTGACCGTCGACTCCGACCGTCGGGTGGTGCGGTGGCGCGACAAGGAGATCGACCTGACCCGGCTGGAACACGACGTCCTGCTCTGCCTCGTCCACGCGCCCGGACAGGTGTGGACGTACGAGCGACTGCACCTGGAGGTCTGGGGCAACCGGCACCTCGGTCGCGGCTCGGACATGCACTCGGTGGTCCGGCGGGTACGCCGCAAGCTCGCCCGGGTCAACGCGACAGCGACGATCCACGCGGTGCGCGGCGTCGGTTTCCGGCTCGCCCCCGTCTGATCCCCGGCACGGTCCGGCCCGCCTGGTCGTCGACCAGGCGGGCCGGGATCGGGGCGCTACCGCCCCGGTGTCAGCACCGCACGCGCGTCAACGCGAAGTTCTCCACGGTGGGCGTGGTGGTGTCGATCCTCGTCTGACGGGTCTGGGGCTTCCAGCCGTCCTTGGCGACGATCATGGTGATCGGGTTGTTGCGGCGGTCCACCCAGCGGGCGTACCTGCCCTCGGCGTCGGTGGTGGCGGTCCACGACATGGCCCACGAGTCGAGCTGGACCAGTGCGTCGGCGACCGGCGACGTCGCGCCCTGACAGTTGGTGCCGGTGACCGTGCCCATCAGCTTGCCCCACGTCTTCGGGGGGTTCGCCGTCATGGTGACGTCGACCGGCGCCACCGGGTAGGGCGTGTTCTGCTTGATCACGACCGCGCCGGAGTACGTGCCCGGCTGGTCGACGTTCGCCGTCAGCCCGACGGTGACCGTCACCTTCGCCCCCGGGGCGAGGGTCACCGCCGACTTGTCGATCGTCATCCAGCTGACGTCGGCGGCAGCCTCGGCGCAGCCCTCGAACCCGGGGAGCACCTCGCTGTCCGGCGCGGCGTTGAAGCTGCCGGACGAGCCACCGACCTTGTAGAAGCCGCACGCCGCGCCACCGCGGTAGCGGGCCGTGTTGGCGTTCGGCAGGTTGGACCACGAGCCGGCGGCCGGGTCGAAGGCGAAGCCGGCGTTGGTGATGGCCCCGCCCTGCGAACCGCCGACAACGAGGAGCTTGCCGTCGGCGACCGCGTACGAACTGGCCCAGTTGTCGGTCGGGGCGTCCGGGATGGCGGTCCAGGTGTTGTCCACCGGGTTGTACGCGTAGCTGGACTTCTGCGCGGCGGTGCCGTCGTTGCCACCCGTGCAGTAGACGATGCCGTCGATCCCGCCGCAGGAGGCGAAGGCCACCGCCTTGGGGTAGTTGGCGAGGGTCTCCCAGTTGCCGCTGGCCGGGTCGTACCGCAGGACGTTGTTCGCCATCGGCAGGCAGGCCGCGGTGGTGCAGCCGCCGATGACGTACAGCTTGCCGTCGACGACGGCCTGCCCGGCGGCGGCACGCGGCGTCGGGTTGTCGGCCAGTTCGGTCCAGGTGTTCGCACCCGGGTCGTACGACCACGTGGCGGCGTCGGGAGAACCGCCGCCCCAGCCGCCGGTCGCGATGATCTTCCCGTCGATGACGCCCACGGCCGGGGCGTTGCGGGCCTCGGGGAGGGCGGCGATCGCCGTCCAGGACTGCGCGACCGGATCGTAGGAGTAGTTGCTGGCGGTGGCGGTGCTCCCGTTGCCTCCGCCGATCGAGTACACCTTCCCGCCCAGGTTGACCACCCGGTTGTCCATGATGTTCGCCGGGAAGTCGGCGATGTCGGTCCACGGCGGGGCCTGCGGACCGGCCGCGGCGGCGGCCGACGTGGCCTCCTTGCCGGACGCCCTGGCGGCGAACGACGTCGCGACCTTCAGCCGCTGCTCCGGAGCGCCGCTGCCCCCGAGCACCTGCTGTTTGGTGACCGTGGACCCGTCCGCCCGCAGGAGGACGAACCCGTTGTCCCGCTCACCGAACCCGACCTCGACCGGAGCGCCGCCGGTGTTGGTCACCGTGAACGTCCTGCTGGCCTTGCCGTTGGGCATCTGGAGCGTCGCGCTGAGCTGCGTCGGCGTCACCGACAGCCGGCCGGCCGCGAGCTGGAAGTTCGCGGTGGTCGCCCAGTCGGCCTCGACGTCGACCTGCTTGGTCAGGCTGACGTAGTTGCTGGCCGACGCGGTGAACGGATGAGTACCGGTCAACGTGGAGTAGATCCAGTAGAAGCCGTCGGGCAGCCCCGGGTCGTCCGGGGTCGCCACGGTGACGGCCTTCTGGGCCGGACGGTCCTTGCTGGTGACCGTCGCGCCGTTGACGTAGCTGCTGTCGTTCTTGTCGCGTACGTTGCCCACGACCAGCCCACCGTCGACCGGTACGCAGGTGACCTGGCTGCCGATCAGGACGTTGTCGACCTCCCACCACCACTCGTACGAGGCGTCGTAGTAGTGGAAGCGGACCTGGACCTGCGCCTTGCCGGCCGCCTGCGGGATCGGGATCTCGGTCACCCGCGGCCCCCGGACGTCGGTCTCCTGGCGGAGCACGTTCGTCCAGGTGGCGCCACCGTCGATGCTCAGGTCGACGTCGGCGGTGTCGTCGTTCAGCTGGTTGAAGTCCTGGTTGAAGCGGACGACCGGGGCCGTGACGGCGGTCAGGTCGACCACCGGGCTGACCAGCGAGGTGTCCTGGCTGGTACCCGCGCCGTACTCGTCACTGTCGATGATGGCGAAGTTGCCGCCGCCGCCGGTGAGGTTGCCCCGGCCGGCGTTGTCGGTGAACTTCCAGACCTGCCCGCTGCCCGCGTTGTCCACCACCGTCCAACCGGCCGGGGTGGTCGTGCCGTCGAAGGTCTCGTACTCGCCGTCGGACCCGAAGGTGTAGCCGGGCGCGGTGGTGCAGGTGGTGGCGTCCACCGGCACGGCGACGTTCGCGGTGGTGTTGCCCGAGCCGACCACGACCTGCTTGGTGACGGTCTGGTAGCCGGGGTACTGGGGCTCGTACGTCAGGGTGTACGTCTGTCCGGCCGGGAGCTTGATGCTGTAGCGGCCGTTCGACGGGGTGGTGTAGTCGTAGACGCCCGAGACGCCCGTCACGGTGACCTTCGCGTACAGCGGCCAGCCGTGCCCGGAGCCGTCGGTGACCGAGCCGGTGACGTTGACGCTCGGCACCGGTGTGAGCGCGACGGTGAGGGTCGTGGTCGCGCCGTCGGTGACCGTGACCGTCCTGGTCGTGCCGCCGTAGCCGAACGCCGCCACGGCGACCTGGTACTCACCGGTCGGGAGTTGGGTGGAGAACGTCCCGTTCGCCCCGGTGGTGATCTCCCGGGCGGTCGGGCCGGTGAGCGTCAGCGTCGCACCGGCGATCGGGGCGCCGGTGGCCGCGTCGGTCACCGTGCCGGCCAGCGTGCCGATGTCACCGGTGGGCGCGGCGTCGAGCAGCGCGAGCGCGTCCAGCAGGCCCTCGCCGTAGACGTTGTTGTCCGCCGCGGTGCCGCCGCACTGGGCGTCGGACTTGTCGATCGCGGCGCCGTTGAGCAGCGCACGGGTCGCGTCGACGTCACCGATCAGCGACGGCGCCGCCGAGTACAGCAGCGCGATGGCGCCCGCGAGGTGCGGTGCCGCCATCGAGGTGCCGCTGATGCTCCCGTAGGAACTGCCCGGGATGCTCGACCGGATGTTCACGCCCGGGGCCGAGATGTTGGGCTTGATCTCACCGTTCTGCCCGGCGCCCCGGCTGGAGAACCCGGCGATGGTGTTGTTGATGTCGTACGCGCCGGTCGAGTAGTTGCTGGCCAGGCTGCCCGGGGAACCACTGGTCTGGCAGGCCGGTCCGCTGTTGCCGTTGGACCAGACACCGAAGATGCCCGACGCGGCCCAGGCCAGCGTCACGTCCTCCATGAAGGGCTCGTTGGACGGGTCCCGCGTACCCCAGGAGTTGTTGATGATGTTCGGTCGCTTGCTGGCGTCCGGGTTCTGGCCGGCGAGGTCGGTCGGCTCCAGCATCCACTGGCCGGACTCGACGAGCGCGGCGTCGCTCGGGCAGCAACCGTTCGCCGCGATCCACCTGACGCCGGGCGCGACACCGATCTGGTTGGCGCCCGCGGAGCCGGCCATGGTGCCCATCGTGTGCGTGCCGTGTCCGTCGTCGTCACAGGGGGCGGCGGTGCACGTTCCGGCGGCGTTGAACCAGTTGTAGTTGTGGTCGAACGTGCCGTCGCCGTTGTTGCCCCGGTAGGAGTTGACGAGCGCCGGGTGGTCGAACTGGACGCCGGTGTCGATGTTGGCGACGGTGATGCCCTCGCCCCTGACTCCGTACCGGGACCAGACGTCGTCGGCGTTGATGTTCGCGACGCCCCACTCCAGGGCGTTCACGGTCTTCTCGTCGGTGCCCTTGCTGGTCTCGGGCACCTTGTAGGCGACCGGGGCGTAGAGGCCCTCCACCTCGGCGTGGCTGGCGAACTTCTGCGCCATGTCCAGGGAGCCGCTGCTGACCTTGATGGCGTTGGTCGCCCAGAAGGTCTGGTACTTCGCCCCGGAGCCGTCCAGCTCGGCGCGGACCCGGCCCTGGCTCTCGGCGGCCGTCTTGCGCAACGCGTCCGCGACGGCGGTGCCCCGCTTCGCCCAGTCCTTGACGGCGCTGGCCTTGCTCAGGTCGGCGCGGTCCTTGAACCGGATCCAGAAGTCCCCTTCGCTCTTGGCCTGGAGCTGCTTGGCGAGGTCCGGGCGGATCTTGTCGCCCGGAGCGGTGCCCACGCCCATCTGACCGGGTGCGGCCTGCGCGCCCGAGCCGACACTGGCCAGACATGTGGCGGCGAGGATCATCGCCGCGCCGGCGCTCACCAGTGATCTGGCTCTGCGCCTCCATTGAGGACGTCTGAACATCGGTGCTGCCTCCCTCGGAACGGCCCAGGGTGAAGATGGGCCATGGTGGACCTCCCCCATGCACCGTGCGGGTCACGCCGGTTGCCCGAGTGGACACTATGATCGAGAAGAAAGGACGATCAAGAACTTGCCGTGAGCAACTTGTCGCTAACGGTTGCCTTGCTGATGGGGCGCCTGCCCATCATTGTCAGGACCATGACGAGAGCTGGGCAGGGATGCCCTTCGATCCCGGGTGGTGCGGTGGCCGAGGACGAGGACGCGGCGGTGGACGACGCGGCACCGGCTGACGAGCCGTTCCCGCTGCTGATCGCGGTGACCCCGTCGCCAGCCGAACGGATCCGGCTCGCGGAGCGCCTCGACGGCATCGCCCCCCTGCTGCTGGTGTCCGACCTCGACGAGCTGCGCCGACTCATCGCGGCGCCGGCGCGACCGCCCGGAGCCGCGAACACCGCACCTGCCGCACCGGCGCCCGTCGCCCCGTCCGAACCCGCCCTGGTCATCGACTCGGCCCGCTGCACCGCGCGGTGCGGAGCCCGCGAGGTCGACCTGACCCGACTGGAACACGACCTGCTGGCCTGCCTGACCGCCGAGCCGGTCCACGTCTGGAGCTACGCCGAGCTGCACCGGTCGGTCTGGCACGACGAGGGACGCGAACGCAAGGCGGACGTGCAGTCCCTCGTCAAGCGGCTGCGGCGCAAGCTGCACGCCCTGGGCACCAACGCCACGATCGAGGCGGTACGCGGTGTCGGGCTGCTGCTCACCGACCGGCAGGAACCCCGGATCGGTCGCGCCTGACACCTGCCTGATGTGGGCAGCCGGACCGTCAGATCAGCCCGGCGCGGCTCCAGAGCAGCCGACCCGGCCCGGCCACCAGACCGGCCTCCGCGAGGTGGTCGTACACCCGCGACGCCGACCAGCGCAGGGTTGCCCGCCAGTGCGGGTTGGCCCGGGCGGCAGCCCGGCCCACCTCCGGCGCGATGCCCACCGCGGCGTACGCCTGTGGGTGCACCAGACGGTTGGCGATCGTGTAGGCGGCGCGACCGATCAGCAACCTCGCGTACGTCATGCCGATCGGGCCGGTGGCGGCGACCTGGCGGACCAGCTCGTCGCGGGCGTACCGGACGTGTCGCGCCTCCTCCACCACGTGGATGCGCGAGACCATCCGGATGAGCGGCTGGAGCGACTCGTCGGCCATGATCTCGCGTTGGAACGCGTCGAGGATCTCCTCGGCGATGAGGATCGCCGCGTACATCCGGGGGCCGTTGGCGGTGGCCTTGAGGAACCGGCCGAGCCAGTGGTCGACGGCGTTCGCACGGTAGACGGGGCAGCCCGTCGCCTCGATGAGCCGGCCGAACATGATCGAGTGCCGGCACTCGTCGGCGACCTCGGTCAGCGCGTACTGGGCGTGCCGGCTGGTCGGGTCGTCGTCGTAGTACTGCCTGATCAGCATCTGCATGAGGATCGTCTCGAACCACAGCCCGGCGCTGGCGGCGCTCGCCACCTCGTGCTTGGTGAGCTCGACACGCTGCTCCTCGCTCAACCCCGCCCAGAGCGGGGTGCCGTAGAGGCTGCTGCGGTGCGGCGGAAGCCAGTAGGCGCCCGGGGTGTGCGGGGCGTCCCAGTCGATCTCGACCGTGGGGTCGTAGCTGGTCCGCAGCGACGCGGTGAGCAGTCGCTCGGCGACTGCGGCGCCCTGGGTTTCCGCCGTCTCCATGGTGCCTCCATATTGACGTGACGACCGGTAACTGTTACGAGTAGTAGCATGCAATCGCCGCCTAAGGATGTCAATGGATCCGACCCGCCGGACACGTCCGGCGGCGGTGCACCGAGAGCCAAGGGCAACGGCCGCCGGGACCGCTGGGCCGACCATCGCGAGCAGCGCAGACAGGCACTCGTCGGCGCCGCCGTCCAGGCCCTGCTGCGACACGGACCCGACGTCGACATGGACCAGGTGGCCGCCATCGCGGGCGTCAGCAAACCGGTGCTCTACCGCTACTTCACCGACAAGTCGCAGCTCTGGGTCGCGGTGAGCGAGGTCGTGGCGGCCCGGGTCGTCGACGCCATCGCACCCGCCATCGACCAGGTCCGCGAGGAACGCGACCTGGTCGAGGCGACGATCGACGCGTACCTCGGCGTGATCGAGTCACAGCCCACGCTCTACCGGTTCCTCATGCGCCAGTCTGGCCAACCCGGCATCCACCAGGTCGTCGCCGGGACCAGCCGACAGGTCGCCGCCGGGCTGGCCCGGGTCATCGGCGACCGGCTGCGCGCGCTCGGCCTCGACGCCGGCCCGGCCGAGCCCTGGGCGTACGGCCTGGTGGGGTTCGTGCAGGCGGTCGGCGACTGGTGGACCACACACGGGCAGCCGATCAGCCGCAGCGCCCTCACCGACTACCTGACCACTCTGCTGTGGAGCGGGATCGAGGGCGTCCGGGCCAGCGCCGACCTGCCACCCGAGCTGACGCGCGCCCACGAGCGGATCACGCCGTGAGCTACCACGGTCCGGCGAGCATCGGGGGCGCCCCGGTACGGGCGCATCTCAGCGGACGGTGGGAACCCGTCGACGGCCGCTTCCACTGGGGCGGGCGCATCGAGCCCGACCCGGCGGTGGCACAACTGCTGCGGTCGGGGCGCCGCGACGTCGAGCTGCGCATCGCCGAACGGACCCGACCCGCCCGACTGGCCGAGGTCGACCCGTGGGGCGGCGTACGGATCACCGGCGTGGGCGATCCGCCCTGGCCGCCACAGGCCGGCACGGCCGAGCATCTGGAGGACTGATGGAGACAGACGTTGCCATCGTCGGGGCCGGTTTCGGCGGCCTGGGCGCGGCCATCGCCCTGCAGAAGGCCGGCTTCACCGACTACCTCGTCTTCGACCGGGGTGACGAGGTCGGCGGCACCTGGCGGGACAACACCTACCCCGGCTGCGCGTGTGACGTCCCGTCGCACCTCTACTCGTTCTCCTTCGCCCCCAACCCCCGCTGGTCGAACACCTTCTCCAGCCAGCCGGAGATCCACGGCTACCTGCGTGACTGTGTCGACCGCTTCGGGATCGGCCCCCGGGTGCGGCTGCGCCACGAGGTGCACGAGGCACGCTGGGACGACAGGCGCCAACGCTGGCTGCTGCGCACCTCCGGCGGCGACCACACCGCCCGGGTGCTGATCTGCGCGGCCGGCCCGCTGAGCGACCCCGCCATCCCCGACCTGCCCGGCATCGACGACTTCGCCGGCACGGTCTTCCACTCCGCCCGCTGGAGGCACGACCACGACCTGACCGGCCGTCGCGTCGCGGTCGTCGGCACCGGCGCGTCCGCCGTCCAGTTCGTTCCCCGGATCCAGCCGGCGGTCGAGAGGCTGACGCTGTTCCAACGCTCCCCCGCCTGGATCATGCCGAGGCGCTCGCGCCGGATCAGCCGGGTGGAGCAGGCCGCGTTCCGTTCGGTGCCCGGCGCGCAGCGGGCCGCCCGGGCCGGGCTCTACCTGCTCCGCGAGACGATGGGCCTGGGCTTCCTGCACCCGACGGTCAACCGCCTCGCCTCCCGGCTGTCGCTGCGGACGCTGCGACGTCAGGTCACCGACCCGACCCTGCGGGAGAAGCTCACCCCCCGGTACACGATGGGCTGCAAACGGGTCCTCATCTCCAACGACTACTGGCCGTCGCTCACCCGCCCGAACGTCGACGTGGTCACCGAGGGCATCGCCCGGGTCGTGCCAGACGGCCTGGTCACGGCCGACGGCGTCCACCACCGGGCGGACACGATCATCCTCGGCACCGGCTTCCACGTCACCGACTCGCCGGTCGTACGGCGTATCCACGGCCGTGGCGGGTGCAGCCTGGGTACGGCCTGGACGCCCAGCATGCACGCGTACCGGGGCACCACCATCGCGGGCTTTCCCAACCTGTTCTTCCTGCTCGGCCCCAACACCGGGCTCGGGCACACCTCCGTGGTGCTGATGATCGAGGCGCAGCTGCGCCTGGTGCTCGCGGCCCTGCGCCACATGCGGGCCACCGGCGCGCAGGCCATCGAACCGACCGTGGAGGCGCAGCGGCGCTGGACCGAACAGGTCGACAGGCAGATGACCGGCACCGTCTGGCAGACCGGCTGTCATAGCTGGTACCTCGACGCCACCGGCCGCAACACCACGATCTGGCCGGGCTTCGCCACCAGCTTCCGGATGCGGTTGCGGCGGTTCCATCCCGCCGACCACCGGATCGTCACCGCCGACCAGAGGTCCACCGGAACGGAACGGGAGCACGCCGATGCGGTATGACCTGGCGGACCGGACCATGTTCATCACCGGCGCGGCACGCGGCATCGGCGCCGAACTGGCCCGCGCGGCCGTCGCCCGGGGCGCACGGGTCGCCCTGGCCGGCCTGGAGGGCGATCGGCTCCGGCAGCTCGCCGCCGACCTCGACGCGCACTGGTACGAGTGCGACGTCACCGACCAGGCGGCGTTGGACGCCGCCGTCGCGTCCACGGTGGATCGCTTCGGCGGGATCGACGTGGTCGTCGCGAACGCGGGCATCGCCAACCTGGGCACGGTGGCCGTCGGGCCGGTGGACGCGTTGGTGCGTACCGTCGAGGTGAACCTCTGCGGCGTGATCCGCACGGTCAGTGCGGCCCTGCCGCACGTCACCGCCGCGCGGGGCCACGTCCTGGTCGTCTCGTCCGCCGCCGCCTTCACGGCGATGCCCGGCATGGCCGCCTACTGCGCGTCCAAGGCGGGCGTGGAGCAGTTCGCGAACGTGCTGCGCCTGGAGACCCGCGCGGCCGGCGTCACCGTCGGCACCGCCCACCCGATCTGGATCGACACCGACCTGGTCCGCGACATCCGTGCCGACCTGGCGTCGTTCAACGCCACGCTGCGCCGGCTGCCGTGGCCGCTGTCCACGGTCGTCCCCGTCGAACAGTGCGTCGACGCCCTGCTGCGCGGCATCGAACGCCGCAGGCGCAAGGTGTACGTGCCACGGTCGCTGGCCCTGGTGCAGGCGCTACGGCCGGTGGTGCTCAGCGGCATGTCGGACGCGCTGATCACCCGGTTCGGCGGTCGGACGATGGTCGGTCAGATGGAGGACGAGGTACGCCAGCTCGGCCGGTCCTTCGGCAGGTCCTCGGTGGAGGGGCGGTCATGACCGTTCACTTCCGGCGCGCGGGCAGTGGTGAACCGCTCGTGCTCATTCACGGCATCGGCCACCGCCACCAGGCGTGGGAACCCGTGTTCGACAGGCTCACCGCCCACCACGAGGTGATCGCGCTCGACCTGCCCGGCTTCGGGAACTCGCCGGTGCCCGGCACCGGGATGCCCGCCGACATGGCCGCCACCGTCGCCGCGATGCTGCCCGTCCTGACGCAGTGGGGGCTGGAGCGTCCGCACGTGGCCGGTTACAGCCTCGGCGGGGCGATCGGCCTGGAACTCGCCGCCACCGGGGCTGTCGCGTCGGCCACCGCGTTCTCCCCCGCCGGCTTCTTCACACCTGCGGAACGTCGCCGGGCGTTGGCCATCCTCCGGATGCTGCGGGCCAACTCGTACCTGCCCACGCCCGTCATGCGGGTCGCGCTGCGGTCGGCGTACCTGCGGGCGTTGTGCTTCGGGCCGCTGATGGCCCACCCGACGCGGTTGGACGTGGACCGCGCGGTGGGCGACGCGCTCGCCCTGCGGCGGGCGCTGGGTTTCGGCGCCGTGGCGCGGGCCGCCCGCAGCTACCGCTTCGACTGCCCCCGGCTCGCCGGCGCGGCGGTGCCGGTGACCATCGGCTGGGGCGACCGCGACCGCATCTTCGGCGTCCACCAGGCCGAACGCGCCCGGGCCGGCCTGCCGGCGGCCCGGGTGGTGACGTTGACCGGCTGCGGGCACGTGCCGATGAGTGACGATCCGGACCTGGTCGCGGCGCTCATCCTGGAGACCACCGGGGCCGTGCCCCGCCCCCAGGGACCGGACCCGTCGGTGGCCGCCTAGCGGCGACGCGCGTCGGGAGAATCACTTCAGAGACTAAAAACTTGCAGACTGTGCAAGTTCGCTCCTAGCCTCGCTCGCGTGACCGACACCGACCACGCCGGCACCGGGCGCCGAGACCGCAAGAAGGCACAGACCCGGGCCGCGCTCACCGCCGCCGCGTTGCGCCTGGTCGCCGAACGCGGCCTGGAGCACGTGACGGTGGAGGAGATCAGCGAGGCCGCGGACGTCTCGTCGCGCACCTTCTTCAACTACTTCGCCTGCAAGGACGAGGCGCTCACCGACGACCCGGCACTCGACGGCAACCCGGTCGTGGCGCGTCTGGCGGCCGTCCCCGCGAGGGTGCCGGCGTTGCGGGCCGTCCGGCTGGCCCTCACCGAGGCGATCGACACGATCCAGGCCGATCGGGAGTTGTGGCGGTTGCGGCTCGCCGTCATCACCCAGAACCCCGCGCTGCTGCCTCGGCTGGTGTCCAGCAACATCGCGACCGAACGGGCCATGGTCTCGGTCATCGCCACCCGCCTCGGCGTGGGGCCCGACCATGGCCTCCCGCCGCTGATCACCGCCGTCACCAGTGCCGCCTTCCACACCGCGATGCTGCGCTGGGCCGCCGGCGACGACACCCGCCCCCTGCGCGAGTTCGTGGACGAGGCATTCGCCGCGCTGGCCGCCGGCCTGCCGGACCCGCCGACCGCCTCCTGACCCCACCGGATCCCGCCCCGTCGCAGATCAGCTGCGGGGGCAGTAACTTCCGCCACAAACCCGACAAGGGAGCGTCAATGACCACAACCGTCCCGCCCGCCGACACCGCCGTCGTCGGCAAGCGCATGACGCGTCGGGAGGTTCTCCAGGCCCTGTCCGGCCTGATGGTCGGCCTGTTCGTGTCAATCCTCGCCTCCACTGTGGTGGCGAACGCACTGCCGCGGATCATCGCCGACCTGAACGGCAGCCAGACCGTCTACACCTGGATCGTCACGAGCGAACTGCTCGCCATGACGGCGACGGTGCCGCTGTGGGGCAAGATGGCCGACCTGTACAGCAAGAAGCTGCTGATCCAGCTCTCGCTGGGCCTGTTCGTGGTGGGTTCACTCATCGCCGGCTTCACGCCGAACGTCGAGGTGCTGCTGCTCAGCCGCGTCGTCCAGGGAATCGGCGCCGGCGGCATGACGGCGCTGGCCACGATCGTGATGGCGGCGATGATCCCGCCCCGTGAGCTGGGCCGCTACGCCGGCATCTTCGGCGCGGTCTTCGGTGTCGGCACCATCGCCGGCCCGCTCATCGGCGGCCTGCTCGTCGACACGTCGTGGCTGGGCTGGCGGTGGTGCTTCCTGATCGGCGTCCCCTTCAGCATCATCTCCATCGCCCTGCTGCAGCGCACCCTGCACCTGCCCGTCGTCCGCCGCAAGGCGAAGATCGACTGGCTGGGCGCCCTGCTCATCACCTCGGGCGTCTCCACCCTGCTGATCTGGTCGTCCCTGGCCGGGAACAAGTTCGAGTGGGCCTCCGGCTGGACGGCCCTGATGGTCGCCGGCGGTCTGGTCCTGCTGGCGCTGGCCCTCGTCGTGGAGTCGCGGGCGGCCGAGCCGATCGTCCCGCTTGGCATCTTCCGCAACCGGACCGTCTCGCTGACGACGATCGCCAGCGTGCTGGTGGGTGTCGCGATGTTCGGCGGCACCGTCTTCCTGTCCCAGTACTTCCAGATCTCGCTCGGCAAGTCGCCCACCGTCGCGGGTCTGATGAGCCTCCCGATGATCTTCGGTCTGCTGGTCTCGTCGACGGTGGCCGGGCAGCTCATCACGAAGTACGGACGGTGGAAGGCCTACCTGGTGGCCGGCGCCGCCGTGATGACCGTCGGCATGCTGCTGCTCGGCACCATCGACGCCGACACCAGCGTCCTCGTCCTGTCGGTCTACATGGCCGTGCTGGGCGTCGGCGTCGGCATGCTCATGCAGAACCTCGTGCTCGCCGCGCAGAACGACGTACCGGCCCAGGAACTCGGCGCCGCCACCTCCGTGCTGACGTTCTTCCGCAGCATGGGCGGCGCGATCGGGGTCAGCGCCCTCGGTGCGGTCCTGGCGAGCCGGGTCACCTCGCTCACGACCGAGCGGCTCGGCCCGGCGGCGACGGCCGGCGGCGGCTCCACCGAGGTGCCCGACCTGTCCACGCTGCCCGAACCGGTGGTGCGCGTCCTCCAGGAGGTGTACGGCATCGCCACCGCCGACCTCTTCCTGGTCGGCGCGCCGTTCGCGCTGCTCGCGCTGATCGTCGTGCTGTTCATCAAGGAGAAGCCGCTGCACACCGTCAGCGGGGACGAACGACGCGCCCAGGAGGAGGCGGCCGCAAAGGCCGCGATCCACTGACCCGTACGTCAGCAGTCGGGGGCGGACCCGGTCGGGTCCGCCCCCGTTCCGCGTTTTCGGGTAACCACCTGACGCGAACCTGTCGCCACGTAGCGTGAAGTAGGCCGGTCAACGGCTGACGCCACGTACGCCGAGGCCGCCACCGTCGCGGCACCGCTTGGCAAACCGCCGGGACGGACAGCTCTGCACCGCCGCCGGCCTACGCAGCCGCAGGAGGTACGGACAATGCCCATGCTGTCGGTATTCGATCCTCGGCACACCGTCGCGCCCCCGGGATACAGCCGCTGGCTCATCCCGACGGCGGCGCTGGCCGTGCACGTGTGCATCGGGCAGGTCTACGCGACGAGCGTCTACAAGAACTCCCTCATCGCGCACTTCGACACCAGCCAGACGGCGATCGGCGCGATCTTCAGCATCGCCATCGTCATGCTGGGGTCGTCCGCCGCGGTGGGTGGCCGGTGGGTGGAGCGCAACGGGCCACGCCGGGCGATGTTCGTCTCGGCGTGCTTCTGGGCCGTCGGGTTCCTCGTCGGCGCGCTCGGCATCGCGACGCAGCAGCTGTGGCTGCTCTATCTCGGGTACGGCGTCATCGGCGGCATCGGTCTCGGCATCGGCTACATCTCGCCCGTCTCCACCCTGATCAAGTGGTTCCCGGACCGGCCGGGCCTCGCCACCGGGCTGGCCATCATGGGCTTCGGCGGCGGTGCCCTGGTCGCCGGTCCGCTCGCGCGCCAACTGCTCTCCCTCTACGACGGCGGCTACAACCCGAACAATCCGGCCGCCGTCGCGTCGGGGCACGCCCTCGTGGCGCTCTTCGTCACGTTCGGCATCGGCTACTTCGTGATCATGATGTTCGGCCCGTTCAACGTCCGGGTTCCGGCGCCGGACTGGCGTCCCGCCGGGTTCGACCCCGCGAGCGTCGCCAGCCGGCCGCTGGTGACGCGGGCAAGCGTGTCCGCGACGAACGCCGTACGGACCCGGTCGTTCTGGCTGCTGTGGATCGTGTTGTTCTGCAACGTCACGGCCGGCATCGGCATCCTGGAACAGGCCAGCCCGATGATCCAGGACTTCTTCCGGGACAACGGCACCACAGCGGTGTCGGTGTCGGCGGCCGCCGGATTCGTGGGAGTGCTGTCGCTGTTCAACATGGCCGGCCGGTTCGTCTGGTCGACGACGTCCGACCTCATCGGCCGCAAGCCCATCTACATGGTGTACCTCGGCGTCGGCATGGTGCTGTACGTGCTGCT
Organism: Micromonospora sp. NPDC005298; assembly: GCF_040607375.1. Classification (NCBI taxonomy): domain Bacteria; kingdom Bacillati; phylum Actinomycetota; class Actinomycetes; order Micromonosporales; family Micromonosporaceae; genus Micromonospora; species Micromonospora sp. NPDC005298. The sequence continues at coordinate 229,475 of NZ_JBEXGP010000006.1, forward strand.
GGCCGTGGCCGGCCACTCCGCGACGGCGGTGTTCGTGCTGATCGCCGCCGCGATCATCTCCTTCTACGGCGGCGGCTTCGCCACGATGCCCGCGTACCTGCGCGACCTCTTCGGCACCTTCCAGGTCGGCGCGATCCACGGCCGGATCCTGACCGCCTGGTCGGCGGCGGGTGTCGCCGGCCCGCTGATCGTCAACGGCATCCTCGACACGCAGGGCAAACCCGGCACGCTCACCGCGTCGGCGTACCGGCCCGCGCTGTTCACCATGGTCGGCATCCTGGCCATCGGCTTCATCGCCAACCTGCTGGTGCGTCCCGTGCCGGACCGCTTCCACGAGCCGGACCGGGGGCCGACGTCGCAGGTGGCCAAGGCCACGGTCACCGAGCCGGTCGCCATCGGCCCGCAGAGCAACCCGCCGGTACCCGGGCACGTCGGCAGCCAGACCGGGCGGCTCTGGGTGTCGTGGCTGCTCGTCGCGGCGCTGCTCGGCTACGGCATCGTCCAGACCGCCATCACCGCCGCGAAACTGTTCACCGGCTGAGCGGGGCCGACCGCGGTCCGGCGGCGCCTTTCCTGCGGGTTGGAGGTGGCGCGTCGTGGCCGCTCAGGGTCGGGGCGCCGCCGCCCTGTTCCTCTCCTCGAGTCGCTCCCGCTGGGGCACGACCGTGTACTTCGGGTCGCGCGCCGAGACCCGGCCCGCCTCGAAGACGCCGAACCGGGTGGCGACCGACGAGGCCACGAGGGCCGCGCCGGAGATCGCCGCCAGGAGGCGGCTGCGGCGGCTGACGAGCGCCGCGGCGGTGCCCACGGCGAGCAGCACCCGCCCGGCGGTGACCAGACGTCCGCTGCGGCCGCGCGCGTAGGGCTCCCCGGTCAGGCCCAGCCGTTCCAGTCGACGTCCGCCGACCAGTTCGACTGCCGCGGCGGCGAGGGCGAGTCGCCGCAGCGGGGCGGTCTGCGTGGCCGGCGCCGCCATCAGGCCGACTCCGGTCGCCGCGGCCAGCGCGCTGCCGGCGAAGACGAAGGGCAGCGACGGATAGGCGTCGTGCCAGGAGGGCACGGCCGTGTCGGCGAGCAGCACCCCGGTGTACGTGGCCAGCGCCGGCGCGACGGCCGCGGCGGCCAGGCCCGCGGCGTCACCGACCGGAGGCGCCAACCGCCGGGCGAGGCCGAGCACGCCGTGTTCGGGGAGGTGCGGCGCGATCTCGGCGATCGCGGCGACACCGGCGGCCGGACCGAAGACGGCGAGGATCCAGGTGCCGACGGACATGGGCGAGGTCAGCTTGGCGACCCGCAGCATGTGGTGGAACCGGGACGGCCGTCCGAGGTCGTGGATCAGCAGGTACGTGCTGGCGGTGACGCCGCCCAGGGCCGTCCAGCGGGCCGCCGTACGCAGGTCGGGGCGACCGGTCAGCTGGGCTCCCGCGCCGATCAGCGCGCTTCCGGCGGCGAGGCCACCGGTGAACAGGTAACCGGCGATGTCGTCCTTCCACACCGGCGCCTTGAGCACCGGCCGGCCGTAGTAGGAGCTGAAGTCGGCGGGCGGCACGGTGAGCTGCTCGCCGTCCCCGCCGAGCCGCCGCCGTCGGTGCCCGCCGGCCGGTGTCGTGTCGGTCATGGCCGCCTGCCCAGGAACGCGACAGCGGTGACGGCGGCCATCGTCAGCGCGGCGAGGCCTGCGCGTTTCCACATCGCCGGCAGGTCACGGGTGGTCACGACCGGATCAGGCGGCAACCCGTACACCTCAGGCTCGTCCAACAACAG
>NZ_JBEXGP010000007.1:0-185930 GCF_040607375.1 Micromonospora sp. NPDC005298
GGAGCCCCACGGGCGAAGGAGATCAGCTGCTCGGCGGTCATGGATGTTGAGCGTACGGGCGGCCCCGGCACGGGACGCTCGGGGGGTGGCGCCGGCACGGGACGCGGGTTCAGCGGCGGCGTCGGCACCGGCCGCGGAGGCGCCGGCGCGGGCGGCGGCGGCGCGGGTTCGGCCGGCGCGGCCGCCGACGGCGGAACCGGATCCGACGGTACGGACGCGAGGGCCGGCACCGTCGGCGGCGTGGGAGCCACCACGGGTGTCGGGACGTCGGCCGACACGTCGTCGGCGGGCGGGGTCAGGCGGGACGTGACCGGAACCCGGGCCACACCGACCACGATCGGCGGTGCGAGCAGGTCCACCACATGGGCGGGAAGGTCGGGGCGGACCGCCGGCCAGCGGGAGTCGTCGACCGACCAGTAGGCCGCGTCGGGAGTCTCGATCACCCCCTGCCGGGTCAGCTGATCGTCACCTGACGCACGGTGCTTGGCCATCGGGAAAGCCTCCACGAGCTGCGGGTGCGGCCCTGCGGGTCGCTGCGGCGGACACCGAGGGAAACGACGCCGCCCGCCCACCGGTGACGCCGCGACCGCCTCCGGCCCCCGCAGCCGCACCCGGCGTCCGACACGACGCGCCCCCGCCCGGGCAGCCGACGGTGTCCGGACGGGGGCGCGTGCACGCGAAACTCAGTCGAAGATCGGCCCCAGCTCGCGGGTGCGCTTGAGCTCGTAGAAGCCGGGGGTGCCGGCCACCAGCAGGACGCCGTCCCAGAGCCGGCCGGCGGCCTCGCCCTTCGGAGCGGGCGTGATCACCGGGCCGAAGAACGCGACAGGGCTGCCGTCCGGGCCGGGCGCGTGCACGACCGGGGTGCCGACGTCCTGCCCGACCGGGCGCATGCCCGCCTCGTGGCTGGCCCGCAGCGCCTCGTCGTACTCGGTGCTGTCGGCCGCCTCGGCCAACGCCGGGTCCAGGCCGGCGTCGGTCAACGCGGCCACGTACAGCTCGCGCCCCCGCTCCTCCTTGCCAAGGTGGATCCGGGTGCCCAGCGCCGTGTAGAGCGGGCGCAGGACGTCGGTTCCGTACCGCTGCTCGGCGGCGATGCAGATCCGCACCGGCCCCCAGGCGGTCTTCAGGAACTCCTTGTACTCCTCGGGCAGCTCGTCCCGGCCGTCGTTGAGCACGGCCAGGCTCATCACGTGGAAGCGGATGTCCACGGCACGAACCTGCTCCACCTCGAGCAGCCAGCGGGACGTGATCCACGCCCACGGGCAGGCCGGGTCGAACCACATGTCGGCGGTGACGCGATCGGTCACGGTGAGATCCCTTCGCGGCGGGGTTACGCCGGCGATCCGGCGTCTGGGGGAATCTTCACCCCGCGTCCCGTCATGCGGCACCCGAATCGGACCGTGACCTCGGCCACCGCCGCCCACACCGCCATGGAAGACTCGGTTCCGGACCGCCGCCACCAGCGGCTGGGCAGACGGGCGCCGCCGGGCGTACGGCGAGATGTGGGATGGAGACGAACAGTGCCGGGAGTCCGCAACCTGACGCAGGTCGAGGCCACCGAACGGGCGCACCTGGTCGAAGTGACCGGGTACGACATCAGTCTGGACCTGTCGACCGCCGTGCTGGCGGCGGACGGCCGCACCTTCCGGTCGACGACTGAGGTGCGGTTCCGGTGCGCCGAGCCCGGCGCGAGCACGTTCATCGAGCTGGCCGCCGAGTCGGTGCGTACCGCCACGCTCAACGGCACCCCCGTCGACCTCTCCGACTGGTCGGCCGAGAAGGGCCTGACCCTGACCGGGCTGCAGGGCGACAACACGCTTGTGGTCGACGCGGACTTCGCCTACTCCAACAGCGGGCAGGGGCTGCACCGCACGGTCGACCCGGTGGACGGCGAGACGTACCTCTACAGCCAGTTCGAGACGGCCGACGCGCAGCGGGTGTACGCCTGCTTCGACCAGCCCGACCTCAAGAGCGTCTACACCTGGCACGCGACGGTGCCGGCGCACTGGCGGGTGGTGTCCAACATGCCGGTACGCGCCGAGGACGCCGCCGGTGAGGGGCTGAAGACTGTGCACTTCGCCGAGTCGCCCCGGATGAGCACCTACATCACGGCGCTCTGCGCCGGGCCGTACCACGAGGTGCGCGACAGCCATGACGGCATCGACATGGGGTTGTTCTGCCGGGCGTCGATGGCCCAATACCTGGACCCCGACGACCTGTTCCTGATCACCCGGCAGGGCTTCGACTTCTTCAACGAGAAGTTCGGGGTGCGCTACCCGCTGCCGAAGTACGACCAGCTCTGGGTTCCGGACTTCAACGCCGGCGCGATGGAGAACTTCGGCTGCGTCACGCACGCCGAGTCGTCCTACCTGTACCGCTCACAGGTCACCGACTTCGAGTACGAGCAGCGGGCCAACACGATCCTGCACGAGATGGCCCACATGTGGTTCGGTGACCTGGTCACCATGCGCTGGTGGAACGACCTGTGGCTGAACGAGTCGTTCGCCGAGTGGGCCAGCCACTGGTGCAACAGCAGAACCACCCGGTTCACCGAGGCCTGGACGACGTTCCTGTCCATCCGCAAGAACTGGGGCTACCGGCAGGACCAGCTCTCCTCCACCCACCCCGTCTACACCGACATGCCGGACATGGAGGCCGTGGAGGTCAACTTCGACGGCATCACCTACGCCAAGGGCGCGAGCGTGCTCAAGCAGCTCGTGGCGTACGTGGGTGAGGAGCCGTTCCTCGCCGGCCTGCGGGCCTACTTCGGCAAGCACGCCTGGGGCAACGCCACCTTCGACGACCTGCTCACCGAACTGGAGACGGCATCCGGCCGGGAGCTGCGCAAGTTCGCGTCACAGTGGCTGGAGACCGCACAGGTCAACACGCTGCGCCCGGAGGTGACGATCGGCGCGGACGGCACGTACGAGCAGGTGGCGGTCCGGCAGGAGGCGCCAGCCGACTACCCGACGCTGCGGACGCACCGGATCGGCGTGGGCCTGTACGACCTGACCGACGGGCGGCTGGTCCGCCGCGAGCGGTACGAGGCGGACGTGACCGGCGAACGAACCGAACTGCCGGAGCTGCGCGGCGTCCGCGCCGCCGACGTGCTGCTGCTCAACGACGACGACCTGACCTACGCCAAGCTGCGCCTCGACGACCGGTCGATGGCCACCGTGGTGCAGCACATCGGTGGTTTCGAGTCGTCGCTGGCCCGTGCGTTGTGCTGGACCGCCGCCTGGGACATGACCCGCGACGCCGAATTGTCCGCGCGGGACTACGTGGCGCTGACGCTGAGCGGACTGCCCGCGGAGACCGAGATCAACCTGGTCACCGCCGCGCTGCGGCAGGCGACCTCGGCCCTCATCGTGTACGCCGACGCGGACTGGGCGCCGACCGGCTGGGCCGACCTGGCCCGTACGGCCCGCGACACGCTTGCCGTCGCCGAACCGGGCAGCGGTTTCCAGCTGGCCTGGGCCCGCGCGTTCGCCTCGGCGGCCCGCTCCGAGGAAGACCTGGCGACACTGCGCGGCTGGCTGGACGGCACCGGCGCGCCGGCTGGCCTGACCGTGGACACGGAGCTGCGGTGGACGGTCCTCGGCGCGCTGGTGGCCAACGGCGCCGCCGAACCGGCCGAGATCGAGGCCGAGCTCGCCGGTGACCGTACCGCCAGCGGCGAACGGGAAGCCGCGTACGCGCACGCGCTGGTGCCGACGGCGGAGAACAAGGCCGCCGTGTGGGCGTTGCTGACCGGCCCCGACGCGCTGCCCAACTGGCGGAACCGGGCGCTGTTGCAGGGTTTCGCCCACCCCGCCCAGGTCGAGTTGGTCGCACCGTACCGGGAGCGGTACTTCGAGGTGGTCGGGCAGGTGTGGGCCACCCGGGACAGCGAGCCGGCGCAGGAGTTCGCCCAGGCCGCGTACCCGATGTACCTGGTGGAGGACGACACGGTGGCGGCCACTGACGCGTGGCTGGCCGAGGACGGGCACCCCGCTCCGCTGCGCCGGCTGGTCGCCGAGGGCCGCGACGGCGTGGTGCGGGCGCTGCGGGCCCGGGCGAAGGACGCGCAGCAGAACTGACCAGCGGTACCCGTCCCCGGGTCCGGCGCGGGTCTCAGCCCCTGCCGGCCCCCGGGGCGAGGCCGCCTCGCACCGTCACGCGCGCCGGTCGGGGCCCGCGACGGTGCGGCCGCACCCCGGGCCGTCGCACGCGGCGGTCAAGGCCCCCGCCGGTGCGCCGCATCCCCGCCGTCGCACGCGCCGGCAAGGGCCACCGCCGCGGTGCGGCCGCATCCCGGGCCGGTCGCGCACGCCGGCCCTGGGCCCCGCCGCTGAAGATCGTGCTCGAACATGGAAATAGGGGCCTCAGTCGCGACTGAGGCCCCTATTTCCTGGATCGAGCACGATCTTGCGTGGTGCGGCGCGGACGCCGGCGCGGCACTTGGCGCAGCGCGGCGTCGGTGCAGCGTGGACGCCGGCGGGCCGGGCTCCTCGGACGAGGAGGTGCTCAGCCCTTGCCGGCGTGGCTGGCGAGCTGGTCGAGGCCGTTGATGATGCCGCCGGCCAGGTCACCGCCGCTGAACGCGCCGGCCATGGAGAGCGCGGCCAGCTTGGCGTACGTGTCGGGGATGCGCTTGCGCGCGTGCCGACCGGTGATGATCTCCAACTGGCGCTGGTTGGGCGACACCGCGATCAGCACCGACTTGTCGGGGTCGGCGAGCTGGCGGTGCAGCCGCTGGGCGTGTTCACGGATCGGCTCGTCGAGGCCGCCGACGAACACCGAGAACACGAGGCCGGTGCCCTGGTCGGCCAGTCGCAGGGCTTCGTCGATGCGCAGCAGCTGACGGGTCGAGAACGGCCCGTCGAGCACCTCGGGCGGATTTTCCGTCCCGGCCTGCTTCTCACCAACGGTCACTTGCGCCTCCGGTTCCCCCGGCCGGCGCCTCGACGCTGGCCTGCTCAAGCTTGTGGCTGGTCAGCGCGGGCGCCTGCGCGCCCGCGGTCAGCGCGGTGCCGGCCGAGTCGGCCAGCTGCTCCGGGCGGCCCAGGAACCACACCGGCGTGAAGTCGAAGGGTCGGCCCGGCCGGTAGCGCTTCGCGCCACCGCCACCGCCGGTGGCGCCACCGCGGCTACCCGCGTACGCGAGGCCGGCGATGACCAGCACCGCGGCCGCCGGGATGCCGACGAAGATCAGCAACGTCTCGGTAACAGACAATCCGAACGCCCCCAGGCGGAAGAAGGACCTCGAACAATCGGGTCGGATGGACGATCATGACGTCGACCTGTCGACTCCGTCTCCATTCACGTTAGCGGAGTCGACGGCCCGCCAGATTGCGGGGTGCCGATCCCATCCGCCACTGGAGTTCTCCAGTTGCGCAGCGGTCGCGATGAGCCGCGCGTCGTCGCCGTACCGGCCGGTGAGCAGCACCCCGACGGGCAGGCCGTCGGTGGTGGCGCCCAGCGGCAGGGAGACGGAGGGATCGCCGGTGACGTTGAAGATGGCGCAGTAGGGCGAGAACCGGCGTTGCCTGTCGAAGTCGGCCGCCGGGTCACCGTCGGCGGTGAACCAGCCCACCGGCGCCTGCGGGGCGGCCAGGGTGGGGCAGAGCAGCAGGTCGCAGCCGGCGGTGCGGCGGGCGCCGAGGCGGACCTGGGCCTGCAACTCGCCGAGGGTGGCGGCAAGCGTGCCGGCGGAGACGTCGGCGCCACGGGCGCGCAGCAGCCGGGTCAGCGGCAGCAGTTCCGCCTCCCGCTGCGGGGGCACCGGGGTGAGCGCCAGCACGTACCAGATGATCTCGAACAGCGGCCATGCGTCCGGGCCGAGCGGCGGTGGCACCTCGACCACCTCGTGGCCGGCCGCGGTGAGCAGCGCGGCGGCCCGGTCCACGGCGGCGACGCAGTCGGGGTGGACGGGCTCGTCGGCGAGCATCGGGGCGGTGAACCGACCGATCCGCAGTCGACCGGGCTCGGCGCCGCGGGCGGCGGCCAGGTAGCCGCCGGGTGGGGCGGGCGGCGACAGGTAGGGCTCGCCCGGCACCGGCACGGCCATGACGTCGAGCAGCGCCGCGACGTCGGTGACGGTCCGCCCGAGCGGGCCGCTGGTGGGCAGCCCGAACGCGCCGGAGCCGACCGGCCCGCCGGAGACGAGGCCGCGGCTGGGCTTGTAGCCGACCAGGCCACAGAGCGACGCCGGGATGCGCAGCGAGCCGCCGCCGTCGGAGCCCTGGGCGACCGGGACGAGGCCGGCCGCGACCGCCGCCGCCGCGCCGCCGCTGGACCCACCGGCGGTGTACGCCAGCTGCCACGGGTTGCGGGCCGGCGGCGCGACCCGGCCCTCCGAGTAGAGGGAGCAGCCCAACTCCGACGTGGTGGTCTTGCCGAGGCTGACCAGGCCGGCGGCCTTGATGAACCGGACCACGTCGGCGTCGACGGGTGGCACGAAGTCGGCGAAGGCCGCCGAACCGAAGGTGGTGCGGATACCGGCGGTGAGCGTCAGGTCCTTGATCGCGGTCGGCACGCCGTGCAGCGGGCCGCGCTCCTCGGCCGGCACCGCGTCGGCGGCGCGTGCGGCCTGCCGGGCGAGGTCCTCGGTGACGGTGACGAACGCGCCCACGGTGTCGCCGAGCGCGGCCACCCGGCCAAGGCAGTGCTCGACCAGGTCGACGCTGGTCAGCTCGCCGCGGGCGATCGCGGCGGCCTGCTCCAACGCGGTCAGGTCGTGCGGCTCGGCCATTCCCTCATCCTGCCCGCTGGGACGGGCCCCAAGCGTCCGACACACGCCGGACTCCGCACCCACTCCGGCCCGTCGACCCGTAGATCTTGGACAGTTTCCGTCAGCGGCCGACTGGACTGTCCAAGATCTCTGGTGTCGGAGACGCTCAGCCGTGCAGGAAGCGCAGGGCGTTGGTCGATCGGATCTTGTCGCGCTGGGCGTCGGTGAGGAAGTCGGCCGCGTCGACGACCGCGCCGGCCGGGCGTTCGCCAAGCGGGTACGGGTAGTCGCTGCCCACCAGCACCCGGTCCTCCCCCATGGTGTCGACAAGCAGCCGCAGCGCGGGTGGGGCGAAGACCACCGAGTCGACGCTGAACCGGTCGACGTAGCTGCTGGGCGGGGCGACGGACGCGCCACGGACCAGGTCGCCACGGCGGTGCCAGGCGTTGTCGGCGCGGCCGAGCCAGAACGGGAAGCTGCCGCCGCCGTGCGCGAAGCAGATCCGCAGCGTCTCCGGCACCCGGTCGAAGACCCCGCCCAGGATCATCGCCAGCACCGACAGGTGCGTCTCGGCGGGCATGCCGGTGAGCCACCGGGCCATCCAACGGTTCAGGCGCGGGCCGTCGGGCATGTCCCACGGGTGGACGAAGACGGGTGCCCCCACCTCGGCGCAGTGCGCAAGGAAGGTGACCACGCCGGCGTCGTCCAGGTCCCGGTCGCCGACGTGGTTGCCGATCTCCACGCCGACGTGACCGGCGGCCAGGCTGCGGTCCAGTTCGGCGCAGGCGGCGTCCGGGTCCTGCAACGGCACCTGACAGAAGGGCACCAGTCGGTCGCCGCCGGCGGCGGTGACCTCCAGGGTCAGGTCGTTGAAGATCCGGGCGACCTTCACGGCCTGGTCGGCCGGGCGGTCGTAGCCGAAGAAGACCGGCGTCGGCGACACCACCTGCACCGCCACGCCGTCGTCGTCCATGTCGGCCAGGCGGCGCGACGCGTCCCAGCACTCGGCGCCGACCGGGCGGAACTCCGTCTCCCCCACCATGATCATGGCGGCGCGCTCGGAGTCCACCCGCAACCACGGCCAACCGGACCCGCCGCACGCCGCGCCGAGGTCCGGCCACCCCTTGGGTACGACGTGCGTGTGCACGTCGACCACGCCTGCCGGCATCAGCCCTTGCCCGGGTGCAGGGTGCCGCAGTTCGCGCAGGTACGTGCCGCCTCGTCGGCGTAGAACGCCTGGAACACCGGCGGCAGGTCGGCGGCGATGTCGCGGACCTGCAACTCCACCTCGTGCACCTTGTGCCCGCACTCGGGGCAGTACCACTGGAAGGTCTCCAGGGTGCCCTCCTCGCGGACCCGCTCCACGACCACACCGATCGAGCCGGCCTCGGGGCGCTGCGGCGAGTGCGGGGTGTTGCGCGGCAGCATCCACATCTGGCCCTCGCGCACGTGCACCGTACGCGGCCCCTGCGGGGTCATCAGGTTGATGTGCATGTTGCCCTTGACCTGGTAGAAGAACTCCTCATACGGGTCCACGTGGAAGTCGGTGCGCTGGTTGGGCCCGCCCACCACCATCACGATGAAGTCGTCCCCGCCGGGGAACATCTCCTTGTTGCCGACCGGCGGCTTGAGCAGGTGCTGGTTGTCCGCGATCCACCCGGGAAAGCTGAACGGTTCGGCGATCTCACTCACGACTGACCTCCCGAGGGAAGAAGGGCCACGGCCTGGATCTCGATGAGCAGGTGCGGGTGCGGCAACTGGTGCACCGCCACCGTCGTACGGGTCGGCCCGGACGCGTCGAAGAAATCCGCCCAGACCTCGTTGTAGCCACCGAAGTCGTTCATGTTGACCAGGTACGTCGTCACCTGGACGAGGTCGGTGAGGTCCGCGCCGACCGAGCGCAGCAGGTCGCCGACGTTCTCGATCACGGCCCGCGTCTGCACCCGGATGTCGAGGTTGGTGGTGCCGAACTCGTCGACCGACACACCGGCGAAGGTGTTGTCCGGCCGCCGCGACGACGTACCGGAGACGAAGACGAACCCGCCCGCGACCTTGACGTGCGGAAACGCCCCGCGCGGCACGGCCTTGCCGGCCACCACCCGGGCGGTCACGCCGACGCCCGCAGGGAGGCCGTGCCGAGCTTCTCCACCACGGCACGGACGTGCGCACCGGGTCGCAGCGGGACGGCGGCGGTGGCGGCGCCGGCGAGGAAGACCCACCCGGATTCGAGGCGTACGCCGTGCCGGCCGGCCAGCCGGATGCCCTCGTCGAGCGCCCGGCGCGGGTCGCCGAGGATCGCCGCCGTGGAGCCGACCTGCGCCACCCGCCCGTCGACCTCCAGCAGCACACCGAGGTTGTCCAACCCCGCCGGCACCGGCGACCACGGCCCGATCACGAACGCGGCGGCCGAGGTGTTGTCGGCGATCACGTCCGGCAGCGAGAAGCGGAAGTCCGCGTACCGGGAGTCGATCAGCTCGATGGCCGGGGCGACGGCGCGGACCGCGCCGGTGAAGTCGCCGACCGGCTCGCCCGGCTCGGGCAGCCGGTCCAGCAGGAACGCGACCTCCGGCTCGACCCGGGGATGGATGTACGCGGCCGGGTCGACAGTGCCGCCGTCGGGCACCCGCATCGCGTTGGTGAGCCGCCCCCAGATCACCTCGTCCACGCCGACCTGGGCCATCTTCGCCCTGCTGGTCAGGCCCATCTTCAGGCCGACCAGCCGCTCGCCGGCGGCCACCCGACGCTGGATGAGGGCGGTCTGCACGGCGTACGCGGCGTCCACGTCGAGGCCGGTCTCGGCGGCGAGCTGCGGGATCGCGGTGGCCGTGTCGGCTGCCGCGCCCAGCTTCTCGGCGATCCCCGCGATGTCCGGTCCGATCATGCTGCGTCACCTTCCGTTCGCGACTGCGGGGCTCGCAAACCCGGCTCACTCCTCGCGCTCACAGCGAGCCACCTTCCGTTCGCGACTGCGGGGCTCGCAAACCCGGCTCACTCCTCGCGCTCACAGCCTGCTCCTTGCCGGCGAGGTCGAGTGCCACGTCCACGATCATGTCCTCCTGGCCGCCGACCATCCGGCGTCGGCCCAGCTCCACGAGGATCGACCGGACGTCCACCCCGTACTTCGCGGAGGCCCGTTCGGCGTGCCGCAGGAAGCTGGAGTAGACCCCGGCGTACCCGAGGGAGAGCGTCTCCCGATCGACCTGGACCGGCCGGTCCTGCAACGGGCGGACGATGTCGTCGGCGGCGTCCATCAGCGCGAAGACGTCGCAGCCGTGCTTCCAGCCGTGCAGTTCGGCGACGGCGACGAAGACCTCGAGCGGGGCGTTGCCGGCGCCCGCGCCCATGCCGGCGAGGGAGGCGTCGACGCGGACGGTCCGGCCGTGGGGTGCGTCGGGGCCGACCGGCGCGGACCCGGTGACCCGGCCGTGCTCGACGGCGAGCACGCTGTTGGCGACGCCGAGCGACAGGTTGTGGTGGGCGTGGATGCCGATCTGCGTGTCGGCGTCGAGGACCTGCCGGTACGCGTCGACCCGCTGCGCCACGTCGGACATCAGCAGCCGGCCGCCGGAGTCGGTGACGTAGACGCAGTGCGCCCCGTACGACTCCATGAGCTTGGCCTGCCCGGCCAACCCGGCGGGGTCGTTCATGTGCGACATCATCAGGAACCCGGCCACGTCCATGCCGTTCTCCCGGGCCCAGGAGATGTGCTGGGCGGAGATGTCCGCCTCGGTGCAGTGCGTGGCGATCCGGACGCTTGTCACCCCGAGGGCCTTCGCGGCCTTCAGGTCGGCGATCGTGCCGATGCCGGGCAGCAGCAGGGTGGTGAGCTTCGCCGTGGTGAGCACCTCGGCGGCGGCGGAGATCCACTCGGCGTCGCTTGCCGCGCCGTGGCCGTAGTTGACGCTGGAACCGGCGAGCCCGTCGCCGTGCGCCACCTCGATCGCGGCCACCCCTGCGGCGTCCAGCGCGGCGGCGATGGTGCGGACCTGCTCGACTGTGTACCGGTGGGCGATGGCGTGCATGCCGTCGCGCAGCGTCACGTCCTGGATGTACAGGTCGGTCATGCCACCGCTCCCGTCGAGCGCAGGGCGACCAGCCGCTCCGCGGTGCGCAGCGCGGCGGAGGTCATGATGTCCAGGTTCCCGGCGTACGCCGGCAGGTAGTGACCCGCACCGGAGACCTCCAGGAAGACCGACACCTGAAGGCCGGTGATGTGCCGGCCCAGCACCGGCGCGTACGTGTCGACGCGGTCGAACTGCACGTCCTGCTTGAGCCGGTAGCCGGGGACGTACTCCTGCACGGTCGCCACCATGTCCGCCACCGAGGCGGCGATGGCGGCCCGGTCGGCGTCAACGTCCGGGCAGAGGCAGTAGACGGTGTCGCGCATCAGCAGCGGCGGGTCCGCCGGGTTCAACACGATGATCGCCTTGCCCCGCTCGGCGCCGCCGACCACCTCGATGGCCCGCGCCGTGGTCTCGGTGAACTCGTCGATGTTGGCCCGGGTGCCCGGACCGGCCGACCTCGACGCGATCGACGCGACGATCTCCCCGTACGCCACCGGGGTGACCCGGCCGACGGCGGCGACGATGGGCACTGTCGCCTGCCCGCCGCAGGTCACCATGTTGACGTTCGGCTCGTGCAGGTGCTCGTCGAGGTTGACCGGCGGCACCACGTACGGGCCGATGGCGGCCGGGGTCAGGTCGACGACGGTGCGGCCGTGCGCGCGCAGCACCTCGTCGTGGCGGCGGTGCGCGCCGGCCGAGGTGGCGTCGAAGACCAGCTCGACGTCGGCGAACTCGGGCATCGCGACCAGCCCGTCCACACCGTCGGCGGTGGTGGCCACGCCGAGCCGGCGAGCACGGGCCAGGCCGTCGGAGGCCGGGTCGATCCCGGCCATCGCCACCATCCTCAGGCTGTCACTCAGCCGGAGAACCTTGATCATCAGGTCGGTGCCGATGTTCCCGGAACCGAGCACCGCCACGCCCACACTCATGCCGAGCCCTCCTTGCTGAAGCAGGTCCGCACCGAACCGAGGCCGGAGATCCGTGCCTCGTACGCGGCTCCGGGCGTGACCGGCACCATCGGGCCGAGCGCCCCGGAGAGCACCACGTCCCCGGCGCGCAGCGGGTCACCGGCGCGGGCGAGGGTGCTCGCCAGCCAGTGCAGGGCGTGCAGCGGGTTGCCCAGGCAGGCCGCTCCCGCGCCCACCGAGACCGGCTCACCGGCGTGTTCCAGGACCATCCCGCACAGCCGCAGGTCGACGGCGGGAAGCCGGCGCGGCGTGGTGCCGAGCACGAAGAGCCCGCTGGAGGCGTTGTCCGCGACGGTGTCCACGATGGAGATGTCCCACCCGGCGATCCGCGAGTCGACGATCTCGATGGCCGGCAGCACATGGTCGACCGCGCGGATCAGGTCGACTGTGGTGATCTGCGGGTCGGCGAGATCCTTGTCGAGCACGAACGCGATCTCCGCCTCGACCCGCGGCTGGAGCAGCCGGTCGATGGGCACCTCGACCCCGTCACCGACCGCCATGGCGTCGGTCAGCATGCCGAAGTCCGGTTGGAACACCCCGAAGATCTCCTGCACCGCCCGCGACGTCAGCCCGATCTTCGCGCCGACCCGGCGTTCGCCGCGGCCCTGCCAGGCCCGCGCCTGGAGCTGCTGCACACGGTACGCGGACTCGACGTCCCCCTCCGGCAGCAGCCGACCGCGCAGCGGCGGGCACGGCTTGCCGGTGCTGCGGGCGTCGGCCAGCTCCCGGTTGGCGGCCTCGATGTCAGCTTCCATACCCGCTCCCTCGCTGGGGCTCACGACAGGTCCACGCAGACGTTTGTGAGTTCGGAGTAGAAGTTCAGCGAGTGCACGCCGCCCTCACGACCGATGCCTGACGCCTTCACCCCGCCGAACGGGGTGCGCAGGTCACGCAGGAACCACGTGTTCACCCAGACGATCCCCGCGTCCAGGCGTGCGCCGGCCCGGTGCGCGACACCCACGTCCCGGGTCCACACGGTCGCAGCCAGGCCGTACTCGGTGCCGTTGGCGAGCGCGTACGCCTCGTCCTCGGTGTCGAACGGCGCGACGTGCACCACCGGGCCGAAGATCTCCTCCCGGTTGGTACGGGCGTCCGGGCCCAGCCCGGTGAGGACCGTCGGCTGCACGTACGACCCGCCGTCGCGGGCGTCGCCGAAGGTGGGCGTGCCGCCCCCGGTGAGCACCTCGGCGCCCTCGGAGCGGGCCAGCTCGTACGCGCCGAGCACCTTCGCCCGGTGCTGGTGGGAGATCAGCGGCATGGTGGCCGTGGCCTCGTCGGTCGGCCAGCCGTACGCCAGCTCACCGGCCCGCTTCGCCAGCCGGGCCGTGAACTCCTCGAAGACCGGGCGCTGCACGTAGATGCGTTCGGTGCAGAGGCACACCTGCCCACCGTTGGTGAAGCTGGACCGCACCGACCCGGCCACCGCGGCGTCCAGGTCGGCGTCGGCGAAGGCCAGGCCGGCGTTCTTGCCGCCCAGTTCGAAGCTGACCGCCTTCACGCCGTCGGCGGCGGCGCGCATGATGGCGCCGCCGGTGGCCGACTCGCCGGTGAAGGTGATCGCGTCCACGCCCGGGTGGCGGGTGAGGTGCTCGCCGGCCGAGTCCGGTCCGAAGCCGTGCACCAGGTTGAACACCCCGGCCGGTACGCCGGCGGCGGCCATCACCTCGGCGAGCACCGTCGCCGAGGCGGGAGTCTCCTCGCTGGGCTTGACCACGACGGCGTTGCCGCAGGCCAGTGCCGGGGCGACCTTCCAGGTGAGCAGCAGCAGCGGCAGGTTCCACGGCACGATCACCGCGACCACGCCGACCGGCTTGCGCAGCGCGTAGTTCAGCGCCCGGCCGCCGGTCGGGGTGACAGTGGTGAACGACTCGGTGGGCGCGGTCGCCGCGATCTCCGCGAACGCCCGGAAGTTTGCCGCGCCGCGCGGGATGTCCAGCGTGCGGGCCTGGGCGATGGACTTGCCGGTGTCGGCGACCTCGGCGGTGACCAGGTCGTCGAAGCGGCGTTCCAGCTCGTCGGCGACCCGGCGCAGCACCTCGGCGCGCTCGCGCTCCCCCATCCGTCCCCACGGCCCGCGCAGCGCCGCCCGGGCGGCGGCTACCGCGTCGCCCACCGTGGACGCCGACGCCTCGACCACCTCGAACACCGGGGCACCGGTGACCGGGCTGGCCTTGGTGAACGTCGACCCGCCGTCGACGAACTCGCCGCCGACGAAGTTGCGCAGCCGCTGCGGCCCGGCCGGCGGGTGGCCGGCCATCAGCCGTGGATCCCAGGTGCCGGTCATCCGCGCCTCCCTCGGCCCAGTGCCGCGCCGACCGCGCCGACCAGCAGCAGCGCCGCCCCACCGGCGACCACGCCGAGCACCCGGTGCTGCCGGCGCACCCGGCGGCGCACCTCGGCGTACGGGGTGGTGGAGAAGGACACCATCTCGTACTGCGAAACGTACCGGTCGGGCAGGGCCCGTTCCAGTGCGTGCTCCACCCTGCGGCGGAGCTGGAAGACCGGTGAGGCGACCTTGTCGCGCATCTCCACGAAGTTGGTGAGCGCCATCTGGGCGATGGCCTCGGCGTTCTCCTGGCGTCGTCGCTGGAACAGCGGCAGCGCCGCCGCCCAGTCGTCGGCGCACTCGTCGAGGCAGTGGTCCAGCTCGACCACGTCCTCGAAGGCGCAGTTGGCGCCCTGGCCGTAGAACGGCACGATGGCGTGCGCCGCGTCGCCGAGCAGGCCGACGGTGCCGTTGACCTGCCAGGGGGTGCACCGGACCGTGCCGAGCACGCCGACCGGGTTGTGCTGGTAGTCGTCGACGAGGGTCGGGGCCAGCGGGACCACGTCCGGGTAGTGCTCGGTGAAGTGCCGCTCGATCGCCAGCGGGTTGTCCAGGGCCGCGAAGCTGCCGGCGCCCTCGTTGGGCCAGAACAGCGTGCAGGTGAAGGAGCGGTCCGGGTTCGGCAGCGCGATCATCATCGAGGTGCCGCGCGGCCAGATGTGCAGCGCGTCCTCCTCCAGGGCGAAGTCCCCACCCAGCGGCGGGATCGTCAGCTCCTTGTAGCCGTAGTCGAGGAAGTCCACGTTCTCGCGCAGCAGCCCGGACGCCAGCAGTTGCCCGCGTACCACCGAACCGGCGCCGTCGGCGCCAAGCACCACCGACGCCTTGGCGTCGACCGTGCCCTGCGGGGTCTCGAAGGTCAACGCGCCGTCGGACGGGTCGAGCCCGACCAGCCGGTGGTCGAAGACGACCCGGACGCCGGGCAGCGCGGCGGCCGCGTCCAGCAGCGCGTTGTTCAGCGCGCCCCGGCTGATCGAGTTGATGGCCCGGTCACCGCTCGCGCTGTACGACTGGAACTGCGGCTCCCCCTGCACCGGGTGGATCATCCGGCCGCGCATCGGCAGCGCGTCGGCCATCACCTGCTCGGCGAGGCCGATCCGGCGCAGCGCGTCCAGCCCGCGCTCGGAGAGCGCCAGGTTGATCGAGCGCCCCCGTTCGGCGGTGCCGGTACGCGGGTCGGGCCGCCGTTCGTACAGGGCCACCGGGTAGCCACGCCGGGCCAGGAAGCAGGCGGCCAGGCAGCCGGCCAACCCGGCGCCGATGATCGCGATCTCGTCGCGCCGGGCGGTCACGAGGTCACCTGCCCCACCGTCGCGGCGAGCGCGGCGGCGGCCCGCCAGCAGTCGTGGTAGGTGGAGTAGAGGGGCACCGGGGCGAACCGGACCACGTCCGGTTCGCGGGCGTCGGCGATGACGCCGTGCTCGTACCGCAGGCGTTTGGTCAGTTCGGCGGCGCTGCCGGAGCCGATGCGGACCGAGAGCTGGCAGCCCCGCCGGGCCGGGTCGCGCGGGGTGACCACGCGCAGCGGCCGGCCGGCGGTGACCTCGTCGAGCAGCGACTCCAACCAGCCGGTGAGCCGCTGGCTGCGGGCGCGCAGCGCGGTCATCCCGACCGTGTCGAACAGCTCAAGCGAGGTGCGCACCGGACCCATCGCGAAGATCGGCGGGTTGGAGATCTGCCACGCCTCCACAGTGGCCGGTGGACGGGACACCGGTGTCATCTCGAACCGGGTCGCCGCCGCCGTGCTCCACCAACCCTCGAAGCGCGGCAGGGCCTCGTCGCCCAGGTGCCGCTCGTGCACGAAGACGCCCGCCAGGGCTCCGGGACCGGAGTTCAGGTACTTGTAGGAGCACCAGGCCGCGAAGTCGACGTCCCAGTCGTGCAGCTCCAGGGGCACGTTGCCCACCGCGTGCGCCAGGTCCCAGCCGACGACCGCCCCGGCCGCCCGACCGGCGGCCGTGATCGCCGGGATGTCCAGCAGCTCACCGGTCAGGTAGTTGACCCCGCCGAGCAGCACCAGCGCCACCCGGTCGCCCTCGGCGGCCAGGTAGCCGGTCACGTCCTCGGTGCGCAGCGCGTCCTCGCCGTCGCGCGGGCGCAGCCGGACCACCGTGTCGTCCGGATCCAGGCCGTGGAACCGGGCCTGGCTGCGCACCGCGTAGCTGTCCGAGGGGAACGCGGAATCCTCGATGACGATCCGGGTACGCGCGCCCGCCGGACGGTAGAAACTCACCATCAGCAGGTGCAGGTTGACCGTGAGCGAGTTCATCACCACGGTCTCCGCGGGCCGGGCGCCGACCAGTCGGGCGGCCGGCGCCGTCAACAGCTCGTGGTACGGCAGCCAGGGCCGTTGCGCCTCCAGGTGCCCCTCGACGCCGAGCCGCTGCCAGGCGTCCAGGTCGGCGAGGAGTTCGTCGCGGGTGGCCCGGGGTTGCAGGCCGAGCGAGTTGCCGGCCAGGTACGCCGCCTCGGGGTGGTCGCCGCCATCCGCCGGCGGGACGTGGAACAGGTGCCGGTGACCCGGGTCGGTCTCGTCGAGGCGCAACGCCTCTCGTTCTGGGATGTGCATGTCTCGCTCTCCGGTCACATCGCGGTACGGGCCGACCACAGCTCCGGGAAGACCACCCGGGACATGCTGCGCTGCAACCAGGCCAGCCCGGCGGAGCCGCCGCTGCCGACCTTGGCGCCCATTGTCCGCTGAACCGCCTTCACGTGATTCCACCGCCAGTCGCCGAACTCCTCCGCGACCCCGCTCAACGCCTCGCCGAGCAGCCGCAGGTGGTTGTCCGGACCCGGGTCGCCGTAGACCGCCACCCAGGTCGCCTCGATGGACGGGTGCGGGTCGTGCTCCACCGCCACGTCCCGGCCCAGCAGGTCGGCGGGGATGTCGAACCCACGCCGCGCGAGCAGCGCGACCACGTCGTCCCAGAGGCTGGGGGCGGCCAGCGCGGCGGTCAGCGCGGCGTGCACCTCGGTCTGCCGGCGGAACGGCCGGATCAGCGCCGGGTCGCGCAGCCCGAGCAGGAACTCCAGGTGCCGGTACATGGCCGACTGGAAACCGGAGCCCTCACCCAGCAGGTTGCGGAACCGGTTGAAGTCGGCGGGGGTCATCCAGCGCAGGCCCTGCCAGGCGGCGTTCAACCCCTCCAGGTGCAGGGCGGCCCGGCGCAGCGGGGCCAGCGCGTCCCACACCTGGTCGGCGCGGAGCAGACGCTGGGTCTCCCGCAGCTCGTGGCAGGTCAACCCGAAGTACAGCTCCATGATCTGACTGACCATGAGGAACGACATCTCGCCCGGGTCGCTGCTCAGCGGTTGCTGCAACTGGTGCAGGGTGCTGGCCTGCACGTACGCGTCGTACGGCACACGCTCGGCGAACTCGAGCGTCGGCTCGCCACCGTTGCGGGCGGCGCGGGCGGCCCGCTGCCGTGGGGTCACCGGTCGCACCGTGGCGGGGCGGTTCGGCGCCCGCCGCTCCGTCTGATCCACCATCGTTCTCCTTCCCCCGGACTGGCCGACATCATGATGTCGCGGTCGGAAGGGGCTACGGAATGCCGGATCAACGGCGCTTCCGGGGCTTCGGCTGGCAAGCCGAAGGCAGCTAGGCGAGTCGGCTTCACGAAAGTAAGGTCTGAGCGTGGACGACATGGACTGGGCGCTGCTGCGCGAGTTGCAGGCCGACGCGCGGCTCTCCTTCAGCGAGCTGTCGCGGCGGGTGCACCTGTCCCCACCAGCGGTCGCGGAGCGGGTCCGTCGGCTCGAGGAGTCCGGGGTGATCACCGGGTACCACGCCCACGTCGACCTGACCCGGGCCGGCCGCACCGTGGTCGCGATGATCCGGATGTCCTGTTACGGGGCGCGCTGCATCCTGCACGATCCGGCGGTGGCCGGCTGGCCGGAGATCCTGGAGATCCACCGGATCACCGGCGACGCGTGCAGCATGCTGAAGGTGGCCGCCGGCTCGATCGGGGAGTTCGAGGGCGTCATCGACCGACTCGCCCCGTACGGCCAGCCGTCGAGCACCATGGTCCTGTCGTCCCCGCTGGACCGGCAGCCCATCACCCCGCTCCCGCCCCCCGACGCCACCGCCCGCCGCCACTGACGCCCCTCCCCCACGGTTTGCTCCCGGGTCACGGGGAAAGCAGCGCCCGTGCCCAGGGGAGGGTTCCGGCGGTCGTCGCCGGTTGGGGGGAAATCATGCAGGGAATCCGCACGATCAACCGCGCGGTCTCGTCCGCACTGACACTTGTCGGGCTGGTCGCGGCGTTCGTCCTGATGACTGTCACGCCGGCCCGCGCGGGCGAGAACACCTTCGTCGAGGTGACGCCGAACAGCGTCCCGGCCGGCAGTCGGGTGACGATCCGCGCGAGCTGCGACAACAACAACAACGACCGGCAGGCCAACGTGCACTCCGACGCGTTCGGGCACGTGATGCTCAAACCGGACAACGGCTTCCTCAAGGGTGAGGTCACCGTTCCGGGCAACAAGGAACCCGGTGACTACCCGGTCGACCTGCGCTGCCAGAACGGCCAGACGGCCTCCACGATGCTGACTGTGCTGAACATGGCCTCGCCCAGCAAGGGACCGGCGACCGGGGGCGGCGGCACCGCCGGAGGCCGCGGCACGGGCTCCCTGCTGGTGCTCGGCGGCGTGGCCCTGGTGGCCACCGCGGTCGCGCTCGGCATGGCCGGCGGACGGCGCCGGGCCGGAGCCGGCTCCTGAGCCGGACCAACGATGACCCGCAGATCCGCGCGTGCGCGGCCGGACCGCCGCGCACGCCTCCGGGCCGGGGCGGCGCTGCGCGCGTCCGGCCGGCTGGTGGCCCGCGCCTCGCGCCGGCTGCGCCAGGTCGCCGGGCAGGCCGTGTCGGCGAGCGTCGCCACCACCGACCCGGCCGCCCGTCCGCTGCCGCCGAAGCGGACGGCCGCACCGCCGCTGCTGGGCGGCCGGTTCGGCACCGGGCCGGGACTGCCGGTGCTGGCCATCGCGACGCTGATGGTGCTGATCGTGGCGATGCTCGGCGTCGAGCAGGTCACCGGGGTCAGCATCCTGCCCGACCGGCTCAGCGCCGGCCTGCGGCCACCACCGAAGAAGTTCCCGGTCCTGCCGGCCAGCCACCCGGTCAGCCTCACCATCGACACGATCGACCTGCGGGCGCCGGTGCACGAGGTGGGCATCGCCGCCGACGGCACCATCGCCGTACCGGACGCGGCCCGCGCCCAGGAGGCCGGCTGGTACGACCAGGGCCCCACACCCGGGCAGTACGGCCCCGCGGTCATCGTCGGGCACGTCGACACCACGAGCGGTCCGGCGGTGTTCCACCAACTGCGGGAGCTGCGCTCGGGTGACCAGATCGAGGTGACGCGCACCGACCACAGCGTGGCGGTCTTCGAGGTGGACTCGGTGCAGCGCTTCGACAAGGGGCGACTGCCGGTCGACGAGGTGTACGGCGACTTCAGCCGCCCGAGCCTGCGCCTGATCACCTGTGGCGGTCGCTGGGTCGGCGGGGAGACCGGCTACTCGGACAATGTCGTGGTCTTCGCCTCGCTGGTCAAGGCCCGGGGAGGGTGACCTTCCGCGACGGCGTCGAGGTACTCGGCCAGCCTCGGTGAAGCGGCGGTGTCCGGTCGCGGTGCGCTCGGCCGGTGGCAGCACACCATCCGCGTTCGTAGTTGCGGACCGCCTGCGCCGACAGTCCGTGCGGGCGGGCCAGGTCGATCGGTCGACGTAACCCCGGCTTTGAGGGTTCTGTGGTTGCCACCGCGCTCCATCGCTCTGAAGTCTCAACCGCTGGTTCAACGATACGGTCGATGCAATGACCACTCTTCTCGACCTGCTCGACGGCTCGCCGGCCCTGATCGCGCTCGGTGAGCCGACACACGGCGAGTCCGCCTTCCTCCAGGTCCGCAACGACGCCTTCCTGACACTGGCCGAGCACGGCTGTCGCTCCATCGCCCTGGAGAGCGACAGGGCCGCGGGGCTGCTCGCCGACGAGTTCGTGCGGGGCGGGGACGTGCCGCTCGACCGCGTGCTCGCCGATGGGTTCAGCCACGGCTTCGGCGCCGCACCTGCCAACCGTGACCTGCTGCTGCGCATGCGCGAGTGGAACGCCGTACGCCCGGCCGCGCAGCACCTGCGGTTCCACGGTTTCGACGCGCCGCTGGAGATCGAGGGTGCTCCGAGCCCGCGCCGACACCTGACGGGGGTCTGCGATTTCCTCGACCTCGACCTCTCGACGGAGATCGACGACCTGGTCGGCGACGAGGCCCGGTGGAGTGACCCGTCCGCGATCTGGGAGGCCGGCCGGTCGGTCGGACGCTCGACGGACGCCCAACGGCTACGGGTGCTCGCCGACGACCTGGTGACCGAGTTGTACCTCCAGGCGCACCGCCGGTCCGTGGGCTGGCCGGAGGCGCTCGTGCACGCCACGTCGGCTGTCGCGTTGCTGCGTTACCACGCCGCGGCCGCGGCCCCGCTCGACCAGGAGGAACGGTTCGCGCGCCTGGCCGGTGTCCGGGACGCGCTGATGGCCGAGAACCTGCTCGCGATCCGGGCGGTCGAGGCGCACCGTGGACCGACGCTGGTCTTCGCGCACAACGCACACCTGCAACGCCAGCCGAGCACGATGACGATGGGCACGACGACGGTGTCGTGGGCCGGCGCTGGCGCGATCGTCGGGGCGCTGCTGGGCGAGCGGTACCGGGTGGTCGTGGGCAGCCTCGGCGCGAGCCCCGCGCTCGGCATCGGCGTGCCCGCCGCGTCCACCTACGAGGGCCGGCTCCAGCAGAGGGGCGACCTCCCCGGGTACGTCCCGGCGACCGACATCGGCCCGGCCGAGCGCAGAACCCACGACCACCGCTACTTCCCGCTGGACCAGGCCACCATCGACCACGCCGACGCGGTGCTGCACATCCCCACAGGCGTCGACGCGACGGTGCTCGCCGACCGGATCGGCGCGCTGCCCGGCGTCGAGCAGGTAGTGGCGAGCGAGGAGAACGGATCACCCGAGGGGGCGTGGGGCGACCGGTTCTTCTACGTCGGAGCGGACCGCCGCCAACCGTTCGCCACGATCGTCGAGCACGACGTCCCCGGCTTCGACGAGGCCGGGCAGCTCGACCGTCCCGGCGTCTTCCGCCTCAACCTGGACCTGGGCCGGGTCGAGTTCGAAAGGGCGTTCGGCTTCGCGCCGAAGGAGTTCGAGGAGCACCCGGACGACTTCGACCACGCCCGGCTGGACACTCTCACGCCGCACCCGGGCTACGCGCTGCACGGCTTCGCCGGCATCGTGATGCCGGGACCGCAGATGCTGCCCGAGATCGACAGGCTCCTCGCCATCGCGTACGGACGGGCGGTCGACCGGCACGAGCGCGCCACGGGGCGGGCCGCCCACCGGCGGGACTGAGCGCCCGGGCCGGGGGCGGGTGCGGTCAGGCGGCCGCTTCGGGCTCGCGCAGGTCGAGCCAGTCGGCCCAGCGCGGGTCCGGAGCGCGGTGTCCGAGCACCCGCCAGGCAGTCCCTTTCGGGGCGGCCGGCAGCGCGTGCAGCCGCCAGCCCAGCTCGGCCGGGGTCTTGTCGCCCTTGGTGTGGTTGCAGCGGGCGCACGCGGCCACCACGTTCTCCCAGGCGTGCCGGCCGCCCCGGCTGCGGGGGAACACGTGGTCGATGGTCTCGGCCGGACCCCGGCAGTAGGCGCACCGCCAGCCGTCCCGAGCGAAGATCGCCCGCCGGGACAGGCCCACGTGCGTGCGGTACGGGACGCGGACGAAACGGGTCAGCCGGACCACCGACGGCACCGGGAGCGCGTCGCGGGCGCTGTGCAGGATGCCGTCACCGTCGGCGACGCAGACCGCCTTCGCGGACAGGACGAGGATCGCGGCTCGACGCACCGACACGACACACAGCGGCTCGTAGGTGGCGTTGAGGACCAACGCGCCGGAGCCCACCGTGGGTCGTATGTCAGGCATCGCGCTCACCCTCCCGGTTCAGCGGCTGCTGCGTACCGCCGTCGACCGGGGTCGGGCATGACGACCCACACGGTCGACGCCGGCCGATCACCGACGTCCGTTGCGCCAATAGTCCCTGATCGGACCCCGGATTGCACGCACTAATCCGGGGTCGGACATGAAGCTCTTTTGCGCACCTGTCAGGATGGCCGGTTCGCCCCGTTCCGGCGTCGGGGTCGGGGGCACGTCACCCGGCCGGTGGGTCGGCGACGGGCAGTCCGGTTCGTTGCGGTACGAAGACAGGGTGAGTGCCGCCAGCATGATGCCCCTCGCCCTGTCCACCGCCGGGTCGGTGAACTGTCAGGGCAGTTCCTCCTGCGAGTTCATCTACGAGCTGACCAGGTCGGCCTGGTTCGCCGAGGGCAGCTACTGGATCCTGCTCAAGCCACTGCGGGTGCTGCTGATCCTGGCGCTGGCGATGGTGGCCCGCTGGGCGCTGCACCGCACGATCAACCGGCTGGTCCGGACCACCACCGAGGGCGCCGTGCCGACGATGCTCCGGCCGTTGCGCGAGCGGGTGCCCACCGCCGCCGTCGACCCGACCGAGTTCGTACCCGAACGGCGGCGGCAGCGGGCCGAGGCGATCGGATCGGTGCTGCGCAGCCTGACCACGGCGTTCGTCTTCGGGATCGCGCTGCTGATGATCCTGCGCGAGTTCAGCTTCGACCTGGCGCCGCTGCTGGCCAGCGCCGGGATCGCCGGTGTCGCGCTGGGCTTCGGCGCGCAGAGCCTCGTCAAGGACCTGATCGCCGGCCTGTTCATGCTCATCGAGGACCAGTACGGCGTGGGCGACAACGTCGACCTGGGCGAGGCGACGGGTGTGGTGGAGTCGGTGGGTCTGCGGGTCACCACCGTGCGCGACGGTCGGGGCGTGCTCTGGTACATCCGCAACGGCGAGATCATCCGGGTGGGCAACAAGAGCCAGGGTTGGGCCCTGGTGGTGGTTGACCTGCCGATCGGGTTCAGCAGCACCGAGGAGGCCACGGCCGTCCTGCGGACCGCGGCCGCCTCGATCGCGATGGACCCGGAGCTGTCGCCGGAGATCGTGGAGGCGCCCGAGGTGCTGGGCGTCGAGCAGATGACGGTGGACGGCGCGGTGATCCGGACGGTGGTGAAGACGACCGCCGACGGGCAGTTCTCGGTGGGCCGTGAGCTGCGCCGGCGGCTCGCCGAGGCGCTGGAGAACTCGGGGATCACCGCCCAGATCGCGGCGGCCCGCATCTATCCCGGTGTGCCGAGCCGGCCCCTGCCCGACGGTGAGACCGGTCAGGGCGGCGCCACCTGAGCCGGACGACCTGTCCGGTCGACACAGGGGTCGCGGTCCGGCCGGCCCCTCAGGTATCGTCCGTTCGTTCAGTCGGGGATGCGACGAACGAGCCGTTCGCCCTAGCTAGTTGTCAGACGATCGGGCAGAATTCGGTGCACGCGTTCCCGCCGGAGCGTGGTCACATCCTCGCTGATCCGTAGATCTGACGAGTGTTCCCGGTCGGGCTGCCATGAGCGGCGCCACGGGAGCCGATGGAGGCGACGGTGCCCGACGAGCGACCTTCCGCGGAAGGCCCGGCCACATTTCGCGAAGTGTTCGCCCAACGCGAGTTCCGGGCTGTCTTCGCGGCTGGCGCCCTCTCCTGGGTCGGTGACTACCTGGCGAAGGCCGCCGTCACCCTCCTGGTCTACCAGCAGACCGAGTCCGTCGCGCTCTCCGCCGCCGCCTTCGCCGTGAGTTTCCTGCCCTGGCTGCTCGGTGGTCCCCTGCTCGCCGCCCTGGCGGAGCGGTACCCGTACCGGCGGGTGATGGTCGCGTGTGACGTGATCCGGATGGCGCTGATGCTGCTCATCGCCATCCCGAACCTGCCGGTCCAGGCGGTGCTGGTGCTCATCTTCGCCGCCACCCTGGCCAACCCGCCGAGCCAGGCGGCCAAGTCGGCCCTGATGCCGCAGATCCTCGCCGGAGACCGGCTGGTGGTCGGCCTGTCGCTGAACAGCAGCGTCGGGCAGGCCGCGCAGGTCGTCGGCTACCTGCTCGGCACCGCAGTCGCCGCGATCGACCCGGCCCTCGCACTGCTGATCAACGCGGCGACGTTCGCCGTCTCGGCGCTGCTGGTGCGCTTCGGCGTCCGGGACCGGACCGCGGTGATGACCAGCGCCCACCGCAGCCACCTGTTGCGGGAGACCACCCAGGGGTTCCAGATCGTGTTCCGCACCCCGGTGCTGCGGGCCATCGCGGTGCTGGTGTTCAGCGCGATGCTCTTCTCGATCGTCCCGGAGGGGCTGGCGGCCGGCTGGGCCAACCAGGACGGTGGCGGCATGGACGAGGGCCTGGCGCAGGCACTGATCATGGTGGCCAATCCGGTGGGGTTCATCCTCGGCGGGCTGCTGGTGAGCCGGCTGTTCGGCCCGTCCCGGCGGCTGGCCCTGATGCGGCCACTGGCCGTGCTCGCCCCGCTGGCCCTGGTGCCGGCGCTGTTCAGACCGGCACCACCGGTGGTGGCGCTGCTCGCCGCGCTCTGCGGGTTCGCGGTCGCCGGCATGCTGCCGATGGCCAACGGCTTGTTCGTCCAGGCCCTGCCCGCCGGGTTCCGGGCCCGCGCGTTCGGTGTGATGGCCACCGGCGTCCAGGTCATCCAGGGCGTCGCGGTGCTCGCCACCGGGCTCCTCGCCGACCGGTTCTCCATCCCGCTGGTGGTGGGGGTGTGGAGCTCCGCCGGGGTGCTGCTGATGGTGGTGGCCGCGCTGCGCTGGCCGAGCAAGCAGACGGTGGACAGCACGATCGCGGCGGCGCTCGCGGCCAACGCCGAGCAGGGGTCCGGCCCGGGTGCCCGGCCCTCCGGCGGCACACCGGCGGGCGACCCCCCGGTGGGCGAGGGCCGCCGCCGGCACGCGCTGAGCTGACGTCCGCCCGGGGCGTGATCCGACGCACGGCGTACGGGTCGGGCCGGCGCGGGACGTACCTGGCAGGATGGAACGGTGAACCCCGCAGGTGAATCCGACCGTCCCGCCGCGTCGATGACCCTCTTCGAAGCGGTCGGCGGCGAACCCACCTTCCGCAAGCTGGTGGACGAGTTCTACGTCGGTGTCGCCACCGACCCTCTGCTGCGGCCCATGTATCCCGAGGAGGACCTGGGGCCGGCCGCGGACCGGCTGACGCTGTTCCTCATGCAGTACTGGGGTGGACCGAACACGTACTCCGCCCAGCGGGGTCACCCGCGGCTGCGGATGCGGCACGCCCCCTTCCGGATCGGCGTGGCCGAGCGGGACGCGTGGCTGCTGCACATGCGACGGGCCGTGGACCGGCTCGGTCTGGAGCCGGAGGTCGCCACCGCGCTCTGGGACTACCTGGAGCGGGCCGCGTACTTCATGGTCAACGCCATGGAGGACCCGGCCGGGCCCGCCTGACGGCCCCGACCGGAGACCCGGCCCGCGCGGTGGGGCCTCAGAGCAGGGCGCCCTCGTCGTGCAGCCAGTCCACGAAGCTGGTGGCCACCGCCGCCCCGCAGTCGAGCATCTCGACCAGCAGCGCGTCGTGGGTGCCGGCGCCGAGCGGCACCTGAAGCTCGGCGTAGATCGGCAGCTGGCCGCGCTCGGTCGGGTCGCCGATGTACGCCTTGCAGAACCGGCGGGTGTGGTTCCACTCGTTGACCACCCGGTAGGCCCGGTCGGCCCAGTCCGGTGGGACGGTGGCGTGCGGGCGGGCCCGCATCACCAGGATCTCGTCCTCCGGCCCCTCCAGGGCGACCAGCACGGCGTGCCGCTCCCACATGGCGAGCAGGTTGCCGTCGCCGTCGGCCAGGTAACGCACGTCGAGCAGGTCGAGTGCGTCACAGACCCGACGCAGACTGACCGGCTCGACGGTGGCGGGCATCTCGGTCAACACGGGCCGCTCATTGGACGGGCAGTCGTCCCCCGGCTGGCGAGGGCTTGGCGGTCCGACCCGGACCGCGCTCTCCACTGTGATCCCGCTTCGGGTATCCGGATCGCCGCCGTCGGCGGGACCGGGGCGCCATGACCACCACGGCATCGCTCGTCGCACCTCACTCCCCAGCGGATCCAGCCGCCTACGGTGCGTTGGATCCGAGGATGGACGGTACCCGGACAGCCGGGTTGAAGCATCCCCCCAACGACCGCCCCAGCCCAGAAGAATGAACCGGGGTCATCCGTTCGGACGAGGAGCGAGGGGTGTTACGGCGAGGTCGGTAGCCTTCTGCAACCAGGCCGCTCCGTATGGTCCCGCCAGACCGACCCAACGGCCGGCCGACCGCACCTGCACGGCCGGCTCGTCCGCGGCCGGCCCGGCCGTGGCGCCGAGGAATCCCATCCGGACCAGCCCCTGCACCAGCCGCTGCGACACCTCCACCGGCGACGCGGACGGCGGCCCGTCGGGCGTGACCACCACCGCCACGTGGTCGAGCAGCGCGTCCCGCAGGGCACGCTG
This sequence comes from Micromonospora sp. NPDC005298, assembly GCF_040607375.1. Lineage (NCBI taxonomy): Bacteria > Bacillati > Actinomycetota > Actinomycetes > Micromonosporales > Micromonosporaceae > Micromonospora > Micromonospora sp. NPDC005298. The sequence continues at coordinate 26,506 of NZ_JBEXGP010000007.1, forward strand.
ACCGACCGCCCGGCCGGAGACCCCGTGCTCGCTCGCCGTGCGCAGGGTGCCCGCCGCCGCGTCCGCGATCCGCCGCAGCTCGGCGGCGGGCAACACCTCCACTGGCTGGCTGCGCCCCGGCGGCAACGGCCACCGCCACTGCGCGTCCCGACGCGCCGGCAGAGCCGTGCCACCGCGCTCCAGCTCCGCCAGCAGCTCGGCGGCGGCCACCGTGACGTCGTCGGCGGGACCGTCGGCCGGGCCTCCGGCCACCGTCCGCACCACGAGCACCTGCCACGGCAGCCGTGCCCAGAGCGCGACGTGCCCGGTCGCGCCGGCCGGCCGCAGCCGGACCGGCGCCGCCGGGTCCAGTCGAACCAGCCGGGCCAGGAACGCACCGGCGTCGACCACGCCGGTGAGGCCGTGCGTCGCCGACGCGACCCGGCCCGGTCCCGTACCCGGCCGGGTCACGCCCCGCCGCCCTGCGGGGCGTACGTCAGCAGGAACTCTCGCTCCTCGGCGGTGATCCGCCGGGGTACCTGACGGGTCAGGTCGAACGGCACCAGCACCGAACGGGCCTGGCTGGCGAGCACGTCGCCGTCGTACAGCTCGTAGGCGACGGTGAAGCGGGACGCCTTGATCTCCTCGACCCACAGCTCGATCCGGACGGTGGGCGCGGCCTCCGCGGTGGCCCGGCCCAGCGCGTAGTCGACGGGGCGCAGGTAGTCGACCTCGTGCCGGCGGATCACCACGCCGTCGGCGAACGAGCCGACCCCCCAGGCCCGGCCGCCGGCGAACATCAACGCCACCCGCGCCTCCTCGTAGAGGGTGAGGAAGCGCGAGTTGTTGACGTGGCCGTACGCGTCCAGGTCGGACCAGCGCAGCGTGCAGTGGTAGACGAACCGGTCAGACACCGTGTCGGCCGGTCAGTCGCGGGTCAGCTTGCGGTAAGTCACCCGGTGCGGCCGGGCGGCCTCCGCGCCGAGGCGGTCGATCTTGTTCTTCTCGTACGCCTCGAAGTTGCCCTCGAACCAGAACCACTTGGCCGGGTCCTGGTCGTCGCCCTCCCAGGCCAGGATGTGCGTGGCGACCCGGTCCAGGAACATCCGGTCGTGGGAGATGACCACGGCGCAGCCGGGGAACTCCAGCAGCGCGTTCTCCAGGCTGGAGAGCGTCTCCACGTCCAGGTCGTTCGTCGGCTCGTCGAGCAGGATGACGTTGCCGCCGATCTTGAGGGTCAACGCCAGGTTGAGCCGGTTGCGCTCGCCGCCGGAGAGCACCTTGGTCGGCTTCTGCTGGTCCGGTCCCTTGAAGCCGAACGCGGCGATGTACGCCCGCGACGGCATCTCGACCTTGCCCACCATCAGGTAGTCCAGCCCGTCGGAGACGACCTCCCAGACGGTCTTGTCACCGTCGAGGCCCTGCCGGTTCTGGTCGACGTACGACAGCGAGACGGTCGGGCCGACGCGCACCTCGCCGCTGGTCGGCTCCTCCAGCCCGACGATGGTCTTGAACAGCGTGGTCTTGCCGACGCCGTTGGGACCGATGATGCCGACGATGCCGTTGCGGGGCAGCGAGAACGACAGGTTGTCGATCAGCAGCCGGTCACCGAAGCCCTTGCTGAGGCCGTTCGCCTCGATCACCGTGCTGCCCAGGCGCGGGCCTGGCGGGATCTGGATCTCCTCGAAGTCCAGTTTGCGGGTCTTCTCCGCCTCGGTGGCCATCTCGTCGTACCGGTCCAGGCGTGCCTTGGACTTGGTCTGGCGGGCCTTGGCGTTGGAGCGGACCCACTCCAGCTCCTCGGTGAGGCGCTTCTTCATCTTGGCGTCGCGGCGGCCCTCGACGGCCAGGCGGGCGGCCTTCTTCTCCAGGTAGGTGGAGTAGTTGCCCTCGTAGCCGATGGCCCGGCCCCGGTCCAGCTCGAGGATCCAGCCGGCCACCTTGTCCAGGAAGTACCGGTCGTGGGTGATCGCCATGACGGTGCCGGCGTACTTCGCGAGGTGCTGCTCCAGCCAGGAGACGCTCTCCGCGTCCAGGTGGTTGGTGGGCTCGTCGAGCAGCAGCAGGTCGGGGGCCTCCAGCAGCAGCTTGCACAGCGCGACCCGGCGGCGCTCACCACCGGAGAGCTGGGTCACGTCGGCGTCCGGCGGCGGGCAGCGCAGCGCGTCCATCGCCAGTTCGAGCTTGGAGTCGATGTCCCAGGCGTCGGCGTGGTCCAGCTCCTCCTGGAGCCGGCCCATCTCCTCCATCAGCTCGTCGGAGTAGTCGGTCGCCATCTGCTCGGCGATCTTGTTGAAGCGCTCCAGCTTGGCCTTGGTCTCGGCGACCGCCTCCTCGACGTTGCCGAGCACGGTCTTGGCGTCGTTGAGCGGCGGCTCCTGGGCGAGCATGCCGACGGTGTAGCCGGGCATGAGCCGGGCCTCGCCGTTGCTCGGCTTGTCCAGCCCTGCCATGATCTTGAGGAGGCTGGACTTACCGGCGCCGTTCGGACCGACCACACCGATCTTGGCGCCCGGCAGGAAGCTCAGCGTCACGTTGTCGAGCACGACCTTGTCGCCGTGCGCCTTGCGCGCCTTTTCCAGGACGTAGATGTACTGGGCCACGGTGCGGGCTACCTCCGTCGGTTTGCTGTCGCCTGATGGGCTGCGCGGCGCGGGCTGCGACCTCCGCCCACCGCCGCCGGCCGGGAGCCGGCCGCGCGCACGCCATCGTCAATCCTGACAGGTACGGCGCGCTTCGCCCACATCACCCCGCCCGAGGAGTACGCGGCGAGCCGGATCGTCGACTCTGACCGGCGCGGCTGTCGAAGATCACCTGAAGGATTCGGCGAGCCGGGGGCGGGTAGGAGACTCCGGCACGGGGCACCAGACGCCGCAGCTACGCTCAGTACGCTCATCGCGGTGGACCCGTCAGTACCCGGAGGTGGCCGATCGTGACCGTCCGAAGCTCCTTTGTCGTAGTGGCGAACCGTCTGCCGGTCGACGAGGTGAGCACACCCGAGGGGCGGCAGTGGCGACGTAGCCCCGGAGGGCTGGTCACCGCGCTGCATCCCGTGCTCGCCGAACATCAGGGCACCTGGGTCGGCTGGGCCGGTGGCACCGGCGCCGCGCCCGAGCCGTTCGACCTCGAGGGCATCCGGCTGCACCCGGTGCCGTTGAGCGCCGAGGAGCTGGAGCGCTACTACGAGGGCCAGTCCAACGCGACGATCTGGCCGCTGTACCACGACGCCGTGGAGACTCCCGCCTACAAGCGCCGCTGGCGCGAGGCGTACCGCCTGGTCAACGCCCGGTTCGCGGAGGCCGCGGCGGACGTGGCGGCCGAGGGCGCGACGGTCTGGGTGCAGGACTACCAGCTCCAGCTCGTCCCGGCGATGCTGCGGGAGCTGCGTCCGGACCTGCGGATCGGGTTCTTCCTGCACATCCCGTTCCCGCCGATCGAGCTGTTCATGCAGATGCCGTTCCGCACCGAGATCCTGCGCGGCCTGCTCGGCGCCGACCTGGTCGGTTTCCAGCAGCGGCTGGCCGCGCAGAACTTCGTCCGGCTGGCCCGGCACCTGCTCGGGCTGCGCTACGAGGGGCAGATGATCCAGGTCGACGGGCGGCAGGTGAAGGCGGGCGCCTTCCCCATCTCGATCGACACGCAGGAGATGGAGCGGATGGCGGCCGACCCGGCCGTGCAGGCCCGCGCCAAGCAGATCCGCGCCGAGCTGGGCGACCCGAAGACGATCATCCTGGGTGTGGACCGGCTGGATTACACCAAGGGCATCGAGTTGCGACTCAAGGCCTTCCGCGAACTCCTCGCTGACGGAAAGTTGACAGTTCCGGACGCGGTTATGGTGCAGGTCGCCACGCCGAGTCGAGAGCGCGTCGAGCACTACCAGGCACTTCGAGTCAAGGTAGAGCGCGAGGTTGGTCGGATTAATGGCGAATTCGGCAGGGTCGGCGTGCCGGCGGTGCATTACCTGCATCAGTCGTACAGTCGCAGTGAACTGGCCGCGATGTACGTTGCTGCCGACGTGATGATGGTGACACCGCTGCGAGACGGAATGAACCTGGTAGCCAAGGAGTACGTCGCATCACGCGCCGACCAGGGCGGTGCGCTCGTGCTCAGTGAATTCGCTGGCGCCGCAACGGAGCTGCGCCAGGCCTTTCTGTGTAACCCGCACGACCCGGACGCGGTCAAGGACGCCCTGCTCCGGGCAGTGCACGTGGAGAAAACCGAGGCACGCCGCCGGATGCGGACAATGCAACGTCACCTGCGTACCCACGACGTGGGGCACTGGGCCAAGTCTTTCCTCTCCGAACTGGGAGTTTCCGAGGCGGAGGCCGAGTGAACACGTCCGTCAACGACGGAGCGCCGATCGTCACCGAGGTGATGGACCCCGAGCTGCGCTCCGCCCTCGGCCGGATCGCACGGGTTCCCCAGCTCCTGATCGCCTGCGACTACGACGGCACACTCGCGCCGATCGTGGAGGACCCGAGCACAGCCGTACCCCTGCCCGAGTCGGTGGCCGCGATCCGCGCGCTCGCCGCCCTCCCGCAGACCACCGTCGCTGTCGTCTCCGGCCGGGCGCTGCGCGACCTGGCCGCGCTCTCCCGCCTGCCCAGCGAGGTGCACCTCGTCGGCAGCCACGGCTCCGAGTTCGACATCGGCTTCGTCGAGCGACTCTCCCCCGAGCTGGTGGCGGTCCGCCAGCGGGTGCGCAACGCGCTGCGCGAGATCGCCGCCGAACACCCCGGCATCCGGCTGGAACGCAAGCCGGCGAGCGTCGCCATGCACACCCGTGGGGTCGACCCGCAGGTCGCCGCCGCCGCCATCGAGGCGGTCCGCAACGGTCCGGCCACGTTCGACGGGGTCACCGTCACCCAGGGCAAAGAGGTCATCGAACTCTCCGTGGTGGCCACCCACAAGGGCACCGCGATCGACCAGCTGCGGACCCAGCTCGCGGCCAGCGCGGTCCTGTTCATCGGCGACGACGTCACCGACGAGAACGCGTTCGGCAACCTGCACGGCCCGGACCTCGGCATCAAGATCGGCCCCGGCGAGACCAAGGCGGCGTTCCGGGTGGCTGAGCCGCTCGACGCGGCCCGCACGCTCGGCCTGCTGCTGGAGACCCGCCGGCACTGGCTGTTCGGCGAGCGGGCGGTGCCCATCGAGCGGCACTCCATGCTCTCCAACGGCCGTACCGTCGCCCTGCTCACCCCCGAGGCCAAGGTCAGCTGGCTCTGCCACCCCAAGCCCGACTCGGCGGCGATCTTCGCCGACCTGGTCGGTGGCAGCCCGGCCGGCCACTTCAGCGTCGCCCCGGAACGCGGGGGCATCCCGCTGGGCCAGCGCTACCGCTCGGGCACGATGACCGTGGAGACCCGGTGGTCCGGGCTCACCGTCACCGACTGGCTGGACAAGCCGGCCCGGGAGACCACACCCGACGGTCCGGCCGTCGTCACCGGCGACTCCACCCTGGTCCGGGTGCTCACCGGCCACGGCAAGGCCCGGCTGGAGTTCGCCCCCCGGCCCGAGTTCGGTCAGGTCGCCGTGCAGCTCCAGCCGCTCGGCGACGGCCTGCTGGTGCTCGGCTCCAACGAACCGATCGCCCTCTACTCCCCCGGAGTCGAGTGGCAGGTCAACAACGACGGCGGGTACGAGACCGCCAAGGCCGTGGTCGACCTCTCCGCCGCCGGCGGGCAGGTCGTGCTGGAGCTGCGCTTCGGCACGCACAGCCTGGAGCACCACCGGGTGCCGATCCACGAGCGGCAGACCGCCGCCGAGCAGCCGTGGAAGGACTGGGTGGCCTCGCTGCGGCTGCCCTCGACCTCCCGCGACCTGGTCGCCCGCAGCGCGCTCACCCTGCGCGGACTGTGCCACGAGGCCACCGGTTCGATCCTGGCCGCGGCCACCACCTCGCTCCCTGAGGAGCTGGGTGGCGTCCGCAACTGGGACTACCGCTACTGCTGGCTGCGCGACGCGGCGCTGACCGCCCGCGCGCTGGTCGACCTCGGCTCCATCGAGGAGGCCGAGTCGTTCCTGCGCTGGGTGGACGGCTGCATCGAGCGCACCGGCGGCCACCCGGAACGCCTACACCCGCTGTACACCATCGACGGGTACGAGCTGGGCGCCGAGGCGGTCATCGACACGCTGCCCGGGTACGCGGGCTCCCGGCCGGTACGCGTCGGCAACCTCGCCAACCACCAGCTCCAACTGGACGTCTTCGGCCCGATCGCCGACCTGATCGCGGCCGTCGCCGACGCCCGCGGCTCGGTCCGTGACGACGAGTGGCGGGTCCTGGAGAACATGGTCGAGGCGGTCCGCCGCCGCTGGCACGAGCCCGACCACGGCATCTGGGAGGCCCGGCTGCCACCCCGGCACCACGTGTTCTCCAAGGTGATGTGCTGGATGACCGTGGACCGGGCGCTGCACGTGATGCGCCAGCACGGCGGCGAGGACCGACCCGAGTGGAAGGACCTGCGCGACCGGATCGGCGCCAACGTGCTGGAGCACGGCTGGCACTCCGAGGTCGAGGCGTACAGCGTCGCGTACGGCGACGAGGACATGGACGCGTCGTCGCTGTGGATCGGCCTGTCCGGGCTGCTCGCCGGTGACGACCCGCGCTTCCTGTCCACCGTGCTCAAGATCGAGGCGGACCTGCGCAGCGGCCCGGTCGTCTACCGCTACCACTGGGACGACGGCCTGCCCGGCCGCGAGGGCGGCTTCCACATCTGCACGGCGTGGCTGATCGAGGCGTACCTGCGCACCGGCCGCCGCACCGACGCCGAGGAGCTGTTCGCGCAGATGGTGCTCACGGCCGGCCCGACCGGTCTGCTGCCCGAGCAGTACGACCCGCTGGCCGAACGCGGGCTGGGCAACCACCCGCAGGCGTACAGCCACCTGGGTCTGATCCGCTGTGCCCTGCTGCTGGACAACATGCTCAAGCAGTAGTGCGTCCCCGCGCGATGTGACGGGTCGGAGCGCTGGCGCTCCGACCCGTCACGCTGTGGTGCCCGATGTCGAGCCGACGGATGGTTTCAGGCGTCGAGGGCACCCACCACGTCGCCGACCACCACGACGGCGGGTGGGCGCAGGTCGGCGGCGGCCAGGTCGGCGGCCACCTCACCGAGCGTCGACCGCAGCACCCGCTGGGCACCCGTCGTGGCCTCCTGGACGACGGCGGCCGGTGTCCGCGGCGAGCGGCCGTGTGCGATCAGGGTGGCCGTGATGGCGGCGAGGTTCTTCAGCCCCATCAGGATCACCAGCGTGCCGCGCAGGCCCGCGAGGGCGTCCCAGCGCACCAGCGAGGCCGCCGCGTCGGGTGCCAGGTGCCCGGAGACCACTGTGAACTCGTGCGCCACCCCCCGGTGGGTGACCGGGATGCCGGCCGCGGCCGGAGCGGCGATCGAGCTGGTGACCCCCGGCACGACGGTCACCGGCACGCCGGCCTGGGCGCACGCCAGCAGCTCCTCGCCGCCGCGCCCGAAAACGTACGGGTCACCGCCCTTGAGCCGGACCACGAAGGCGCCGGCCAGGGCACGGTCGACCAGGATCTGGTTGATCTCCTCCTGCGCGCGGGACGGGCCGTAGGGGATCTTCGAGGCGTCCACCAGCTCGACGTCGGGGCGCAGCTCGTCCAGGAGCAGCCCGGGGACCAGGCGGTCGGCGACCACCACGTCCGCCTCGGTGAGCAGCCGCCAGCCCTTCACCGTGATCAGCTCCGGGTCACCGGGACCGGCCCCGACCAGCGCGACCCGCCCGGCGGCGGTGTCGGCGTCGGGCCGGCTCCGCGTCGCGGCGATCGCGCCGGGTTCCAGGCGCACGGCGAGCAGATCGCGGATCGCGTCGCGGACGGTCATCGCCCGACGGGGATCGCCGCCGCCGAGCACCGCCACCGTGACCGGGCCGTGCCGGGTCACCGCCGGGGTCCAGGCCGTGGCGGCCGTCCGGTCGTCGGCCCGGACGCAGAAGATCCTCCGCTCGGCGGCGACGGCGCTCACCGACGCCGCCGCCAGCGGGTCGTCGACCGCGACCTGCACCAGCCACGCCCCGTCCAGGTCGTCGGGCGCGAACCGGCGCGGCACCCAGTGCAGCCGGCCCGCGTCCGCCTGGGCGCGCAGCGCCGGGGTCAGCTCCGGCGCCACCAGCAGGACGTCCGCACCGGCGTCCAGCAGCGCGGGCACCCGCCGGGTGGCGACCGCGCCACCGCCCACCACGACCACGCGCCGCCCGTCGAGCCGCAGACCGAGGGGGTACGGATTGGCTGTCACGCCGCACCACCGCGGCGGACGGCTCGCTCGCTGCGTGCGGTCACTTCTCGGCCACGCCTGCGGAGTCGAAGGTGGCCACCTCGTGCAGCACCCGGACGGCGCCGGTGACCACCGGCAGTGCCAGCAGCGCGCCGGTGCCCTCGCCGAGGCGCAGCCCCAGGTCGATGAGCGGGTCGAGGCCCAGGTGCCGCAGCGCCACGGTCGCGCCCGGCTCGGCCGAGCGGTGACCGGCGACCATGGCGCCGACCGCGTCCGGGGCGAACGCGGCGGCGGCGAGCGCGGCGGACACCGCGATCACGCCGTCCAGCAGCACCGGCGTCCGGCGGGCGGCGGCACCCAGGATCAGCCCGGCGAGCGCGGCGTGCTCCAGGCCGCCGACGGCGGCCAGCACACCCAGCGGGTCGGCCGGGTCGGGCGTGTGCCGGGCCAGCGCGGCTCGCACCACCGCCACCTTGTGCGCGTACGTCGGGTCGTCGACCCCGGTGCCCCGGCCGGTGGCGTCGAGCGGGTCGGCGCCGGTGAACGCGGCGATCAGCGCGGCGGCCGGAGTGGTGTTGCCGATGCCCATGTCCCCGGTGAGCAGGATGCCGGCCCCGGCGTCGATCAGCTCGTCGGCGATCCGGATGCCGGTCCGCACCGCCGCCGACGCCTCGTCCCGGGTGAGCGCGGCGGTCACCGTGAAGTCCCGGGTGCCCTGGCGGACCGACGCCGCGACCAGTCGGGGCGCAGACGGGTCGAGCACGGCCGGCGCGGCGGCCTCCTCGGCGGGCAGCGGGGTGGCCACGCCGACGTCGACCACGGTGACCGCCGCGCCGGCCTGCCGGGCGAACGCGTTGACGACCGCCCCGCCGGCCAGGAAGTTGCCGATCATCTGCGCGGTGACCTCCTGCGGCCACGGGGACACCCCCTGGGCGTGCACACCGTGGTCACCCGCGAAGATCGCCACCGCGGCCGGCTCGGTCAGCGGCGGCGGGCAGGCCCCGGCCAGGCCGGCGAGGCGTACCGACAGCTCCTCAAGCAGCCCCAGCGAGCCCGCCGGCTTGGTCAGGCGGCCGTGCAGCTCGCGGGCGGCGGCCATCGCCGACTCGTCAAGCGGTCGGATGGCCGCGATCGTGGTCTCCAACATCATGCCTCCATGGTCTCGCGCAGCACCTCGACGAACGCGTCGGTGGTGTTTCGGTCGCGTACGGCTACCCGCAGCCAGTCCGGGCCGAGGCCGGGGAACGTGTCGCCCCGGCGCACCGCCCAGCCCCGCTCGCGCAGAGCGGCCCGGACCCGGCTCGCCCCGGGCAGGTGCAGCAGCACGAACGCGCTTGCGGGACGGCCTGCGACGCGTACACCGGGGAGGTCGGCCAGGCGGGCGACCAGGTGGTCGCGGTCGGCGGCGAGGTCGGCGGCGATCGCGCGTTCGGCCTGGACCGCGACGGGGGTGGCGCAGGCCGACGCGGCGGCCAGCGCCGGGGTGGAGACGGCCCACAGCGGCTGGACGGCGGCCAGCCGGGACAGCAGCTCCGGCGCGCCGAGCAGGTAGCCGATCCGCAGGCCGGCCAGGCCCCACGTCTTGGTGAGGCTGCGCACCACGAGCAGACCGGGCAGGTCGCGCCGCTCGGCCAGGGACTCCGGCTCGCCGGTGTGCCCGGGGGCGGCGGTGGTGTCGGCGAACGCCTCGTCGACCACCAGCACCCGGCCAGGTCGGGCCAGCGCGGCCACGGTCTCCGCCGGGTGCAGCACGGAGGTGGGATTCGTCGGGTTGCCGATCATCACCAGGTCGGCGTCGGCGGGCACCCGACCGGGGTCGAGCCGGAAGTCGTCGGCGGGGTCCAGCAGCACCCGCTCGACCGGGTGACCGGCGGCCCGCAGCGCCGCCTCCGGCTCGGTGAACTGGGGGTGCACCACGACCGGGCGGTGGACGCCCCGCAACGCCTGGGCGATCAGCACGAAGCCCTCGGCGGCGCCGGCGGTGAGCAGTACCTCGTCCAGGTGACGCCGGTGCCGGGCGGCGACCGCCGTGCGGGCCGCTGCCGGGTCGGGGTACCGGGCCAGGTCGGTGAGGCTGGCGGTGATCGGCCCGGCCAGCCACTGCGGCAGGGGTGCCCGGCGCACGTTGACGGCGAGGTCGACCAGGCCGGCGGTCGCCTCCGCGTCGCCGTGGTGTGCGAGGTCCGGTTCGGTCCCGCCGGGCGAGGTCGGCGCGCTCGGCTGATCAGGCATGTCCGCGATCCTGCCGGGAAGGCGGCCGGTGGGACAGCCGATCTCGACGTAAGCCGCGTCACCACTCGCCGGTTTAAGAGTTCTTCTCATGTACGAATCGGAAATGTCATAACTTGACCGTGTGAGCAACCGACCCCTTGCTGCCGCTGGTCGACTCGTCCCTCTCCTGCGCGCCGGACTGATCGCCGGCATCGTGATCGCCGCCGCCGCGTACCCGCTGGTCGCCGTCACCGGGCTCGGCGCCAAGGCCACCGCGCACGCCGTGGAGCAGAAGACCAAGCTGCTGACCACCGCCCTGCCCGCCGAGACCTCGTACGTCTACGCACCCGACGGCAAGACCGTGCTGACGATGTTCTACGAGGAGTACCGGCAGTACACGAAGCTGTCGGACATGTCGCCGAACATCCAACAGGCGATCGTCGCCGCCGAGGACTCCCGCTTCTACCAGCACCACGGCGTCGACCCCAAGGGCGTGGCCCGCGCCTTCGTGGCCAACGCCCGCTCCGGCGGCTCCCAGGGCGCGTCGACCCTGACCATGCAGTACATCCGGATGGCCCTGCGGGACAGCGCGACCACCCCCAAGGAGGTCCAGGAAGCCACCCAGCAGACCAGCCTGCGCAAGGTCAAGGAAATGCGGATGGCCCTGGACCTGGAGAAGGAGATGAGCAAGGAAGACATCATGGAGCGGTACCTGAACTCGGCGTACTTCGGTCACCGGGCGTACGGCATCTACGCCGCCAGTGAGATCTTCTTCTCCAAGACCCCCAAGGACCTCACCCCCGTCGAGGCGGCCACCCTCGCCGGGCTGGTGAAATCGCCCTCCGAGTACGACCCGGCCGACTCCGACCAGAAGGAGGCCACCGGACGGCGCAACTACGTCCTGGACCGGATGAGCCAACTCGGCTACATGTCCCCCGACTCGGCCACCGCCGCCAAGTCCGAACCGATCCGGCTGAAGCTCACCAACCCGCCGAACGACTGCGCCGCGATCCCGGAGAAGTACAACAGCTGGGGATTCGCCTGCGACTACCTGAAGAACTGGTGGAGCGCGCAGCCCGCGTTCGGCGCGAACCGGCTGGAACGGATCGACAAGCTACGCCGCGGCGGCTACCGGATCGTGCTCAGCATCGACCCGAAGATCCAGGAAGCGGCCGAGAAGAACGTCGGCGCCAAGGAGGGCACCGGAAGCCCCTTCGCCAACGGCGTCGTGGTCTCCGAACCCGGCACCGGACGGGTGAAGGCCATGGCGGTCAACCGCACCTACTCGCTGGACCTGGCCGAGAACCCGCCGACCTCCAACCCCGAGGCCGGGCCGAACGTGAAGGCCAACTACCCGAACACCGTGGCCCCGCTGCTCGGCGGCGGTGACCTGCCCGGCTACCAGGCCGGATCGACGTTCAAGATGTTCCCGATGCTCGCCGCGCTCGACTCCGGGATGACCCTCTCCACGTCCTTCAACGCCCCGTACCGCTACAAGTCGGCCGTGTACGACGGCTGGGCGCCCTCCAACGCCAGCGGCGCGATGACCGGCCAACAGACCATGTGGTCCGGCTTCGGCAAGTCCGTCAACACCTACTTCGTGTGGCTGGAGGAGAAGGTCGGCGCGGACCGGGCCGTCCGCCTCGCCGAACAGCTCGGGCTGCGGTGGCGCACCGACGTCGACCGGGAACAGGCATCTCCCGGCAAGGCGAAGAAGTGGGGCGCGTTCACCCTGGGCGTCTCCGACGCCACCCCGCTGGAGATGGCGAACGCGTACGCCGCCATCGCCGCCGACGGCCGCTACTGCGAGGCGATCCCCGTACAAGCGATCATGAACCGGGACGGCACACCCGCCACGTACGCCACCCCCGGTGGCATCCACCGCGAGGTCGCCAAACCCCGCTGCCGGCAGGTGGTCAGCGCGGACGCCGCCCGGGCGGCCACCGACGCGGCCCGCTGCCCGACCGGGGACACCCCGGCACGGGGTGGCTGCGGCGGCTGGTCCACCGCCGACAGCGTCCGGGGGACGGTCGGCCGCCCGGTCGCCGGCAAGACCGGCACCACCGACAGCACCCGGTCCGCCTGGTTCGTCGGCTACACACCGGAACTCGCGGCGGCGAGCTTCATCTCCGACCCCGACAACCCGTTCAACGCCGTCGGTGACGGGCAGTCCCAGATCCCCATCGCGGCGGTCGCCGAGACCCTGCGCGACGGACTGAAGGGAAAACCCGCCCGCCAGTTCACACCGCCCTCGGACGCGATCGTCGGATGACACCGACGAGGGCTCAGCGCAGGTCCGCCGCCACGAACGACCACAACTCCAGATCCACCCGGCCACCGCGGACGAACCCGGCGTTGCGCAGCAGACCCTCGTAGCTGAAACCCGCCTTCTCGGCGACCCGACGCGAGGCCAGGTTGCCGGGCGCCACCCGCAGCTCCACCCGCTGGAAGGCGTGCTCCAGGATCAACGCGATGGCCACCGCGTCCACCGCCTCGGCCGCCAGCCCGAAACCGCGCGCGTGCGACGCCATCGCGTACGAGACCTCGGTGGTCCGGGCACCCCAGTCGGTACGCCGCGTCCACAGCGAGCCCACCACCTGGTCGTCCTCGCGGCGGAGCACCGAGTAATGATCACCGTCGCCGCTGTCGCGGCGCTGCCGGGCCAGATCCGTACACCACGCGTGCCCGTCGATCGGGCCGGAGTCGTCGGCCAGCGGCAGCCACCGCCGGGTCAGCTTGTCCGCGAAGATCTCCCCGGCCGCCGCCGCGTCCACCGCGGCGACCCGCCGCACCTCCGTACGCGGGGTGGAGACGGTCAGCTCCGGAAAGCGGCGCACCGCCACCTGACCGATCACGCCGACACCCCACCGGGCTGCGCGGACACCACCTCGTCCACCGTGTCGGTCGCGGCGGCGGCGACCAACCGGGCGGCCGTCGCCGGGTGACCCGCCCAGTGCAGGGTGAGCTGCGAGGCGTGCACGTTGCGCCACACGAAACCCTCAGGCGTGCCGCCGTCCCAGCTCCAGGCCGGACGCTGACCGGCGCGCGGCGTCAGCACCGCCCGGTGCTCCTTGTGCCCCACCAGCACCGTGCCGGCCGCGGCGACGACGCTGTCCGTCTGGGCCGTCGCCTCCCGGTAGCCCACCACCAGGCCGTCCCGGCTCGCGCCGACCGCGTCGAGCACCCCGCACATCGGCAACCCGTCCAACTCCCGGGCCAGCCACAGCAGACCCGCGCCCTCGGCGACCACCGGCCGGCCGGTCCGCGCCAACTCGGCCACCGCGATGCAGAGCCGCCGGTTCGCCGACAACTGCTCGGCGTACGCCTCGGGAAGCGCGCCCCCCACGACCAGCGCGCGGGTGCCCGCCGGCAGCGCCTCGTCGCGCAGCGGATCGACGGTGACCACCTCGGCGCCCGCGGCCCGCAACAGCTCCGCGGTCTCCGGATGGCTGAAACTGCCGCCCGGGCCACCGGCGAGCGCCACCAGCGGCCGGTCCGCCGCGACGGCCAGCGCGCCCAGCGCCTCCCGCGGCGACCAGGCCGGCGCCGGAAGCGGCGGAGCGGACCGGGCCAACCCGAGCAGCCGCTCCAGGTCGACGGTGGCGGCGACCGCCTCACCCAGCCGACGGACCGCGCGGACGGCGTCGGCGGACGAGTCGACCACCGGCGCCACACCGTGCCGCCGCGACGGCAGCACCGACGGCAGGTCCTGTCGACGCAACGCCCCGTAGACGGGCACACCCACATCGTCGAGCGCCTCGCGCAGCATCCCCTCGTGCCGGGACGACGCCACCCGGTTGAGGATCACCCCACCGAGCCAGAGCTGCTCGTCGTACGAGCGGAAACCGTGCACCAGGGCGGCCACCGACTGGCCCATCGCGGCGACGTCCACCACCAGCACCACCGGGCTGCGCAGCGCGGCGGCCGCGGCGGCCGTGGACTCCTGCTCGGGGCGGCCACCGACCGAGTCGTACAACCCCATGCTGCCCTGCACCACGGCGAGGCCGGCGCCCGCCGCGCCGTGCGCGACGAGAGGGGCGAGACGGTCGACACCGACCAGACGGGGATCGATCACGCGTCCGGGGCGCCCGGCGGCGAGACCGAGGTACGCGGCGTCGACGTGGTCCGGGCCGAGCTTGAACCCGGCGACGTCGACACCCCGCTCGGCCAGTGCGGCGAGCAGCCCGATCGCCAGCGCGTTCTTACCGTGCCCGGAGGACGGCGCGCTGAGCACCAGGCGCGGCACCACGGTCATCATCGACTCCTCGCGGGCGGCGGCGGGTACGCGACGGACAACCGAGGAGGTCGATCCGTCGGCGTGACGATACCCGCCCGCCCCGACGGGCGAGCACCGCCGACCGGGGTCGCGCGCACCGTCCCGGGCCGGTCGCGGACAGTGGCCCCGGTCATACGGGTAGCCTCGGTGCCGTGTACCGGTTCCTGCTGAGCCCACGTTGGCTGGGCGCCCTCGCGTTGACCCTGGTCGCCGCCGCCGTCATGGTGTGGCTCGGCAACTGGCAGCTGGACCGCTACCGGGGGCGTACCGAGGTCAACGAACGGATCGACGCCGGCCAGCGGATGTCCCCGGTGCCGTTGACCGAGGCGATGAGCGCGCCCGGCGGCGGCGCGGGCAAGGCCGGTCCGGCCCCCGCGAAGGACAAGGTCTGGACCCGGATCACGGTGACCGGCCGGTACGACCCGACGAACACGGTGCTGGTGCGGGGCCGGACGGTGGACAGCCGGGTGGGCTTCGAGGTGCTCACCCCGCTGGTGCTCGCCGACGGGACGGCGCTTCTGGTCGACCGGGGTTGGATCCCCCCGGCGCCGGGTGGCGCGACCGCCCAGCCTCCGGTGCCCGTCGCGCCCACCGGCGACGTGACGGTGGTGGGTCGGGTGCACGAGACCGAGAGCGGCGCCGGCACGGTCGACCGGCGCGACGGCCGGCTGGAGACCCGACGGATCGCCGTGCCGCGGCTCGCCGGCGAGCTGCCCTACCCGGTGTACGGCGCGTACGTGCTGCTCGACGAGCAGACCCCGGCCGCCGACCCGGCGTTCAAGGCGGTGTCGGTGGGGCACGCCAACAACTGGCAGAACTTCGGCTACGTGGTGCAGTGGTGGCTGTTCGCCGTGATGGCCCTGTTCGGTTACGGCTGGGTGGCGCGCCGGGAGGCCCGCCGGGCCGCCGGTCTCGACACCGAACGCAAGCCCCTGGACAGGGCGGCCGAGCCGACGCCGAGCGCGTCCGCCTGACCGGTCAGCTCACCCGGCCGGCGTGGATCGCGCGGACCGCGTCGATGGTGTCCGCCTCGGCGGCGGACTTGTCGTCGCGGTACCGCAGGACGCGGGCGAACCGCAGCGCCATCCCACCCGGATAACGCGAACTCGTCTGCACCCCGTCGAAGGCGATCTCCACCACCTGCTCGGGCCGCACCCGGACCACCCAGTCGCCGCGCTCCACGGCGAGGTCGAGGAATCGCTCGGTCTGCCAGCGCAGCAGCTCGTCGGTGAGCCCTTTGAACGTCTTGCCGAGCATCACGAAGTCGCCGGTACGCGGGTCGCGGGCACCCAGGTGAAGGTTGGACAGCCAGCCCTTGCGTCGGCCGCTGCCCCATTCGACGGCGAGCACCACCAGGTCGAGGGTGTGCCGGGGCTTGACCTTGACCCAGGCGGCGCCCCGGCGGCCGGCGTCGTAGGGGGCGTCCGGGTCCTTGACCACCACGCCCTCCTGGCCGGCGTCGACCGCGGCGGCGTACGCGGCGCCGGCCTGCTCCGGGCCATCCACCTCGACCCGCCCCACCAGCAGTGACGCGTCGACCGCGCCGGCGAGCGCGGCCCACCGCTCCCGGCCGGGCAGGTCGATCAGATCCTGCCCGTCGAGGTGCAGCAGGTCGAAGAAGTACGGGGTGAGCACGCTCGCGCCGGTGCTGGCGGCGGCCGCGAGCACCGCCGGGGCGACCGGGGTGCGCCCGGTGGTGCTGGGCGTGGTGCGTCGGGCGGCCTGGCTGGAGGTCTGCTGGAACGGCAACGGGCGGCCGGACTCGTCCAGGCCGATCGCCTCGCCGTCGAGCACCAGCTCCCGGCCGGGCATGGCGCGGACCGCGGCGACCACCTCGGGCACCCGGGTGGTGATCTCGTCGAGGCTGCGGGTGAACACGGCGATGTCGGCACCGGACCGGTGCACCTGGATGCGGATGCCGTCGAGCTTCACGTCGACCATCGCGGGCGTGCCCGTCGCGGCGAGCGCCTCATCGACCGAGGGGGCGCTCTGCGCGAGCATCGGCGCCAGCGGCCGACCGACCCGAAGACCGAACCCGGCCAGCTCGGCGGCGCCACCGGAGAGCGCGGCCACCGCCACCGCCCGCAGGTCACCGGCGAGCAGCAGAGCACGACGCACCATCGCCACCGGCACGTCGGCGGCGCGGGCCACCGCGTCGGCGAGCAGCCCGGCCTGGGCACCCTGCCGCAGCTCGCCACCGAACAACGCCGTGAGCAGGCGCTGCTCGTCGGCGGTCGCCGCCGCGTAGAGGGCACCGAGCAGTGCCCGCCGCCGACCCTGTGAACCGGCGCCCCGCACCGCGGCGAGCTGCTCCATGGCCGCGTCGACGGCGGCCACCGTCAACGTCGCCTCGGCAGCCGGCGGTGGCAGGTCACGCAGACTCGCGTAGCCCACCCCGGTCTGCCGCTGGCGTAGCTCGCCGGCGAGGTAGCCGGCACCAGGCTCTACCTCGGCCGGGTCGAGCCGGCGCAGCGCGTCCGCCAGCAGCTCCACCTTGGCCCGACGGCCGCTGGTGGCGGTGACGGCGGCGGAGGTGGCTGCCAGATCGAGGAACCGCACGACGCCCATCCTGCCAGTCGCCTCCGACACCGCCCGGGCATTGCCGTGCCCGGGCGGTGTCGGCGTGGGCGCCGCCCCCTCACGGGAGGCGGCGGGATCAGGCGGAGACGGGCTCCTCGATGCGCAGCCCCCGCGCGCGGACCTCGCCCGCGACCCGGGCGAGCACCGAGTCGAGGGCGACCAGGGCGGCGGAGAGATCACCGAGCTGTTCGTTGAGCGTGTCCTCGGACCACGCGGAGACGTCGACGTCCCCCAGCGCGCTGACGGCGGCCCCCAACCGGGCCATCACCTCGTTCGTACTCATGTTCGAAAGCCTATAGCAATCCCAGCGGCGACACGCCGCAAACAGGCAGATCAGACGCGAACTCGCCGTTCTCAGGCGGCGGCTGCGGCCACCCTGCCCAGCAGCAGCGCCTCGGCGAGACAGACCCGGGCGAACTCCCCCAGGTGCAGGCTCTCGTTCGGCCCGTGCGCGCGGGCGTGCGGATCCTCCACACCCGTCACCAGGATCGCCGCCTTCGGGAACATCTCCTGGAACGTGGCGATGAACGGGATCGAGCCGCCTACCCCGATGTCCACCGGGTCGGTGCCGTCCCACGCCGCACGGAACGCCGAGCGGGCGGCGTCGAACATCGGCCCGGACGCGTCGATCACACACGCGTCGCCGTCGTGCTCGAAGCTGACAGTCACCTGCGCGCCCCACGGCGCGTGCCGCTCCAGGTGTGCGCGCACCGCCGCGTACGCCCGCTTGGGGTCGTCGCCCGGGGCGAGCCGGATGCTGAGCTTCGCCTTCGCGGCCGGGACCAGGGCGTTCGGCGCCTCGCCGGTGGACGGCGCGTCGACACCGAGGATGGCCAGCGCCGGCTTGGTCCACAGCCGGTCGGTGATCCGGCCGGTGCCGATGAACTGCACACCGTCGGCCAGCCCCGCCTCGGCCCGGAACCGGTCCTCCGGGTAGTCGACGGTGGCGCCCTCCCGGCCGACCAACCCGTCCACGGCCACGTCACCGGCGTCGTCGTGCAGCGTCGCCAGCAGCCGGACCAGCGCGGTGAGCGCGTCCGGCACGGCGCCGCCGAACATGCCGCTGTGCACGGCGTGGTCCAGCGTGCGCACCTCGACGAAGCAGTTCACGATGCCGCGCAGCGAGGTGGTCAGCGCCGGTACGCCGATGTCCCAGTTGCCGGAGTCGGCGATCACGATGACATCCGAGGCGATCTCGTCGCGGTGCTCGGCGAGCAGCCGCTCCAGCGAGTCCGAGCCGTACTCCTCCTCACCCTCGATGAAGAGCACCACACCGACCGGCAGCGCATCCCCGTACGCCCGCAGCGCCGCGATGTGCGCCATGATGCCGGCCTTGTCGTCGGCCGCGCCCCGGGCGTACAGCCGGCCGTCCCGCTCCACCGGCTCGAACGGGTCGGACTCCCACAGCGACCGGTCACCGACCGGCTGCACGTCGTGGTGGGCGTAGAGCAGCACGGTGGGCGCACCGGGCGGGGCGGCCCGACGCCCGATCACGGCGGGCTGGCCGCCGGACCGCGCGATCTGGACGTCCAGGCCGCAGCCGCGCAGCAGTTCGGCGACCGCCTCGGCGGACCGTTCCACGTGCGAGTGGTCGAAGCCCTCGAAGGCGATGCCGGGGATGCGGACGAGTCGTTCCAGGTCGGCCCGTACGCCGGGCATCTCCCGCTCGACGGCGGCCCGCACCTCGGACTCGGACATGATCGGTGAGGTCATGACCGGAATCGTATGCCGGCCTTACCGGGGCGTGTCGGCGGAGCCGGTACCGTCGCCGCCCGCCGGGCCGGTACCCGTCCGCGCGCCGGGGGCGGTCCGGCCGGCGCGCTGCGCACGGGCGGCGGCCTCGGTGGCGGCATCCATCCAGGAACGTGCCCGGCCGGCGGTGCCACCCACCCACTCGCCGACGTCACTGGCACCGTCGCCGAGGCGGCGCAGCAGACCGACGAGCGGGTCGGTGGACCTGCTGAACTCATCCCGGTACGACTCGGCGGCGGCCTTGATCTCCTCCGAGACGCTCGTCGAGGAGTCGTCCTCGCGGCGCGGATAGTCCCCGGACAGCACCCGCCCGTACGCCCCGGAGTCGATCCACTGCCGCAGCTGCGCCGCCCGCGCCACAGGCGCCGGGTGGGTGCTCCACGCCGTCATCCGGATCTTGTGCAGGCTGTCGCGCAGGTCGCCGCCACCGGCGTACTCGGCCGCCTGCTCCAGGAACGCGGTCGTGTCGATCTGGGACAGGTCACCGCCACCGGCGAGTTTCATCAGCAGCCGCAGCGCGGCGGCCGGGTCCTGCCCGGCGAGCAGACCGGCCCGGTCGGCGGAGAGTTCCGCCTTGCGCCACCACTCCAGCATCGCCGCGATGATCGCCCGCAGCGCGAACGCGCCCACCGGCAGCCAACTCAGGTTCGCCGCCCACCTGGTGAGGATCATGAGCATGGTCTTGTAGACGGCGTGCCCACTGCCCACGTGCCCCAACTCGTGGCCGAGCAGGCAGCGCAGCTCGTCCTCGTCGAGCTGCTGCACACAGGCGGAGTTCACCACGATGAACGGCCGGTCCAGCCCGACCGCCTCGGCGCCCAGCCACGGCGACTGCGTCACGTACACCTCGGGCAGCTCCGCCACGTCGAGCGCGGCCGCCGCCTCGGTGTAGCGCTGCCACACCGCCGGATACTGCCGGTGGTCGACCCGGATGCCGGACGCCAGCACGGACAACCGGAAACCCCGCTCGTTCCACATCCCGAAGAACGCGCGCACCACGTCGTCGAACCCGCGCAGCTCACGCAACGCGACGAGGGCACCCCGGTCGGCCGGATGCTCCCAGGCCCGTGAACTGATGCCGGTGAGGGTGATCCGACGCCGCGCTGGCGCGTCCGCTGCCGTCATGGTGGGCTCCCCGTTCGCCGTGACTCCTCGGATCGTGCCCCAGCCGGTGACCCACGTCCATGCCCGCTCAGCGGACCCGCACGTAGTACCGGTCCCCGTCCAGCGGCAGCGTCGGCGCCCCGTCGACCACCAGGTCGGTTCGGGCGGCGGTGTCGTCGGCGGCGAAGTGCGCCCGCTCCCCGACGTGCCACCGGCGCAACTCGGGCAGGATCTCCGGGCCGTCCCGCTCGACCGCCCGCGCCAGCCGCAACGACGCGGGCGCCGTCACGAACACCGCAAGCGTCACCTCCGGCCGGACGACCGCGCGGGCGGCACTGACACCCTCCAGCACCAGCACCGGCGTCACCGGCACCGACACCGGCCGGGGCAGGAAGCCCCTCCGCACCCAGCTGTAGCGACGGTAGGCACCGGCCCGACCCTCCCGCAGCGGGGACAGCACCCCCTCGTCCAGCCGGGACCAGAAGGTGAGCTGATCGCCCCAACCGTCGAGCAGGTCGTCGGTGTGCACCACCTCAGGTCGCCCGCCGGGCAGCGCCGCCAGGGCCTCCGCGAGGCGCGCGGCGAACCGGCTCTTGCCCGCGCCGCTCGGCCCGTCCACCGCCACCAGCCGGGTCCGCCCCAACCGCGCCGGGCCCGCGAGCACCCGACGCGCCAAATCGGCGTACGCCTCGACGACTGCCACGGGCAGCCGCCCGGTCCCGCCGCCGGTGGTCAGCTCGTCCAGCTCCGACCCGTCGGCGACTCCCGCGGTGTGCTCGTCCGGACGGGTCAGCGCGTCCTCGCCTCGGCGGGTCAGCGGGGCCTCGCCGGTTCCGGCCGCCGCTGGGCGGGATGGTCGGCGTCTCCGGTGAGCGGCCGGCGCCTGGCGGGTTCGTCCACGGTCGAAGTATGCCGTCGCCACCCGCGGCCAGGTGATCTACTCCAGATCGCCGAGCTGGCGGTGTCCCTGCTGACGGCGTACCGACATGTCGCTCCGGCGTCGGCCCGGCCCGCCGTGACACGTCCGGTTGACAGTCCTGGTCGGCCGCCCGTCACGTCCGGGGGAATTGGGGCGGCGGCGGGTGACGGCCGGCCCGTTCGCCGTCCGGGGTGGCGTCCCGATCGGCATCATCGGGTGGTGCTCCGAGACGTGATGAGCCCCGGTATCGACGCCCTGCTCGAACAGGCCCGAGCCGGGCTGCACCGACTGACTCCGCAACAGACCGTCGAGGCGGTCCGGGGCGGGGCCCTGCTGGTCGACACCCGCACCGAGACGCAGCGCCGCGAACAGGGCGACCTGCCCGGAGCGGTCGTCATCGACCGGACCGTGCTGGAGTGGCGCCTCGACCCGGCCAGCGCCTGGCGCATCCCCGAGGCCACCGGCTACGACCGGGAGATCGTGCTGGTGTGCCGGCAGGGCTACAGCTCCAGCCTGGCCGCCGCCAGCCTCCAGACCCTCGGCCTGCGCCGGGCCACCGACATGATCGGCGGCGTCGACGCCTGGCTGGCCGCGGGCCTACCCACCACCGACCGCCCCGCCGACATCCGCCCCTGACCCACACCCCGTCGATCGTCGAGTTGTAGTGGGTGCCTGGCGGCGTTTGTCGGGCACCACCACGTCACGGTCGACGGCGGATGAGGGTGGAGCGCCGGGCGGGATGAACGGGAGGCCCGGTGGGGGGCCGGACTCGACGAGGCGCCAGAGGGCGTCGGTGTCGAGGTGCTCCTCGACCAGGTCGCCGAGCAGGTCGAGTGAGCGTTCCCGGGCCGCGGCGAAACTCGTGTCCGGCGCGACCTGGAACCCGGTGCGTCGGGCCAGCCGGGCCACCTCGGTGAGGAACCAGCGGCGGAACGCGTCGGACTCGAACGCCCCGTGCCAGTGCGTGCCGTGCACCGGCCCGAGCACGGCTCCTTCACCGACGCCGTCGGCGCCGGTCAGCAACGGGGTCAGGGTGGGATCGGCCCGCGAGACGTACCCGTGGTGGATCTCGTAGCCGCGCACCGGGACGCCACCGTGGGCGGTGCCCACCGACTGCCGGACGGTCTTGCGCGGATCGAAGGTGATCTCGATGGGCAGCATTCCGAGCCCCGGCACGCTGCCCTGCCGGCTCTCCACCGGGTCGTGGATGGCGCGGCCGAGCATCTGGAAGCCGCCGCACAGGCCGAGCAGAGGCTTACCGGCGGCCACGTGCGCGGCGACCGCGTCGGCCAGGCCGGTCTCGCGCAGCCAGGCGAGGTCGGCCACGGTGGACTTGGAGCCGGGCAGGACGACGAGGTCGGCGGCGGCCAGGTCGGCTGGTTCGACGGTGAGGCGTACGCGGACACCCGGCTCGGTGGCAAGCGCCTCCACGTCGGTGGCGTTGCTGATCCGGGGCAGCCGGACGACGGCCACGTCCAGCCACTGCGTGCCGCACGGGGCGGCCGGCCGGCCGAGGACCCGCCCGTAGGCGAGCGAGTCCTCCGCGTCGAGCCACAGGTCGAGCGCCCACGGCACCACCCCGTACGTGGGGCGGCCGGTGACGTGGCGCAGCATGTCCAGCCCGGGTTGGAGCAGGCCGAGGTCCCCACGGAACTTGTTGATCACGAATCCGGCGATCAGCGCCTGGTCTTCGGGGTCGAGCAGCGCCACCGTGCCGAACATCGAAGCGAAGACGCCGCCCCGGTCGATGTCGCCGACCACGATGGTGGGCAGGTTGGCGTGCCGGGCCAGCCCCATGTTGACGTAGTCACCGGCCCGCAGGTTGATCTCCGCGGGACTGCCGGCGCCCTCGCAGATGACCACGTCGTACGTGGCGCGCAGCTCGGCCAACGCCGCGTACGCGGTCTCGGCGAGCCGGGGGCGCAACTGCCGGAACGTGCCGGCCGTCATCGTGTCGACCGCCTCGCCGAGCAGCACGACCTGACTGGCGAGGTCACTGCCCGGCTTGAGCAGCACCGGGTTGAACCGCAGGTCGGGGGCGATCCCGCAGGCGGCCGCCTGCATGGCCTGCGCGCGCCCGATCTCGCCGCCCCGCCCGTCCGGCCCGACGACGACCGCCGAGTTGTTCGACATGTTCTGCGCCTTGAACGGCGCCACCCGTACGCCCCGGCGGTGCAGCCAACGGCAGATGCCGGCTGTGAGGACGCTCTTTCCGGCGTCGGACGTCGTGCCGGCCACGAGCAGCCCACCGCTCACCGCCCGCTCCCCCGCCCGACGGCACCGAGCCCACGGCGGATCACGGCGTTGACCAGGGGGCCGACGGTCACCGGGTAGGCGGCGGCCAGGCCCAGCGCGGCCAGACCGACCGCCCCCGAGATCTTGGCGGCCCGCTTCAGGTGCCGTGCCTCCGGACGGGGGCCGTCGCCGAGATAGGGACGCACCTCCGCGCGGCTGAAGTAGACGTTGCGACCGCCGAGACGAACACCGAGCGCGCCGGCCATCGCCGCCTCGCACTGCCCGGCGTTGGGGCTGGGGTGGTCGTTGCGGTCACGCCGCCACACCCGCCAGGCCCGCTCGCGGTCGCCGTTCGCCACCGGCGCGACGGCGACCGTGAGCAGCCCGGTGAGCCGGGACGGTGCCAGGTTGAGCACGTCGTCCAGCCGAGCGGCCGGAGTGCCGAAGCGTGCGTAACGCGCCGACCGGTGCCCGACCATCGCGTCGAGGGTGTTGGCCGCCCGGTAACCCAGCAGACCGGGTAGGCCAGCGACCGCACCCCAGAACAGGGGGGCGACGACCGCGTCGGAGGTGTTCTCGGCGACCGACTCGACGGTGGCGCGCGCCAACTCCGGCTCGTCGAGCGTCGACGGGTCGCGGCCGCAGAGGTGACCGAGGCGCAGCCGCGCGGCGGGCAGATCGCCGTCACGCAGCGTACGACCCATGACCGTCGCCTCGTGCCGCAACGTGCGACCGCCCAGCACAGTCCAGGTGCCAGCCGCCATGAGCACCGCCCGGCTCACCGGCCGGTGCCGGGTGGCTGCCGCGGCGACGGCCCCGAGCACCACCGGTCCGCCCACGGCCAGCGCGGTGAACGCCGTCCCCGCCGTCCGGTCCGGCCGGTAGAGGCGGCGCTCCAGCGCGCCGGCGACCTGCCCGAACCCGGCCACCGGATGCCACCGGCGCGGGTCGCCGACGAGCCTGTCGAGCGCGTACCCGGCCAGCAGACCCACCGCGTTCGCCACCGGCGCTGTCCGTCGCACGCGCACCACCTCCGGCCGGCCAGCCTAGACGAGTCTCCGGCGCGCCAGCCGGTGCCGCCGCGCGTGCCGCCGGCCCGGCCGCTGCCTGTCGACCGGCACACGGCGGGCTGGACGGCGGCTGGACGGCGTCACGCGGGGTGACGACGCCGGCCGCGTCGCCACCCCGCCCCCGTCGTGCCGCAGAGCCGGAGCACCGCCACCGATGTCAGCCCGCCCAGCCCGCCGCCCGGAGCGACCCTCAGTCAACCGACCTCGCCGCTCGGAGCGGCGTCAGCCAACCGACCGCCCGGAGCGACGTCAGCCAACCGGGCCGCCGCCCGGAGCGACGTCAACCGCACCGATCGGTCACGCTGGCTGCGGAACCCGGCCGCGTCGCCGCCGACCGGTCGGTGCGGCCTGCGGCCCGTCCTCGTCCGGCACCGGGGTCAGCTCGTCGTCCGAGTCGTCGGTCGGCTCGTCGGGCGGGGCGGCCAACTCGTCATCGTCGAGCCCGGCCGGGTCTGCGGCCCGCCCTTCCGGGCCGTCACCGCCGAACGATCCACCGCCGAACGACCCGCCCTCGAACGAACCACCGCCGAACGAGCCGCCCTCGAACGAGCCGCCGTCGGACCCTTCACCGCCGAACGAGCCGCCGTCGGCCCCGTCGGCACCGGCCCGGCCGGTACGGGAGGCCCCGAAGTCGGACAGCTCGAAGTCGTCGTCCAGCGGCCGGTCGTCGGGGAGCACGGGGGCCTGGCCAGCGGGCACCGGCTCGGTGGACTCTCCGTGCACGCGGCTCTCGGTCTCCGCGTCCTCGACGGTGCTGGTGGTCATGCTCGGGCGGTTACGCAGGAAACGGGCTCGACCACGGGACAGGTCGTGGCCGACGGCGACCGCCTCCAACTCGTAGAGCGTGCGGTGGTTGCCGGCGTCGTCGGTCCAGTCGCGGGTGTAGAGCCGGCCGCAGACCACCACCGGGTCGCCGACCATCACGGAGGCGGCCACACCCTCGGCGAGCTTGCGCCAGCAGTTGACGCGTACGCGAAGGGAGTTGCCGTCGACCCAGCGACCGCTGTCGCGGTCGAGGCGGCGGGCGGTGGAGGCGACCTTGAAGTTGGCCACCAGGGTGTTGCTCTGGGTGGTACGGCGCCACTCGGGCGTGGTCAGCACATTGCCGACGATCGTGACGTACGTGTCGAACATCGTCCCTCCAGGGGGATCGGGGGCCTGCCAGCGCGAGTCGACTCGCCACCGAGCCTGGGCTTTGACGGTCGGCGTGACCAGCACGATCTCCAGACCTGTGGACGACGGGGCTACCTGTGGACAACGCCCTGATCACGCCCCGGTGTGGTAGGGCCGACGCGCCGTCGACGGTTTCCGGGGCGGACCCAACTGGGTAAGGACATGATCAACGCACCACCGACAGCTCCACGTCGACGAGAGGTCAGCGCCATGATGATCACCACCATCGGCTCCGCACCCGCTACCGAGGCGCAGCGATGAGCGCCGTGGCGAACCCGGCCACCGTGGCTGAGTGCCTGCGGGTGGGTGCCGGGTTCTCGCAGGGCGACCGCAACTGGATCGCCGAGCAGTTCGCCACCCTCGACGCCCGGCTGGCCGGTTTCCACGCCGACGCCACCGAGCTTGAGGTGTCGGTGAAGGACCGCGAGGCCCGGGGGCAGAAGGTCACCCTGGAGTGCTGGATCGCCGGCCGGCAGAAGATCGTCACGACCTCCGCCGAGGAGGATCTGCACGCCGCCCTCAACGACGTCCGCGACGACCTGCGCCGCAAGCTCAACGACGCGAAGACCCGTCAGGAGCCCCGGCACAACAAGCACCTGCGCGAGGTCCCGCCGCCGCAGGCTGAGGTCGACGGCGACGAGCCCCGCGCCGACGCGGAAACGGCCTGACCCACGCCGCCAACCCCCGCGATCTTGCAGTTCGGACTGGGCTTTCGTCACGACAGGGACTGCAAGATCGCGGGGGGATGGGCGGGGACCGGGGCGGGGCTACCGCCGGGTAGCTCGGCGGCGTAGCGTCGCCTTCGTGGAACCGGACGTGTTGGGGCCGCCGTACGAGCGGCAGACGATCGACCTGGGCACCGACGACGAGGGGCCTGTCGTCGCGACCCTGGTCCGGCGGCGGGCCGAGCGCCCCACCGGACGGGCCGTGCTCTACGTGCACGGCTTCGTCGACTACTTCTTCCAGACCCACCTGGCCGACTTCTTCGCCGAACGGGGCTGGGATTTCTACGCCCTCGACCTGCGCAAATACGGTCGCAGTCTGCTCCCCGGCCAGACCCCGAACTTCTGCCGCGACATCAGCGACTACTTCCCGGAGCTGGACGCCGCCGCCGAGATCATCCGCTCCGACGACGGGCACGACACCCTGCTGGCGATGGGCCACTCCACCGGCGGCCTGATCATCTCGCTCTGGGCGGACGCCCGCCGCGACTCCGGCACCGTCGACGGCCTGGTCCTCAACAGCCCCTTCTTCGACATCAACGCCCCCTGGGCGGTGCGCCGACCCCTCGCGGCCGCCGTCTCCCGCCTGGGCCGCAGGGCGCCGCACCGCATCCTGCCGTTCGGACTGGGCACGGTGTACGGCGAGAGCCTGCACGCCGACCACCGCGGCGAGTGGACCTACGACCTGGCATGGAAGCCGCTGGCCGGGTTCCCCGTGCGGGCCGGCTGGCTGAACGCGATCCGGACCGGTCAACGCCGGCTGCGCGCCGGGCTGGACATCCAGGTGCCGGTGCTGCTGGCCTGCTCGACCCGCTCGTTCCGGGGCACGAAGTGGCACGACAACGCGACCCTCGCCGACGCCGTGCTGGACGTCGAGCACATGGTCCGCTACGCGCCCCGCCTCGGCCGCCACGTCACCCTGGCCCGCTTCGACGGCGGGCTGCACGACCTCACGCTCTCCGGCCCGGTCGTACGGAAGAAGGTGTTCGACGAGGTGGGCCGCTGGGCCGAGGCGTTCCTGGCGGCCGGCCCGACCGCATCGGCCGACACCGGTGGGACTCCCGTCCCGGCAAGCCGGCAGCCGACGGACGACCCGGCGGGTCTGGCGACGCCCAACGGCTGAGCGGCCGGCTCAGGCGTCGCCGGGCGTAGCCGGCAGGACCGCGCCGATCCGGTCGAAGGTCGCCACCCGGTGACCGTCGACGCCGGGCAGGACCAGGCCCAGGCAGTACAGCGACACCTCACCGGTGTCGTCGACCTGCACGACGAAGACGGGCGCACCGACGTACCCCGGTGGCAGCTCGTCGGTGATCCGCACGTCGTCCCCGTCACGGACCACCCGTTCGATCGCGACCTCCAGCGGGCGCGACCCGTCCTCGCGTACCCCATGGGCCAGCACGAAGGCGGAACTGGCGTCGACGCCGAGGCGCGCGACGACCTCGGGCCCGGCGGCGATCGCGGCCGGCACCGGCTGCACCCGCCACCGCCAGCCGCCGTCGCCGGCGGACCGGTGCAGCCCGGCGGTCGGCAACACCGCCACCCCGTCGCCCGGGTAGCGGGACCAAGCGGGCACTATCTCTGCGTCGGAGAGCGCGTCGGGGGCGACCCCGTCCGGCTCGGTGACGCTCCCCCGCAGGCCCAGCTCACCGTCCCCGAAACCGACCAGGTCGACAGCCGTCACCAGCGCCTCCCCCACCGGGTCGTCGCCGCTGCGGAAGAAGAACGCGGTGCCGAAGCCCGCCGACGTACGGTACGGAAGAATGGCACGGCCGACGACCTGGCACAGCTCGTAGGCGACGCCGCTCTCGGCGTCCGGATCCAGCAGCACCAGCCGAGGGTACGGTCCGGCGCCCGGCCGGCCAGCGGGAACCCGGATGCCCGCCGCCCCGCCCCCGTGAGACCCTGCTCGGCAATGTGGACGCGGCCACCCGTTGGCCCGACGCGCGGTGGGTTGGCGGTACCCTTCTGGCGCGACATCCACGCCGCGCGCCCGTAGCTCAGCGGATAGAGCAGGGGACTTCTAATCCCAAGGTCGTAGGTTCGAACCCTACCGGGCGCACCATCAAGAAGCAGGCTTGACCTGCTGCTTCTTGCCCTTCTTGCGATCTTTCTTATTGCTACTCTTCGATTTCTTGTCCCCGTGTGAGCCCGAGGTGAGCCCGGCGGTGCCCTTGGTGGACCGCCGAGGCACGAGACGTGCCGTGGCCTCGGCGGCTTCCATGGCAAGTTCCGGCAGGACGGACGTGTAAGTGTCCGCCGTCAGCGAGTAGGACGAGTGGCCTAGCAACTCCTGAACCACCTTCTTGTCGGCACCAGCCCTCAGCGCCATCGTGGCCGCACCATGACGCAGGTCATGCAGGCGGATCGGAGGAAGACCGACTCGCCTCACCAGCCGGTCGAAGTAGTCAGACAGCCACGTCGGCTCGACCCACTGCCCGTCAGGCCGGGTGAAGAGACGGCCGCTGTCGACCCAGGTCGAACCAGCTTCCTCGCGGGCTTTCCGCTGCCGCTTGATGTCCCGCTTGATGACACCAACGGTGTCGACGTCGAGCGCGACAACCCGGTTGCCCGCCTCACTTTTGGGCTCGCTCTCCTCGATCTCCCCACAGATGTCCACGAGTTGAGTAGCCACGGTGAGCGACCGACCCTTGAGATCCAGGTCTTCGGGCCGCAGACCGCATGCCTCACCCCGGCGCAGCCCTCGATAGGCGATCAGGTGGAAGAGGGCGTACAGCTCGTCCTTCATGATCGCGTCAAGGAACGCCCCGGTCTGGGCAGGGGTCCAGACCATGACGGGGGACGGTCGCTCACCAGTGATCTTCCACTGCTCAACGCGCTCTTTCGTCCACAGCCGAGCCCGAGGCCGTCGGACCGGATCGAGTTCAACATGAGCGGCCGGATTGAACGTGATCAGTTCTTGCCCGATCGCGTCGTTGAGAGCCGCCCGGAGCGTCGCGCGGATGTGTTTCCGGGTAGTCGGGCCGACCGAGCGGCGGAATGCTGGCATCCCAGCGATAGCGTTGCGCGCGAAGCGGCGACGCTCGCGCCCTCTGAGGGGTTTCAACTCCTCGATCGCCGCCCGACGTAGGGCGTTGGCCTCCTCGATCTCGATGTTTCGTTCAACGATCGCGTTGAACATCTCCGTGAGGTGTGACACGCGCAGCCGATCGAGCCGGACGGCACCAATGGCCGGCTTGAGGTGCAGTCGAATGTCACGCCCGTAGCGGTCGATCGTGCTACGACGGATCTTCCGACCAGCAAGCCAGGTGTCGAGCCAATCACCGACCGTGATTCGAACAGTCAAGGAATGGCCGCTCTTGAACTTGCGGCGCGTCTCCTCCAGATCGGGCAACGGCTCACGCCTGGCCGCTGCCTGCTCCAACAGATCCCCCATACGTTGACGGCCTTCCAGGTCGTCAACGTCGGGCACAGCCAGGAGAGAACGCAGCGTGTCCAGGTCCGTTTGCGCCTTCATCGAGGAGGAGTAGCCGGAGCGGCGGAACGTGCGGCGTTCGCCGCCAGTGCTTGGCGGTAGCTCCTGCCGTAAACCCCAGGTGCCGTGCCGACGCTGGTTGATCTTCGGGCAGGATTGCCCGTACTGCTTGCCTGTCTCTGGATCTCGGCAGGCACACCGACGAAATACTGAGCCTCGCAAGATTCCTCCTTGGAGTGCGAGGGAAGTGGTACCTATTAAGGTACCACTTCTAATGATGGTTGATGGAAGGCCAGCTATGCGACGACGCCGGGTGGTTGAGGCTGCTCAAGGACTGCCGGCGCTTCCCGGCGAGGAGAAGCGCGATCAGCAGGTAAAGATCAGACTTTCCCGCAGCGAGGTAGACACCCTCGTCCGGATGCGCCCCGACCTGTCCCCCGCCGGCATCGTCGCGCTGCTGGTCGATGACGTGCTATCCGGACGGCACGTCCCGCAGTGGGCAGCGCCGTCAAGTGACGGCAGCGACTCCGAGTAGTTCCAAGATCGCCGGCACCGGCACGACGTAGTTACGTCCGACGCGGAGCACCCGCACGGGAAATTTCCCGCGCTTGGCGAGCGCGTACGCCTTGCTGCGTCCGATACCGAGGATCGCTCCGGCGGTCTCCACGTCTGTCGTCAATCCGAGTGCACGAACGGCTTCGATGGTCCAAAGGTGGTCATTGGTGCTCATCGTGTGTCTCCTGAAGGGTGTCGACGCTCATTTGGGCGTCGTTGTGGATGGCATCGCGGGCGGCTTGGAGGTCATCGGCGATGGCGTCGGCGAACATTGCCTGGCCGGCGAGACAGGAGCACCGAGATGGTGAACGTGTCGCGGATGGGCCGGCCCACGGTGATGGCCGGTGACATCAGGCGAGAACCTGCGAGTGCCAGCTCTTCAAGCGGTCGGGAATCCGACAATCGACAAACTGCGGTCGCATGGCTGCTTCTCATGCACGGCAATTTGCTGTATCCATGCTGGATGGATGTCGATGTTGCAGAGACCGCCGCTTCCGCGATGCCTTACGTGACCGCTGCCGTAGCAGCTTATGGCATCAGCACTTTAGACAAGGTACGCAACGCTGTGATCGACGGGGCTTCGGACGTTACAGTTAGCATCGGCCACCAAGTGCTAAACCGACTCCTACGCAGAGAGCAGTCCCGACAGGTAATCGAGGGGGCTGTGACCGACATTGCAGCAGGAGAAGAGGGAAGCGCAGTCGCCCTGCAATTGCAGATTCGTAAAGCGATGACGGCTGATCCTGGCCTTACCCACGAAATTGCAAGAATGCTGCCACAGCGCAACTCTCAACGGTACGTTATCCAGAGACAAAGCAATTCGGGTTCGGGTAACATTATCAATGGAAACAACTATGGGAGCATCAGTCCCGCCTCCGGCACGGTGCTCTGATGGTCGCTTCCAACCAGGAGTGGGAGACGCCGTCGAGCCAGACTGTGTCCGGTTCGGGCTCCATCGTCAATGGCCACAATTATGGCCGTATCGAGATGGTGGACAGCAAGACAAAAGCCGTGTTGGACAAGATTTCGCACGACGCGCCCAAACTCGGCGTGCTGCTAACGCGGGCGCTGCGAGACGGCGTGATATCGCCTGACACAGCCATGGCACTGAGTGCGGCGGCGCATAACATCAATGCTGACGTTGCGGAGGCCCTTTGGGCAGCCAGCCGTAGCATCAACTTCGACGTAGCCGATATGCTCATGGCCTCATCGCGGAACATAAATATGGAAGTTGCCTCAACCGTCTCTGGAGCTGCCGCAGATCTCGAAAATCTCCCGCATAAGCTCCAGGAGATTGCCAGTGAGATGCGCGGGATCACTGCCGAGATGCGTACCGCCGCCCAAGAGATTACTGCGTTGTCTGGCGTCGTGCTCGAATACGGGAACTTTGA
This sequence comes from Micromonospora sp. NPDC005298, assembly GCF_040607375.1. Lineage (NCBI taxonomy): Bacteria > Bacillati > Actinomycetota > Actinomycetes > Micromonosporales > Micromonosporaceae > Micromonospora > Micromonospora sp. NPDC005298. The sequence goes on from NZ_JBEXGP010000007.1 coordinate 58,140, forward strand.
CGGCAGCATTTCGAACATTCTTGGCGCATCCGAAAATCTCGCTATGGCAGCTAGTCGCGTCGCCCCCCAGCCCAAGCGAGGCCGCTTTTTGTTGGGCGTCTTGGTAGGTGTGCTATTGGTTGTCGTGGCCCTTGGCTTTCAAGCCCAAGGACGGTAACGGCGCTTAGTGCGCAACCCGCTGACCCGATGTTTCAGACCGCGCCCCGGCCGCACAGCAAAGCCAACATACGGCCACCAGGCAGCGTTGTACGCACGAGAATGTTTCATTGCCCCTCACGCTCACCCCCCGAGCCCCCATCGCGTCCCGCTTCTCGGGCGGTCCGGAGGTCGTCGGCGATGGCGTCGGCGAACATAGCTTGGCCGGCGGTGTGGCCGTTGCCGGTGTAGGTCCATTGCTTGTCGGTGATGGCGTCCGGGTCGTCGGGTACTAGCTCGTCGGCTTGGTCGCGGCGGTGTTCTTCCCGGGCGGCGCGGAGTGCGGTGTAGGTGGTGGAGTAGGCGCGGCTTTTGCTGGCGATGTGGCCTCGGTAGCCGAGTTGGTGTGCCCAGCGCCGCAGGTTCAGTGCCTTGTTTTCTGGTCGACCGCCGAGGGTCCAACAGGTGCGGATGAGGGCGCGGGCGTGGTCGGTCACGGGCAGGACTGCGATGGTGATGGCGTCGCGGATGGGCCGGTCCACGGTGATGCCGGCGACATCAGGCTTGGTGACGTACTTGGCGATGTAGGAGGCCACGGCGCGTTCGTTGAGATCGCCGTCGCTGCCGTTGCCGGGAAGGATGGGCCGGATGTCGAGCTGCGTGCCGAAGCGCAGGATGGTGTCCAGGTCGGGCACTGCCAGATGGACGCGGCGGGTTGCGGTTCGGATGGTTTGGACCAGCAGTGCCAGGGTTGCCCAGGCCGGGGGTGGGGTGTCGATGGTGGGGCCGTCGAAGCGCATGACGGCGTGGAAGTGGACGGAGCCCCGCCGTTGGTACTCGGCGACTTTGGCGTAGCCGACGCGGACGGTGTTGCGGGCGGCGGTGCGGGAGATCCCGCGTGTGGTGGCGAGGGCTTCGTAGAGGTTGCGGTGCAGGCGTTGCCACAGGTCGCGGGTGTGGGCGTTCCACAGCACGGCGGCCGGGTAGTCGTAGCAGTCGCCGCAGATCGGTGACCCGGTGAGCGGGTCGTCCGATGGGTGCCGGTCGAGGCACCACAGGGGCCGACCGTGGGTACAGACGAGGCCACGACGGCGGCGGGGCGGTCGGCAAGGGCCGTCGGCCTTGTGACGGTGGACGGGGCCGAAGCTGGGCGCGGTGAACGTGACGAACACACGCGGGTGACTCCGTACGGTGTCGGGGACGCCCTTGCCGCCAGCGAGCCCCGAGACGACGAGTTGATAGGTGTCGCCCTGGTGCAGCCGGGCGCAGGGTTCGCAGCGGGATTGGCGACGGTTCCCGCAGGCGATGGTGAGCCGTCCGTGAGGCTGCTCCGCCGAGGTGAAGACACGCACGAGACGGCCGGTGCTGGTGTCCACGGTCAGGGTGTGGCCGACGAGATGCACCGGGTGTTGACAACCGCCGATGTGGCGGATGCGCGCCAACCAGGCTCGAAAGTCGGGATGCGTAGCGGTGGTCAGGATTTCGCGGTCGGTGAACGACAGGCCAGCATCAGGCCCGCCGAGGGCGGGAGTGGGCATGGTGGTCCTCTGCTCCTTGGGTCGAGGTGGCCGACGCTGGTTGGCCGGTCGCTCAGTGGGCCGCCGTCACCGGGTGGTGGCACGGCGGGGCAGGCTGGTCGTGGTTGCATGGCTGCTCCCTTCGGATTGGCCGGTGATTCACTCCGGTGGAGTGAGGCCGGGCAGGACCGGCGCCAGGTGTGCCGTGCCGGCGATCACGGCGGCCAGGTGTTCCGGTGGCAGGTGCACCGACCGGGCGCGTATCCACCCGGAGTGCTCGGCGGTGGTGACCGCAACGCCCTTGACCGCCGGGTCGATCTGTTGGGCCGCCTCGACCGCATCGGGGTAGAGGTCGCCTAGCGTCATGTCGGCGGTTTCCGGGTCGTTGACCTGAAGGCAGATCCGCCCGGCGAGCTGGGCGCGTAGCGCGGTCACGCCGGGGCCGAGGTCGGAGCCGACCCGTTGCCCGGCCACGATCACGTGCACGCCCAACGCCGCGCCGAGCTGCGCCAGGCGGAGAAGGTGCGTCGTCGCCCGAAGCGCTTCGTCCTTGTCCGCCCGTGAGGCGACTAGGTACAGCTCGGCCAATTCGTCGACGACCACGATCACCGGCACCGGCCGCACAGGTTCGGGCAGTTGCCAGATGTTGCGTGTCCCGTGCCGGCGGCACAGCCGCATCCGCCGTTGCGTCTCCGCGACGAGTTCGGCCAGGATGTCCGCCGCCTCCGCCCGGTCAGTAGCTAGGGCCGAGAGCCGGGGCGCGTGTGGGGCCAACTCCATGCCGCCTTTGCAGTCGATGCCGACCAGCGCGACTGGACGCGACGCCCACCGGGCTACCGCAGCGTTGATAAGCGTCGACTTACCTGACTGTGTGGCCCCGGTTATGAGCCAGTGCGGGAACGTGGCAAGGTCGATCACCCACCGCTGTCCGTCTTCCCGGTGGCCCACCTCGGCCGCCAGGTCCGCAGGCACCGCCACCGCCGCAGTAACCGGTTTGGTGATCGCGTCCCAGGGGTGGGAGGTCACCGCGGCCGGCTTCGGTGGCGGCTCGATCGTCCAGGCCGCCTCCGTTTTGTGTGTGGTGAGGGGGTCGGCGGTAAGGATGGTCAGTCGGACTCGGCCGCGTAGCCTCGCGTCGACCCGCACCGCGTGGACCTGCCAGGCGTGCGCCATTGCCTCAGCGGCGTTGACGAACGGCTCCGGGACCTGCCCAGGGTGCAGCAGGATCACCGCCGTAGCCCCGAACGAGCGAGGACGGATACGGGTCAGCAGCGGCAGCACCGGCATGATCGGCCTGCCCTTCACCAACAGCGGCCCGAGCTGCCCGGTGGTCGGCCGGTCGGTGCCGGTCAAGTCCGCGTTGAGACACAGATGCCGCCACGAGTGGCGCATCCGCAGCCGCAGCAGCGGGAACCCGAGCAGATACCAATGCGTCCGGGGTGCAACCCGGCGCAGCAGCCGCGAGGCCACGACCAGCACGACGACGACGGCCACCAGGACCACGGCAACGGTGATGATCGTCGGTAGCCACGCCTGGAGCCGTTCCATCGTGAGCCCGGGGATCCTCGGCGCGAAGTCGGGAATCCACGGGGTCATCGACGGAGACGGCGCAGGCGTCGGCGGTGGTGCCGATGCCTGCGGCATCAGTCGGCCCCCCTTCGAATCATCGGATGCTCGGTCGCGTAGTCGGACTCGTCGGCGTACGTGCCGGCCAAGTCCAGGCCGTGCGCCAGGACGGACGCCAACCACCGGCAGCGCGCCGCCGTCTCACCGAGGTAGCCGGCCAACTCCGCGACGAGGCGGGGCCGCTCGGCCGGAGGCGCGGACTCGATCGCGTCGGCCAGATCAGCGACGCCGGAGGCCATGAGCCGGATTACGTCCAGCTCGCTCGCGCCGGGCCGGTCGTCGCCGCATCCGTGAATCAGGTCGGCGGCGCTCATGAGGAAGCCGCCTTACCGCCACGCTCACGCTGAGGCGCAGTCGGCACCGGAGCCGGACCGGCACCACCCTCAGTGCGAGGACGAACCGGGTAGACGGACGCGGCCTTGTAGGACAGGCCGTGCCGGCCCTCGATCTCCCACAGCGACACGTCCAGCTCGGTCAAGCCGACCGGGCTGCCCTCCGTCACGCCTTCCGGCTCGGCGGACGTCTGAACGTCGATCACCGACGCCTTACGGGTACCGGCCCGGCGCACCGCAACCCCCGTTACCCATAGGGCATTACCGTCACGATCCTTACGGGTCACGCCATCGAAGTCAGTTTTGTGTTCCGGCGCAGCCACGCACAGCAGGCCGGACAAACGGGAAAGATCAACAGGAATGCTGTTCACAACAAGCTCCAAAGACAGAAAGGTTGGCTAGGTCGTGCAGGTCATGTGGTAGTCGGGACAGGGGCAGCGAAGCCAGGCCAACCGGGGCGGGCCGCGACTCCGCACGGCCGGCAGCACGAGGCACAGCCGGATCGACGCGACGAGAGAGCCACAGGCGCACTGCGACATGACAAACCTCCATTTAGGACAGACGAAGCCGAGACGCCTCCGCAGGCATGGACGACGCGTTGAGACAGGCGCAAGCCGACTGGAGCGACCACACCCGGTAGCCCGGTGCGGGCGACCCCTAGCCCGACGCGACCAGACGAGCGGAAGCCAGACAGCTCGCCGCCAGCGGGCCACGAGCGGACGGGCAAGCGGGGACCGGCGCAGACGCCCGCGTACCGAGGCCCCAGGCGGTCAGGGCCAGGACGACCAGGACGCAAGGCGAGCAAGGTCAACACCCCGGAGAGTCGAGGTGCGTACGAGTTTCCCTACTTGGTCAAGAAGCGGGATCGGCAAAGCCGGTCCCGCGAGAGAGGGAAGAGGAGAGGGGCGGGCGGGGTCGGGGGCTGCGGCCTTCGGCCGGTCCCCCGCCCCGCCCCAGAGGAAACAGAGCACACGGAACACCGGAGACGAAGCAGCGCAGCGACCAGGCGTCAGGACCCGAATCGGTGAGCCCAGCCCACGGAAACACGCCACCCCGAAGCCATTCCTGCGGAAGACGGCACGAGCCGAGACGCGCTGCGTCGGCGAGCTGGGCGCGGATCGCAACGACCACCGCCACCAGGACGCCACCGACACGCCCGAACCACCGCCGAAGCGCGCGACATGGCCAACGCTAGCCATAGACCCGCAGGCCGTGACACACCAGCGCCGCCGAACCTGCCGCTTACACCACCGGTCCGGCTTTGAGGTGCTGCCGCGCCGGCAAGCCGGCTTGCCCCCGAATAACGAGGCTGAGCACCGCGAACACCCCGCCAGCACACCACGTCACATTCGCCGCCGGCGCATGTCCGAAGTCCATAGTCATCCCCCTTCCCGAGCGCCCCGTCAGATATGCGCGGGAGCCCTCACCCACTGAAGGGGACCGTTCAGGCGCTGAATATTCCAAGATCACGACGGAGCATCAAAGCATTTTGAAGATTCTTCTTCGCCCGCGCGTACGCTCAAGAGATCAAGGTCAGGCCGGCAAGGGGAGTCGGCCCGGCTGTCGGTTGTGGAGCCGAGCGACAACGAGCGCTCGCAGCGGGGGGCCGCACGTCACCACGCACACCCGCGCGATCTCTCGCACGCGTGCGACTCCCGGCGGTCCCCGCAGCGCACCGGGGCCGCCCAGGGAGTCAACGTCGCACACTGCCCCACCGCCAACAGGCGGCCCGGCGTGTCCCGCCCGAGAGCGACGTTGGGAGGACGCGAACACGTGGCCGAACACCGAGTGCGAAAGAGGCACCCCCAGGGCTACCCGGTATTCGGCGGCCTCCCGTACCGCACGCCACCCGCCGTCGACACCGACGAGAAGCCCGATCCGGTAGCCGCGCTCGCCAACCTGAAGACTGAGCCCGTGGGCCGGGTCCTGGCCGCAGCAATCTCGATCTGCCGTGTCGGCGTGCCTAGAAACTTGATCACCGACACCGACGACACCCGCCCTACCCGCGCGGACAAATTGCTCCGTTATCTAGTGGCCTCCAAGGACACCCCCGACACGGCCGACCGGATCTGGCGCCACATCATCACCCAGGTCCGCGAGGATCCCGACAACCGCGAGGACTGGAACCTCTACGCACTCGGCGTTGGCGCTCCCGGACTTCTCGCGCGCGCCGCCCGACTCAGGGTGCCCGATGACGGAGACGGCCCGGCCGACCGCAAAGTCAGAGCCCAGTACGCCCTGATCTACGCCTTCCTTGATCGGATGCATGACACCGTGACCACCGCGGCCGGCGACACCCGGTGGCGGCTGGACATTAACCAGCCCAACGTCTTCTTCCGGCTCATCGGCGGCGCGTACGACCACGCCAGCGGACGCACCGAGCATCGTCGGAAGCAGCGGAACCGCCGCCACAATGAGACCGCAGCCGAGCACCAAGCCCGTATCGCCCGCATCGACGAGGAAGAACCCCGAGAGATTGCCGTGGGCGGTGACGACGAAATCAGCGCCCACCACGTTAAGCACGGAGCCGGCACCGACCCCCGAGGCGTTGACGCCGTCGTTGCCCGCCTACAAGAGTTCGTTGCCCAGTCGGCGCAGATGTCGGCCGAGTACCGCATCGATCCCACCAGCGCCGAACTCGTACGACGTACCTACGTCGATGGCGAACCCCTCGGCCAGGTCGCCGCAGAGCTGAACCTGTCCCCAAGCAACGCATCCAAGCGCCGCGCGACCGCCGTCCAGCGACTCCGACGAGTCATCGCCGTCAGCGACCGCATGCCGCGCCAACGACCGTCCCGGTAGCTCACCTCGGCGGGCACTCATCATGACGGCCACGCCTGAACTATTCGGCCACACCTACTACCGGTGCTATTATGCGACGCATGACACCTTCCGACGAGGCTGCGGGTTCGGAGGCCGATCGCCAAACTCAGCTGCTGCGTGGCGCCCTCGACATGTGCATGCTCGCGTTGCTGGCGAAGGAGCCGGCACATGGCTACGAGTTGGTGCGCAGACTCAACGCCGCTGGACTGGGAACGGTCGGGTACGGCACGGTCTACCCCCTGCTCACCCGCATGCGTCGGCTCGGATTCGTCGTCGACGAGGTCGAGGACAGTCCCACCGGTCCACCCCGAAAGGTGTACGTAGTCACCCCAGAGGGCCAAGGCAAGCTGACCGCTTGGACGCAGCAGTGGACAAAGTTCACCGGAACCATCAACGCCACGATTGCCGACGTGGAGGGCTCCGCGTCAATCGCCAGGAGGTAGACATGCAGAACTTGAACGACGTCATTGCCATCGCAGAACACGAGTGGCGATCCACCGGCATCGCGGAGCGGGATCGGATGGCTCTGGCGAACGACCTACGAGCGGAACTAGAAGCAGCAGCTGCCGAAGGAGTCACACCTACCCAGTTACTCGGAGACTCCGACATCCGAGCATTCGCCCGCAACGTCGCCACCGAGGCCGGTACGAGGCGGCTACCGTACGACATCAAGCGGCTCCTACTCACCTCATTGGCCGGAGCGACACCGGGCTTGGCTTTCGGGTGGGCGTACCTGTGGTGGCTGCCGAACGCGCCATACATCGGCGCGGTAATCGCTTTCGTCGGCGCACTCCTCACCGTAAAGATCCGAATGAGTGACGTCGCGGCGATCGGCCGGACCGTGTGGGCCATGACCCTGCTACTGCCCGTCGCTGGGATTCTGGTCACGCCAGTGACGATGAGCTTCGCCTGGGCAACCGGTTACAGCACGGCGTTGCCCATCGTGTTCCTCGAAGTTGCGATTGTTGCTGGCGCGTTGAGTGCGGCCACGATACTGGCACGCCGCTGGGCGCTCGCGCCGGCACTCGGGTCCCATCGGCTTGTCGCTTCGAAAGGACACTAGATCCGACGCATCTCCCTACCAGGCTTATCAGCAGGCATTGAGCGCGCCAGCACACCGTCGAGCCCTGCTGGCGAGGGGACTTGCCCTCTCTACTCCTAGGGGAAGCGCCCGGCTCGAACTTCTACACACGCTCTAGACACGACGGTCGCCCTCCCGCGAGCGCTCGCCACACCCGCGGAAGGCCGGACGACCCTCAGGCAACCGGCGCAACCGGCGCGGTGTACCTGTCCCCACCCCAGCCGTAGCGGGCCGCCTCCGTCACCACCCGCGTCACCGCATCTTCAATCAGTTCCCACGACTCCGCGTCGTCCTCAACCCGCCACCCGTAGCCGGGCACTCCGTCCAGGAAGATCACGATCGCGTCGACTACCGGACTGACCCGGACCACCAGCGACCACGACGGGCCGTGCACCCGCAGCACCACCCCGCCCGCACCGGAGCCGACCCGCAGCACACCAGGTCCGCCCTGCTCGACCACCTCGGCAGCATCCAACAGCGGTTGCTGCATCGCCGGATCGTCATCCACTCGCGCTGGCAACACGCGTAGCCCGATCACGTCCGCCTCACCGTGCCACATCTCACGCGGCAGCGGATTCTCCAACGCGGCACACACCTGCTCCGCCAACGCCCACCGACGCCGCCCAGCCTCCGACAACCCCACAGGCTCCGAGGCCAGCTCAGCAAACGGCATTGCCGGATCGCCCACCGGCAGCACCATCATCGACGTGCCGTCGCCGGCCGCCTGAGCACGCCACACCTGATCATGGGCCGCCTGCGCCCTCACGTTGTAAAGATCGTCGGCCCACGTCGCCCAGACCGCCCGCGTACGAGGTTTCGGCAGCGACCACTGATCAGATCGCACGCGCCGATGCGCCGCCAGCCGGGCCCGCACGCTCCGGCGAGGGACACGCGAATTGCGGTACATAAATTACAGCTTGGCATATTGCCAGTAGCGCTAGCGACAGTTGGCCTGTTGCCAATTGGCATGTTGCCAGTAGCTGTCGGTTGGTAGACCACTACGATCCGGCGTCATCCATCGGTGGCCAGCCCGGCCTCGCTTGGCTGCAAGGAGGCGATCGGCTTCCTTGAGTTCGGGGCTCTCGGCTACGCAGCCCAGATGGGCGACCTACCGCACGCTGCCGACATGCAGCAACACCGACCAATGGATCGGGCGCGGCATCAGCTCGACACGGTAGGTTCATGCCGTGCTCCCGATGACCCTCGAAGAGATCACAGCCGCGATCGGCGGAGCAGTCCACGACGCCCCCGACGCGGTGATCGTCACGGCCCCAGTGGCGTTCGACAGCCGGCGCGTGGAGCCCGGCGGGATGTTTGTAGCGCTGCCGGGTGAGCGCGTCGACGGGCACGACTACGCCGCCCAGGCGATCGAGGCCGGCGCGGTGGCAGTGCTGGCGTCACGACCGGTTGGGGTGCCGGCGGTGGTCGTCGAGGACGTGCCCACCGCCTATGGACGCCTTGCCCGCGCGATGGTCAACCGGCTGGCGCAAACGACGGTTATCGGTGTGACCGGCTCGGTAGGCAAGACATCGACCAAAGACATCCTGGCCCAGGTGCTCCCCGCGTGGGGCGAGACGGTGGCTAACCGGGGGTCGAACAACAACGAGCTTGGGTTGCCGTACACGGTCACCCGCGCCATCACCAGCACCCGCTATCTCGTGTTGGAGATGGGCGCACGCGGCATCGGGCATGTGGCGTACCTGACTCACATCGCCCCGCCCACCGTCAGTGTCGTTACCCGGGTCGGGCACGCGCACCTTGGCGAGTTCGGTTCGGTGGAGAACATCGCACAGGCCAAGGGCGAGATCGTGGAAGCACTGCCCAGCGCGCACGACGGCGGCCTAGCGGTGCTCAACGCCGACGATGAGTTGGTGGCCGCCATGGCGAGCCGCACCCGCGCCCGAGTGCTGACCTACGGCATCGAGAGCCCGGCAGACGTACGGGCCGAGAACGTGACATTGGACGAGCTGGGCCGCGCCGGCTTCCGGCTCATGTACGACGGCCAGACCGCCGAAGTGCGGTTGCGCCTGTACGGCTTGCATCAGGCGTCCAACGCGCTCGCCGCCGCGACCGTTGCCCTCGGGCTGGGCCACCCGATCGAGGCCGTGGCCGAGGCGGTGTCGCAAGCCGAAGCGGTGTCACCGGGCCGGATGCAGGTCACTACCCGCGCGGACGGCGTGACGATCATCAACGACGCCTACAACGCCGCGCCCGACGCCATGCGCGCCGCACTACGCGCCTTGCACGCGATGACCGGGGACGACCAACGGGCAGTCGCGGTATTGGGCGAGATGAATGAGTTGGGCGAGCACGCCACAGAGGTGCACCGCGAGATCGGACAGCAGGTAGCCGAGATCGGGGCCGAGTGGCTGGTGGCGATCGGCGGGACGAACGCCGACCAGTACGCGGCCGGAGCCGCCAGAAGCGGCACGGTAGTTAATCGGGCGGCGGACGTAGCGCAGGCGTGGGACATGCTCCGCGACGGCCTGCGGCCGGGCGATGTCGTGTTGGTGAAGGCATCGAACAGCGCCGGGCTCCTCGCGCTCGCGGACAAGCTGATCGAGGAACCCGGCGCTGTCACCGCCCAGGCGTAGGGGTCACGCGGACAACGCGACCTCGGAGCGCTGGCTCAGGGCGTCCAGGATCGCCGCACCGTAGTCGGTCACGTCGCCGGTGCCCATCGTCAGGACCACGTCACCGCGACCGGCCATCCGCCCGACGATCCGGGCCACGTGATCCGGGCCGAGCGGCAGGCAGTATTTGCCGTCGCGCAAGTGAGTCACGATCACTGTGGCGTCGGCTGCCGGCCGTCCCTGGGGCACGGTGCCGTGTACGTCGAGCAGCAGGACGTAATCGGCCTTGTCTGCCAGGAGCTGGCCGATTCGCCGACCGAAGGCCAGCACCCGGGCATGCCCGGACGGCTGGAACACCACGAGGACCCGACCGCGAGCCAGAGTGCGCGCGGCTTCCAGGTCGGCGGCAATCTCCTTCGGGTGGTCGGCGTAGGAGTCGATCACCGTCACCCCGGCCCGAGTGTCGATGTGCTCGAAGCGACGGCGTACCCCCGTGAAGGTGCATGCCGCGCCCGCTACGTCGGCGGGATCCAGGCCCAGGGCCACCGCGCACGCCACGGCCGCGACCGCGTTCTCCAGGTGGTGCGCGGCCGGGGTCGGCAGAGTCAGCCGCACCGTCGTCCCGTTCGGCATCCGAACCGTCGCCGAAACGCTCCACCCCTCCGCGTGCACATCGAGCAGGCAGATATCGGCCGTACGGCTCCGGCCGTAGCGCAGCACCGTCAGGTCAGGTCGTTCGTCAGCGATGACCTCGGCGGCCACGTTCGCACCCACGCAGTCGGCGTTCGCGACCAGGAACCCGCGCGGTGCGATCCGGGAGCCGAACTCGACGTAGGCGCGCATCACCGCGGCATGGTTGACGAAATTCTCCGGGTGGTCGTCCGTGACGTTGGTGATGATCGCGATCGACGGGGTGAGGAAGTGAAACGACCGGTCCGACTCGTCCGCCTCAGCGACCAGCAACCCGGACCCGCCGAGACGGGCGCCAGAGCCCGGCCCGGTCAGGTCAGCCCCGATCAGGTAGGTCGGGTCCTCCCCAAGGGTGCGCAGGATGTGGGCCAGGATGCCGGTCGTGGTGGACTTGCCGTGCGAGCCGGACACCGCGACGAACCGCCGGTTAGCGCTGAGCGCGTCGAGGACCTGCGCCCGGTGAACCACCGGGATACCGGCGACGCGGGCCGCCCCGATCTCCGGCGCGTCTTGGGCAACAGTGGTGTAGACGACGCAGCTCGCGCCCTGCACGTGGGAGGCGTCGTGCCCCACGTGCACTCGCACGCCCGCAACGGCCAGGGCTGCGAGTGTGGTTGAGTCGTTCAGGTCGCTGCCGCTGACCTGGTGGCCCAGTTCGGCCAGCAGCCGGGCCAGGCCAGACATCGCCGACCCACCGACGCCCACGAAGTGCGGACGGGACAGGTCAATCGGGCCGGTGTAAGCCTCGGTCGTCGGGTTACCAGTGATCGTGTCGGTCATGGTGCCGTGTCTCCTTCGATGTAAGGGCTGACGGGTTCCGTGCCGTGAGCTGACGTGCGAGGGGGTCCGCTCCTTCCGACGGGTGCGATTCCTTGCGCGCGGCCGAGGTGGCCTCGGATCACCGCCTCGGCCGCGCGAGTCCAATCGATATCTGTCGGCCTGTAGGGCGAGGCCGGAGACGATGGCAGGCCACCGCTGGAAAACGGGCGATAGCCAGTAGCCGGCGGCGCAGCACCGAGCGCCTGTTGCTTCCGCTCTCGCTTGCGCGCCGCGCGGCACGAGGGACACGCACACGGGCGGCCACCAGGGAAGCGGCGTGACCGGTGCGGGCGATGCCTTGGTCGGATCAGATCCGCATCGTCGTCATCCATGAGCGCCGTCACTGCTTCCGCAGGGTGGGGTGTTCACGACGGCACGAGACGATGGTCCGAAGAAGCAGTGCCGCCGATCCGACGCGCGTTGATCAGCTCAGGGCGGGTCGCCCCCGGGTTCGGCCTGGGTAGACGCAGTGAGCGGCGGAATACTCGAACGGCATCTTCGCGTTGCGGGCTTGACCCCGACTTTCCACAGCCGGCGCAACAACCATTGGCGCTCAAAACCGTGTGCCGATCCAAAACCAGTTGTGCCCTGTCGATCTGCCCGCCGCCGGAGTAAGTAGTCACGCGATTTCACCTCCCGAGGGGGCAGGGCACGCTGCATGAGTAACAACCTCTCGTCCACGCGGCGCACCCTGCCCGTCACCCACCACTACGGCGCACACCGCTCGTAGCAATGGGGATTCCGTCCAGATTTCAGCCACACAAGACCGACGCGACGCAGGGCTAATCAATTTGCCGATTCGTCGTCGTCTTGCGTACCTACAGCGAAACGCAAACCACCGCCGTTAGGTACTCTGTGACGCACGTCGAAGCGGTGAACGTGGTGAAAGATCGACTTCTATGCGGGGGTACACAGTGCCGCAAGCGGGACCCGGCAACACCAAGCTCGCAGCCGTGATCGCGGAAGCTGGGATGTCCCACGCCGAGGTGGCACGAGCACTGGTCCGCGTCGCTCAAGAGAGCAACGCGGACGAGTTGACCGGGGTCGGCCGCTCCCACGTCTCGCACTGGATCGCCGGCTCGAAGCCCTCCGGACGAGCACCCGTGCTGCTCTGCGAAGCGTTGTCACGCAAGCTCGGACGCGCGCTGACCTTGGAGGACATCGGTCTACCGACTCCACTGCTGTCCTCAGCGGACATGCTTGGGTGGCGAGTCGATACGCTGGCTGCGCTGACCGAACTCGGGAGAGTCGACGTGGACGCTGAGCGCAGGCGTGTTCTGGGCACTGCCGCCTACTCGCTCGCTGCGCTTGCCCTGCCAGGCGATCCCTGGTGGACGCGCATGGCCGAGCTAGGCCAAGCGCGGGGCACGCCCGCCGGCAGGACAGTAGGCAGAGGCGATGTTGACGCGGTACACGACATGGTGTCGCTGTTCTCGCGCGTCGACCAGCGCCGAGGCGGCGGGCACGCCCGGTCAGCAGTGGTCCAATATCTCAGCTCCGACGTGGCGGGTTACCTACGCGGACGCTACGCCGACGAAACGCTGAGACGTGACATGTTCACCGCCGCCAGCGAGCTTTCTTACCTTGCGGGATGGATGGCGTTTGACAATGGCGAACACAACGTCGCGCAGCACTATTTCAACATCGCAGTAAAGTTAGCTGCCGAAGCTGACAACCCAGCAATGGCGGGACACGTCCTACGCGCAATGGCACACCAGGCGATCGACCTTGGGCACCATAACCACGCTCTCGATCTCGCCAATGCCTCGGTACACGGCGACCGCTACGAGACGGCAGCTCCACGGGAACGCGCGCTCATCGGGGTGGTCCATGCTCGCGCTCTAGCGGTGAATGGCGAGACCCGAAGTTCGGCCCGCGCACTGATACGAGCAGAGGACGACCTTGCCGCCGCCACCCACGGGGACGATGAGCCCGGACGAGTCTTCTTCTTCGCTGAGGCCAGCCTCGCGCACGAGACGGCATGCGCGTTGCGTGACACCGGCGACCTGGCGGGTGCGACAAGTCATTTCCGCCGCAGTGTCAGGACACGCAAAGCGGCAGCCTTCACCCGAACGCACGCCGTCACGCTTGGTTACCTCGGGGCGGTGCAGGCCCGACAGGGCGAGATTGAGGAAGCCTGCGCAACGTGGTCCCGCGCCCTCGACGCGATGGACGGCGTTCGCTCGGGCCGTACACGTCAGGTAGCCGCCGAGATGCGCGCCATCCTCTCCCCCTATCAAAACCGCAGGATCCGAGGGGTCCAGGAGATCGATGCACGTGCCAAAAGCTACCTCTCTACTTCTGCCTAGAAGAAGTCACCTACAGACCGGGAGGCCCGAATGGCAGCCGAAGAATTCACCGTGGAGTCCATTGCTCGCGTCGTAGGGGGAAGAACCGAGCCAACAGACGACTACTGGGGCGGAACCAGAGCTGTCATTCGAGTCGATGAAAAACGCTTCACACCAGAAGCCACCAAAGGACTTGAGGAGTTCTCTCATCTTGAGGTCGTGTTTCGCTTCCATCTCACCGATCCCACTGACCTGAACCTCGGTGCACGTCGCCCCAGGGACAACCCGGAGTGGCCGGAAGTCGGCATCTTTGGCCATCGCAACATGCGTCGGATCAACTGGCTGGGTGTAAGTCGGTGCCGCCTGGTCAAAGTTGACGGGCTTGATCTTCACGTCGAGGACCTGGACGCGGTGGACGGCACTCCAGTCCTAGACATCAAGCCGTGGTTCTCAGAGTTCGGGCCACGGGGCTCGGTGCAGCAGGCTAGCTGGACCTCCGAAATGCTGCAAAGCTATTTCACCTCACCCGGCGATCAATAAGCCTGACGCCCAGCAGACTTGCGGACGTCATCGAGCGCGTGACATCCGCCGCCTTCAGACAACCTCTGTGACCTGACTATCATGCACAATGGAGGCATGAGTTCCGATCGCGTCTGGGCATACCTGCGGATGACCCGAGCCGAACCGCCAGGAGGTATCAGGGGCGCACGACGCAAGACCTACGTTGCCGCGTTAGAGCAGGCTCAGCAGATGTTTGCTGCTGCTGCAACGGTGGGTGTAGCGACGCGCCCTCTGCTGCTGTTTTACGGACTTTCCCAGGGAGGACGGGCGGTCGCCGCCGCAGCGAAAAGCGTGTCTAACAACGACTACGCCCTGCGGGGGCACGGTATAAAGGCAAACCCTGCAACCTTTAATGGCCCTCTCACCAAAGTCGAGGTTCACACAGAAGGACGGGATGACGCCAGCTTCAAGAGGCTGTCGGGCATCCTCGCGTCACCGACATGGGATGCACACACACCGCTGACGCTCGGAGAGCTGTGGAACTCCCTCCCTGAGGGTCAGGACATGTCTCTCGATCCTACTATCGGCGCTTCCCCTTTGCCAGCATCCGTCCACTCTTCGGTTGAAGATCCATCTGAGCTGCTGCTGGTCGTCAGTGCTATTCCCGCCGAAGTAATGCCCTCAGTTCACGACAATGATTTTGGGCCGGCTCTCAACCAATTCCTCGGTCGATATCCAACGCTCAGCGGCAGCGTGAAGCGACTTTCTAGGGGCGTGGGACCCTTCGGTGGAGGTGGATCGGTTCAGTTCGCATATCCCGCCAGCGCAAACTCCAACTATCAGCAGCGCGAAGCCATCGCAGAATCACATTCCACTCGGTACCGGTTACACGACCGATTCGTCTTCCCAGCGCTCGGGGCCAACTCCGCCCCGCTGCACCCACTCTTGGCGTGGTGGGCACTCCTCTTCGCCCTGTCTATGCTCGCCCGGTATCACCCCGAGTCGTGGGCCGACCACATCGCAGTGGACACTAGCAGTATAGCTGTCGCCATCGAGACGCTATTGTCAGATGCATTAACGGTAGTGCCTCAGATACTCCTCCGCACCATCCTTGATGTCGCTCAATGATCACTAAAGCCAACCAGGTCTCGCCCACGGAATCCACCGGAGGGAAAGGGCAGCAATATGATCAGCATTCGCCACAGTACGGGCGCCAGGGCAGCTTGAGGCGGCGGGCACAGATTGCAGCGTTAACCCGGTTCGCCGAAAGGGCACCGTTGCTTCCCTGCGAACCCAGCGGCGTAGACCATCCAGTGTAGGTCCGACGTCAGTGTGGCCACCGCGTACCGTGCCGTCTCGCTCCTGCACGACTGGGATCTTGTCGTGGGGCAGCCGGGGCGCGGGGTCCATGTCGCAGGGGAGAAGTAGGCTCGCGTCCATGCGCCCTGCTGTCGCCATCGAGGAACTGACGAAGCTCAAGGCCGAGGCCGAAGCTGCTGATCTCTTCCGTCAGCGCGAGGGCTTGGAGTCGTGGAAGCATCGGGTGCGCATGATCTTTGTCCGCACACTGGGCACTGACAACCATATTGTGGAGAGCTTCGACAAGGTTAGGTATTCGCCGACCGCGATATCCGGTGGTATGCCCCGGTCTGCCTACGAGGAACGTCGGCGTAGCGGAGTCCTGAGTGTCATGGGGCTGACAGACGCGGCCATCTATGAACTCCAGTTCAGTGGCGGCGGCGAGCCAGTGGACGAGTACGCGTACGACCCTGATCTTTGGTCGCACGTCAAGGGACTGGTAGATGACGAGGAGTGGGGGAAGGTCGCCAGTCAGACAGCGATCTTTGTTGAGAACCACGTCCGAACGTGGGCGGGGAACCCGCAGGATCGGAACGACAACAACCTGGTCGGCAAGGCTCTCTACCTGAAGGTATTCGACGATGCCAGCGACTACCGGCTCGGCCGGCAAGCCAGCGAGCGCGAGGGCTGGCGGTACCTCGGGATGGGCTTCGCCCAAGCGCTCAGCAACGTGGACCGGCACCGCATCCAGACCCGGGACGACGCCAAGCGGTACGCCCTCGGCGTGCTCGGCCTCGGGAGCCTGCTGCTGACGCAACTCCGGTACGAGCACAGCGACATCCTCAAGACCGAGTAGCTCGGCGCAGCGCTCAGGCCGCCCGCCACCAGGCAGACGACCCCGATACCTCCGGTTCGCGGTCGGTCAGTGTGCACACGACTGCTGTCGGGTTTTAGCCTCGACTTTTCGGTGGGTAGATCTACATGCAACGGAGCGTCACAATGATCGCTCCGGACTGTAGGGGGAACCATGTCTGTCGCTGTCGATGACCCAACTCCACTGCGTGGGGACCTGGATCAGAAGCAGTGCATGGAGACCCTTCAGGAGGCATACCTACACGCCGTGGCTGCGGCGGCCCGCTGCTCCCTCTCGAAACCCAATAGGGATCGAGGGATTGACTGGAAGATCAGCCATCAATCGACTGAGCATCTTCACGACTTCGAGGTAGATCTCCGAGTCCAACTGAAGAGCACATATCAGGTCGCGCCGGCAAGCGGTCTGGATTCGATTCCGATCTCGTTGCCGAACAGTCAGCTAAACCGCCTAGCGCACTCGCCCGTCATCACTTCAACGATCTTGGTCGCCATGCTGGTGCCTCGCGATATTGGGCAGTGGATCGAGGTAGGTTCCAACCACATGATGCTCCGCCATTGTTGCTATTGGCGGAACCTCGAAGGACACCCGATTACCGGCAGGGACGAGACGGTCGTTAGGGTTCCCACGTCTCAGGTCTTTGACGAGTTCGCTCTCTGCGACATCATGCGACGCATCGGGGCCGGCGGTCGAGCATGACCATCCCGATGGACGCCGTGGCGCTGGACGGCTCGTGGATCAGCCCGAGTCAGACTGTGGCATATCTACAGCGCCAGGGTTGGACGATCCGCGGCGGGCGCGAAGGGTTGTACCTGCGACTAGCTCCACCGACCGTCGGTCAGAGTGTTGTGGTTCCGATGGACGTGGGGCATGCCGACTTTCGGAATCTGCTGACCGACGCAGTCGCGGCCGTCGGGGACATCTCCGGTATAAATTATGAGCGGATGCTCACCAGACTTGATGTTGGCATTGGCGATTTGGTCCGATTCCGCAAGGAGATGCCTACGCCACACGGAACGATTCCTTGGACGTCCGGTCAATCACTGATCGCCGCGTCTACTCGGCTGCTTGAAGCGGCTGCGAAGGCCCAGCGGGAGAAGACCAAGTATTTCGGAAACAAACATTGGACCTCTGCCAAGGCGTACATGAACAGTGTCCGCATGGGGCAGACGGAGATAGGCAGCTATGTCGTCACGGCGCTAACTCCCGTGGGCGACATTGCCGGGGTAGACGTACCCTTGCCAGGCTTCGGCGAGGCCCTGACAGGCCGTGAGGTTACGCGCACATTGGTATCGAGTCTGGAAGCCACCCGGGAAGCAACAGATCAGTTCAACCGAACATCATCCACTGCCGCCTTTGACGAAGCAGTCCAGTACGGAGTCTCATATGAGCTGACGCAAGCCCTAGCCCGGCTCGTCGCCAACTCGGACGGAGCCGAGGTCGGCGTGGAGTGGCGGGACTGGCGGGAAGATGCACCCGGTCCGACGTACGTACAGTTCGAGCCATCGGACGTCACTGCTCTTGAAAGCGCCAGTACCCGGTTCGCCCGGACCGAGCCTTCAGTCGGCGTCACAGCACTCGGGACGGTAACCCTGCTCGACCGGCCCAGGCCGGGCACTGCGGGCGTGATCCGTTTGAACGTCATCGAGGGCTCGCAAGCCAAGAAGCTCCGCGTTCGGCTGCCTGAGGAGCTGTACGACCAGGCAATCCAGGCTTTCCGAGAAGGGCTTGCGATGCGACTGTCTGGCCGGCAGGAGAAGGAGGGACGGCTGTACTGGCTGTACGACCCGCAAGGGATCGACCTCGTTGAGGTCCCCTCGGCGGTGGAGCCTGGCCCTGCCGAGCAGGACAGCGATGACGACCTCGATCAGCCCCTGTTTTAGGCAGACGCTAGCGGTTCAGAATCGAACCCCTCCGCCAGCGGCCATCAGCCACCAGTCGACCCGTAAACCGGCGGTTCGGGTTCACGGATCGCCCTTGCGACTTCGCGTTCGGCCCCTGGCCTACCGTTCGTAGGGCGTGGGGCGGCAGAGATCGTGCTCGCTGCCGAAAAGCGGGTCACCTCGCGCGGCGGGTGCCGCCGACTGCCGATCACGCTGCGGCCCGGTCAGCGCCTCGTACCGTTCGGGTAGCGGGTCCTGATGGCTTCCAGTTCGGCGGGTGATATGCCGGGGTCACCCAACGAACTTGCTGACCCGTCGTGCCCCGCGGCATGTTTGCCGGCTTACGGGTCGAGTGTCAAACATCAGGTGGGACTCAACATGCCTGGGCCTCACATGCCAAATGGCCAGAGAGGCTGATCGTTTGGAGGGTGAGCCCGCAGTGAGCCCGGACGCCTCCGGATCTGGCGTCACGATCCGACATGGATCGACATGGCTAGGGGTGTCTACCTGGACAGATAGACACCCCTAGCAACTCACGATCACGGGCTAACCCGTATTCGATTCAACTTCTAATCCCAAGGTCGTAGGTTCGAACCCTACCGGGCGCACAGGTACTTCTTAATCTGAGCGGTTCGCGTGGGGCTGTTCGTGGTGCAGGTGGACGAGCGGCGCAACCCGCGCACCGCGCGACGCTCGACCATGGCGGTCGTCCGCGCCTTCCTGCCTTCGCTAAAGAACGCGACGGACGCCAACAGCGTCAGTGTCGGATGGCGTGCCGCTGCCATGTTCGATCATGTGTTGGACAAGCGTGGGAGCGAAGTCCGGCTGGCAGTAGGACGTGGTGTCAAGGCCGTTGGGACCGACGAATCGGAAGTCCACCTGGTGCTCTGTCGACCGGACCGTTTCCTGCCACCAAGCCGCCAGTGGCGCGGCGAGTTCGCTGAGGGTTGACCGCTGCGGCGCGATGAACCACAGCACGTTGCCCGCCCGGTGCACCTCGATGTTGCGGCTCTGCGCCAACGGGGCCACGGCAATCAGGAGTTGGGCGGGGTCGAGCGCGTCCCCCTCCGCGAAGAGACTCACACCAAATCCGACCGGCATGCCGCGCAGCCTAACCGCCGGCCACGTCGACGTGTTGTACAGCTGAGGCCACCTGATGACGCCGACGCCATCCGACAAGGACGGACGGGCTGACCAGGTTACGCAACCACCGACCGGCCTCCCGCGATCGTGGTGCGGGCGCCCGGCGGGACCAACCCCGCTGGACGCCCGCCGCAGCTCTTCAGATTCCCTGACCGTCGAGCCGGCGTGGTGGTGTCAGCCGAAGAGGGCGCCGGGGATGTCGGCGTAGAAGAGGGCGGGGTCGCCGGAGAGCGAGGCCTTGACCTTGGCGGTGGGGCTGTCGGCGATCACTTCGAGCTTGCCCGCTTCCAGGCCGTCCAACGCGATGGCGACCACCTCGTGGGGTGGGAGCTTGGGGATGTCGACGGCGGCCATCATGTCGGTGTCGGCGATGGCCAGCGCCAGTGCGGTGACCTGGGTTCCCTGGCCGGCCAGCTCGAGTCGAACGCCGTTCGTGAGAGACCATTCCGCGGCCTTGGAGGCGGCGTAGCCGTTGCTGGCGGGGGCGAAGGTGTACCAGCTCAGCGCTGAGATGACGTTGAGGATGGCGCCACCGGCGAGGGTGGGGGCGAAGGTGCGGATGACGTTGAGGGTGCCCCAGAAGTTGGTGTCGAACTCGCGGCGGATGTTCTCCGTGGAGGGCCCGAGCAGGGGCGCGTTCGTGGAGATGCCGGCGTTGTTGATGAGGATGTCGAGGTCGCCCACCTCGGCTGCCGCCGCGTCGATGGACGCCGGGTCGGTGATGTCCAGCTGGAGCGGGACGACGCCGGGGATGTCGATGTTCTCGGGGCGGCGGGCCGTGGCGTAGACGGTGGTGGCACCGCGGGCGACGAGAGCCTCGGCGAAGGCCTTGCCGAGGCCACGGTTGGTGCCCGTTACGAGGGCTTTCGTGCCGTTGATCTGCATGGAGCTAGGCTAGAACCTCACGTTGACGTCAGAGGCAAGTATTGCGAGGTGGGTCACTGTGCGGATCGGGGACCTGGCGACCCGTACGCGGGTCAGTGTCCGCGCGCTGCGGTACTACGAGGAGCAGGGCCTGCTGGCCTCGACACGGTCTGACAGCGGGCAGCGGCTCTACGGGAACGCGGCGGTCGACCGGGTGCGGCTGATCCAGCAGTTGTACGGCGCGGGACTGTCCAGCAAGACGATCGCGGAGCTCCTGCCGTGCGTGGACGCCCAGGTCAGTACGCCCGAGTCACGCCAACGGCTGGCGGCGGAGCGGGACCGGATCACCGCGCAGATCGCCGAGCTGACCATCACCCGGGACAGGCTCGACGACATCATCGCCGTGACGTCGGGGCCGAACCCCCAGTGCGACTACGTCTGAGCCTGGCGAGATTCGTCCGGCCCGGACAAGCGCGGATCGGCGTGGCGGAGCTGCGCTGATAGCGTCGCCGCGTGTCGATGTTCCGGGCTCCTCAGGTCATCCTCTTCAGCGAGGACGTTGCCCGCGCCGCCAACTTCTACGCCGGCCTCGGCTTCACCGAGACGTTCCGGGTGCCGACCGAGGGCGAGCCGATCCACATCGATCTCGTGCTCGACGGCTACAAGATCGGTATCGCCTCGGTGGCCTCCACGCGCGACGACCACGGACTCGACCCCGTGCCGCAGGGTCAACGGGCCGCGGTGATCCTCTGGACCGACGACACGGCGGGCGCGTACGCCGAACTGACGGCGAACGGCGCCCCCGCCCTGGCCGCACCGCACCGGTGGCTCGACCGCCTGCTGATCGCCTGGACGGCCGACCCGGACGGCAACCCGATCCAGATCGTCCAGCAGCTCTGACGACTCCGGAGGTCGCGTCGACCTCCGGTTTTGTCCCCCATCGAGTGACATCGTTGACTTGGGTGGGTAATTCATCTTTGATGGTCGATGTCAATTGTTCGACATGGTCGGGCGCTGGGTCGCCTGGGGCGGCCGGTCGACGATCCTGGAGGACGGATGCGATTCTTCGCGCGCACCAAACCGCTTCTGCCCCGCCGGCGGCTGCTGCCGGCGGCGGTGGCGGCGACACTGCTGACGGTTGCGGTCGGCGTGCCGGCCGCGGCGGCAGCTCCCTCGACCGTGGTCGGTGTGGGCAGTGGCCGCTGCCTGGACGTGATCGGCAACGTCCGGACGGCCGGCACGGGCATCAACATCTACGACTGCAACGGGCAGGCCAACCAGGCGTGGACCTTCACCTCGGCCGGTGAGCTGCGGGTGTACGACGGGACCATGTGCCTGGACGTGGTCGGGCAGGACACCACCGCGCCGGCCGCGCTCCAGATCAACGGTTGCACCGGCGGCGCCAACCAGCGCTGGCGGATCAACACCAACGGGACGATCGTCGGCGTCCAGTCCGGTCTGTGTCTGGACGTGACCGGCGCGAGCACCGCCAACAGCACCACCGTCGGTCTCTGGACCTGCAACGGACAGACCAACCAGCGGTGGACGACGGCCCTGGGCAGCGCCGACACTCAGCCGCCAACCGCACCGGGCAGCCCGCGGGTGAGCGGCCTGACCTGCAACTCGGTGACCTTCGCGTGGAACGCCTCGACGGACAACGTGACGGTCGCCTTCTACGACGTCTACCACGACGGTCAGCTCATGAAGTCGGTGAGCGGCACGACGCTGTCCACGAGCCTCACCGTGGTCGCCGGCGCGACCTGGGGGCTGTACGTCAACGCCCGCGACGCCGCCGGCAACGTGTCGCAGGCCAGCGCCACCGTGTCGATCACGCCGCCGGCGTGTCAGGCCGACACCCAGGCGCCGACCGCTCCGCAGCAGCTCACCGGCACCGCCTCGGGCACGACCGTGACGCTGCGGTGGACCGCGTCGACGGACAACATCGGGGTACGGGCGTACGACGTCTTCCGCAACGGCGTGAAGGTCGGCACGGTCACCGGCGCGCCGCCGGCCACCACGTTCACCGACAGTGGCCTGGCGGCGAACACCTCCTACCAGTACCAGGTGGTGGCCCGGGACGCGCAGGACAACGCGTCGCCGCGCAGCGGCACCGCGACGGTGACAACCGGCGCCGCGTGCGGCAACCCGGTGTGCGGGGTACGGCAGGTCACCACCGACACCGACATCCCGTGGGGGCTGGTGACGTTGCCGGACGGCAGCGTCCTCTACAACCGCCGCGACGCGCACGACATCATCCAGCTCAACCCCACCACCGGGGCGAAGACCAACCTGGGCACGGTGCCGAACGTGCAGAGCACCGACGGCGAGGGCGGCCTGTTGGGCCTGGCCATCTCACCCGGCTTCACCAGCGACCGGTGGTTGTACATCATGCACACCTCCCCCACCGACAACCGGGTCGTGCGGATCAGGCTGGAGAACGGCCAACTCAACACCGCCAGCGAGCAGGTGCTGCTCAGCGGCATCCGGCGCAACAAGTACCACGACGGCGGTCGCCTGCGGTTCGGCCCGGACGGCAAGGTGTACGCCAGCACCGGCGACGCGCAGAACGGCAACTACGCGCAGGACCGCTCGAGCCTGGAGGGCAAGATCCTGCGGCTCAACCCGGACGGCACCGTCCCGTCGGACAACCCGTTCGGCAACTACGTGTGGAGTTACGGCCACCGCAATCCGCAGGGGTTGGCGTTCGACTCGCAGGGCCGACTGTGGGAGCAGGAATTCGGCAACTCGATCATGGACGAGACCAACCTGATCACCAAGGGCGGCAACTACGGCTGGCCCGCGTGCGAGGGCACCAGCGGCACCTGCGGCACGGCCGGGTTCATCGCGCCGGCACGCACCTACCCGACCGCGGAAGGGTCCTGCTCCGGCATCACGATCGTGCGGGACGCCCTCTACGTGGCCTGCGCGCGGGGCGCCCGCATGTATCGCGCGGTGATCAGCGGCACCAGCCTGACGAACGTGCAGACCTACTTCAGTGGCACGTACGGCAGGTTGCGGACGGTGGAGCCCGCCCCCGACGGAGGGCTCTGGCTGACCACCACCAACCAGGGTGACAAGGACAGCACTCCGAACAACAGCAACGAACGCATCCTGCACGTCACCCTCGGCAACTGACCGGCGGGCCACCTCCGGCGCGGGCGACCAGGTTGCGCCCGCGTCGGAGGATGTGCCCTGTGACGAGACGACGGCGCAACTTCCCGGCACCGACCCCTGCTGGCATGCGCCCACGAATGCGGATCCTGCTGACCGCGTTGGCCATGCTGCTGCCGGGGCTGGGCCTGGCCGGTGGCACGCTGGCGTACCGGTGGCACGTGTCGTCGGAGGCGGACCGGTTGCGGGCCGACGGTGTGTTGGTCACGGCCCAGGTGTCCGATCGGGCGGGTGGCGGCGGTCGGGGCAGCGGCGTCGACCGGATCGAGGTCTCCTACCTGTACGGGTCGAGGCAGTACAGCACCTGGATCCCCTGCGCCGGCGGGACCGGCTGCCGCCGGACGCCCGGGCCAACGATGGCCGTGTGGGTGGACCCGGCGGCACCGGAGAGGTTCGTGGCGGCGAACGGGCACACCAACGGCTCATTGTCGTTCCTCATGTCCTGGACGGCGATCCCGGCCGGGCTGGTCTTCGCCGTCCTCGGCGGCGCCGGAGTGGTGCTTGTCGTCCGCACCAGGGACGACCAGTGGGCACAGCGGTGACCGACTCGATCGGTGGCCGTCAGGCCGCGGTCGCCGCGACGCAGAACTCGTTGCCCTCCGGGTCGGCCATCACCACGTGGTGCCGGTCGACTTCCTCCAGGACGCGCCCGCCCGCCTCGACCAGGCGCTGGACCTCCGCCACGATCCGTGCCCACCGCTCGTCGGGGTCGCCGCTGCCCGGCACCCGGATGTCGATGTGCAGGCGGTTCTTGGCCGTCTTGGGCTCGGGGACGTCGAGAATGGAGAGGCCCGGACCGACCCCGTCGGGATCGCACAGCCACGCCCCGCCCGCCGGGTCGTCCTCCGGAATGTCGAACTGGGCGAGCCACTCGGCCCGCGTCGCGAAGGGCGGGGGCGGCGGTTCGTCGATGTAGCCCAGGGCCGTCTTCCAGAAGGCGGCGAGCACCTGCGCGTTCGTGGAGTCGAGGGTGAGGTCGATTCTGGCTGCCATGGTCGGACCGTACGGCACCCCTGCGACGTTCCGGGCCCACGATCGCCGTTGCCACCACGTCACCGCGGTGCCATATGCTGCGCCCGTCGGCACGGGGGGCACGGGGAGATGCACATGCGACGCCAGGTCATGGCAGCGGTTGCGGCTGCGTTCAGCGCGGTGATGGTGGCGGGTTGCGGCACGCCGGCCGGGACGGACGGTGACCTGTCCGACGACTGGCGGCCGATGGCGCGGGCACAGCAGTTCGTCCCGAAGGCCGGTGAGTGTCACACAACCGCCGACCCGACGGCGTACCTCACCAGTTACGCCCCCGTGGACTGCGCGGCAACCCACCTCGTGGAGACCTTCCACCTGGGCACGTTCACCGGGGCGTTGGCCGCGCGGACGGTTCCGCCGGTGGTGGAGTCGGCGCCGATGCGCCCGATATTCGCTGACTGCGACGAGCGGGCCAAGCAGTTCGTGGGCGGTGAATGGCGCAATGCCCGCCTGTCGGTGCGGGTGACGCCGGCGTCGTTGGCCGGCTGGTCGGGTGGGGCCCGCTGGTACCGGTGCGACATCGTCGAGCTGGACGAGGTCAACGGCCCGAACGGCGAGTCCGACGCGGCGATCCAGCGGGTCGGTTCGCTCCGCGGCGCCCTGGCCACACGGTCGCCGCTGATGCTCGGCTGCATGAACGAGGACAAGTGGGGCATGCTGCGGGCGGTCGCCTGCACCAGTGGGCACCAGTTCGAGTACGCCGGCATCTGGACCGCCCCGGACCGCTCCTGGAAGGACGCCACGAGTGACGAGGGGGCCATCCACACCGCCTGCCGCACCGTCATCGCGCGCTTCGCGAAGGTGCCGGTGGACGCGAAGTTGCCCTACCGCACCGGCACCGCGTACCGCTTCCCGACGCGGCTGCTGTGGGAACGCGGCGACCGGGGTGTGCGCTGCTACTACTGGTCCAGCGGCACCACGGTCAAGCGGTCGATCGCCGGTGGCGGTACGGCGGCGCTGCCGCTTCGCTGAGCCGACTCAGAGGGGACCGAGCAGGCCGGCGAGCGCGGTGTCGCCCTGGCCGAGCAGCGCCCCGCCGGTCGGTGGTACGACGAGGAAGCGCCGGCAGCCGTCGAGTTCCACGTACCGCTCCGTCCCCGCGCCGCCGTCCAGTGGCCGCAGCAACGCGAAGCGGGACGCCGGGGTGGCGCAGTCGACCACCGCCCGCCGGTTGCCCAGTGCCCGCAGCACGCCCGCCTGGCGTTCGCGCGGCAGCGGCCCGCCGTACACGAAGTCGCCCACCGGTTTCCCGCCACCCTGCTCGGACGCGGGCACCTGGTAGACGCAGAGGCGCAGCGGCCCACCGCCACTGTCGACGGGCGGCGCGGGCGGCCCCGTGCGGCCGTTGGTCGTCTCCACCCAGACCATGTCCGACCACCGTTGGGCGCAGCCGGCCGTTGCGGCCTCCGGCGATTCGACCTGCCCGACGGTACGGCTGTCCACCTCGGTCAGCCGCAGCTCGTCCAGCGCGGCGCGCACCTCGGCGCGCGGCTTGCCGCAGGCGTCGGTCGGCAGGTACGGCCCCCGCAGCCGCTCAGGGTCACCCCGAGCAGCGCCACCACCAGGATGTTGCGACCCTTCGGCATGACTGTGGGACGGCCGGGGACGGGGTCTGGTTCCCCGGCGGCGTGACGCCTCCGACCATTGCTGACGCCGCCGGCCGGACGCGGAGCGGCCCTGGGCATGATGACCCGATGGCGCATCTGGGACTTGTCGCGTTGCTGGTCGAGGATTACGCCGCGGCGATCGACTTCTACGTCGGGGGCCTCGGCTTCGAGCTGGTGGAGGACACTCCCCGGCCGGACGGCTCGCGCTGGGTGGTGGTGCGCCCACCGGGTGCCCGGGAGACGGCGCTGCTGCTGGCCCGCCCGAGTGGGCCGGAGCAGCGGGCGCGGGTCGGTGACCAGACGGGTGGCCGGGTCGGCCTGTTCCTGTACACCGAGGACTTCGCCCGTGACCACGCGCGGATGGTGGCGGCCGGGGTGCGGTTCCTGGAGGAGCCGCGGCACGAGTCGTACGGCTCGGTCGCGGTCTTCGCCGACCTGTACGGCAATCGGTGGGACCTGCTCCAGCCCCGCAGCACAGAGTGACGCATTAGCGACAGTCCGCACACAACGGGGGGTCGCCGGCGGCTGGCCGTGCTATTCTCCGACGTCGATCTCTGCCGCGCGGGCCCGGACCGGGTCGTTGTCGGAAGGACACTTCCCGATGCCGGCCGTTGCCGCCCCGACCGTGCCACCGCCCGCCCTGGACAATCCGGCCGGCGGTGCGCTCGGCCTCATCTTCACCACGATCCCCGCGTTGCTGCGGCTGACCTGCGGGCTGGTCGGTGCGGCGGTGGCGCTGTCGGTGCGTACCACCCCTGTCGAGACGGCCCTGCTGCTGCCGGTCGTGGCCGCGCTCACCGGCTGGTCGGTGTGGTACGCGATGCGCGCGCTGCGCCACGGGTTCACCCCGCCCCTGGTGGTCGGTGACGTCGCGATCACCGCGGCGGCCTGCCTGCTCATTCCCGTGCTGGTGGCACCCGGGGTGCTGCCCGGCGAGGGGAGCTGGATCGCGGTGCTCGCCAGCACCACGGTGATCAACGCGCAGGCCACCGGCACGGCGCGCTGGTCGGTTCCGGCGGGGCTGCTGGTCACCGCCGCGTACGCGGTGGGCACGTCAGCCGCCGGCAACCCCACCGAGGCGCGCGCGCACGCGGCCACGCTGCTGGTGCAGACCGGCTGCACCGCGATGATGACGGCGGTGATGCGCCGGCGGATCGGACGCGCGGACCGGGCGTTCGCCGAGCATCAGCGACTGACCGGGGAGGCGCTCGTCGCCCGCGCCGCCCGGGAGGCCGAACGCCAGCAGAACCGCGACCTGCACGACACCGTGCTCGGCACGCTGACCATGGTGGGTCTCGGCGCGGTGGCCGGCCAGTCCGCCGCGTTCCGCGCACGGTGTGCGTCCGACCTGCGTACCCTCGTCGCGGTTGCCGACGCCGACCCGGTGCCCGGCGACGGTCCGGTGCCCCTGGACGGGCGGCTGCGCACGGTGCCCGACCGGCTGCCCGGCCTACGGGTGGACGTGGAACTGGCACCCTGCGCGGTGCCCGCCAGCGTGGCCGACGCGATCACCGAGAGCACCTACGCGGCGCTGTCGAACGTGGTCAGACACGCGCCGGGGGCGCGGACCATGCTGCGACTCACCCGCGACGCGATCGCCGTCGTGGTCGAGGTCGCCGACGACGGCCCCGGCTTCGACCCGGCCACCGTTCCGGCGCACCGGTACGGGCTGCGCGAGTCGATCCGCGGCCGGATGGCGACCGTCGGCGGGCGGGCCGAGGTGCACTCCGCACCCGGCCTGGGCACCCGGATTCGACTGGAGTGGCCCGGTGTCGGCTGACCTCGACGCCACGGCGGCGGCGCCGGTCCCCGTCCAGCTCGGTGTGCCGGCGCCCCGCGACTCGGCCTCCACGGCGGCTCTCGCCGCGCCGGCCGCCGTGGCGCACGCGTCCGACCGGGGTGCCCGGATCGTCGCCGTCGCCATCGCGTTGGCCTGGCACGTCGCCATCGGGTTGCCGGCGGTGCTCGCCGCCCGCACGGAGTTCGCCGCGCCGGGCGTGGTGGTCGGCGGCTGGGTGCTGGTCCTCGCGGCCGGCGCGGCGGCGGGGACGCTTCTGCTGCGTGGCACGCCGCTGCCACCGTGGCCGCTGGCCGGGCTGCTGCTCGTCGTCGACGCGGCGGTCTTCGCCGCCGCCGGCGAGGGGCAGCTGTTCACCGCCGGCAACTGGGTGTGGGGCACGCTCGGGTGGTTCTTCGTGCTGGCGATGTGGGGGCAACGGGTCGTCGGGCTGGTGGCGCTGCTGACCACGCACGCGTCGATCGCGCTGGTCGCCGTGCTCGGGCACGGCATCGACGCGGCCGACCTGGCCCGCTACGTGATGTACGTGTACGGCACGTTCACGCTCCCCGTGGCGGTCTTCGTGGGCAGCACCGTGATCGTCGGGCTGGGCCGGGACCGGGCCGCCGCCGCGGCCGCCATGCACACGATGGCGGCGGAACGGGACGCCGCCGAGCGGGGCCTGCGGGAACGCCGCGACCGGCTCGCGCTGGTCGGGGCGACGGCCGGGCGGGTGCTCGGTGAGTTGGCCGCCGGGCAGGCCGACCCGGACGACCCGGACGTGCAACGGCGGTGCGTGCTCGCCGCCGCCCGGCTGCGCCGCCTCATCGCCGAGTCCGACGACGTGCCCGACCCCCTGCTGCACGAGCTGCGGGCGGCCGCCGACCTGGCCGAACGCAACGGGCTGCCGATCGACCTGGTGACCATCGGCAGTCCCCCGCCGCTGCCGGTGGAGATCCGCCGCCAGTTGGCCGACCCGCTGACCGCCCTCCTCGCGGGCGCCCGGGAATGGGCCCGGCTGACCGTGGTGTCCGGTCCGGACGAGGTGGTGGTCAGCCTCGTCACGCCGGACCGGCCGACACCTGGCGTGAACGATCCACCGCCGCCTGGGGAGTACGACGACGGGCCGGTGCAGCACCTCTACGAACGGGACGGGGACATCAGATGGGCGCAGACCCGGTGGCGGGGATGACCGGTGGCCGACCGGTCGGTGTGGCGATCGTCGACGACCACCCGGTGGTCGTCGACGGTGTCCGCGCGTGGCTCGCCACCGAGGCGCGACTGGTCGTGCTGGCCACCGGGGACGACCCGGACGCGGTGCTACGAGCCGCCCCGCACGCCGACGTGGTCCTGCTCGACCTGCGGCTGCACGGCAGGATGGTGCTCGACAAGCTGGCCGAGCTGAGCGCCGCCGGGCGGCGGGTGGTGGTCTACTCGGAACACACCGACCCGGACACGATGCTCGCGGCGTTGGACGCGGGGGCGGTGGCGTTCCTGGCCAAGCACGAGGGTCGGGAACACTGCGTGGCGACCGTGCTGGCCGCAGCGAGCGACCGCCCGTACGTGCCGCCGGCGCTTGCCGGCGCGATGGTCGGCGACCCTCGGCCGGACCGGCCGATGCTGTCCGACAAGGAACGTGAGGCGCTGCTGCTCTGGTTCCAGTCGATGTCCAAGGCGTCGGTGGCCCGGCGGATGCGGATCAGCGAGCACACGGTCAAGCAGTACGTGGACCGTGCGCGGATCAAGTACACCCGGGCGGGGCGTCCGGCTGCCACAAAGGCGGCGTTGCTCGCCCGGGCGATCGAGGACGGCCTCGTCCGCCCGGAGGAGATCGGCATCTACCGGTCACAGGCGACGCACGACCGGCCGACCCCCTAACGGGCGTCATGACAGCGACCTCCGGATCCGCGAGGCTTTGAGCACAGCCCAGCTGACCGGAAGGTCGTGACGATGCACTGCGACGCGTCTCCCTTCTTCATCGGACCGCACCGGTTCGACGCACCGGACGACGACGTGGGGCCGGTCCTGGACCGCCGGTACAACCTGCGTCCCCTGCCCGGCGAGCGGGTGCTCGGCCGGTACGAGATGCTGGTCGCCGGCTACCTGCTCGGGCCGACGGAGGCGCGGCGGGGCTGGGGGTTGCCCGGGCCGGTCTCGGTGACCGTCACCGACCAGCGGGTCTGCTGGGTGGGCACCGGTTCGCAACTGTCCCTGGTCGCCGACGACACGCCCCGCGCCCGGCTCGCCGGTCGGCTGCCGGGTTTGATGAGCGGGCAGATCCGCTGGCAGTGGCCGTCCCGCCTGGAGCTGCCGCCGGCCGCCGGGGACACCCGGGCGCACCTGCTGATCGTCTGCGACGCGCTGCGCACCATCCAGCAGCCGGCGTTGGCTCTCGGCGGGCCGGTCGGCGAGGTGGGCGCACTGGCCCAGCAGGTCCGCCGCGCGGTGGCGATGTTCCGGCTCACCCGCCCGCAACTGGTCGACCTGTCGGCGCAGGAACGCGACGTGCTGCTGCTGCGGGCCGGCCCCGGCCTGCTCGCCGGGGACACCCGGGTCACGCTGCCCGGCTCACTGCCTGTGGAGTTCCGTTCCCGCGACGACTACTACCGGTCGGGGCCGGAGCCGACCTCGTGGACCGGGCTCGCAGGCGGCGCAGCATCCGGGCATCGGTGAAGCCGACGGCCCGGGCGGCGGCCTCCACTGTCGTGCCGTGCCCGATCAGGTGCTCGGCACGTTCGACCCGCAGCGACTGCTGGTAGCCGAGCGGGGTGAGCCCGGTGGCGGCACGGAACAGCCGGGTCAGCGTCCGTCCGGCCACACCACCGGCGGCGGCCAGCTCGGCCAGCGGCAGCGGCTCGGCGTACCGGTCGTCGATCAGGTCCTGCACGCGGTGTACCGCCTCGGACAGGTGCGACCGGTGCCGCATCATCGCGCTGGCCTGGGGCTCGTGTCCGTTGCGCCGGGCGTAGACGACGAGCGTGCGGGCGATCCGCGCGGCGGTCGACGGGCCGTGCCGGGTGGCCACCAGGTGCAGCGCCACGTCGATGCCGCTGGCGATGCCGGCGGAGGTGACCACCCGGTCGTCGACGACGTACAGCACGTCGCGGGTCACCCGCGTCGCCGGGTGACGGCGCGCCAGGTCGTCCTGCACCTCGTGGTGGGTGGTGCAGCGCCGGCCGTCGAGCAGGCCGGCCCGGCCGAGCGCGTACGCGCCGGCGCAGACGCTGGCCACCGTACCGCCGGCGGCGTGGTGCTCGGCGAGCCTGCGCAGGTCGGTCGGCGAGACCGGCCCCTGCGGGCCGTGCGCCGACGGCCGCCAACCCGGCACCAGCACCAGGTCGTCGGGGGTCAGCTCGGGCCACCGGGTGTCGGCGACCAGGGGTACGCCCTGCACGGTCGGCACCTGCTCGCGCTCGGCGACGTAGTGCAGCCGGTAGTCGTGGCCGAGGTCGGCGGCGCTGGAGAAGACCTGGGCCGGCCCGGCGAGGTCCAGCAGGTGCACCTGCGGGACCAGCAGGAAGACGACCCGGGTCATCGGCTCAGCCCCGGGTGCCGGCGAGGGTCGCGCCGGTCACCTCGTCCACCGTGCGGATGGTCGCGAACCGGCCGGCGAGCGCGTACTCGGTGCGGGTCACGATCTCCTCGTTGGTCAGGGTGCGCGGGTCGGCCAGGATCTCCGCGACCGAGGCGGTCTTCGGCAGGTCCCGGTGCGGGATGGGGAAGGTCAGCGTGGCGTCGCTGACGAAGGTCATCCGGTAGCCGAGGTCCGCGCCGACCCGGGCGGTGGTCTCCACGCACTGCTCGGTGCGGATGCCGCAGACGGTGACGTCCGCGATGCCGGCAAGCGTGAGCACCTGCTGAAGGTTCGTGGTGGTGAACGCGTTGTGCGCGGTCTTCACCAGGGTCGGCTCGCCCTCGCCCGGGGCCAGCCCGTCGATGAGGCGCACGAACCCCCGGGCCGGATCGAACACGCCGCCGGTGCCGGGCTCGGAGTGCAGGACCCACACCACCAGGTCGCCGCGCTCGCGGGCGGCGGAGACCAGCCGTTCCACCTGCCGGACGAGATCCGGGTTGGAGCCGTACGCCCAGATCGGGCGCTGCCGGAACGATTCCTGGACGTCGATCACGATGAGTGCCGCTCTGCTCATGACGTCGATCCTGGCCGGCGCGGGGCCGTGACGGCAGGCACCATCACGACCCGTTGCGGAACGATCCGGTCACCGGACGGGCCGCTCAGGCGCTCGGGGTGCGCTGCTCTCCGGCGGAGTCCATGGCGGCGGCCTCCTCGGGCGTCGGCGCGGTCCCGCCCAGGTGCGCCGGCAACCACCAGGTGTCGTCCGGGCCGGACGGCGCGTCCGGGTACTCCCGCTGGGCCCGGTCGACGAGCGCCGTGAGCCGCGTCGTCAGCTCGGCGGCCAGCACGTTCGGGTCGGGGAAGTCCGCGGGCTGGATCGGCTCGCCCACCAGGATCGTGATGGGCGTGTGCCGGCGGGTGAGCGTACGCGGGCGGCCCTTCGTCCAGAGCCGCTGCGTACCCCACACCGCCACCGGCAGCACCGGCACCTTCGCCGAGCGGGCCATCCGGACGGTGCCGCTCTTGAGCTCCTTCACGGTGAACGACCGGCTGATCGTCCCCTCCGGGAAGACACCGACCACCTCGCCGTTCTTGAGCGCCGCCACCGCCGCGCGGAACGACGCCGCGCCCGCATCGCGGTCCACCGGGATGTGCTTCATCCCCCGCATCAACGGCCCGCCGATCCGGTCCGCGAAGACCGACTGCTTGGCCATGAACCGGACGAGCCGACCGGAGGGGTTCGCGCCGAGGCCGGCGAAGATGAAGTCGAGGTAGCTCACATGGTTGCTGGCCAGCACGGCCCCGCCGGTGCGGGGTACGTGGTGGGCGCCCTCAATGTTGATCTTCAGGTCGAGGACCCGGAACATCGTCTTGGCGGCGGCGATAACGGGCGGGTACACGAGCTCCGGCATTGGCAGAATCTACCCTGCCCCGCTGGGGATCGCCTGGGTGCCGACCGGCGGCGACGCGCGGTTCACGTCGCCGCCACGATCCGCCGGCTTGTGCGGTCAGTCGGCCAGGTTGTTCAGGTCCAGCCGGCCCCGGGCGAACGCGTCCACCCGACCCCAGCGGCCCGGGATGTCCAGCACCTCGATCCGGCCCATCCCCACCGGCAGCCGCGGCTCGACCGCCAGGTGCCCCTCGTGTGGCTCCAGGCCCAGCATGGTGCGCAGCAGCAGCAGCGGCGTACCCGTCGACCAGGCCTGCGGGCTGCACGCCGTCGGGTACTCCACCGGGAACTTGGTCAACTCCCGGGGATAACCACCGAACGCCTCGGGCAGCCGCCCGTCGAAGTAGGTGGCCGCGTCCAGGATGCCGTTGGCGATGCAGGCGGCCTCCTCGGCGAAGCCGTACCGGCGCAGCCCCCAGGCGATGAAGGAGTTGTCGAACGGCCAGACCGTGCCGTTGTGGTAGCCGATCGGGTTGTACCGCGCCTCACCCTCGGCGAGGGTGCGCACCCCCCACCCGCTGAAGAGCCGCGGCCCCACCAGGTGCGCCGCGATCTTCTCCGCCCGCTCCGGCTCGGCGATCCCGCTCCACAGCAGGTGACCGATGTTGGAGCTGAGGATGTCGCACTGGCGGCCGTCCGGGTCCAGGGCCAGGGCGTAGAACTCGCCGTCGGCCACCCACCAGTCCCGGTTGAACCGCTCCTTCAGCTCCGCCGCCTCCCGCTCCAACTGGTCGGCGAACTGCGGGTCGTCCCAGAACTCACGGGCCATTCGGGCGGCGCGGACCTTCGCGTCGTACGCGTACCCCTGCACCTCGCAGGTGGCCCGCGGGAACGGCGGCAGCGTGCCGTCGGCGTACGAGATCGAGTCCCAGGAGTCCTTCCAGCACTGGTTCTCCAGGCCGGTCTCGGTGTTGCGCCGCTCGTACCAGATGTAGCCGTTGCCGACCAGGTCGGCGTAGTTGTCGATCCACCTCAGCGCGGCCCGGCACTCCTGCTCCAACTCCTTGACCAGCGCGACGTCCCCGGACCACCGCTCGTACTCGTCGAGCAGCACGACGAACAGCGGGGTCGCGTCCACCGAGCCGTAGTACGGCGAGTGCGGCTGCTCCTCGAACGCGGCGGTCTCGCCGTACCGCATCTCGTGCAGGATCCGACCGGGGTCCTCGTCCCGGAAGTCGTCGAACCGGCTGCCCTGCAACGACGCCAGGATGCGCAGCGTGGTCTTCGACAGCTGCGGGGTGAACGGCAGTGTCTGCAGGCAGGTGAGGATGCTGTCCCGCCCGAACATGGTCATGAACCAGGGCAGGCCGGCGGCGGGCAGCGTGGCGCCACCGAGCGACAGCGGCGAGAAACGCAGCGCCGCCAGGTCGATGAGGCTGCGCCGGTACGTGCTGGCCACCCGACCGTGCTCACTGTTGACCTTCGGGGCGTCCGCGATCCACTGCTCCAGGTCGTGCTGGAGGGCGAGTCGTTCGGTCCCGTGCACCCGCACACCCATCCGCAGATCCCGGCCTCCGGGCCCGAGCGCGTGGGTCTGCACGTCGATCGCCGTGTCCCACTGCTCGTTGGGTTCGAGGTGCACGGTGTACGCGAAGCCCTTGCTGTCGTACCGCGCGTCCGTCGACGACGAGATGACCGTTTCCCGCCGGAAGTTGCCCCGGCGGTACCCCAGCCGCAGCCGGTCCGACTCGACCTCGGCGTAGTTCTCGCCCTTCTTGTTGAGGATCTCGTCCTTGACCTGGAACAGGTCGGCGAAGTCCGACGCCGCCTCCATCCGGATCTCCAGGTCGACCGGCTTCTCGTCGTGGTTGAGGATGGTGAGCTGCTCCCGGAAGCTGCCGCCCACCGCCCGCTCCCGAATGATCGACAGCTTGGCGTCCACGTAGTGCGTCGCCATGCCCGGCACCAGGAAGAACCGGGACTCGAAGTACTGGAGGTCGTCGAAGGAGAGCGAGTTCAGCCGCTCGCCGTTCACGGTGAGCACCCAGGTGGACAGGAAGCGGGTGTCCAGCGAGAACAGCCCGGTCGGCTCGCTCGGAGTGGCCTCGATGTCGCCGGTGTCCTCGCAGACGACGAACGTGCTGCCGTCGAGGATCCGGACCGTGTTGCTCTGCCCCATCAGTGCACCTCCTGGCTGAAGCGCCGACGCGGCCCACGGGCGTCCGGCGAACCCGGGAAGATCCGCTCCACCTGCACCACGAGCCGGGCGTCACCGGCAACCGTCATGTCCCCCCGCAGCAGGGCGGCCAGGCCGTGTTCGCGGCCGCTGGCGATGGCCTCGAAGAGGGCCGGGCTGGCCCCGACGACCGTGTCGGCCTCCCGGTCCTCCTGACTCACGTCCAGCCGGCCGTGGTCGATCGCCAGCAGCCAGTGCCGGGTCTGCGCGCCCTCGTGCAGGTCGATGCGCAGCGTCCCGGAGGCCTTCGCCAGCAGGGGTTCGTACCCCCGCCGGTCCAGGTCCTCGAAGAACCTCGTGGTCGCGTCCACCATCGGGTCCACTCCTCCCAGTTCGCCGGGGCCCCACCCGGCGCGCTCGCGTCGCGCGCACGGCCTGGCACGTCCCCGCACGGGTCCCCGCCGCTCGGTCGGTCAACCTCGCCCGGATCGGGTGAGCCCGCGCGGGACCCCGAACGCGCGACGCCGGCCCTCCCGAAGGGGAGGACCGGCGCGCGTCCGCGGCGGACGATCAGTTGTTCGGGTCGTCGGCGCTGATGTCGGCCAGAACCGACTGCGGTTCGCGCTCGACCGCGAGGTCACCCATCGAGACCAGACCCACCAGGCGACCGTCGTCGATCACCGGCAGCCGGCGTACGGCGTAGGTGCGCATCAGGTCCGCGGCGGACACCGCGTCGTCGTACTGGCTCACCGTGATCACGTCGCGGGTGGTGATCTGGTTCAGCCGGGTCGAGCCCGGGTCCATGTTCTCCGCGACACCCCGGACGGTGATGTCCCGGTCCGTGACGATCCCGACCACGTTGTCGCCGTCGGTCACCACCACGTCACCAATCGCGCTGTCGCGCATCTCCTGCGCGGCCGCGATGAGCGTGTCGTCGCCGTCCATCGTCACCAACCGGGTCGTCATGAACTCTCCGACCGTTGTCATGGTGCTCCCCTCTCGGTGTCGGCACGGCCCGTCTACCCGCCGCTCGGCAGGGGGTAACGCCGGCCCGGCGGCTACCGGGCCCGATTGCCGCACCCGGTGGGCGGTCCCCAGCAGATCGGGATGACGGGCCAGAGGGTGGTACAGACGCCGCCGCGCGTGACACTCCCCCGTCCCAGGGGCGGCGCGCCCCGGTTCCGCCGCCTACGGTGGGCCGGTGGCGCACGAGCGGGAACTACGGGAACTGGTCGCCGGCAACCGGTGGTTGACCCGGGCGCTGACCGTGGTGCGCGACTCGGGTCTGCCGGACGCGTGGATCGGCGCGGGCGCCCTGCGCGACCTGGTCTGGGGCGAGCGGTACGGCGACGGGTTCGACCCGGCGGCGGTCCGGGACGTGGACGTGGTCTTCTTCGACCCGACCCGGCTGACCCGCGAGGACGACGACCTGGCCACCGCCCGGCTCACGGCGGCGTGGCCGCAGCCGCCGTGGGAGGCGCGCAACCAGGCGGCGGTGCACACCTGGTACGCGGCGAAGTTCGGCGGCGACCCGATCGCGCCGTACCGGAGCGTGGCCGAGGCGGTCGCCACCTGGCCGGAGTACGCGACGGCGGTGGCCGTCCGCCTGGACGCGGCCGGCCGGTTGGAGATCTGCGCGCCGTACGGTCTGGCGGATCTGCTGGGCGGGGTGTGGCGGCACAACCCGGCCCGGGTGGACGTGGCCCTGTCTCGGCGGCGGCTGGCCCGGCACCGCCCGGCGCAGCGCTGGCCCGGCGTCACCGTGATCGAGCCGGGGTGAGCGGTCGGGCTCAGCCCCGGGGCGGCATCCCGTAGACGCGCTCCACGTGCAGACGCAGCACCAGCCGCCTGTCGTCGACCATGGCCCGGCGGTATTCGTCCCAGTCCGGGTGCTCGCCGCTCAACGTCCGGTAGAGGGCCACCAGTTCCTCGACAGTCGCGTCGCCGGGCTCGGCGGCGGTCGGGGTCAGCTCGGCGTGGCCCTCGACCACCGCGTACGCCCAGCCGTCCTCGCTGCTGACGTGGAAGCTGGCCCGCGGGTCCCGACGCAGGTTGGCGGTCTTGGCCCGCCCCTCGGTGACGGACACCCGGATCAGCCCGGCGTCGGGGTCGAACGAGTAGACCACTGTGGACAGCTGCGGCCGCCCGTCCCGTTTGATCGTCGCCA
Organism: Micromonospora sp. NPDC005298; assembly: GCF_040607375.1. Taxonomy (NCBI): domain Bacteria; kingdom Bacillati; phylum Actinomycetota; class Actinomycetes; order Micromonosporales; family Micromonosporaceae; genus Micromonospora; species Micromonospora sp. NPDC005298. The sequence continues at coordinate 95,476 of NZ_JBEXGP010000007.1, forward strand.
GCACGCCCATCGAGCGGCCGGCGACCAGGTCGCGCAACGCCTGCTGGGTGCGGTCGTCCGGCATGGCTCCTCCAGGGGGACGTCGGCTCCGTCCATCCAAGCACGCCCGGCCGGCCGTCGCCCGGAACGCGACCGAGCCCCCGCCGGTGACCGGCGAGGGCTCGGGGTGACGCGACAGGTCAGCGGGGCTCGGCGGCGACCAGCTCGGCGAGCTGCACCGCGTTGAGCGCGGCGCCCTTGCGCAGGTTGTCGTTGGAGCAGAACAGGGCCAGCCCGTACTCGACTGTCTCGTCGGCGCGGATCCGGCCCACGTACGTCGGGTCCTGGCCGGCGGCCCGCAGCGGCGTCGGCACCGCGGTCACCGCGACGCCGGGTGCGTCGGCGAGCAGCTCGTGGGCCCGCTGCGGGGTGATCGGCCGGGCGAAGCGGGCGTTGATCTGGAGCGAGTGACCGGTGAAGACAGGCACCCGGACGCAGGTGCCGGACACCTTGAGGTCGGGGATCTCCAGGATCTTGCGGCTCTCGTTGCGGAGCTTCTGCTCCTCGTCGGTCTCGAACGAGCCGTCGTCGACGATCGAGCCGGCCAGCGGGAGCACGTTGAAGGCGATCGGCTCGGCGAACGACCGCGGCGCGGGGAACTCCACGGCCGAACCGTCGAAGGCGAGCCCCGAGGCGTGCTCGGCGACCTTGCGGACCTGCTCGTCCAGCTCGGCGACGCCGGCCAGCCCGGCGCCGGAGACCGCCTGGTAGGTCGAGACGACCAGGCCGACCAGGCCGGCTTCGGCGTGCAGCGGGCGCAGCACCGGCATCGCGGCCATCGTGGTGCAGTTGGGGTTGGCGATGATGCCCTTCGGGCGGTCGGCGGCGGCGTGCGGGTTGACCTCGGCGACCACGAGCGGCACCTGCGGGTCCATCCGGAACGCCGACGAGTTGTCGATCACCACGGCGCCGGCCTCGGCGACCCGGGGGGCCAGCTCCCGGGCCGTGCCCTTACCTGCGGAGAAGAGCACGATGTCCAGGTCGGAGTAGTCGGCGCTCGCCGCGTCCTCGACGATCACCTCGCCGTCGCGCCACGGCAGGGCGCGCCCGGCGGACCGCGCCGAGGCGAACAACCGCACCTGCTCCGCCGGGAACTCCCGCTCCGCCAGCACCTGCCGCATAACGCCACCGACCTGGCCGGTGGCCCCCACAATGCCGATCCTCATGCCCGCGAGGCTACCGACCCCACCCCCCGGACCGGGAGCCCTTTCCCACCAGTCCCACATCACACCCACCGGCACCGGCCCCACCCTGGTGATCAAGAGGTTCGCGTCGTGCGGAGCGCGGTTTCCGACGCGAACCTCTTGATCACCGGGTAGCTAGTCGAGCAGGGTGCCCAGGTTCGCGGCCCGCAGGTCGTCCCGGATCACCGCCGCGTCGCCCTCGATCACCAGGGTCAGGGCGTCGGGGTGCAGGTGGGTTGCCGCTGCCGCGGAGACCTCGTCCACGTCGGCGGACAGCAGGGCCTCCCGCAACTGCGCGTGGTAGTCGTCCGGCAGGTCGTGCACCACGAGCGTGGTCAACGCCGACGCGATCGCCCGAGGGCTCTGCAACTCGACCGAGAGCTGCCCGGCCCGCCAGGAACGGGCCACCGCCAGCTCGTCCTCGGTCACGCCGCCGGCCTGCGTACGGGTGATCTCACCGACCGCCTCGACCAGGGCCGGCGTGGTGACCGCCGTCTGCACGCCGGAGCTGACCGCGAACCGGCCGAGCCGCCGGGACGACGCGAACTCGCCCCGGATCCCGTACGTGTAGCCGCGTACCTCGCGGATCAGGTGGTTGAGCCGGGAGGTGAAGGCCCCGCCGAGCACGGTGCCGGCGAGCGTCATCGGCACGTGGTCGGGGTGGGCGCGGTGCGGCGACGGGTGGCCCAGCCGCAGCGTGGACTGCACCGAGCCGGGCCGGTCCACCAGGATGACCCGCCGCTCGGTGTGCAGCGGCACCTCGATCGGGCCACCCCGGTCGGCGGGCCCACCGCCGGTGCCGGCGAACGCCGCGGCGGCGAGCGCGTCCAGGTCGATCCGGTCCAGGTCACCGGCGACGACCAGGGTGCCGGGGCGCAGGAACCACTCGGAGTGGAAGACCGTCACGTCCTCCACGTCCAACCCGGCGACCGACTCCGGGTCGCCGTACATCGGGCGCCCCCAGCGGTTCCGCGCCCCGAACAGGTCGGCGCGCAGCGCGGCGTCGGCACGGGGGCCGGGATTGGCCCAGTCCATCCGCAGCGCGGTCGCCTCGTCGTCGCGGACCCGCCGCACGTCGGCCGGGTCGAGCCGGGGCGTACGGACCGCCTCGGCGAGCAGTTGCACGGCGGCGGTCAACCGGTCCACCGGCACCTGGACGCTGACCTGGAACGAGTCCCAGTCCAGGCCGGTCACCAGCTCGGTGCCGAGAGCCTCGATGGCCAGCGCGTACGCGGTGGCGTCCCGCTGCGCGGTGCCCTCCTCCAACGCCTTGGCCAGCACCCCGCCCAGCCCCTCCTTGCCGTCGGGCTCGCGCCCGGCGCCGGCGTCGAGCAGCAGCAGGGCGACGGCGAGGGTCTGCCCGGGCAGGTGCGCGGCGACGACCTGACCACCGGCCACGGCGCGGCGGACCACCGGCGGGAACCGGTACGGGCGGGCAGCGCCCGGGCCGGGACGGTCGGCGATCAGCGTCATGCGGTCTCCTCGGGCAGGTAGGTCAGGGTCACCCGATCGGCGGCGCCGAGCACCTCGGCGGCGGTCTCGGCGATCTGCTCGGCGGTCACGGCGAGCCAGGCGGGGAGCCGGTCGGCGGCACGGGCCGGGTCACCGAACTGGGTGGCGTACCGGCCGAGGGTGTCGGCGCGGCCGTCCACCGTCGACATCTGCCGCCACCACGCGGTGCTCAGCAGCGCCTTGGCGCGGTCCAGTTCGGCGGCGGTCACCGGCACGGTGGCCAGCTCGTCGACGACCTCGGCCAGCCCTTCGGCGAGCCGTTCGGCGCTCACCCCGGGGCGGGCGGTGGCGGTGGCGATCAGCGGCGCGGGGGCGTGCGCGAGGTCCACCCCGTACGCGCCGACCAGGTCCGGCTGGGCGATCCGCTCGCCGTCGGCGAGCCGCTGGTAGAGCCGGCTGCCCCGGCCGCTGCCGAGCACGGTGGCCAGGACGGTGAGCACGTCGTACCCGGGGCTACCGAAGGGGTGACCGCGGTGCGCGACGTACACGCGGGGGGCCGGCACGTCGGCGGTGACCGTCTCGGTGGCGGGCTGCCCGGTCGCCGGGACGGTCCGACCGTCCGGGGCGGGCGGGATGTCGTCGCGGGCGGGCAGCGCGCCGAAGTACTTGTCGGCGAGCGCGAACACCTCGGCGGCCCGGGCATCGCCGACGACGGTGAGCACCGCGTTGTTCGGCGCGTAGTACATCTCGTGGAACGCCTGGAAGGTGGCGAGGTCGGCGGCGTTCAGGTCGGCCATCGAGCCGATCGTCGAGTGGTGGTACGGGTGCCCCGGCGGGTAGAGCAGCGGCAGCAGCCGAAGCCAGGCGTCACCGTACGGGACGTTCTCGTAGCGCTGGCGCCGCTCGTTCTTGACCACCTCGCGCTGGTTGTCGAGCGTCTCCTGGGTGAGCGCGGGAACCAGACCGCCCATCCGGTCGGCCTCCAGCCACAGCGCCAACTCCAGGTGCTCGGCCGGGACCGTCTCGAAGTAGTTGGTCCGGTCGGGGTTCGTGGTGGCGTTCAGCGAGCCGCCGGAGCCCTGGATCAGCTTCATGTGCTCGGTCTTCGCCACGTTCACCGAGCCCTCGAACATCAGGTGCTCGAAGAGGTGGGCGAAGCCGGTCTGCCCGGCCGGCTCGTGCCGGGAGCCGACGTCGTACCAGAGATTGACGGCCACGGCGGGCGCGGTGCGATCCTCGCTCACCACCACGCGCAGGCCGTTGTCCAGTCGGGACGTCTCGATGGGCCAGGGGTAACCGCTGTCGGGCATGGCACGACGCTATCTGATCTCGCGGGCGGAAAGGTGACGTGCGGTCGGTCGGCGAGCCGACCCGGCGGCATCGAGGGCGCCCGTCGGGGGTACGGGGAGGGAATGACCGCGTCCCGGGCCGCCACCGCCGTCGAACGTGCCGCCGCCGCGCTCGGCAGACTGCGCCGCGGCCGGTTGCTGCATCCCGCCGGTCGCTCGTTCGCCGGCGAGGTGCTGATCTGGGGTACGCCCGGACCACCCACCGGGGTCGCTCTGCTGGACGACCCCGGCCGGTACCGGGCCACCGTCCGGCTGTCCAAGGGGACGCCCACGCCGGGCAGCTGGCCGGACGTGCTGGGCCTGGCGTTGCGTCTGCGCCCCGACACCGGCGGCCCGTTCGACCTGTTGGTCAGCTCCAGTGGCGCGGCCCCGCTGGTGCGGAACCTGCCGCTGCCGCGCCGCGCGTTCAGCGGGACGTACAGCACGATCACGTGTTACCGGGTGGGCAGGCGTCGCCTCTGGTTGGCCGCGCTGGCCGACCCCGAGTCGGTCGACCTCGGCCGCAGCCTGAGCGCGGTGGCCGCCGCGACCCGGGTGGACGCGCCGCGCCTGGTGCTCGCGGTGGCGTCCGCCGTGGGGCCGTGGCGGCCGGTCGGGCAGGTCAGCGTCGGCGCCGAGCTCAGCGCCCGGGAGGACGCGGCGCTCGCGTTCGACCCGGTGCGGAACCTGCCGCCCGAGCTGCGGGCGGCGGGTCCGCTGGCCTGGTTGCGGGACCAGACCTACCGGGGGTCACGCCGGGCGCGCGGGGTGGATGGTCAGTCCGGGGGTTCGACGGCGACGACCGTCTGATCGGAGGTGCGGCGCTCCAGCACCGTGTCCGGTGCCGCGTTCTGGTCGGCCTCACGGATGTCCGACTCGGCGAGGATGGCCTCCGCCTGCGCCTGCGGGTCGTCACTGCCCACCGCCGCCTCCTCGGGGAGGAGGTGCGCGCGGGATTCCACGCGGTCCTGGTCGCTCTGCTCGTCAGTCATGGCACCCCTGTTACCCCGAGCCCGGCTCCGGCACGCGATGTTCACTCCGCATCTTGGGACGATGCACCGGTCCTCGCCGCCGGGTCGGGTAGGCTGGCCCCCGTGACGCGTTCGTATCGATGGTTTAGGCAGCCGGCTGGCACGCCGGTGACTTCACCATGATCTGACGTCACCACGGACCAGGCCGGCCGGGCAGGAGCTCTCGTTCCTGCCCTTTTGCGTACGAGCAGCCGGCTCGTCCCGGGCACCGGCCCCGGGCACGGTCGGCGGAAGGATGCCCACCGTGACCACCCCGGAGACCGATCGGGTCAGCGACCAACGGATCGACCGTGTCGTGCCGCTGACCACGCCCGCCCTGCTGCACCACGAGCTGCCCCTGGACGCCGCACTGGCCTCGGCCGTGCTGACCGGCCGACGCGCGGTTTCCCGTGTGCTGGACCGCGAGGACGACCGCCTGCTGGTGGTGGTCGGCCCCTGCTCGGTGCACGATCCGGCCGCCGCCCTCGAGTACGCCGAGCGCCTGCGCGTCGCCGCCGACCGGCTCGCCGACGACCTGCTGATCGTCATGCGGGTCTACTTCGAGAAGCCGCGTTCCACCGTCGGCTGGAAGGGCCTGATCAACGACCCGGGGCTGGACGGCAGCGGCGACGTCAACACCGGCCTGCGGCTGGCGCGTGCGCTGCTGCTCGACGTGCTGCGCCTCGGCCTGCCGGTGGGGTGCGAGTTCCTCGACCCGATCACGCCGCAGTACATCGCGGACACGGTGGGCTGGGGCGCGATCGGCGCCCGCACCGTGGAGAGCCAGGTGCACCGGCAGCTCGCCTCCGGCCTGTCCATGCCGATCGGGATGAAGAACCGCCCCGACGGAAGCATCAGCACCGCCGTGGACGCGATCCGCGCCGCCGGTGTGCCGCACGTCTTCCCCGGCATCGACTTCTCCGGCACCCCGGCGATCATGCACACCCGCGGCAACCTGGACGGGCACGTGGTGCTGCGCGGCGGTGGCGGTCGACCGAACTACGACGCGGCGTCCGTGGCCGGTGCGCTCGACCTGCTGCGCGCGGCCGGGCTGCCGGAGCGGCTGGTGATCGACGCCAGTCACGCCAACAGTGGCAAGGACCACCGTAACCAGCCGCTGGTGGCGGCGGACGTGGCCGCCCAGCTCGCCGACGGCCAGCGCGGGATCACCGGCGTGATGCTGGAGTCGTTCCTGTTGCCGGGCCGGCAGGACCTCGACCCGACCCGGGAGCTGGTGTACGGCCGTTCGGTCACCGACGCCTGCCTCGGCTGGGACGAGACGGCCGACGTGCTCGACCACCTGGCCACCGCCGTGCGGGCCCGCCGCGCCACCCTGCCGGCCCCCGCCCGGGGCGTGTGACGGCCGGCACGGCGGTGCGCGGAACACGGGCCGGCGTCACCTGGTTAACTGAGGTGTCGGTGTGTCATGTGTCCCCGGGCCTCACCTAAATTGCCCTCGCGGAATACCGTTCGGCTGGAGCCGCGTCGTGCCACTCGCCGAGAGGCGACCTGCACACCGACACCAGCGCCGCCCCCGGCCCACAAGGTCGGGGGCGGCGCTGTCGGCGGGGGGCGTGACGTTTGACCGATTCCGGCCCGGGTAGCTGATCGACGTGACCGACGACGCATCCGTGGCCGACGAGCCGGACACCCGGGCCCTCGACGACCTGCTCGACGACATCTACCGGGCTCAGGAGCGGGTCACCCAGGCGGAGATCTACCGCCGGGCGGTGGCCGCCGAGCTTCCGCCGGACCTGCTCGCCCGGATCGACGCGCTCCCCGAGGGCGAGTACGCGGTGGACGAGGCGAGCGACCTGCTGGGCGGCTCCGTCGCCTGAGAGACCGCAGAAGGGACACCGTCATGACGCACCACGAGGACCACGAGGAGAAGGTCCCGGCTTTGGGGCAGCCGCCCAAGGGCATGGACACCACCCCCGAGCCGGACTTCGCGAACGAGCACGACCGCACGGCGGTGGACCGGGACATCATCACCGGCGCCGACGAGGACGAACGGGAACCGGAGTCGCCGCACGGCTGGTCCGGCATGCAACGGTGACGCGTACGAGAAAGGGGGCCGGCGGACGCCGGCCCCCTTTCTCGTGTCTTTGATCAGTCCTCGTCGTGCCCGCCCTCGGCGGCCTGCTGCGCGGCGGCGTACGCCATCTGGAGGAAGTCGGACGCGGCCACCGCGGTCAGTGCCGTGGCGACCAGCCGGGTCAGCCGGGGTGCGAGCACCAGGCCGCCGGTCAGCCCGGTGGCCACCCAGACCGCCAGACAGAACGGGCAGCTGAGCAGCTCGCCGATGGCGTGCCGGGTGGGGCTGCCCGAGTCGCGGACCTGCTCCATCACCTCGCCGCTGCCGATCGGCCGGTCGTACCTGGTGAACGGGGCCCGCAACGGGCTGGTCACGGCGTCCTTGGACAGCAGGCGGCTGAGCTTGTGCGTGGCGATGGAGAGCAGCACCACGTCGGCCGGGGCGGGGCGTTCGGGCACCGGCCGTCCGGTCGCCTTGACGAGGCCGGCGAGCACCCCGGTCACCCCGGCGTAGGTGCCCATCGCGGCCAGGTAGCCGCCGAGTGGTCGGTGCTCGTGTGGCGCGTACGCCCGGCGTAGCCGCGCAGCCTTCTGTCGCAGGCCGGTGTCGGTCACCCGGTCTCCTCCCAGGTCGTGGTGTTTCCGTAGGTGGGGTGCGGACGGCGGTTTGGTGTCAGCCGGCCTGGAGGTTGTCCGCGACCTCGCGGACCAGGTTGGCGAGCGCCTCGTCGGCGAGCTGGTCGGGGTCCGGCTCGCCGGACCCCTCGGCCAGGTCCAGCTGGATCCGGGCGCCGCCGGAGTCCGCCGGATCCACCCGGATCTCGGCGGACCAGTCCGCGTCGCCACTCCAGCGGGCCCGCAGCTCCTCGCCGTTGATCTCGGTCGGAGGGCTGCCGTCGGCGCGAAGTGCCTCCGGCAGCCAGGCCGAGGCGCGGGCGGGGTCGGTGGCCGTGTTGAACACCACCTCGGGCGGCGCGGACATGCCGCGCACCGCGCGCGCCGGCATCAGGCGTCCCGCAGGCGGCTGGGGTCGACCTCCCGGCCCGGGTGCCGGGCCAGGTATTCGGTCTCCAGTTCGGCGGTACGCCGCAGGTGGTTGGCGAGCGCCGAGTCGGCGGCGTGGCGCAGGGTGTCCAGCCTGGTGCGGTGCAGGCTGTGCATCTCGCGGATCAGATCCTCGTCGGTCAGCTCCGTCGGGTCGACGCCGAGCGTGTCGCCGTCGAGGTCGGCGCCGGCCGGGTCGGCGAGGTGGTCGCCGCCCCACTCGGGCACCCGCTGTTCCGGGCTCATGTCGGTGCTGCCGGTCATCATCGCCCCCCTGGTCTCGTTTGGGCTGGCGTCTAGACGGATGCCCACACCGGGTGACGCCAAACCCTCCCCACCGCGCGGCAACTACGACACCGTGTCGGAGAGCGGCGCCGACCCCGGTACCCTCGACACCATGAGGTGGCTCTGGACCCCGGCGTGGATCGCACGCCACGTGGCCATGGTCGTGTTGGTCGTGGGCTTCCTCGGGCTGGGCTGGTGGCAGATCAGCCGGGCCACCGCCGGCAACAGCCTGAGCTGGGGGTACGCGGTCGAATGGCCGGTCTTCGCCGGCTTCGTGGTCTACGTGTGGTGGCGCGAGGTGAAGTTGGCCCGGCGCCGCGCGGACGGGGACGCCGCGCCGGCGGCCGACCCCGCCGAGGTTGCGGCGGGCGAGCCGGCGCCGGGTGACGCCGCGGGGTCCCGACCGGCGGTACGCCGACCGGTGCGGGTGGCCCGGGTGCCGGCCTCCGCCGGCGCTGCCGAGGACGCCGACCTGGCCGCCTACAACCACTACCTGTCATGGTTGAACGCCAATCCGGGCGCCCGGCCCGGTGACTATCCCGGCTGAGCCGGGCTTCGGAAGGACGGACGAAGGTGGGCGCTGCCCTTACCCGGTACCGCGTGATCGCCTGGATCGTGGGCGTGGCGCTGATCCTGCTGGTCGTGATCGGCATGCCGATGAAGTACGCGTTCGACAACCCGGTCGTGGTGGAGACGGTGGGGCAGGCGCACGGCTTCCTCTACATGGTCTACCTGGCGGCCGCGTTCGACCTGAGCCGCCGGGCCGACTGGCCGCTGAAGCGGATGATCCTGGTGATGCTGGCCGGTACCGTGCCGTTCGTCTCGTTCTACGCCGAGCGCCGGGTCAGCGCCTGGGCGGCCGCCCCGCGCGAGGAGCGGACCCCGGAGCCGGTCGCCGGCTGAGTCGCCGTCCGGCGATGGTCATCGGCTGGGCCGCCACGGGTCGGCCTCGGCGAGCGGGTCGACCCAGCCGCCGTACCGGTTGACCTCGCGGGCGCGCAGCAGCGCCCGGGTGACCTGGCCGAACTGCCGCTCGTCGTCGGCACTGAACAGCAGCACCTCGACGCCCCGGTGCCACCCCCACAACTCGTACGGCGGTGGCCGCCACCGGTCGCCGACCAGGGCGAGGGCCGCCGGCAGCAGGAACACCGCCCCGAGGATGAGGTACGCCCCGGCGGTCAGCCGTTGCAGGCCGCCGGTGAAGCCGAGCAGCAGTCCCACGCCGCCGAGCATGGTGGCGGTGACGACGACGGCGCGGACGGCGATCCGGTCGTGCGGGCCTCGGGTGGTGCGCAGGTGGGTCAGGTCGGCGATCCGGTAGCTGGTCCGGCCGACGGTGAACCGGTCGACGGTGACGATGATGCCGGGTCGGGCGTACAGCAGGGTCGACCGGGCACCGGGCACCGTTCGCGGGGGTCGCGTCTTTGCGCCTTCACGATTCACGGTTCCTCCCGTGGGGCGGTTCGTCGGTCGCCCGTCGGTCACGGCATCGCCGGGTGTCGACGGGAATCCCGACTCCGGCTCCCATTGTGTTGTGGCAGTGCCACCTCACCAGGGCATTTGCCGGCTCCCGACAGGCCACCCGTCCGCACGACATCGCCCGGAAACCGCATCCATTTCAGCTTTTATCGGTTATGCAGCCCAGTTATCCGGCGGCATATGCCGGGAACGACGAACGTCGTATATCCGTCAGTCGACGCGAAGAGGCCGGAATCCCCCCGCGCGCGGAGGCGCCAAGAACAACAATCGGGCCACCGGACACACCCGCCCGACAGGTCACTCCGCCAACATTGACCCCTGCTTCAACTGCGCGTGACAGCCGTCCCGGGTTAGGTTGGGCGAGCCGGCCCGGCCCAGCGCCGTCCACCCGGATGGCCCCGGCCGGTGCCGCCGAGGGCGTCAGCAGCCCGACGGCGGCCGAGGGAGAGGGGCTTTCCGCTCTTGTCATCCCTGAGAAACCTGCTGCGCGTCGTCGCGTTGGCCGGGATGTCGGCCGCGCTCGTCGCCCCACCGGTGGTGGCCCACGCCGAGCCGTCCCCCGCCGACCTGACCCGCAAGATCGAGGCGTCCTCGGGCGAACTCGAGCGGGTCGTCGAGGCGTACAACAAGCTCCGCGAGGACATCAAGGCCAACGAGGCCTCGGTGGCCCGATTACAGGCCCGCATCGGCCCACTGGAACAGCAGGCCGAGCAGAGCCGGGCCGACGTCGCCGAGTTGGCGACCACCGCGTACAAGAGTGGCGGCCTGCGGACCGCGGACGCGCTGCTGCGTCCCGGCGGGTCGGCCGCGCTGCTGGACCGTCTCGGCGCCCTCGACCAGCTGACGCGTCAGCGCCAGGAGCGCATCTCCGGCTTCACCGCCAACCAGCGACGGCTGCTCGACGAGAAGGCCCGCCTCGACGCCACGCTGACCCGGCAGGCCGCACAGGCCCGCCAGCTCGCGGCCGGCAAGAAGCGCATCGAGGAGGACCTGGCGAAGCTGTACGAGCTGCGCCGTCAGGCGTACGGCGCCGCCACCGAGCGACCCGAACCCAGGGCCGCGGCGGCGGAGGCCGGGAACGTGCCGTCGGTCGCCGGTAGCGCCGGCGTCGCGGTGCGCTACGCCTTCGGCGCGTTGGGCAAGCCGTACGTCTGGGCGGCCGACGGACCGAACGGCTACGACTGTTCCGGGCTGACCTCGGCAGCCTGGCGGGCGGCCGGGAAGTCACTGCCGCACAACACCCGGATGCAGTGGAGCGCGGTCGCCCACATCGGCCGGGGTGACCTGCGCCCGGGCGACCTGATCTTCTACAACGGGCTCGGTCACGTCGCCCTCTACGTGGGCGACGGCCAGGTGATCGACGCGCCGAGCGCGGGTCGCAACGTACTCAAGCGCGGCATGAACATGATGCCGATCCAGGGCTACGGGCGGGTCCGCTAGCGAAGACGGCGAACGGCCGGCGTCCCCCTATCGGACGCCGGCCGTTCGCCGTCATTACTACCAGGTCAGGCGGCCTGCAAGCCCTCTGCCCGGGCCAGCTCGCGGAGCCGGCCGAGGGCCTGGATCTCCAACTGCCGGATCCGCTCGCGGGACAGCGAGAACCGGGACGCGACCTCGGTCAACGAGTGCTCGCGACCGTCCTCCAGCCCGTAGCGGGCGCGCATGATGCCGGCCGACCTGTCGTCGAGGTGGTTGAGCAGCCCTTCGATGCGCTGCCGCTCCAGACCGCTGAGGACGATGTCCTCCGGCGACGGTGCGTCGCTGTCGGCGACCAGGTCGCCGAGGTTGGTGTCGCCGTCGTCGCCGACCGGGGTGTCCAGCGAGACGGTGTCCTGCGACCAGCGGCGCAGCTCGTTGACCCGCTCGACGGTGACGCCGAGCGACGCGGCGATCTGCTCCGGCTCCGGGTCGCTGCCCAGCTCACGGGTGAGCTGCCGGGTCACATTGCGCATCCGGTTGACGTCCTCCACCAGGTGCACCGGCAGACGGACGGTGCGCTCCTGCTGGGCGATGGCCCGGCTGATGGCCTGGCGGATCCACCAGGTGGCGTAGGTGGAGAACTTGTAGCCACGCTCGTAGTCGAACTTCTCGACCGCCCGGACGAGGCCGGTGTTGCCCTCCTGGATCAGATCCAGCATGGGCATGCCCGAGCGCACGTAACGGCGGGCGATCGACACGACAAGTCGCAGGTTGGCGCGGATGAAGAGGTCCTTCGCCCGCTCGCCCTCGACGACCAGTCGATCCAGGTCGTCCCGGTCGACACCGGCGGGAACGGCGTCCTCACCGAGCAGGTGCTCGGCGTAGAGGCCGGCCTCGATCGCCTTGGAGAGATCGACCTCCTTGGCGGCGTCCAGCAGTGGCGTCCGGGAGATCTCGTGCAGGTAGACGCCGACCAGGTCGCGCTCCTCGGCAACCTCGTCGGTTCGCATGCCGATGTTCTTGTCCACGTTGCCCACGGTCCCCTCGCTCGCGCCGGTTGCCCGGTTCCTTGCCATTCCCCACGTCCGTCAGCCCCTGGTAACTTCCGTTGTGCCCATCGGTGCTGACACCTACACAACAGATGAGACGTGTCGGGGATTCCATGTGGTGAGTCGAAAGTGTCACGAATGCCTGAGTAGTAGCTGAGAGCGCGGTCCATGTTTGCTGTCAGCACCCCGGCTGGTGGCTCGCCGCCGCGCACACCACGTACGGGTCACGACCATGGCAACACCGCCCGCCACGGGGACACAGCGACCCGGGTCACCAGCGTGGTGCGATCCTGGTCACTGCGAAATACGCACCGGTGGACCGGTCGGTTCATCCACGGGGGTGTTATTACCCCCCGCCCCGATGAACAATCCGGGGGCCCGTTCGCTTCCCGCCGCGCGGGGAGCTAGGAGGAGAGCAGGGCGAGGGCGCCGCGCACCTGGTCGGCGGAGCGGGCCAGCGCGGCCCGGGCGGCGCCGACCTCGGCACCGGAGACCAGCGAGACGAGCGCCGTCTTCAGGTCGCCGTCGGCCTCCGCGAGGGCCCGCCGGGAAACCTCCTCGGAGCAGCCGGTCGCCTCCATCAGGATCGAGATCATTCGACCGCGGAGCTTCGCGTTGGTCGCCACCATATCGATCATGAGGTTCGAGTAGACCCGACCCAGGCGCACCATGACGGCTGTCGAGAACGTGTTGAGCACCAACTTCTGCGCGGTGCCCGCCTTCATCCGGGTCGACCCGGTGACCACCTCGGGTCCGGTGTCCACCCCGATGAACACGTCGACCGACCGGGCCGCCTCCGCTTCCGGATTCGCGCAGAGGAGCACCGTCGAGGCGCCCTTGGCCTGGGACGTGGCGAGCGCCCCGAGGACGTACGGGGTGCGTCCGCTGGCGGCCAGACCGACCACCAGGTCGCCGGCGCGTACACAACTGGCCGCCTCGACCGCGCCGCCCCGGTCGTCGTCCTCGGCGTCCTCCACGGCCCGCCACATGGCGTCCGGGCCACCGGCGAGGTGGGAGCAGAACCAGTGCCGGGGCGAGTTGAAGGTGGGGGCCAGCTCGGCGGCGTCGAGGACGCCCAGCCGCCCGGACGTGCCGGCGCCGAAGTAGTGCACCCGGTGGCCGCCGCGCAGCGCGTCGACGGCCAGGTCGACCGTGGCGGCGATCTCGTCGAGCACCGCCGCGACGGCCGCGGGCACCCGCCGGTCGGCGTCGTTGATCACGGTGAGGACGTCCCGGGTCGACATCAGGTCGAGGTCGGCGCTGAGCGGGTTACGCCGTTCGGTGGGGGCTCCGACCCGGACCGTGGGGCGGGCGGGCGGTGCGGGCAGGTCCTCGTCCGGCTCGATCGCACCGGCCGTCATGCCCGCCTCCGGTTGGCGCCCACCCGGTGCGACTGGACCGCCTCGGCGGTCGCCTCGAGGGCCTTGCGGGCCCGCGACCGGTTGCGGGCGGCCACGCCGACGAAGAGGCAGTCGACCACGGTGAGCTGGGCCAACCGGCTGGCGGTCGCGCCGGAGCGGTAGGTCGTCTCCCGTGCCGCGGTGGTCAGCACGAAGTCGGCCACCTCGGTGATCGGCGAGCGGGGGAAGTTGGTCAGCGCCACGGTGGCCGCGCCCCGCGTCCGGGCCTGCTCCAGCACCTCGATCACGTCCGAGGTGGTGCCGGTGTGTGAGATGCCGACCGCGACGTCGCCCCGGCCGAGCAGCGCTGCGGACGTCAGCGCGGTGTGCACGTCCGGGAAGTAGAAGGCGATCCGGCCGATGCGGTGCAGCTTCTGCTGGAAGTCGGAGGCGACGAAGCCGCTGGCGCCGGCGCCGTAGATGTCGATCCGGCCGGCGCCGCTGATCGCCTCGACGACCTGCTCGCAGACGGCGGGGTCGAGCTGTTCGGCGGTCTCCTCGACGGCGCGGGCGTCGTTGAAGGCGATGGTGGCGATGATCTGGGCGAGGTCGGCGCCGGGCGGGATGTCGCCGCCGACCACCCGGGCGTCCGGTGGTTCGATGCGGCGGGCGGCCTCGGCGGCGAGGCGGATGCGCAGTTGCGGATAGCCGTCCATGCCCACCGACCGGCAGAACCGGATGACGGTAGCCTCCGACGTCTCCGCCGCGGTGGCGAGGTCGGTGATGGTCCGCCGGGCGGCGGCGGCCGGGTCGGACACGACCAGCCGGGCGACGCGCTGCTCGGCGGGCGACAGCGACGGCAACAGCCCGCTGATGTGGACGATCAGCCCACCGGGCTCGTGACTCGCAGAAATCTTCGGACTCTTCGCCACGGATGAAACTTACTTTCACCAAGCGTAAGCGTCAACTATGACTGTCAGGGATGGGAAAAGAGTCGTCGACGGGGATCACCTGTCCCGTACAGCCTGCCACTCCCGCAGGACCACCGCCTCATCCACCGGGTCGAGTCCACCCTGCCGTACGTCGCCCGGCTGCGCTGTCATCCAGGTCGCGGTCGCCCGAACGGTGTCGGACAGCGGACGGACCGTCAGCCCGGCGTCCAGAGCCGGCCGCGCGTCCCGGTCCATCAGGCCAGCCCACTCCGGCAGTCGCACCCAGAGCGGCAGTGCCCGCTCCCCCGACCACTCGCGGACGTCGTGGGCCAGCAGGAAATCCTCATCGACCCAGGTGAGGTGCGGATCGGCGACACCCAGACCGGACGCCACGCCGGTCAGCAGCTCCGCACGGGACATCGCCGGACCGACGCCGTCGTAGGTGCCGACGAGGCGGGTGCCGGCGGCGTGCAGCAGCCAGCCGGCCAGGTCGTCGACGTCCACGTACTGCACCCGGTCGGTCGGCCGTCCCGGCGCGAGAACCTCCCCACCGCGCGCCAGCCGCCGCACCCAGTACGGGAAGCGGTCGCTCGGATCCTCCGCACCCACGATCAGCCCAGCCCGGCAGATGAACGACCGGTCCTCGCCCATCCGTTCCCGGACCAGCCCCTCGATGCTGACCTTGCACTCGCCGTACCAGCGGTGGTCCGGGTCGACGGGGGCGTCCACGTCGGGCGGGGCGGGCGGCAGCACCGGCGCGTCCGACGCGCGCTGGCCCGGGGTGGAGTTGTCCGCGTACACCGAGACTGTCGACACGAACGACCAGTGACCCACGTGGTCGGCGAGCGCGGCGAGCGCGTGCCGGGCATGGCTGACCTGGCGGGTCACGTCCACCACCGCGTCGAAGCCGTGGCCGGCGAGCGATGCCGGAGCCGCCGGGTCGTCGCGGTCGATCGGCACGAACCGCGCCCCGGCCGGCGCGACGCCGGCCACGCCCCGGGCGGCGCAGGTGACATCGTGCCCCTGCGCGACGGCGAGTCGGGCCACCGCCCGGCCGAGGAACCGCGTGCCACCGAGAATGAGGATCCGCATCCGCCGATCCTGCGCCGCCGCCGGCCGATCGCGCCAACAACTCTGCTCCTGGCAGAGCACGGGTCGGCCGACGGGCCACCGGAGTGGACGCTAGCGTGTGGCGCATGGCGGAGCGCAGCGTGTTGGTGACCGGAGGTTCCGGCGGGCTCGGCGGAGCGGTCGTCGCCTCGTTCGTCGACGCGGGCTGGCGGGTGGTCGTACCCCAGAGGGGTGCCGCGCCCGGGTCGGAGCCGGCGGTGGACGCGCTGGTCCGGGTCGCCGCGGACCTGACCGACCCGGCCGGCGCGGCACGGGCCGTCGAGGTCGCCGCCGGCGAGCCGGGGGCGCCGCTGCGGGCGGTGGTCAACCTGGTCGGCGGGTACGCCAGCGGCGGTCTGGTCCACGAGACCCCGGTCGAGGAGTTCGAGCGGATGCTCACCGTCAACCTGCGGCCCACCTACCTGGCCACCCAGGCCGCGCTGCCGCACCTGGTGGCCGGCGGTGGTGGCGCGGTGGTCTGCGTCTCGGCCCGGGCCGCGGTCGCCCCGTTCCCCGGCGCGGCCGGTTACGTCACGGCCAAGGCGGCGGTGCTGGCCTTCGCCAACGCCGTCGCGGTCGAGTACCGGTCCCGCAACGTGCGCTGCAACACCGTGCTGCCCAGCGTCATCGACACACCGGCCAACCGGGCCGCGCAGCCCACCGCCGACCACGCGCGCTGGGTCACTCCGGCCGAGATCGCGCCGGTGATCCGCTTTCTCGCGTCCGCGGACTCCGCTCCGACCAGCGGCGCCACCGTCCCGGTCTACGGGCGGGCCTGAGCCACCAACGGGCCGGGGCCACCCCGCGTCGACAGGGTGGACGACGGCGGCGGTTCGGACGACGTCGGCACCGACGGGGGCACGTCGGACGGCGACCGGGCGGCGTCGGGTCGGGCATCCGACGGCAGCCAGGTCGCCAGGTGGGCCTGGATCTGCTCGGTCACCTCCTCCGCCGGCCGTCCCGCGTCCACCACCACGAAGCTCGGGTACTCGGGCAGGGTCCGGTAGGCGGTGTCCGCGGCGGTCAGCCAGCTGATCGTCTCGTGGTCGGTGCCACGCTCCTCGATGCGCCGGTACGCCTCGGCCGGGTCGACGGTCAGCAGGAAGGTCACCTGCGGCGTCGGGAAGAGCCGGTAGCCGGCCCGGGCCAGCCGCTCCCACCGGTGCCCGCCGTGCGCGCGGATGCTGGCGTACTGGCAGGCCGAGTAGCGGTCCATCACCGCCGTCCGGCCGGTGAGCAGGCAGCTGATCAGGGCGATGGCGATGGCGAGCCAGCGCAGCACGGACTCCACCGCCAGCATGCCGTCCCGTCCGACGAGCCGCTGGGCGTCCGGGCGGCCGAGTCGGTTGGCGATCCGGCCGAGCCAGCGACGCCCGCTGGCGTTGCGGCGGTACGTGGCGGGACGGCCGGCGGCGGTCAGCGCGTCGGCCAGCCGGTGGGCCTGGGTGGTCTTGCCCGATCCGTCGATGCCGATCAGGGCGACGGTGCGCAACCGGGTCTTGCCACGTCGCATCCCCGATGATCTGGCCACCCTCGACAGGTTATCCGACCCGCGCACGCACTCTGTCTGGTTCATGATGGTCTGGCCCTGTTGGCACCCGACCGCGACGCGAGCAGGTGTGGCCGACCGGAATGCCGGGTACGGGAGTTCGAAATCCAACCGCCTGTCCACCACAACGACCGACGGGAGAACCAGATGGCCGAGCGCGGGGACGAGAGTCTGGTGTACACCCTCAAGAAGGTCGCCGCCGTGCTCAAGCAGTCCGAGATCCCGTTCGCCCTGGGCGGCAGCTTCGCCGTGTACGCCCACGGCGGCCACTCCAGCGAGCACGACGTCGACTTCCTGATCCGGGAGGCCGACGTGGAGCGGTCCCTCGAGGCCCTGGTGGCCGCCGGCTTCGTGGCCGAGCGTCCACCGGAGGACTGGCTGGTGAAGGTCTTCGACGACGGGCGGATGGTGGACCTGATCCACCGGCCGATCGAGACGCCGGTGACCGAGGAGACGTTCGCCGACACGGTCATCCGGCCGGTGGACGCCATCCAGATGCCGGTCCTGTCCGCCACCCAGCTGATGGTGCACAAGCTGCTCAGCTTCTCCCAGCACTACTGCGACTTCGCCCGCGGCCTGCCGCTGGCCCGCTCGCTGCGGGAGCAGATCGACTGGGAACGGGTACGCAAGGAGACGCAGCACTCGCCGTACGCCGAGGCGTTCCTCGTGCTGCTGGACCGGCTGGAGGTGGTGCCGGTCGCCGGCACCCAGCCAGGAGAGGGGACATCGTGACCCACCAACGCGACAGCGGCGCCGGGCCACCGGACGAGTACGTCGAAGCGGAGATCCAGCGGCTGCTCGCCGAGGACCCCTCCGTCGCCGAGCAGGGGATCACCGTCGTCCGGCGGGAACGCGCCCTCGTGCTCCACGGCGAGGTGGAGAGCCCGCACCGGCGCGAAGAGATCCTGCGCCGCGTGTCCGAGCGCTTCCCGGACGTGCCGATCACCAGCGACATCGGGGTGATCCGCGCCCAGGCGCCCACGGAGATCGAGCAACTGCCCTGAGGGAGGTTCCATGGTGATCCGGATCGCCGCCGTGGGCGACGTACATCTGGACGAGGACGTGGTCGGCCGGTTCCGCCCCGCGCTGGAGGAACTGCCGGACTGCGCGGACGTGCTGCTGCTGGCCGGGGACCTGACCCGGCACGGCACCGAGGCCGAGGCGCGCTGCGTGGCGCAGGAGTTCGGCGGGTTGGCCGTGCCGGTGGTGACCGTGCTGGGCAACCACGACCACCAGTGCGACCAGGTGCCACAGGTGGTCAAGGTGCTCGAGGACGCGGGCATCACGGTGCTGGAGGGCAACGGCGTCGTGCTGGACTGCGCGGGCGGCCGGCTGGGCATCGCCGGCGTCAAGGGCTTCGGCGGCGGGTTCGCCGGACGCTGCGCGAGCGACTTCGGTGAGCCGGAGATGAAGGCCTTCGTCCGGACCACCACCGACAGCGCCGACCGCCTCGGCGCGGCGCTGCGCTCGCTGGACTGCGACATGCTCGTCGCGCTCACCCACTACGCACCGGTGCCGGACACCCTGGCCGGTGAGCCCTTGGAGATCTATCCGTTCCTCGGGTCGTACCAGCTCGGGCAGGCGATCGACTCGGCGCCCACGGCGCTGGCCCTGCACGGGCACGCGCACGCCGGTACCGAGCGCGGCACCACGCCCGGTGGGGTCCGGGTGCGCAACGTCGCGCACCCCGTGATCAAGCAGGCGTACAGCGTCTTCCACGTCGGCGATCAACTCGACACGGACCAGGTTTCCCCGATCGGCCAGTCGGGTAGTCAGAGGTCATGGAGCTGATTCTCTGGATTCTCGCAGTCGTACTCGTGGTCGCCGGCATCCTCGCGCTGTTCCGCCGGCAGATCCTGTGGGGCATCGTCCTCATCGTTGTCGGGCTGTTGGTCGGCCCGGGTGGTGTCAGCATCTTCAATTGACGTCCGCACGGCATAACAAAACCGGGACCCGTCGGGGTCGCCGCGACCGGAGCTTCGTCCTCCCGACAGAAGCACCGGCCGCAGCGGCCCCGGCGCTTTTTCGTGTACGGGTTTGACCTGACCCGCGGCGGAAACATCTCGACCATGGAGACATCTCAGGACGCTCCCGTCGCCACCGGCCGACGCTCGTGGTGGGCCCTCGCCGGCTTCGCGGCGGCCGTCTTCGTGGCGGCCGCGATCGGCGGGCTGGGGGTGCAGGGCACCACCGACGAGTACGCGAACCTGCGCCAGCCCGGCTGGGCGCCGCCCTCGTGGCTCTTCGGCCCGGTCTGGACGCTGCTCTACGCGCTGATCGCGCTGGCCGGCTGGCTGGTCTGGCGCCGAGTCGGCTTCTCCCCCGCCCTCTGGGCCTGGACGGCCCAGCTGGTGCTCAACGCGATCTGGACACCGCTGTTCTTCGGCGCGGGGCGGTACGGGCTGGCGTTCGCCGAGATCGTGGTGATGTGGCTGGCGATCGGCCTGACCGTGGCGCTGTTCGCCCGGGTGTCCCGGGTGGCGACGGCGCTGATGCTGCCGTACTGGGCGTGGGTCACCTTCGCGGCCGCGTTGAACTTCTCGATCTGGCGGCTGAACGCCTGACCGCGCTGGTCCCCGGCGGGCGGCACCCGCCGGGGACGCTGTCGTTCGCCGGTCAGCAGCGAGGCACGCCGGGGATGTAGCCGTCGTACCCGGTGTAGACGTACGCGTCGGCGATGAAGCGGCCGGCGCCGATGCGGTCCCAGATCTTGCTGGTGCCGTAGGTGCCGGTGACACTGGTGCCGCTGGTCTGGCACGCGATGGTCACCCGGGTGCCGTCGGCGACGGTGCCCACCGAGGCGTACCCGGTGCCGGGGCCGGAGCGGACGGTCAACGGGGTGCCGCTGGTGTCGACAGTGGCGTTGCCGGTGCCCGAGGAGCAGCCGTTGTTGCTCGTGTAGCTCTTGGTGCCCCAGTACAGCGCGAGGTTGCCGTTGAACCTGACCTGGATGTCGCTGCCGTTCAGGCGCTGCTCGTAGTGCAGGTGCGGGCCGGTTGACCCGCCGGTGCTGCCCACCCAGCCGAGCACCTTGCCGTAGCCCACCGTCTGCCCGACGGAGACGTTGAAGCCGTTGAGGTGCGCGTAGTAGGTGCTGTAACCACCGCCGTGGTTGATCCGGACGTACTTGCCGTAGCTCGTGTTGCCGAGGTCGGTCACCCGGTCGACCGTGCCGGGGGCGCTGGCGACCACCGGGTCGCCGACGTCGTCGGTGCGGTTGAAGTCGACGGCGTACGCCGGGCTGTGGTCCGACCGGGTCTGCCCGGACCACGACTGACCGCACGGGAACGGCACCTTGAAGGTCGGCGCGGCCAGCGCCGGGCTCGCCGGTGTGAGCACTCCTCCGACGAGCAGACCGGTCACCAGCAGGCTGATCCACCGCTTGCGCATACAGCTCCTCCTATGTCGAAAACCTTCGATGAGGTGGCATCAGCCTGACAGATATCGTCAATCTTCGGAAGAGTCGAAGATCTGGCCCGGGAGCGCGCCCACCGGGCGGCCCCGAGGTTTCCGGATTGTTACTCGCTCGTGTCTGACAGGGGGTGGACCGGACCCGATGCAAGCGCTTACATGTGTGCACGCCCAATCGGACCGGCGACTGGTCATCGAGCACGACCGCGCCGGCTAGGAAGGAGGACGGCATGGCGGTCTTTACCAGACCACGCCAGGCCTTCGTGATCGCCGGTGTACTCGGGCTGGCGCTCAGCGCCACCGCTTGCGGGACCGGCGACGACAAGAAGAGCGACAAGGCGGGCTCCGCGGAGTGCGCCCCATACGAGAAGTACCAGGGCAACGACGGCAAGAAGGTCTCCATCTACGCGTCCATCCGTGACGCCGAGGCCGACCTGCTCGAGCGCTCCTGGTCGCAGTTCACCGACTGCACCGGCATCGAGATCGCCTACGAGGGCAGCGGTGAGTTCGAGGCGCAGCTGCCCGTACGGGTCGACGGCGGCAACGCCCCCGACATCGCCTTCGTGCCCCAGCCGGGCCTCGTGAAGCGCTTCGCGGACGCCGGCAAGCTCAAGTCCCTCAGCGCCGACACCAAGGCCCTGGCCGAGCAGAACATGCCGGCCGACTGGCTGAAGTACGGCACCGTCAACGGGACGCTCTACGGCGTGCCGCTCGGCGCCAACGTGAAGTCCTTCGTCTGGTACTCGCCGAAGACGTTCAAGGAGAAGGGCTGGGAGGTTCCGACCAGCTGGGACCAGCTCATCGCCCTGAGCGACAAGATCGCCGCCAGCGGCATGAAGCCGTGGTGCGTCGGCGTCGAGTCCGGTGACGCGACCGGCTGGCCGGCGACCGACTGGATCGAGGACGTGATCCTGCGTACGCAGGGCCCCGAGGTCTACGACCAGTGGACCACCCACGCCATCCCGTTCAACGACCCGAAGATCGTCGACGCGGTCGACCGCGCCGGCAGCATCCTCAAGAACGAGAAGTACGTCAACGGCGGCTTCGGCGGCGTCAAGAGCATCACCACCACCGCCTTCCAGGAGGCCGGTCTGCCGGTGACCACCGGCAAGTGCGCGATGCACCGGCAGGCGTCGTTCTACGCCAACCAGTTCCCCGAGGGCACCAAGGTGGCCGAGGACGGCGACGCGTTCGCCTTCTACTTCCCGGCCATCGACGCCGCCAAGGGCAAGCCGGTGCTGGGCGCCGGCGAGTTCGTGGTCGCCTACGCCGACCGTCCCGAGGTGCAGGCGGTGCAGACCTACCTCGCCTCCGCCGAGTACGTGAACAGCCGCGCGAAGCTCGGTAACTGGGTCACGGCGAACAACAAGCTGGACATCGCCAACGTGGCCAGCCCGATCGACAAGCTGTCCGTCCAGATCCTCCAGGACAAGACGGGCACCTTCCGCTTCGACGGATCCGACCTGATGCCGGCAGCCGTCGGCGCGGGAACGTTCTGGAAGGGCATGGTCGACTGGCTGAACGGCAAGCAGACCGCCCCGGTGCTCCAGGGCATCGAGAGCAGCTGGCCGAAGTGATCCCGGCGGTGGCCCGGTCCGCGTTCGCGGGCCGGGCCACCGGCCGATCCGGACCCGAAAGGGAGGGTTGATGGAGTTCGACTTCGCCGATGAGCAGCCGAAGCTCCTCATGCTGATGTACGGGCTGCTCGCCTTCGTGCTGGTGGTGGGCGGTCTACTCCTGCTGCTCGACGTCGTGCCGGCCTGGTTCGCCCGGCGGCGGGAGGCCCAGCTCGTCGCCGCCTCCGTGGGCGGCGCCCCGCTGCCCCGCCGGACCAAACAGCGGGAAGGGCTCTTCGCGCTCTTCTTCCTGCTGCCGACGCTGCTGCTGCTCACCATCGGTCTGGTCGTGCCCGCGATCCGCACCATGGTGCTCTCCCTGATGAACGGGAGCAGCACCGACTGGGTGGGTCTGCGCAACTACGGCTGGATGTTCTCCGACAACTCGATGGTCCGGGTCCTGATCAACACCCTGGTCTGGGTGCTCCTGGTCCCGCTGGTGGCGACCGGATTCGGTCTCCTCTACGCCGTCCTGGTGGACAAGGCCCGCTTCGAGGCGGTGGCCAAGTCCCTGATCTTCCTGCCGATGGCCATCTCCTTCGTCGGCGCCAGCATCATCTGGAAGTTCGTCTACGCCTACCGCGGCGAAGGCGACCAGATCGGTCTGCTCAACCAGATCGTCGTCAGCCTCGGTGGCGAGCCGAAACAGTGGCTTCTGGAATCACCCCTGAACACGCTGCTGCTGATCGTCATCATGGTCTGGATCCAGGCCGGTTTCGCCATGGTGGTGCTCTCCGCCGCGATCAAGGCGATCCCCGGCGACATCGTCGAAGCCGCCCGGCTCGACGGTGTCAGCCCGTGGCAGATGTTCTGGCAGATCACCATGCCGAGCATCCGGCCGGCGCTGATCGTCGTGGTGGTGACGCTCACGATCGCCACGCTCAAGGTCTTCGACATCGTCCGGACCTCGACGAACGGCAACTACGACACGAGCGTGATCGCCAGCGAGATGTACAACCAGGCCTTCCGGTACGGCCAGAACGGGCAGGGCTCCGCGCTCGCGGTCTTCCTCTTCATCCTGGTCATTCCGGTCGTGATCTACCAGATCCGCAACCTCCGTCAACAGCGGGAGGGCTGAGATGACGACCGCAACGCCGACCGTCGCCGCCGGCGCCCAGAAGACCGACGGCACCCCGTCCACCACCGCCGGCCGGGTCCGCAGGCGGCTGAACAGCCGTACCGCGACGCTCGTGTCGATCGTCATCGCGGTGGTCTGGACCATCCCGACCTTCGGTCTGTTCATCTCCTCCCTGCGACCCGAGGACGAGATCAAGACGACCGGTTGGTGGACCGCGTTCACCAACCCGCAGTTCACCCTGGAGAACTACGAGCAGGTCCTCTTCGGACGATCAGCCTCCTCCGGACAGCTCGCCAGCTACTTCATCAACTCGCTGGCGATCACCATCCCGTCGGTGCTCTTCCCGCTCGCCTTCGCGGCCCTCGCCGCGTACGCGCTGGCGTGGATCAACTTCCGGGGCCGGGACTGGCTCTACATCGCGATCTTCGCGTTGCAGATCGTGCCGTTGCAGATGGCCCTGGTGCCGCTGCTGAAGTTCTTCTCCACCGGCGTCACCCTCGGCGGCGTCACCCTGATGCCCGCCTGGGACCTGGTCGACGAGCAGAAGTTCGCGCAGGTGTGGTTCGCGCACACCTGCTTCGCGCTCCCGTTCGCCGTGTTCCTGCTGCACAACTTCATCTCGCAGCTCCCGGGCGACCTGATGGAGGCGGCCCGGGTCGACGGGGCCACCCACCCGAAGATCTTCCGTAGCATCGTGCTGCCGCTGATCACCCCGGCGTTGGCCGCGTTCGGCATCTTCCAGTTCCTCTGGGTGTGGAACGACCTGCTGGTGGCGCTGATCTTCGCTGGAGGCGGCAACGAGACCGCCCCGCTGACCGTCCGGTTGGCGGAGATGGCCGGCACCCGGGGCAACGAGTGGCAGCGGCTGACGGCCGGAGCGTTCGTCTCCATCGTCGTACCCCTCGTCGTGTTCCTGTCCCTGCAGCGCTTCTTCGTGCGAGGTCTGCTCGCCGGCAGCGTCAAGGGCTGACCGCCCGCCCGCCGCCGTCCGGCCCCTTGGACGGCGGCGGGCGTCGGGCACCGAGCGGGGGAAACGTGACGAGGATTGATGATGTGGCCCGGCTCGCCGGGGTGTCCACGGCCACCGTCTCGCGGGCACTGCGCGGACTGCCGACGGTCTCGGCCGCCACCCGGCGCAGGGTGCTCGCCGCCGCCGAACAACTCGACTACGAGGTGTCGCCGAGCGCCTCCCGGCTGGCCGGTGGCCGCACCGGCACGGTGGCGGTGGTGGTCCCCCGGATCACCCGCTGGTTCTTCAGCACCGTCGTCGAGGCCGTCGAGGAGTACCTCCACGAGTCGGGCTACGACCTGCTGCTCTACAACCTGGGCGGCCGGGAGCAGGTACGCCAGCGGGTGCTGCGGACGGCCAACCTGCACAAGCGGGTGGACGCCATGATGCTGGTCGCCACCCCCCTGCGGCCGGCGGACCTGACCGCGCTGGCCAGCCTGGACCTGCCCGGCGTGACCATCAGCTCGGGCAGCCGGGTACCCCGGTGGCCCTGCGTGCGGATCGACGACGTGGCCGCCGCGCGTACCGCCACCCGCCACCTGCTCGACCTCGGCCACCAGCGGATCGCGCACATCTCCGGCGACCCCGACGACGAGTTGGCCTTCACCACCCACCTGGACCGGCGCCGGGGCTATCAGGCGGAACTACGGGCGGCCGGCCTGCGTCCGGACCCGAGCCTGGACGTCGAGTCGACGTTCACCATCGACGGCGGCAACCGGGCCACCGCCGAACTGCTGGCGCGCGGTGGCACACCGCCCACCGCGATCGTCGCGGCCTGCGACGAGATGGCCATGGGCGCGTTGACCGCGCTGCGCGACGCCGGTTTGCGGGTGCCGCAGGACGTCAGCGTGATCGGCATCGACGACCACGACCTGGCGGGTGTGCTGGGGCTCAGCACCGTCGCCCAGCCCGCCGCCGAGCAGGGCCGGCTAGCGGCGCGGATCCTGCTCGACCCGCTCGGTGCCCGCACCCTCGGCCCGATCGTCGGCCAGCGCGGCGCCGACGGCGACACACCGGTGATCCTGCCCACTCGGCTGGTCGTCCGGGACTCCACCGCACCGCCGCGGGCACACTGACACTCCAATCACAGCGCGACACGGGAGACGACCCTGAACATCGATCCGACGCAGCAGCCCTCCTCCGGTCACCCGGTCACCGGCTGGTGGACCGAGGCCGCCATCTACCAGATCTACCCCCGCTCGTTCGCCGACTCCGACGGCGACGGGATCGGTGACCTGCCGGGCATCACCGACCGCCTCGACCACCTGGTCGAGCTGGGCGTGGACGCGGTGTGGCTCTCCCCCTTCTACCCGTCGCCCCAGGCCGACGCCGGCTACGACGTGGCCGACTACCGGGACGTCGACCCGCTGTTCGGCACCCTCGCCGACGCGGACAAGCTGATCGCCGAGGCGCGCTCGCGTGGCCTGCGCGTGATCGTCGACCTCGTGCCGAACCACACGTCGTCGGCGCACCGCTGGTTCCAGGCGGCGCTGCCGGCCGCCCCGGGCAGCCCGGAGCGGTCCCGCTACATCTTCCGGGACGGCCGTGGCCCGGACGGTGACCAGCCGCCGAACGACTGGCAGAGTGTCTTCGGCGGTCCGGCCTGGACACGCACCGTCGACGCGGACGGCCGCCCCGGCCAGTGGTACCTGCACCTGTTCGACACCGGTCAGCCGGACCTCAACTGGGACAACCCGGAGGTGCACGCGGAGTTCCTCGACGTGCTGCGGTTCTGGCTGGACCGCGGGGTCGACGGCTTCCGGGTCGACGTGGCGCACGGCCTCGTCAAGCAGGCCGACCTGGCCGACTGGCAGGAGCCGCAGGAGATCCTCTCCGGCAACGAGATCAACAAGCCGCGCCCGCCGATGTGGGACCAGGACGGCGTGCACGAGATCTACCGGCAGTGGCGGCAGCTCCTGGACAGCTACCCCGGTGAGCGGGTCCTCGTCGCCGAGGCGTGGGTGGAGCCCGCCGAGCGGCTGGCCCGCTACGTCCGCCCGGACGAGATGCACCAGGCGTTCAACTTCGAGTACCTGCTGGCCGCCTGGACCGCACCGGCCCAGTACGCCGTGATCACCCGCTCGTTGGAGGCGACCGACTCGGTCGGCGCGCCGACCACCTGGGTGCTGTCCAACCACGACGTGGTGCGGCACGCCTCCCGCCTCGGCCTGCCTGTCGTCTTCGTCGGTGGCCGACCCAACGGCATCGGCATCGGCGACCCGCAGCCGGACGCCGCGCTCGGCCTGCGCCGCGCCCGCGCGGCCACCCTGCTGATGCTCGCCCTGCCCGGCTCCGCGTACCTGTTCCAGGGCGAGGAACTGGGACTGCCCGAGCACACCACGATGCCCGACGAGGCCCGGCAGGACCCGACCTGGGTACGCAGCGGGCACACCCAGCGTGGCCGGGACGGCTGCCGGGTGCCGATCCCGTGGGAGGCCGACGCCCCGTCGTACGGCTTCGGGCCGACCGACGCGAGCTGGCTGCCGCAACCCGCCTCCTGGGCGGAGTACGCCCTGGACCGGCAGCGCGACGTGCCCGGCTCGACGTACGAGCTGTACCGCACGGCGCTGCGGCTGCGCCGCGACCACGGGCTCGGCCGGGGCACGCTGGAATGGCTGTCCTCCGGCGACGAGGTGCTCACCTTCCGCAACGGCGAGCTGACCGTGCTGACCAACTTCGGCGACGCCCCGGTGCCGATCCCGGCCGGCGCCGAGGTGCTGGCCGCCAGCGCACCGCTTGACGACGACCGCGCGGTCCCGACCGACGTGACCGTCTGGCTACGCGGCTGACCTGACGCCGATCGGGCTGGCCCCGCTCGGTCCGGCCCGGCCGGATCGGCGGGGCGGTCCCGGCCCGACCGGCCCACCCGGCGCGGTGGCAGTCGCGGGCGGGCCGCACGGCGGCAGGATCGGGGCCGTACGGTCGGGGTGGCCTCAGAGGCGGTCGGCGCGGGTGTGCAGCAGGTCGTGCACGCTGTCGATGTCCGCCGGTGAGGTGCGCGAGGCGAGCCAGTACATGACGCCTGTGGGTATGAAGAAGAGTTGGAACGCGGCCAGCCCGACGGCGAAGTTCAACGGCGGCGGGAACGCCGCGCGCAGACCCTGGAAGGCGACTCCGACCAGCCCGTTGCCGGCCGCCCGTCCCACCCCGTTGACCAGGTTGCCCAGGCTGTAGACGGTCCCCCGGTGCTCCGGCGGGTTGACGTCGGCGATCAACGCGAACCAGTTCGGGGAGTTCGCTGACGTCAACGCGAGCGCCACCACGGCGGTGAGCAGGCTCAGCCCCACCGACGGTTCGGTGACCACGCTGCCCAGCACCGCACCGACCACCGCGCCGTTGCTGGCGCCGTCCGGCACGTCGATGGTCACCGGGACGAAGAACAACACCAGGTAGAACGGCAGCGCGGCGAGGATGCCGACCGCTGCGACCAACGCCCGGCCCCGGGGTGTACGCCGCTGCATCGCGTCGCCGACCAGTCCACCCACGATGGACAGCACTCCGCCGAGCTGGAACAGGGTGGCGAAGACGCTGCCCACCACGATCGCCGTGGACTCCGAGTAGCCCTGCGCCTCGGCCCGCTCGGCGAAGAGCCTGGGCAGCCAGACCAGCGAGCCGAAGGCGGCCTGCGCGGTCAGGCCCTGGAGGATCAGCCAGCGGTTGGTCCGTCGGGCCAGGATGCGCGGCAGGTCGGCGCGGCTGATCCGGTAGTCGTACTCGGCGCCGGCGTCCAGCGCGCCGGCCAGTTCCGGTTCGCTCTGGCCCCGCCTGATGTCGTAGGTGAACAGGTACGCCAGGGTGGCGGCCAGGCCGACCCCGGTGAGCAGCAGGAACGGCCGCCGCCAGTCGGCCGCGCCCAGCAGACCGCCGACAAGCGTGCCGGCCAACGTCCCGACGCCCTGGGAGAGCCCCCAGAAGCTCATCACCAGCCCCCGCCGGGTCGGTGAGATCAGGTCGGTGACCACCGAGAAGCCCACCGAGCCGACCGCCCCGAGACCGACCGCGGCGACCAGTTGGGCGGTGAGGAACGTCAGGTAGCCGCCGGCCAGGGCGCTGCCGCCGGTGCCGGCCGCCCACAGCAGTGTGCCCACCATGAGCAGCGGTTTGCGGTTGGTCCGGTCACCGACGTACGCCCAGCCGACCGCGGCCAGGGCGCTGACCAGGAAGCTGACCGCGGTGACCAGACCCAGCAGCCCGGTCGACACGTCGAACTCGTCGGCGATCGGCCCGTACAGCGGCGGGACCAGCCCGATCGCCACGTTGTCGAGCGAGGCGAGCAGCACGAACACCACGACGCTGTAGAGCCGGTGCGTCCGGCCACCGCCGCCGCCGTGCGGGCGTCGGCCGGGCTGCGTCCCGCCACTGCTCACGGTCATGACGGGCAGCCAACCAGACTCCGGTACGAAGATCGTCACGCGGGTGGGTGCCGGCCGGCTCCCACCCGCGTCGACTCCGACCGGTCAGCGGCGGTCGAGGACCAACCCGCTCGCGGCGGCGTACCGCTCGCGCACTGCGGGGACGGGCTCTGCCGCGTACTCCTCGGTGCCCTTGAGCTCCCACACCGGCGGTGTCGGGCCACCCAGGGCGAGCCACGCGGCCTGCCGGGCGGCGCCGTCGGCGACGTACTCCCCGGGCGGTGGGACGACCACCGGGCAGCCGAAGACCTGCGGTGCGATCCGGCGGACCGCGGCGGACCGGGCCCCGCCTCCGACCAGGATGACCCGGCGGACGGTGGCGCCCTGCGCGGTCAGTGCGTCCAGGCCGTCGGCGAGGGCGCAGAGCATGCCCTCCACGGCGGCCCGCGCGAGGTGCGCGGGGGTGGACGTGCGCAGGGTCAGGCCGTGCACCGCGCCGGTGGCGAGTGGACGGTTCGGCGTCCGTTCCCCCTCCAGGTACGGCACCATGACCAGCCCGTCGGCACCCGCCGGCGCGGAGAGCGCCAGGTCGGCCAGCTCGTCCAGGCTGACGCCGAGCAGCGCGGCGGCGGCGTCCAGCACCCGGGCGGCGTTGAGCGTGGCGACCAGCGGCAGGAAGCGACCGGACGCGTCGGCGAAACCCGCCACCGCGCCGCTCTCGTCGGCGGCCGGTACGTCGGCGACGCTGAACACGGTGCCGGAGGTGCCGATGGAGACGATCACGTCACCGGGCCCGGCGCCGACGCCGAGCGCGGCGGCGGCGTTGTCCCCGGTGCCCGCGCCGAGCAGCGCGCCGCCCGACCCACCCAGCTCGTCGGCGAGTCTGCCCGCCGACTCCGCCGGACCGAGCACCTGGGGCACCACCAACCGCCGGCCGAAGCCCCGCTCCAGTAGGTCGAACCGGTAGTCGCCGGTGGCCGGCGACCAGTAGCTGGTGCCGCTGGCGTCGCCCCGGTCGGTACGCAGCGCGTCCAACCCCGCCGCGCCGGCCAGCCGCCAGGTCAGCCAGTCGTGCGGCAGGCACACCGCCGC
This sequence comes from Micromonospora sp. NPDC005298, assembly GCF_040607375.1. Classification (NCBI taxonomy): domain Bacteria; kingdom Bacillati; phylum Actinomycetota; class Actinomycetes; order Micromonosporales; family Micromonosporaceae; genus Micromonospora; species Micromonospora sp. NPDC005298. Next base: position 125,288 of record NZ_JBEXGP010000007.1, read on the forward strand.
CACCCGGGCGGCCAGCTCCGGCTCATGGGTGGCCAGCCACCGCAGCTTGGTGAGGGTGAAGCTGGCCACCGGCACACTTCCGGTGGCGTCCGCCCAGAACCGACGCCCGGCCGCACCGCCGCCGGCCTCCTCGATGAGGTCGGCGGCGGCGCCGGCGGATCGGGTGTCGTTCCACAGCAGTGCCGGGCGGACCACCCGGCCGTCCTCGTCGAGGCAGACCATGCCGTGCTGCTGGCCGGCGACCGAGACCGCCGCCACGTCGGCCAACCCGCCCGCCTGGTCGGCGGCGCTGCGCAGCGCCTGCCACCAGGCTTCCGGGTCGACCTCGGTGCCGTCCGGGTGCGGTGCCCGGCCCTGCCGGAGCAGGGCGCCGGTCTCCGCGTCCCGGATGACCACCTTGCAGGACTGTGTGGACGAGTCGACGCCCGCGACCAGCGGCATGGCGGGCCTCAGCGGGCGCCGAGCAGGTGCTCGACGGCGAGCTGGTTGAGCCGGACGAAGGCGTAGCCCCGCGCGGCCACCGCGTCGACGTCGACGTCCTCGAACGCTGAGCGGTCGGCGAGGAGGTCGTCGTAACTCTCACCGGAGCCGAGCGTCGGGGTGCTCAGCTCGCCGACCTTGCTCGCGGCCAGCGCCTCGACGACCTCGGGGTCGGCGCGGAACGCCGCCGCCCGCTCCTTGAGCAGCAGGTACGTGCTCATGTTCGCGGCCGCCGACGCCCACACGCCGTCCATGTCCTCGGTGCGGGACGGCTTGTAGTCGAAGTGCCGGGGACCGTCGTAGGTCGGGCCGCCGTTGGGGCCGCCGTTCTCCAGGAGGTCCACCAGGGCGAACGCGTTCATCAGGTCACCGTGACCGAAGACCAGGTCCTGGTCGTACTTGATGCCGCGCTGGCCGTTGAGGTCGAGGTGGAACAGCTTGCCCTGCCAGAGCGCCTGCGCGATGCCGTGGGCGTAGTTGAGCCCGGCCATCTGCTCGTGCCCGACCTCGGGGTTGAGACCGACCATGTCCGGGTGCGCCAGCTGGGAGATGAAGGCCAGCGCGTGCCCGACGGTGGGCAGCAGGATGTCGCCGCGCGGCTCGTTGGGCTTGGGCTCCAGCGCGAAGCGCAGGTTGTAGCCCTTGTCGACGACGTACTGGGTGAGCAGGTCGACCGCCTCGCGGTAGCGGTCCAGCGCGGCGCGGACGTCCTTGGCGACGTCGTACTCCGAGCCCTCGCGGCCACCCCACATGACGAAGGTGCTGGCGCCCAGCTCGGCGGCCAGGTCGACGTTGCGCAGCACCTTGCGCAGCGCGTACCGGCGCACGTCGCGGTCGTTGCTGGTGAAGCCGCCGTCCTTGAAGATCGGGTGGGTGAAGAGGTTCGTGGTGACCATCGGCACCACCAGGCCGGTCTCGTCCAGCGCCTTGCGGAACCGGGCGATGTGCTGGTCGCGGGTGGCGGCGTCGGACCCGAACGGGATCAGGTCGTCGTCGTGGAAGGTGATGCCGTACGCGCCCAGCTCGGCCAGCCGGTGCACCGCCTCGACGGCGTCGAGCTCGGGCCGGGTGGCGTCACCGAACGGGTCGCGGGCCTGCCAGCCCACGGTCCAGAGCCCGAAGGAGAACTTGTCGGCGGGGGTGGGACGGGGTGCCATGAGCAACCTCCGGGTGGTGGTGTCCGCTATTTGTTCAACGATTGAATTATTTGCCCGCCCTGTGGCACTGTCAAGGGGTGAGCCCCACCCACGCCCCGGCCGGCGCAGTCCGTCAGGGCAGCCTGCGCGAACTCAACCTCGCCCTCGTACTCGGCCGGATCGCCGCCGCCGACCGCCCCCCGTCCCGGGCCGACCTGGCCACCGCGACCGGCCTCACCCGGGCCACCGTCTCCGCGGTGGTCGAGGACCTGCTCGCCGGCCGGCTCGTCGACGAGGCCGAGCCCGCCCCCCGGGCCGGCGCCGGTCGACCGGCCCGAGGTCTGGTGCTCGCCGACCAGGGTCCCGCCGGGCTGGGCCTGGAGGTCAACGTCGACTACCTGACGGTCTGTGTGGTGGACCTCGCCGGGCAGGTCCGACACCGCACCGTGCACCGGGCCGACCTGCGCCCCGTCGCGCCCGCCGACGCTCTCGCCCGGCTCGTCGAGCTGGCCGGGCGGGCCCGTGCCGACGCCGCCAGCCAGGGCCTCACCCTGGCCGGGGCGGCGCTCGCGGTGCCCGGCCTGGTGGACGACGCCGGGCTGGTCCGGCTCGCGCCGAACCTCGGCTGGCGCGACGTCGCGGTACCCGCGCTCCTCGCCGAGCACCCGGCGCTGACCGACCAGGTGCCCGGCGTACCGGCGCTGGTGGTGGACAACGAGGCCAACCTCGCCGCCCTCGGCGAGCTGCACTCCCGGCCGCCCGGCCCGGCCAGCTTCCTGCACATCTCCGGTGAGGTCGGCATCGGCGCCGGGATCGTGCTGGACGGCGCGCTGTTCCGGGGCGTCCGGGGCTGGAGCGGGGAGATCGGGCACCTGCCGGTCGACCCGCAGGGCCGCCCGTGCCGCTGCGGCGGCCGGGGCTGCCTGGAGCAGTACGCCGGCCAGGAGGCCATCGTGGCCGCCGCGGGGCTGGCCCGGTCGGAACTGCCGGCGGACACCGCCACGGTCCGGCTGGCCGAACTGGCCGACGCCGGCGACCCGGGAGCGCTGCGGGCGCTGCGTGACGCCGGGACGGCGCTCGGTGTCGCGGTGGCGAGCGTGGTCAACCTGCTGGACCTGGACACCGTGGTGCTCGGCGGCGGGTACGCCCCGCTGGCGCCCTGGCTGTGCCCGCCGGTGCTCGCCGAGATCGCCAGCCGGGTCCTCACCGCCGCCTGGTCACCGGTCACGGTCCGCCCCTCGACGCTCGGCCCGGAGGCCGCCGCCGTGGGGGCCGCCGGTTCGGTGGTCCGCCACATCGTCGCCCGACCCGCCGGCTGGCTGGGCCGCTCCAGCTGACCCGGCCCCGGACGCCGCGCCTGCGTCACAGCACCTCGGTACGCTTGTCGCCAGGCAACGATCCGCAGGCGAAGAGTCCAGGAGAAGCATGCGCACAGGTCGTCAGACGCGGGCCGGCATCGGGCGGTGACCACCACCCGACACGACGGCATCGCCGGTCCGGTCAGCGGCGGTGGGAGTGTGCCCCGCCGGCCGGCCGACCAGCCGCTGCCGACCGACTCCCGACTGGCCCGCGAACTGCTCGACGGGCTCGCCGAGGCCGTGCTGACGACCGACGGGACGGGCCGGGTCACCCTCGTGAACGCGATGGCGGCGGAGCTGTTCCCGGAGATCACGGCGGGCACCGAGCTGGGCCGGTGCCCGGTGCCGGCGCTGGCCCGGGCGGTCCGGGAGGACGCCGACCGCTTCGACGACGTGCATCACGGCCGCCGGCTGCGCGGCGCCCGGCGGCAGCTCGCCGGCCACCGGTACGCCTGGTACGTGCGGGACGTCACCGAGGACCAGACCCGCACCGACGCCCTGCTGGCCGAGCGCTCCCGCACCGCGTTCCTCGCCCAGGCCGGCAGCCGGCTCGGGTCGTCCCTGCACCGCGACCAGACGCTACGGGCGACCACGACCCTCGCCGTCCCCTACCTGGCCGACGCCGCGGTGGCCCTGCACCGGCCGTCCACGCCTACCGACCCGCACCTGCGCTGGGTCCGGTACGCCGACGGCGAGCCCTCCCCGAGCGCCGGGCTCGCCGGGCCGGAGCTGACCGGCACCGTCCCGGGGCTGAGCGAGGCGCTGGCCGGCAACCTCACCGAGCCGAGCCCCTGGCTGGACGCCGACCTCGCCGACCTGGCCTCCGTGCTGCCGCCCGGGTTCGGCCGGCCGGGCACCGTGCTGGTGAGCCCGATGCGCGCCGCCGGCGGCCCGGCGGGCGCTCTGCTGCTGATCCGTCAGGCCGGGCGGGCCGGCTTCGACAGGCGCGACATCGACCTGGCCCGGGAGTTCGCCGCCCGGGCCGGCGCCGCCCTGGCCACCGCCGAGCTGTACGGCGAACAGGCCCACCTGGCCCGGGTGTTGCAGACGAGCCTGCTTCCACCGGAGCTGCCCACGGTGCCCGGACTGCGCCTGGCCGGCGGTTACCGGGCCGCCGGCGACACCCTGCGCATCGGCGGCGACTTCTACGAGGTCTTCCCGCACCGCGACGGCGCCCTGTTCGCGCTCGGCGACGTGTGCGGCAAGGGCGTCGGCGCGGCCGTGCTGACCGGGCGGGTCCGCCAGTCCCTGCAGACCCTGCGGCTGGTCGAACAGCGTCCGCTGGAGCTGATCCACCTGCTCAACCGGGCGCTGTTCGACGCACCCGACGCGGCCCGACGCAGCCAGTTCACCACCCTGCTGCTCGGCTCGCTGGAGCGGGGGCCGGCCGGCGTGGACGTCCGGATCGCCGGTGGGGGTCACCCGGCTCCGCTGCTGGTCACACCCGCCGGCACGGTCACCCCCGTCCCGGTCGGCGGGATGCCGGTCGGTGCGCTGCCCGCGCCCCGGTTCGCCGAGGCCAGGGTGCACCTCGACCCGGGCGATCTGCTGCTCGCGTACACCGACGGGGTGACCGAGGCTCGCGGCGGCCGACGCGACGTGGAGATGTTCGGTGCGGACCGGCTGCGTGCCGCGCTCGCCTCGGCGGCCGGGCTACCCCCGGCGGCGCTCGTCGAGCGGCTGCTCCAGCTGGTGGACGAGTGGTCGGAGGGGCAGGCCCACGACGACATCGCCATGCTGGCCGTGTGCGCGTCGTGACCGGGGGCGCCCTGGACCGGGGCGGCCCGACCGTCCGGCTCAGGCGGTGCGCGCCACCGGCGGCTCGCCGGTGGGCCAGTCCCGCTGGCTGTCGACCGTCCGCTCCGGGCCGCCGGACGCACCCGCCCAGGTCGCGCGGGTCTGCCGGTCCGGGTCACGCGACCAGTCCCCCGCCCGGCCGCCAGGCCGGTCCGGGTCGTCCGGCCAGTCCGCCCGGCCGGTCGGTCGGTCCGGGTCGTCCGGTCCGCCCGGCTCCGGCACGACCTGCGACTGCTGGCGGCGCGCGGTCTCGTCGAATTCGCGCATCCCGCGCAGCAACGCGTCCCGGCCCGCCGGGCTCATCGCGTCCAGCACGGCGGCGAGCCGCGCCTGACGGTCGGCCCGCAGCTCGCCGAGCAGCCGGCGGGCGTCCCGGGTGAGGTGCAGGGCGATCTCCCGCCGGTCGAAGCGACCGGGCTCCCGCTCCAGCATCCCGGCGGCGACCAACCGGTCGCAGAGTCGGCTGGCGGAGCTGAGCAGCATGTCGAGCCGACCGGCGAGCCGACGCAGGTTGATGCCGTCCGCCTGCTCGACCACCATCACTGCCCGTAACTGGGCTCCGGAGAGCCGGTTGGTGGTCTCCTCCCGGGCGGATTCCCACGCGCTCACCAGGGAGGCCGCCGCCGCGTCCAACGCGGCAGCCATACTCGTCTCGGGGTCCGAGGGACCGTTCAGTTCGGCCATGGTGGCCCGAGACTACTCCGAACCCACTGGTGGTCGAGCTTTGAGCAAGGGAGTGGTGATGAGCGAACCGGTCAATCAGGCACGACGTGCCCTGAACGAGACACCGGCCGACCGGATCGTCGGCGGTGTCGGGGACGTTCTCGCCCGGTCGTACGGGATCACCGACGTCGAGCTCTACCAGGTCGACTATCGGCTGTCGCAGCTGCTGCCCCTCACCGAGGGTGATCCCATCACCGGTCCCGGACACCCCGCGTGGCGCTCCTTCGACCACCAGTCGCCGCTGCTCGCCGACGGTACGGGCTGGTTCCCGGTCAGCATGCGCGGTGAGCGACGGGGAGTGCTGCGACTCGCGCCGGTCCCGAACGACCCGACCGTCCTGGGCGAACTGGACGAGATCGCCACCGCACTCGCCCACGAGCTGGCTGCCGTCTCCGCCGGCACCGACGTCTACAGCGCGGCACGGCGCAGCCAGCGACTCACCCTGGCCGCGGAGATGCAGTGGGACCTCCTACCCGGCCGCAGCCGGATCCGGCCCTCGTTCAGCCTGGCCGGCCAACTCGAACCGGCGTACGCGGTGCGGGGGGACGGCTTCGACTGGTCCGACGACGGGCAGCGGCTGTGGTTGTCGACCGTGAACGGCAGCGGCGAGGGCGTCGCCGCGTCGCTGCTCACCTCGCTCGCCACCCACGCCCTGCGGAACGCCCGCCGGGCCGGGCTGAGCCTGGCCGACCAGGCGGCCCTCGCCGACCAGGCGCTCTACGACCTGTACCGGGGCGAGCAGCACCTGTCCGCGCTGCTGATGGAGCTCGACCTGCGCTCCGGGGTGATGACAGTCGTCGACGCCGGGTCCCCCCGCCTGGTCCTGTTGCGCGGCGGCGAGGTCACCGAGCAGCCCCTGGAGGCGCAGTTCCCGCTGGGCATGTTCGAGGCGACCGACTACCACGAGCAGACGTTCCCGCTGGAGCGCGGCGACCGGCTCTTCGTGGTCAGCGACGGGGTCCTGGAGGCCACCGGGAAGGACGTCCGCTACGGCGAGACGGCGCTGGACCGGTTCCTGCGCCGGACCGGGCCGATGGAGCCGCTGGACGCCGTCCGGTCGCTGATCGGTGACCTGCGGGCGTTCGTGGCCGGCGACCTGGTCGACGACGCGGTGGTGGTCTGCCTGGACTGGTCCGGGCCGCAGCCCTGACCGACGACGTCAGTACGCGCCGCGGCTGTTCACCACCGCGCCGAACGTCTTCCACAGGATGGTCAGGTCGGCGGCGAGGGACCAGTTCTCGACGTAGTAGAGATCGAGCCGGATGCCGTCCTCCCAGCTCAGGTCGGATCGACCGCTGACCTGCCACAAGCCGGTCATGCCGGGTTTGACGAGCAGCCGGCGGGCCACGTCGCCGTCGTAGCGGGCCACCTCCGAGGGCAGCGGCGGGCGTGGCCCGACCAGGCTCATCTGCCCGAGCAGCACGTTGACCAGCTGCGGCAGCTCGTCCAGGGACCACTTGCGCAGCAGCCGTCCGACGCGGGTGACGCGGGGGTCGTCGCGCATCTTGAACATCAGGCCGTCGGTCTCGTTGCGGGCGGCCAGCTCGGCGAGCAGCGTGTCGGCGTTCACAACCATGGTGCGGAACTTGAACACCCCGAACTCGTGCCCACCCCGGCCGACCCGGACCTGACGGAACAGCACCGGACCCCGGCTGTCCAATTTGATGGCCAGCGCGATGAACACGATCAGCGGCAGCAGCAGCGCGAGCGCCAGCGACGACACCGACCGGTCGACGAAGCCCTTCACCAGCTTGCGCGCGCCCCGGAACTCGGGCGCCTCGACGTGGATCAGCGGCAGCCCGGCCACCGGCCGGGTGTGGATCCGGGGGCCGGCCACGTCGGTCAGCGCGGGCGCGACGACCAGGTCGACGCCCGTACCCTCCAGCTGCCAGCCGAGGCGGCGCAGCCGGGCCGCCGTCAGCTCGCCGGAGGCGGTGACCGCGACGGTGTCCGCACCGATCGCGGTGGCGGCCTCCGGGATGCCCCGGAACGACCCCACCACGGGTACGTCGTCGAGGCGCTGCGCCACCGGCGCGAGCAGGGCGTCGGGGATGCACGCCCCGACCACCTGGTAGCCGGCGTACGGCTCGCGGCGCAGCGTGTGCACCAGTTCCAACACGTGCGCGGTGTCGCCGACCACCAGCACCTTGCGGGACCAGCCGGCACCACGGGACCGGGCCCGGTGCAGGCGCTTGCGGGCGGCGAACCGGGTCACCTCCAGACCGACGGTCCCCACCGCGAAGGTGATGCCGAGGAAGCCACGGGAGACACCGACGTCGGCGATGTACCCGGCGATGGCGATCGCCCCGGCCAACCGCAGGCTGGCGGAACTGACCCGGCGGTACTCGTCCGCGCCGTAGCCGACGACCCGGTCGTCGTAGCAGCCCAACGCCTTCAGCGAGAGCAACCAGGCAAGCACCAGGCCGGGAGCGACGAGCACGTACGGGATCTTCGAGCCGCTAGGCTCCTCGTCACCGAACCGGGCGACGAACCCGACGAGCAACGCGATGATCAGGATGCTGGTGTCCAGCACCACGAGGACCCGGACGTACGAGCGTTCGTCGGCGCGTGCCACCAGGCCACGCGGGCGGGCCTCCGGCGTCGCCGACGTGCTTGCCGGGGTCAACAGTGTCGCCGCGCTCACCGGCCCTCCCACTCTGCTCAGGACGGCCCCGGCCGACGTGTCGGACCGGAGGCGGACCGACAATGCCGGAACACGTCGACATCCTGCCCCGACAACTATGACGACCGATTGCTTCGGACGTATTGCCGTCACTTTTCGTCACCGCCGGAGCACGGAAAGGGCCCGTCGTACCGAATTGCGGTACGACGGGCCCTGCGGGCTGTGCGTCGGGTCAGCGCGGCGCCGGGGGGCGCCGGGCGATGGCGCTGAGGAAGATGCTGCCGATCTCGTTCGGGTCCTTGGTGACGAAGACGTCGCCGCCGGTCACCTTCGTGATCGACTCCAGCTCGGCCTTGCTGACGCCCTCGCCGATACCGATCATGATGACCTGGACCGGGCGCTCCGGGTCGGCGAGTTGCTTGAGCTTGGTGAGCAACTGCTGCTGCGTGAGGCCGTTGTCGTCCTCGTTCTTGCCGTCGGTGAAGAGCACGATCGAGTTGACCCGGCCGGGCTGCCAGTCCTCCTGCACGGCCTGGTACGCGGCGAGCATCGTGTCGTACAGGCCGGTGTCGCCGCTGGAGGGCTTGATGGTGGCGAGAGCCGCCTCCAGTTGGGCCCGCTGACCGGAGAGCGGACCGATGCCGATCAGCTCCTTGTAGTCCCGGTTGCCGACGAGCCTCGTGGAGAAGGTCCACAGGCCGATCGACCAGGAGTCGTCGAAGAGGCCGAGACCGCGTCGGGCCGCGTCGACGGTGACCTCCTCCCGGCTGCGGTTGTTGGCGCTCGGCACCTCGTCCTTCATCGAGCCGGAGACGTCGATGACGGCGAGCATCCGACCGGACTGGGTGGCGATCGACCAACTGGAGACGACCCGCTGGATGGCGGCCGGGTCCAGGCCGCCCGCGGCGGTGCCGCCGTTCGCCGGCGCGGTCGGCGCGCCACCGGACGGGCTGGGCGCGCCCTGCGGCGCCTTGAAGCCCTCGCCCCAGTTGCCGTCCGGCCCGCGCAGCGACTGCGCCGCCAGACGGTCGCGGAAGCTGGGGCTGGTGAGCAGTTCGAACAGCACCCGCGCCGCCGACGCCTTGCTCGGCTCGATACCGGGCAGCACGGCGTACGGGTAGTCCAGCGGCATCGGCGCCGGCTCCATGTAGAGAGCGGCGAGCGGCACCGGCGGCTTCTTGCTGTTGTACGCGATCACGTCTTCTTCGGAGAGCGCCGCCGCGCCGAGGCCGCTGGCGATCGACGTCGCGTCGTTCGAGGTCGGGAAGCGGGCCAGCAGGTCGTTGCGGAGCGAGGAACGCCCGGTGGCCAGCGCCCGCAGCGCGCCGACGGTGTTGCGCTGCGCGTCGCCGCCGGCGGCGCTGGCGGCTGCGGTCAGCGACAGCAGACCGGACAGGCCCGCCGCGTCCCGGGTGGGCTCGACGATGCCGGTACGCAGCGGAGCGCCGGTGTTGTTCACCTGCTTGAGCAGGTCGGTCCAGTTGAACTTCTTGTTGGGCCAGCCCAGCCGGGTGGCGATCGGCTGCGGCATCGCCACGACGATCGGGCTGCGCGCGATCGACGCGCCGTTGGTGGGCGCGAACGCGCTCGCGTCCTTCTTCAGCCGCAGCAGCCAGGTCGAGGAGTCGGGCACCCAGACGTCCGGGCTGACGGCGGTGCCGCTGGCCTGTCCCACGCCGGCGAGCACGGCACCGTGCTTCGCGGCCACCACCGCTGCCACGTCGACCGGGTCGGACGCGGACACGTCCACCCGGATGCAGGTGGGCCCCACCGCCGCGCCGTCCTTGACCCACTGCGACGCGGCGGCGTCAACCGCCGGCGCGAGCTCGGAGGCGACCGCCACGGCGAGCCGGATCTCGCCCGAGCAGCTGGGCTGGATCAGCTCCCGGTAACCGAACCAGACGCCGGTCGTGACGACAAGCACCGTCGCCGTCGCGGCGGCGGCTGCTAGATGGAGTTTCGAACGCATGCGATGGCGGCCTGCTGACACGGTGACCATCTTGCGTACAACGTGCCGTCCGTGCCACAACCGTTCGGACTAAAGTTACGCAGGAGAAACAGTTGATCACTGATTAACGACTCAGCGTGACGAGGCGGCCCCAGGGGGTTGCCGAACTGGCACGACGTTCACGGCAGCACGCACGTCGGGCTGGGCACCGGCACCGGCTCGCCGACCGGTTCGGGGACACCGGTGTCGGTGTCCCGCCGGAAGACGCGCACCATGTCCGCCCGCTCATCGGCCACGTACAGGTGCTCCCCGATCAGCGCGAAGTGCCGGGGCCACTCGCCGTCGGTGTCCACCTCCGCCACCAGCTCGGGAGAGTCCCCCGCGAGGTCGAAGACGGCGAGGGTGCCCACCCCCCGGTTGGCGACGTAGAGGAAACGACCGTCCGGGGCCACGGCGACCTCCGACGGCTGGACGTGACCCGGCCGTTCGCTCGCCTCCACCCGGGCGCGCTGGTGCAACGCGCCGTCGTCGCTCAGCTCGTACGCGGTCACCGACCCGTCCAGCTCACCGACGAGGTAGCACCGCCGGCCGTCCGGGTGCCGGGCCAGGTGCCTAGGTCCGGTGCCGGGCGCCGTGCGTACCCGGGGGGCGCGGGGCACCAGCCGCCCGGTCGCGGCGTCCAGGTCGTACCGGTAGACCGAGTCCGTGCCGAGGTCCACCGCGAGCAGCGGCCCCCGGCCCGACCCCGGCGAGACCATGTGGGTGTGCGCCTGCTCCTGACGCTCCGGGTCCGGCCCGTGCCCCTCGTGCACCACCAGGTCGCTGCGCTCGCCGGGGACGCCCTGCGCGTCGAGCGGGAAGACCGCGACGCTGCCGCCCCCGTAGTTGGCCACCACCAGGTGACCGCCGTCGGGGACCACCGCCAGGTGACAGGGCTCCGCGCCGCCGGTCGACCGGCTGCCGAGCGGGTCCAACGCGCCGTCCGCGCCGACCCGCCAGGCGCTGACCTCGCCGTCCTTGAGCTCGTTGACCGCGTAGAGCACGGGCCGGGTTGGGTGCCGCACCAGGAAGGAGGGGGACGGGGTGACCGCGGCCGTGCCGAGCGGGGTCAGCTCCCCGGTGACCGGGTCGCGGCGTGCCGCGACGATGCCGCTGCCCCGCCCGCCGCTCTGCGCGGTGTAACCCCCGATGTGGACGACCTCGCTCTGCGCACTCACGTCTCGCCCCTCCGCCGGCACTCTTCGTCGATCCAACCAGAGGCTGCCCGCGAAACCCGCGCGTTAACCGGCTTTGCGGCACCCGGATCGGCGCCGTCGACATCGCACCGACGCCGATCCGGGGTTGACGCGCGTGGCTCAGGCGGTCGGCACCGGCTCGCCACGCTGACGGGCCACGTGCTCCACCAGAGAGATCAACACCATCTTGCCGGACTGCCGGTCCCGGGCGTCGCAGAGCACCATCGGCACGTCCGGATCCAGGTCGAGCGCCCGGCGTACGGTCTCCAGGTTGAACCGGCGGGCGTCGTCGAAGCAGTTCACGCCCACCACGAACGGGATGCCCCGCTGCTCGAAGTAGTCGATGGAGGGGAAGCAGTCGGCGAGCCGACGGGTGTCGGCGAGCACCACCGCGCCGAGCGCTCCGAAGGCCAGCTCGTCCCAGAGGAACCAGAACCGGTCCTGGCCCGGGGTGCCGAACAGGTAGACCTGCAGGTCCTCGTTGATGGTGATCCGGCCGAAGTCCATCGCCACCGTGGTCGTCGATTTCCCCTCCACGCCGGAGATGTCGTCGGTGCCGATCCCCGCGCCGGTCAGCACCTCCTCGGTCTGCAGGGGGCGGACCTCGCTCAGGGCGCTGACCAGGGTCGTCTTGCCGGCCCCGAAGCCACCGGCAATGAGGATCTTCAGTGCCAGTGGGATGGTGGCGGTGGAACCCGCCTGGTCAAAGTGCACGGCGTCCACTGACCACCGCCTTGAGAATGTCGTCGTCGGGAAGGTTGCCGGCCGCCGGCGGCTCGTGCACCGCTACCAGGCCCTGGGCGATGAGGTCACCGAGCAGCACCCGGACGACCCCGACCGCGAGATCCAACTCGGCCGCCAACTCGGCCACCGACACCGGCTGGCGGGCGAGCGCGACCAGCCGCCGGTGCTCCGGGAGCAGCCGGGGATGGGCCGTCCGGTCGAGGTCCGAGGCGGCCAGCACGAACGCGACCAGGTCGAACCCGTCGGCCGCGGACCGCACCCGGCCGCCGGTGATGGTGTACGGGCGCGCCACCGGCCCGGCGTCACCGTCCAGCCACTCGTGCTGAGGGCCGGGCGGCTCAGCCCACGTCACCGGCACCCGCCGACGGTCGGGCCGGCGCGGTGAGGTTCTCTCCCACCCGGATGACCAGCATCGCCATCTCGTACGCGACCAGACCGATGTCCGCGTCCGCGTCGCTCACCACGGCCAGGCACGTGCCCTGCCCGGCGGCGGTGACGAAGAGGTACGCCGACTCCATCTCCACCACCGTCTGCCGCACCGGACCGCCGTCGACGTGCCGGCTGGCCCCCCGCGCGAGGCTGGAGAACCCGGCGGCGAGGGCGCACAGGTGTTCGGCGTCGGAGCGTTCCAACTCGGCCGAGGAGCCGAGCAGCAACCCGTCCGCCGAGAGCACCACGGCTTCCCGGGCGGCCGGGACCCGTTCCACCAACTCGTCGAGCAGCCAGTCGAGGCTGCCGCTCTGCTTCGTCGAATGCGGCACTAGGCGTCCCTCTCAGTCGCGGGCGGGGATTCGGGGGCCGGCACCGCGGAGGTGACCGGCTCGGCGGCCGTCCCCCGGGTCGGATCGTCGCCGACCCGGCCGGTCGGATCGTCGCCGACCCGGCCGGTCGGATCGTCACTGACCCGGCCGGTCGGATCGTCGCCGACCCGTTCGGCGGGATTCGCCCGGCCGGCCGGAGCCGCCGGGGTGGTGGGGTTCGCCGCGACGGTGGGCGTGTCCACACCCGACGGCGTGGAGGCGGGAGCCGGCGTCGGCGTCGCCGCCGGGGGAACGACGGTGGCACGACCCCGGGCGGTGCCGGCCTGGAGGGCGGCCATCACCTGGCGTACCTCCTCCGGCGAGCGGGGCGACGGGGTGTCGGTGACGGTCGAGCGCGCCCGGGTCGCGGGCGCCGGCCGACGTACCCGGCGGGGCAGGCCGTCCAGCTCGTCACCGGCCGGCGCCGACGTCTCCCCGGCCCGCGGTCCGTTCCCTGACGGGGCCGGTACGGCGTCGGCCGGCGCGGCGTCGGCGGTGATCGTCCGGGTACGGCCGGCCCGGGGACGCGGAACACCGCCGCGATGGGCGGTTCGGGTCAGGCGCCGGTCCGGGCCGGCTGGCGCGGCGCCCAGCGTGCCCGGGTCGGGACCGGCCGGCGGCTCGGTCGTGATCAGGTCGGCGGGGAGCAGCACCACAGCCGTCACACCGCCATCCCCGGACGGACGCAGGCTCACCCGCACCCCGTGCCGGGCCGCCAGGCGGGCCACCACGAACAGGCCGAGTCGGGCGCTCTGCGCCGGGTCGAACTCCGGCGAGCTGGCCAGCCGGGTGTTGGCGCTCTCCAGCGCGGCGGCGGACATCCCCAGACCCCGGTCGGTGATCTCCAGGGCGTACCCGTTGGACACCTGCTCCCCCGCGACGGTGACCCGGGTGTCCGGCGGGGAGAACGCGGTCGCGTTCTCGACCAGCTCGGCGAGCAGGTGGATGACGTCGCCGACGGCCCGGCCCAGCACGCCGGCCGGCTGCACGGCGGTGATGTCCACCCGCTCGTACGCCTCGACCTCGGAGGTGGCGCCCCGGATCAGGTCGACCATCGCGACCGGGTTGCGCCACCCCCGGCCGGGCGCGGAGCCGGCGAGGATCACCAGGTCCTCGGCGTGCCTGCGGAGGCGGGTGGCCAGGTGGTCGACCTGGAACAGCTCGGCCAGCTCGTCCGGGTCCTCGGCGCGGCGCTCCATGCGGTCCAGCAGGTGCAGCTGCCGGTGCACCAGGCCCTGGCTGCGGCGGGCGATGTTGAGGAAGACCTCGTTGAGCCCGCGGCGCAGGGCGACCTCGTCCACCGCCGCCTGGACGGCCGTTCGCTGCACCTCGGTGAAGGCCCGCCCGACCTCGCCGATCTCGTCGTTGCCGTACTCCAGCGGGGGCGCCTCCCGGGCCACGTCGACCTGCTCGCCGCGACGCAGCCGGGCCACGACGTCCGGCAGCCGGTGCTCGGCCAGCTCCAGCGCCGCGGTGCGGACACCGCTGAGGCGCCGGACCAGGGTGCGGCCGACCCGCACCGCCACCAGCACCGACACCACCACCGCCGCGAGACCGAGCACACCGGCTGCGGCCAGCCGGACCAGGATCCCGACCGCCATCGGCACCGAACGGTCGGTGAGACGGTCGGCCTCGGCCAGCTCGAAGTCACGCAACTGCTGCTGTACGGCGTCATGGCTCTCCTGCCACGACGCCGCGTCCACCGGCGGCCGGCCGGTCCGGTTGGCCGCGACCAGCGCCTCCTGCATGGCGCGCAGGCTGGTGAACGCCGGGCTCTCGGTCAGCCGCTGGTACGCGACGCGCCCGGCCTCGGGCAGGTCGGCCACCGCGCTCTCGGTGAGCCACCGCTGGTTGCCGATGGCCTGCACGAGCTGGGCGTGCTCACCCTCGGCGAACCGGCCGGCGGTCAGCACACCGGCCAGCATGGCGTCGGTCTGGCCGAGCAGTTCCCGGGAACGGCCCAGCGCGGTGAGCGCCAGCGCCTGCCGATTGATGCCGGGGTCGGTCAGGTTCGCCATCGCGGAGAACGCCTGGAAGGCCGCCGAGACCATGCCGCTGTACAGACCGATCGCGCCGGCGCGGTCCATCATGCGGTCGTCGATGAAGTCCCGGCCGCTCGGCAGGGCCGCCAGGGCGGTGACCAGCCGGTCGACGCGGTCCTCCAGCAGGTCGTCGGCGGCGTCGCGCAGCGGCTCCCCGTCGACCCGGCGGCGCAGTTCGGCGACCGCCCGGTCGGTGCGCTGACGCTGCTCGGCAAGGGCCGGCAGGTCGCTGGTGCCGGCGAGCTGCACCACCGAGAGTCGGCGTTCGCGTTGCAGCTCGGTGACCACGGCCTCGCCGGGGCGGCCCAGGTCGTACAGCAGGGTGCGGGCGGAGAGCAGGTCCAGGGCGGGACCGAAGGTCAACGTCGTCGCGAAGATCCACAGGGCCAGCAGCGCGGTCACCGGCGCGACCACGAGTGCGGTCAGCTTCGAGCGGATCGGCCAGTCGCGGGTTCTCATCAGACCTCGCCCGTAAGGGGTGGCAGGAGGGGCGCCGGCACCGCCGGGCAACGCACCGGCCGACCGCCGCCCGACGGTGACGCCGGACACCGGCGCGGGCGCCTTGGGCAGGATACGTAATCAACGCCCTTTGCACTACCGCCCGTCGCCCCGACCTCCACGCTCCGGAATTCGGCGGGTCGACAGTGGCCGACCTCGCGGGCCGCAGCGCTCGTCGCGTCGACGCCGGCTCGTCGCCGACCGTCCCCGGACGCTCGTCGGTCCATCCGGGCGCGGTCCCTGACCTGCGTCACGTTCCGCCCTCCCGGGGAGCCGGGATCCGCCATCAGGGGACGTGAGGGCGATTTCCGGACAGCGGACACGGGTCCGACGAAGGAAAGTGCCCCGGATCGGGATTGGTGATCAGTGCACCGAGGGAATACGAGGTGACGAAGGAGGAGCCCATGTCGTCCACGCAGATAATCGTCATCGTGCTCGTCGTGCTGGTGGTCGTCGCGGCGCTGGCCGTGGCCGTCCGTTCGCTGGGCCGCCGCCGCGCACTGCGCGACCGTTTCGGACCGGAGTACGACCGGGTGGTGGCCGAGCAGGACAGCCGGTCCGCCGCGGAGCGCGAGCTGCGCGACCGGGAACGCCGGCACGCCGAGCTGACGCTCACCCCACTCACCCCCGAGTCCCGGGCCCGGTACGCCGCCGCCTGGGAGGAACTTCAGGTCCGCTTCATCGACTCCCCCGGTGACACCGTGGGCGACGCGGACGAACTCGTCACCCGACTCATCGAGGAGCAGGGCTACCCGACCGGGGACTTCTCCGACCAGATCGCCCACCTCTCCGTCGAGCACGCCCGCACCCTGACCAACTACCGGGACGCGCACGAGATCCACCTGCGCAACTCGCGGGGTGAGGCGAGCACCGAGGAGCTGCGCCAGGCGGTCGTGCACTACCGGGAGCTCTTCACCGACCTGCTCGGTACGGAGCCGACCGGTCAGCGCACGCCCGACCAGCACACGCCCGAACAGCGCCACCCCGACACCCCACACGACGCCACGAGCCGCTGAGGAGGCCACCGATGCGCCAGGACGAGCACCAGGTGAGCAACGACCACCCGGAGGCCGTGCGTTCCGCGCCGGTTCCGGTCCCCCCGTCCGGTGACCGAGCCGGCCACGACGGTCTGCCCGAGGACGCTCTGGACGAGCGGGACACGTTCGACGATCCCACCGCCGACCGCCAGACGACCGACGCCACCGACCGGGACGGCGTAACCGACCGCGCCGACGACGATCGTGCCAACGACGAGTGGGCCGACGACGACCGCGTCAACGACGACCGCGCCGACGACGAGCTGACCGAGGACGGACGCCACGCCCCCGGCGCGAACGACCGCTCCACCGACGAGGGCGAGTTCCACGAGCCGGGGCCCCTGCCGACCGCGTTCGGTGCCACCACGGTGGCTGACGCGGTGGCCGCGTCCGCGCTGGCCAGCCCGCGTCCGCAGGACCAGCCGGACCCCCGGGCCGAGCGGACCGCCGAGCCGGGCGACGGCGCCGAGGACGGCGAGCGTGAGGGCCTGCGGGCCGACCCGACCGCCGAACTGCACCGCCGCGACGCCGACGTGGACTCCGACGTCGACTACACCGACCGGACCGACGTCGACGACGCCGACGTGGACCGCACCGACCGCACCGACGTCGACGACGATTACGCCGACCGCACCGACGCGGACCGCACCGGCGCGGCCACCGTGGGCGCGGCCGGCTTCGGCAGCGCCGCACCCGAGATGGTCGACCCGGACGCCGACGTCGTACCGGTCACCACCGGTGACAACGGCACGTCGCTGGAGTCGGCCGGGACGTCGCGCCCCGCCGGGTCGACGGTCGCGGCGGAACCGGCGACGCTCCTCGACGCGGACTCCGCGCAGGGCTTCCGGGACCGCTGGCGCGACGTGCAGCTGCGTTTCGTCGACGACCCGCACGCGGCGGCCGGCGAGGCGCAGGCGCTGGTGGAGGAGGCCATCCAGGCTCTCTCCTCGGCGCTGGCGGCGCAGAAGACCACGCTGGGCGGCTGGCAGGACGCCGGCTCGGCGGACACCGAGCAGCTGCGGATGGCGGTCCGTAACTACCGCGACTTCCTGGACCGGGTCCTGGGCCGCTGAGTCAGGACGACCACGGAGCGCCCCGGCCACGACGGCCGGGGCGCTTCCTGCTGTCCACCGGACGAGATCGCCCGAGCGGGCCCGAACCCACCAGATCGGCCGAGCAGGCGTGAAATCGCGCGTACGGGGTAATAGGGCGCGCGCGGTTACCGGTGACGACGTCGGTACGAGGGGTGACGGGATGGACGGCGACGGCCTTCGGCTCAACATGAACGGGCTGGACTACCTGATTCTGGCGCTGTACTTCGTCACCGTCCTCGGCGTGGGCTTCGCGGCCCGCCGGGCGATCAGGACCAGCGTCGACTTCTTCCTCTCCGGCCGCTCCCTGCCGGCCTGGGTGACGGGTCTCGCCTTCGTCTCAGCGAACCTGGGCGCGCTGGAGATCATCGGTATGGCCGCGAACGGCGCCCAGTACGGCGTGATGACGGTCCACTACTACTGGATCGGCGCGGTGCCGGCGATGGTGTTCCTGGGCATCGTGATGATGCCCTTCTACTACGGCTCCAAGGTCCGCAGCGTGCCGGAGTACCTGCGGCTGCGGTTCAACCGCCCCACGCACCTGCTCAACGCGCTCAGCTTCGCCGTCGCCCAGGTGCTGATCGCCGGTGTGAACCTGTACGCGCTGGCCCTGGTGATGCAGGCGCTGCTCGGCTGGCCGCTCTGGACGGCGATCGTGGTGGGCGCGGCGATCGTGCTGGCGTACATCACCATCGGTGGTCTGTCCGGAGCGATCTACAACGAGGTGCTGCAGTTCTTCGTCATCCTGGCCGGTCTGATCCCGGTCACCGTGATCGGCCTGGTCAAGGTCGGTGGCGTGAGCGGGCTCATGGACGCCGTACGCGACTCCAAGCTCGGCGAGGCGGGCCTGCACGCCTGGCAGGACACCGGCAGCACCGCCAACCCGCTCGGCGCGCAGTGGATCGGCATCGTGTTCGGCCTCGGCTTCGTGCTGTCGTTCGGCTACTGGACGACGAACTTCGCCGAGGTGCAGCGGGCACTGTCGGCGAAGAACATGAGCGCCGCGCGGCGTACGCCGATCATCGCCGCGTACCCGAAGCTGTTCATCCCGCTGGTCACGGTGATCCCCGGCCTGGTGGCCCTGGTGACGGTCAAGGGTCTGGGCGCGGAGAGCGGCGACCTGCAGTACAACAACGCGATCCCGCTGCTGATGCGCGACCTGCTCCCCAACGGTGTACTCGGGGTGGCGGTCACCGGTCTGCTCGCCTCGTTCATGGCCGGCATGGCCGCCAACGTGAGCGGCTTCAACACGGTCTTCACCTACGACATCTGGCAGGCGTACATCCGTCGTGACCGGTCGGACGAGTACTACCTGCGGATCGGCCGGTGGGCGACGGTCGCCGCCGTGGTGATCGGTATCGGCACCGCGTTCATCGCGGCCGGATTCAGCAACATCATGAACTACATCCAGGCGCTCTTCTCCGTCTTCAACGCGCCGCTGTTCGCCACGTTCATCATCGGCATGTTCTGGAAGCGGATGACCGCCCTGGCCGGCTTCTGGTCGCTGCTGCTGGGCACCCTCGTGTCGCTGAGCCTCTACCTGCTCTACAAGGGCGGCGTGGTCGACTTCAACTCCGACCTGGAGGAGAGCTTCTGGGGCGCCGGTCTCGCGTTCGTCACGGCGGTGGTGGTCGCCGCGATCATCACCCCGCTCACCGCCCCCAAGCGCGACGAGGAGCTGCGCGGGCTGGTCTACGGCATGGGCGGCATCGACCTGAAGGGCGACGTGCTCGCCGGGGACGCCGCCTGGTACCGCTCCCCCGTCCTGCTCGGCCTGGTCGCGGTCGCGTTGGCGGCCCTCTTCTACATCCCGGTCTTCTAGGAAAGGAGTCGGCAGATGAGCAACGACGGCCAGCCGGCGCAGGACCCGCTGATCGACGAGACGCAGGCCGAGCAGCGCCGCTCCGCCGCGGCCCGGCTGTTCGACATCCGCCGGGTGATCGGTGGGCTCTTCGTGGCGTACGGGGTCATCGTCACGTTGATCGGCGTCTTCGACAGCCGGGCCGAGATCGACAAGGCCCAGGGAGTACGGATCAACCTGTGGGCGGGGTTGACGATGCTCGCCTTCGGGCTGCTCATGCTGCTCTGGCAGTGGCTGCGTCCGGCGGAGCCGCCGGCCCCCAACGAGCGGGAACCCGGCAGCTGACCGTCCTCCCCGCGCGCATGGCCGTCCGCCCACCGGGTAGCCGAGGGGGATACCGCACCGCGCCGGACACAGGAGGCGACACCATGACCGATCGTGACCGCCGACCGCCGCTGGAGGAGAGCCCGGAGATGGCCTCGGCGGTGGACGACGACAGCACCGTCCCGCAGTTGAGCGGTGGGGGCGGCCCGGACCGGGACACCCCGGCCTTCGCCGAGCCCCGCAACCGGTCGGGGGACCTCGCACCGGACACCGACGACCTGATCGGTGACCCGTACGCCGCGGGGACCGGTGCGACCGGAACGGGCACCGGGGCCGGCGGTGACAACATCCGCACCGGCGCCGAGCAGCCGTGGGAGCCGGAGGACCTGGTGATGGCCCGTGGGCAGGACCTCACCCCGGAGAACCTGGACAAGGCGCGCCGCGACCTGGCCGAGCAGGGCCGGGCGGCGATCGAACGCACCGTGCCCTGACCCGGGGTGCGACAGGGGTGGGGTCCCCGACCCGACCTGTGACGGTCGGACCGGGGACCCCGGGGAACCTGCCGCCGGCAGTGCCTCACCTACTGCCGGCGGCGGGTTGGTGTGGAAGCGATCCGGTCAGAGCGCCGGGTACGCGTTGCGCATGAGCTCCTGGAACTGGGCCGAGAACCACGCACCGGAGATCGGGGCGTTCGGCAGTGCGCCGGTCGGGTTGTTGCCGTTGCGGGCGTTGCCGCCGTACGTCGGGTCGCACATCCGGTCGAAGCCCTTGCCCTCGTTGTTCGGGATCTCCGAGCTGGAGCCGTCCGACTCACCCGGGGGCTTCACCCAGACGTAGGCGTCGATACCGGTCGCCGGGTTGGCCCGGGGCCGCTCACCGAGACCGGCACCAGCCTGGTTGCACCAGTTGCCGGCGTGGGCCCGGCGGTCGATCCGGCCACCGTTGACGTAGGTGTCCACGCTGGTCGTCGCACCCGGGCCGGTGGGCCGGGCGGAGCCGCCCCAACCGTTGCGGGAGGTGTCGATCAGCATGCCGATGTTGGAGTTGAAGCCGACCGAGACCAGCTTGTTCCGGAACGCCTGGGCGAAGGAAAGCTCGTCGACGTAGAAGTTCCAGTCGACCCACTTGGACTGCCGCACCGTCTGGCCGTTCACGGTGTCGGTGACCTTGAAGTACGGCTCCGTGAGCGCCGAGTAGTTGGCGGTGTTGGTGATGAAGCCGTGCACGTTGTTGACGGTGCTGCCGGAGGCGACCGCGGCGGTCTTCAGGATGTCGGCGGTCGGGCCGAAGTTGCTGTCCCAACCGAGCCAGCCGTGGTGCCCGGCGTCGATGTAGTTGTAGACGTTGCCGATCGCGCCCAGCTTGGCGAGGGCGTAGCCGACGCCGTTCACGTACGCGCCGTTGGCCTTGACCGTGTCACACATGACCGTGCCGCCGGCCTGACCGGACGTGTTGGTCACCAGGTTCGGCAGCGAGTCGATCTCGATGACGTTGATGATCCGCAGGTTCCGGTACTTCGCGTCGGACTGGATCGCGGCGATCGGGTCGATGTACTCGGCCTTGTAGCGCGGCAGTTCGTCCGGGCCCAGCTCACCGTTCGAGGCGAGCGCCGAGCAGTCCCGGCCGGGCAGGTTGTAGATCACGAACTGGATGTAGCCGGCGCCCTGACGCAGCGCCTCGTCCAGGTGCTCCCGCACCCCGAACGCGCCGTTCGAGCTGCTGTTCGGCGTGCCGTTGATGGCGGCGATCCGGTCCAGCCAGACGGCGGTGGGGTTGTTGGAGACCCTGCTTCCGCCGGGCTCGGCGTCAGCCTTGGCCTTCCACTCCGGGTTCACGTAGCCGCGCACTCCGGCGTACGGGTTGTCCACCTTCGTCCCCGGGGGCGGGGTGGTGGGCGGCGGGGTGGTGGGCGGGGGCGTGGTCGGGGGTGGGGTGGTCGGCGGGGGCGTCGTCGGCGGCGGGGTGGTCGGCGGCGTGGTGCCACCGTTGCAGGCCACGCCGTTCAGGGTGAACGAGGTCGGCTTCGGGTTGCTGCCGCTCCACGCGCCGTTGAAGCCGATGCTCGTCGACGCGCCGGTGGCGAGGCTGCCGTTGTAGGACAGGCTCCGCGCGGTGACCTGGCTGCCGGACTGGGTGAACTCGGCCGACCAGCCCTGCTGCACCCGCTGGCTGGAGTTGGGGAACGTCCAGCCGAGCGACCAGCCGTTGAGCGGGTCGCCGAGGTTCTTGATGGTGATGTTCGCGGTGAAACCGCCCTGCCAGTCGTTCGACGAGTAGGCGATGTCGCACTGCGTGGCGGCCTGCGCCGCCGTGACGGGGATCGTCACCAGCCCGCCGGCGACCAGGGCACCCGCGCCGGCGAGCGCGAGGGCCCGGCGTGGGCCGGACAACCTTCTCCACACATTCATGCCACTGATCTCCTTGGGCGAGACCGGGCCCGCGTACGGCCCGGCGGGACGGCTCGGTGGCGTCCTGCACGGACGGCCGCCGACGCCAACGGGATTTTTCGGGGGTGCCCGACCCGGACGGGCGTTTGGTGGTGGAGCGATCGACCGGCACGTGGCCGGACGGTCTGCGGCAGAACGTCGTCCGGCGGACCGGATGCCCTCGACGGTGGCTGCCTGTGCGGTGTGGCTCCCCCAACCGCGTGCGCCGATTCTTGCATGGGAGCGCTTCCATGGCAATGGCTCGATGCGTCGACGCGGAGGAACTGGACGATACCCCCGAGCGGCCCCGTGCGGCACGAGCAGGACGCCGCTGGCGCTGCGGGTACGGCAGGGCGGTGAAAGCCGCGTACCACCCCTTCACCTCTTACCAGCAGTAAAGGTCAAAACGCGAATCTTTCCCTTCATAGGTTATGAAACGGTCTAACGTCGGTCTTAGCTCGGTTGTCGCCGGGCTCAGGACAACAGGGATGGAGTGACGCAGGTCATGGCTAAGAAGATGCTCGGGAAGGTCGTTGCGGGCGCAGCGCTCGGCGGCGCCTCGCTCCTGGTGTTCACGCCGGGAATCGCGTTCGCGGACGGGCACCACGACAGCGGCAACGACCGTGACGGCAAGGTCTACGCCAAGCCGCACGTCGTCAAGGCTGGCGAAGAGGTCAAGCTCCTTGAGATCTGCCCGGATCGGCAGGAGCACGCGTACGTGTGGTCCAAGGTCACCGGCAAGGTCAAGCTCAAGCCGGCAGGCGACGACCGGGGTGAGGACCGCGGCGAGTGGCGCGAGGAGGAGAACTCCTCGGACCACGACAAGGGCAAGGACGAGAACGGCAAGGACCACGAGGGCAAGGACGAGCACGGCAAGGACGACAAGGGCAAGGACGAGCACGGCAAGGACGACAAGGGCAAGGACCAAGAGGGCAAGGACGAGAACGGCAAGGGCGAGAACGGCGAGAACGGCGAGGACAAGCCGCAGCCGCCCGCCGACGGTGCCCAGCCCGGTGGTCAGGGCGGTGGCGCTGCCGCCGACGCCTACGAGGACGAGGACGAGGGCAGCGAAGGCAGCAAGGACTGGAAGGGCGAGGAGCACGGCCAGGACGCCGACGCCAGCCACGGCGACAAGGGCCGCGAGGACAAGAAGGACTGGGACTCCAAGGACCAGGACAAGAAGGACTGGGAGTCCAAGGGCCACGACGAGTACGGCTCGGACGAGCGCGGCTCGGACAAGGGCTGGGAGAACAAGGGCTCCGACGAGTACGGCTCGGACAAGGGCTGGGAGAACAAGGACTCCGACGAGTACGGCTCGGACGAGCGCGGCTCCGACAAGTACGGCTCGGACAAGGGCTGGGAGAACAAGGGCCACGACGAGTACGGCTCGGACGAGCGCGGCTCCGACGAGTACGGCTCCGACAAGGGCTGGGAGAACAAGGACTCCGACGAGTACGGCTCGGACAAGGGCTGGGAGCGTGAGCGGGAGTTCGTCTACTACGGCGAGGCCAAGGTCGACCGTGACGCCAAGCCGGGTCGCTACGAGCTCAAGGGCTCGTGCGGCGAGGGCGAGCTGGTCGTGCTGCCGCACGGTGGTGTCGACGGCGGTGACGGTGGCGTCAGCACCGGCACCGACCGGGGCCTGGCCACCGGTGGGGCGAGCCTGCTCGGCGCTGCCGCGCTGGGCGGGATCGTGCTGATGCGTCGTCGGCGGACCGATGGTTCGCTCGTCTGACGTGACGACGACACGGGCCGGCGGCCGTCACGGGAGACCGTGGCGTGCCGCCGGCGCGGCCGTCGTCGTCACCGTCGCCATGATCGGGGCCGGCATGATCGGCGCGGCTCTGAAGACCACACCCGCTCCCCGCCCACCGCAGCCACAGTCCCAGGTCGGCCCCGAGGTCACCGGACCGGCGGACACCGCTACCGCCGTACCGCCGCTCGACGAGGCGCCCCCGGCGCAGGGGGACGCCGCGCCCTCACTGGCGCGGTCGGCACCCACCACCATCGAGATCCCCCGGATCGGCGTCAACGCGACGATCATGTCGCTGGGCACCAACCCGGACGGCACCGTCCAGGTCCCCCCGTTGGAACAGGCCGACAAGGCCGGCTGGTACGAGCCGGGGGCGAGCCCCGGCGAGACCGGCAACGCGGTCATCGTCGGGCACGTCGACTCGGCGAAGCTCGGCCCGGCCGTCTTCTTCGACCTGGGTGCCCTCACCCCGGGCGACACGATCACCGTACGGCGGGCCGACGGCCAGCCGGCCACCTTCCAGGTCGACTCGGTGAAGTCGTACCCGAAGACGGCCTTCCCCACCGAGTTGGTGTACGGGCCGAACGACCGGCCCGGCCTGCGGGTCGTCACCTGTGGCGGCCAGTTCGACGAGGCGGTCCGGAGCTACCCGGACAACGTCGTCGTCTTCGCCACCCTGGTGGGGTGAGCCGCCCACACGAAACGGTCCGGCCGGTCGGGGTGAACCCGACCGGCCGGACCGTGTGCGGCGTACCGGATCAGGCCGCCGCGGAGGTCCGCACCAGCGTGCGGATCTGGCGCAGCAGCACGGACAGTGCGGCGAGGTCGGCCCGCGACTCGTCGAACTCCCCCATCGCCCGTTGGGCGCGGTGGATCGACGTGGCGTTCGACTGCTCCCACTGCTGCACCCGTTCGTGCGGCGGCAGGTTCTCCGGCGTGGAGTCGAGCACCTCGGCGGTGAGCGCGGCAAGCGCGGCGTACAGGTCGTAGCGCAGCGCCATCCGGGCCAGGGTCTGCCAGCGGTCCTCCCTGGGCAGCAGGGAGATCTTCGACAGCAGCGAGTCCACCCGGAACAGGTCGGACAGCACGAAGTAGACCGGGGCCACCTCGCCGACGTCCCGACCGCTGCGGGTCGCGGTCTCCACCACGTCCAGCAGGCCGAAGCTGTACATCAGCCGGGTCGCGCGTTCGGCCAGCTCGCGGGGCAGCCCACGCTCGGTCATCGAGTCGATGTGCGCCGCGATGCCCTCCCGTTCGCTGCCGTAGAACAGCTCCTCCAGCCCCGGCAGCAGGCGGGCCACGCCGTCACGCAGGCGGGCGATCTCGGTCGGCACGTCGATGGGCGAACGCCGGTTGGTGACCAGCCACCGCACCGCGCGGTCCAGCAGTCGACGGGTGTCCAGGTAGACGCTGGTCTGCAGCTCCGGCGAGACCTTGTTGTCCAGGGCCTCGACGGCGTCCCAGACGTCCCGCAGCCCGAACACCTCACGGACCACCACGTACGCCCGGATCACGTCGGCCGCGCTGGCCGCGGTCTCCTCGACGACCCGGAACACGAACGAGATGCCGCCCCGGTTGATCGCCTCGTTGACCAGCACGGTGGTGACGATGTCCCGGCGCAGGCGGTGCCGGCCCATCCGGTCGGCGAACCGTTCGCGCATCGGCGTCGGGAAGTAGTTGACCAGCACCTCGGTCGTCCACTCCTCGTCGGCCAGCCCGTCGGTGAGGATCTCCCGCTCCAGGACGATCTTCACGTACGCGAGCAGCACCGCGAACTCCGGCGCGGTCAGGCCCGACTCGCTGCGGACCGCCAGCTCCTCGTCCGGCGGCAGCGCCTCCAGCGAGCGGTCCAACGCGCCGGAACGTTCCAGCTCGTTGATCATCCGCCGGTGCACCGGCAGCAGCGAGGCGGCCTGGGCCTGGGCGTTGTTGATCGCCCGCGCCTGGTCGTAGTTGTCCCGCAGCACCAGCTCCGCGACCTCGTCGGTCATGCCGGCCAGCAGCTCGTCCCGCTCGGCCGTGGTCAGCTCACCGTCGGCCACCGCGGTGTTCAGCAGGATCTTGATGTTCACCTCGTGGTCGGAGGTGTCCACCCCGGCCGCGTTGTCGATGAAGTCGGTGTAGATCCGGCCACCCGTCAACGCGTACTCGATCCGGCCGAGCTGGGTCCAGCCCAGGTTGCCGCCCTCGCCCGCCACCCGACAGCGCAGGCTGCGCCCGTCCACCCGGATCGCGTCGTTCGACTTGTCGCCCACCTCGGCGTTGGTCTGGGTGGACGCCTTGACGTAGGTGCCGATGCCGCCGTTCCAGAACAGGTCGACAGGCGCGGTGACGATCGCCTTCATCAGCTCCTGCGGTGAGAGCTGCGTGACGTCGTCGTCCAGGCCGATCGCCGCCCGGACCTGCGGCGTGATCGGGATGGACTTGGCGGTACGCGGGAAGATGCCACCCCCGGCCGAGATCAGCTCCGGGTTGTAGTCCTCCCAGGAGGAACGGGGCAGGTCGAACAGCCGCCGCCGCTCGGTGTACGAGGTGGCCGCGTCCGGGTCCGGGTCGAGGAAGATGTGCCGGTGGTCGAACGCGGCCACCAACCGGATGTGCTCGGACAGCAGCATCCCGTTGCCGAACACGTCACCGGACATGTCGCCGACGCCGACCACTGTGAAGTCCTCGGCCTGGGTGTCCAGACCCAGCTCCCGGAAGTGCCGCTTCACCGACTCCCAGGCGCCCCGGGCGGTGATGCCCATCTTCTTGTGGTCGTACCCGGCCGAACCACCGGAGGCGAACGCGTCGCCCATCCAGAAGTTGTGGTTCTTGGAGATCTCGTTGGCGATGTCGGAGAACGTCGCGGTGCCCTTGTCGGCCGCCACCACCAGGTACGGGTCGTCGCCGTCGTGCCGCACCACGTCCTCGGGCGGCACGATCTGCCCGCTGACGATGTTGTCGGTGACGTCGAGCATCGCGCCGACGAACTCCTGGTAGCAGGCGACCGCCTCGTCCCGGTCCCCCGGCTTCTGCTTCAGCACGAAGCCGCCCTTGGCGCCCACCGGCACGATCACCGTGTTCTTCACCATCTGCGCCTTGACCAGGCCCAGCACCTCGGTCCGGAAGTCCTCCCGACGGTCGGACCAGCGCAACCCGCCCCGGGCCACCGGCCCGAACCGCAGGTGCACACCCTCGAACCGGGGCGAGTACACGAAGATCTCGAACTTCGGTCGGGGCGCCGGCAGGTCCGGAATGGCCTGCGGGTCGAGCTTGAACGCCACGTACGCCTTCGGCCGCCCGTCGGCACGCCTCTGGTAGAAGCTGGTCCGCAGGGTCGCCTCGATGAGCGTCAGGTACGAGCGCAGGATCCGGTCCTGGTCAAGGCTCGCCACGTCGTCGAGCGCCGCCCGGATGGTCTCCACCAGCTCGCCGCTGCGCTGCTGACGCTGCTCGGCGCTCATCTCGCCCGGCGCGAACCGGATCTCGAACAGCTCCACCAGCAGACCGGCGATCTTCGGGTACGCGATGAAGGTCTGCTCCATGTAGTCCTGCGAGAAGACCGTGCCGGCCTGCCGCAGGTACTTCGCGTACGCCCGCAGCACCACCACCTGCCGCCAGGTGAGACCGCCGCGCAGCACCAGCTCGTTGAACCGGTCCACCTCGGCCTCGCCACGCCACGCCGCCGCGAACGCGTTCTCCACGTGCGGGCGCACCTCGGACAGCTCCTGGTGCCCCTCGGGCAACATCAGGCCGAAGTCGTACAGGTAGACCCGACCGTCGATCCGGTCCACCTCGTACGGGTGCTCGTCGACCACCCGGACACCGAGCGAGTGCAGCACCGGCAGCACGGCGGAGAGCATCATCGGTTCGCCGTACCGGTAGACCTTGAACCGGACGTTCATCGTCTCGGCCAGGTCCGCTCCGGGTGCCCGTGTGCCCGGCCGGGGCGCGAGCTGCTTGCGGAACAGGTGCATCTCCAGCTGGCCGGGCTCCTCCAGCAGCTCCAGCTTCGCCAGGTCCTTCATCGCCTCGTACGGCGTGTGCCCGTCCTTGTAGCCCTCGGGGAACGCGTCGGCGTACCTGGTGAACAGGTGCTTGGCCTGCTCGTCGCCGAGCTTGCGCTCCAGCACCAGCCGGTAGTCGTCGTCCCAGAGGCGGGTGGCGTCGGCCAACTCCTCGGCCAGCAGGTCGGCGTCGATGTCGCCGGGCGGCCGGGTGGGGTCGGTACGGACGATGAAGTGGATCCGGGCGAGCATCGACTCGGTGACCCGGGTGGTGTAGTCCACCCCGACACCGTTCAGCTCACGCAGCAGAATGTCCTGCATGCGCAGCCGGTTCTGCGTGGTGAACCGGTCCCGGGGCAGGTAGATGAGGCAGGAGATGAAGCGTCCGTACGCGTCGCGGCGCAGGAACACCCGCAGCTGCCGGCGACCGGCCATCCGCAGCACACCGATCACCGCGTGGTACAGGTCGTCGGTCTTGATCTGGAACAGCTCGTCGCGCGGGTAGGTCTCCAGGATCTGGATCAGGTCCTTGCCGGAGTGGCTGCGCCGGCTCAGGCCGGAGCGGTCCAGCACCTCGGCCACCTTGCGGCGCACCACCGGAAGCTCGCGCACGCTGGTGCGGTACGCGGCGGTGGAGAACAGGCCCAGGAAGCGCCGTTCGCCGATCACCTCGCCGACCTCGTTGAAGATCTTGAAGCCGATGTAGTCCAGGTACGCCGAGCGGTGCACGGTGGCCCGCGAGTTGGCCTTGGTGATGATGAGCAGGCGCTTCTCCAGCACCTTCTCGTGCGCCTCGGACGTCATCGAGGACAGCGACCGGGCCTCCGGCGAGTCCGAGCGCAGGATGCCCAGGCCGGTGCCGAGCACCGCCTCCAACGCCTTGCCGTCGACCGGGTCGGTGGCGTCCCCACCCGGAGCGTCCACCAGCCGGTACTCGCGGTAGCCGAGGAAGGTGAAGTGGTCGTGGGCGAGCCACCGCAGCAGCTCCACCGAGTCGGTGATGTCCTTCTCCGGCACCGGCGGACGGTTGTCGGAGGTGCGGGCCGAGGCCAGCTCGTCGGCGAGCGCGAGGGCACGCTGGCGCATCTTCGGCCAGTCCTCCACCGCCTCGCGCACGTCGGTGAGCACCCGTTGCAGCTCACGGCGCAGCCGGTCCCGCTCGGCCGCGTCGCGGACCGGGTCGATCTCGATCCGCATCCAGCTCTCGATGATGTCGCCGGCGATCGCGTCGTCCGGCTCCACATCGGCGGAGACCTCGGTGAGCCGGCCCAGCGGCTCGCGGCGGACCACCACCAGCGGGTGCACCAGCAGGTGCACGTCCAGGTGGTACGAGTTGAGCAGCGCGGTCACCGAGTCGACCAGGAACGGCATGTCGTCGGTGACGATCTCGACGACCGTGTGGTGCTGGTCCGCGTGCGGTTCGTGGATCCGCAGCTTCAGCTCGCCGGGGACCCGCTGCTGGGCGAGGTCCCGGTGTGCCCGGGCCGCGTCGAGCATCTCCTCCGCCGTGAAACCGACCAGCTCCTCGTCCGGGGCGAACCGCCAGAAACGACCCACCAGGGTCGCCGCGTCGTGGTCGTCCCCGGCGAGCGCGACAGCCTGGGCCACCAGGCGCTCCGCGTTCGGCACCGGTTCGTCGAGTTCGGCGTCCTCCACGTCGTCGGCCAACGCCTCGGTCGGCAGGCCCAGATCGTAGATGGTGTCGATGCTCGACCCGGTGAGGCCGGTGACGCCCGAGTCGAGTCGGCCGTAGCCGTCCCCGTCGGTCGCGGAATCGAAGCTGTCGTCGTCCCGGCCGGAGTCATCCTGCCGGAGGTCGGGTTCCGGTTTGATCGCCGGACGCCGGTCCATCGGTGCCACTCCCCTCGACCCACCGCGTTGTGGGTCACTCTGCCGCCAAGCCTAGGCCTGCCGTTCTGCGCGTTCGTCGGCGGACCACTGGCCAGACGTCCGGATCGGGACTCTGTCCTTTCACCCGTTGCGGGTCCGAGGTTGGCCGGTTGGCGGATACCCCGCCACGCGATGTTCATCACACCGGCGCGGTCCGTCTTTCCGCACGTCGGACCACATCACGGGACGTTGGGGACAGCCTTCTCGTACTACCGTGCAGGGCAGCCCGAGATCGGAAGGACCTCGCGTCATGCTCCTGTCGTACCCCCGGCCCCACCGACCGAACCCCGCGCGCCGGCGGCTGGCCGCCGCCACAGCGGCGCTGCTCACCGCCGGCATCCTGGCCGCCTGCTCCGGCGAGGACGGGCCGCAGCGCACCGTCGACGCCTTCCTCAGCGGCTGGCGCAGCGGCGATCTCCAGGCGGTCGGGCTGGTCGACCCCACCGGCAACAAGGTCCCGGCGGGTGACGTGAGCCGCGAGATCAAGGAACTCTCCGGCGAGTTGGCGGGCACCCCGCCCAAACTGACCCGCCGCGGCGACCCGAAGGTCACCAAGGACATCGCGACGGCGACGGTGCAGGTGGAGTGGACCCTGCCCGGTCAGACCCGTTGGGCGTACGACCGGGAGCTGCGGCTCGCCCAGGGCGACGACGACCAGTGGCAGGTGATCTGGGAGCCCCGTGTCGTTCACGAACAGCTCACCAAGGGCGACCGGCTGGGGTTGCGCCGGGAGGCCGCCCCTCGGGCCGGGGTGCTGGACGCCGCCGGGCAGCCGATTGTCGCCCCCCGTCCGGTGGTCCGGGTGGGCGTGCAGCCCGACGGGGTCGCCGACATCAAGAAGCTGGTGAAGGACCTCGACGGGGCCTTCAAGGCGATCCGCCCGGCGCTGGTCCCGGCGGTCGACCTGGCCGACCTGCCCGAGCGGGTGGCCAAGGCCGAGCCGGGCGACTTCGTCGAGGTGGTGACCCTCCGCGAGGAGGCCTACCGCCAGATCAAGCCCCGGATCTACGACCTGCCCGGCACCAAGTTCGTCACCGACAAACTCGACCTGGCGCCGACCCGGGAGTTCGCCCGCGCGCTGCTCGGCTCGGTCGACCCGGCGCAGGCCGACGACCTGGCCGCGCATCCCGACCGGTACGTGGTCGGTGACCTGGTCGGACATGGCGGGTTGCAGGGCCGGTACGACGAGCGGCTGCGCGGCAACCCCGGCCTGACCGTGGTGGTCGAGCGTCCCGCCGAGGGCGGCAAACTGGAGCCCACCGGCACCGAGTTGTTCCGCCGCGAGCCCCAGGCCGGGCAGGCGCTCAAGACGACCCTGGACGTGGCCGCCCAGAACGCCGCCGACTCCGCGCTGCGTCCCGAGGCGCGCCGCTCCGCGCTGGTGGCGGTACGGATCACCGACGGCTCGGTGCTCGCCGTGGCGAACGGTCCCGGGCCGGCCGGCGAGAACCTGGCCTTCAACGCGCAGGTGCCGCCCGGTTCCACGTTCAAGGTGGTGAGCGCGCTCGGCCTGCTGGACCGGGGCGCGGTCACCCTCGACGGGCCGGTGGACTGCAAGAAGACGGTCACCGTCGACGGCCGGTCCTTCAAGAACTCGGACAACTTCGAGTTGGGCTCGGTGCCGTTCCGCACCGATTTCGCCAAGTCCTGCAACACCGCGTTCGCCACGCTGGCCCCGAAGTTGGGCGGCGACGGGCTGGCCGCCGCCGGCCGTACGCTGGGCCTGGAGGGTCAGTGGGACCTCGGCGTCGACGCGTTCACCGGCAAGGTGTCGACCGGCGGGAGCCCCGCCGAGCAGGCCGCAGCCTCGTTCGGGCAGGGCACCACAATTGTCAGTCCGCTGGCCATGGCAGGTGCCACCGCGGCAGTCGCGCGCGGCCGGTTCGAGCAGCCGCAACTGCTTGTCGATCCCGCGCCGGCCAAGCCGGCCCCGGCCGGGGAACAGCTCAAGCCGGAGTCCGTCTCGGCGCTG
This sequence comes from Micromonospora sp. NPDC005298, assembly GCF_040607375.1. Lineage (NCBI taxonomy): Bacteria > Bacillati > Actinomycetota > Actinomycetes > Micromonosporales > Micromonosporaceae > Micromonospora > Micromonospora sp. NPDC005298. The sequence continues at coordinate 156,955 of NZ_JBEXGP010000007.1, forward strand.
CGCACCATGATGCGCGAGGTGGTGACCACCGGCACCGGCACCGCGCTCAGGGACGTGCCGGGCGGCGAGGTGTACGGCAAGACCGGCACCGCCGAGTACGACAACAACCCGGCCCACACGCACGCCTGGTTCGTGGGCTGGCGGGGTGATGTCGCGTTCGCCGTCTTCGTGGAGAAGGGCGGCGCTAGCACCGCCTCAGCCGTCCCGATCGCCGAGCGTTTCCTCCGCGCCCTCCCCACCCCCTGACCAGCTCCCTTCGGCGGGGTGAACTCTCGAGTCGATATCCCCGCGCTTGAACGCCGCCCGTGTGGGAGGCTCTCGCCATGGGGGAGTTGATCAATGTGGGGGACGGGTACGTCTGGGCCGAGGACACCGGGGGCGGCCTGCCGCCGGTCGTGCTACTGCACCCGGGCGTGGGCGATTCCCGCATCTGGAACCCCGTCTGGGAGCGGCTCGCCGGGCAGCACCGGCTGATCCGGTACGACGTGCGGGGCTTCGGCCGCTCCGCTCCGCCGACCGGGCCCTTCTCCCGGTTGGACGACCTGCGTCGGGTGCTTGACCGGCTCGGCGTCGGGCCGGCGGTGTTCGTCGGTTGCAGCATGGGCGGCGGTACGGCGCTCGACCTCGCCCTCGCCGAGCCGGATCGGGTTCGCGGGATGGTGCTGGCATGTCCCGGCATTTCCGGCGCCCCGCCCTCCCACGATCCCGACGACGAGTCGGACAGCGCCGACCCGGAGACCTTCGTCGAGCAGGGTGTCGCCCGGTGGGCCCGGGCCGGCCGCGACCCGCTCGTCGTCGATCTGCTGCGTTCGGCGGTCCGGTTCTGGCTCAACTGGGGCGACACCTTCGTCGATGACGGCGACGCGTGGTCCCGGCTGGAGGACGTTGCCACTCCGTGCGTGCTGCTGCTCGGCGATCTCGAACGCCCGTCGTTCGTCCCGTCCTGTGTCGAGGCCGCGCGGCGCATTCCCGGCTGCCGCCTCGTGCGACTACCCGGCGCCGACCACTTCGTGCCGCTGCGGGCGCCCGACGCCGTGGTGGAGGCGCTGCGCTCGCTGCCGCGCTGACCGACCGACTACCGGTTGCGCAGATCGCCCGACAGGGCTGCGGGAAACCTGGCCGCGCTCACAATCCGAGCGACGCTACCGAGGTTGGTGGCCGACGTCAGATGAGTCGCCGCCTCGGCGACGGCCCCGCTGGACCCGTCGGTCTAGGCGGGTCTGGAGTGATCGGCGTTGGGGGGCGAAGGGCGGCGTAGCAGGCCGGGGCCGGCCGACGCGGGTGGGCCCACCGGTTCCGGTTCGACCGGGGCGCCAGCCGACGCGGAATGGACCGGCGCGGGGACATTCGCCGTCCCGAGGTCACCTGGCGACTCACTGTCCGTTGGCGTACCGGGGCCGGGCTGGTCGGTCGGCGCGGGCACGCCGGCCAGCGGCCGGCCGACGGTGTCGGCGCCGTTTCGCACAGTCGCCGGGTCGCCCAGGTCGTCCTGCTGGTCCCCGGCTGCGGGTCGCGGCGTCCCGGGCCGCTCGGCGGCGAGCGTGGTGCGGCCGGTGTCGCGTCGGGGGGCGGGCGCTGGCCGGGCCGGCAGGAGGCGCGGCGGCACCGCCTCCGGGGCGGTGACCGGTGCCAGACCAGCGACCACCGTGTTGACGATCTCGGCGGCGTACGAGCCGTCCGGGTCGTAGTCGGGGTCGAAGACGGTCAGCTCGACGCCGAGGCAGTGCGGGGTGTCGACCAGGCCGGCGAGCAGGATCTCCAGTTCGGCGAAGGCGATGCCACCCGGGTCGGGGGCGTCCACGGCGGGCATCACCGCCGGGTCGAGCACGTCCACGTCGATGTGCACCCAGTAGCCCGCGCAGTCGGCGAGCTGCTCGTGCGCCCACTGGGCCGTACGGGCGGCGCCCTCGGCGCGCAGCGCCGGGACCGGCCGGGTGGTGATCCCCGCCGCCTGGAGGTCGAGCCGGTACTCGTCCTGGGCGCGGATGCCGAGCACCACGACGTCGATGTCCCGGAAGTAGGGTCGGCGGCCCTCGAGGGCGGCCAGGTCGGCCTGCCCGCGCCCGGTGACCAGGGCCAGGTCCTCACCGGCGGCGGCACCCACGTAGGAGGCGTTGCCCGGGTGCCGGAAGTCGGAGTGCCCGTCCACGAAGACCAGGCCGATCCGCCCGCCGACGGCCTCGCCGAGGCGGTGCATGGCAAGCGCCGAGCCGAGCAGCACCGAGCAGTCGCCACCCAGCACCACCGGGAACTCGCCCCGGTCGATGATCGAGCCGATCCGTTCGGCGAGGGCCAGCGAGTAGTCGGCGATCTCCCGGGCGTGACACACCCCGTCGCCGGGCCGCCAGTCACCCGGGTCGTAGCGGGGTGGGGTGATGCAGCCGGCGTCGCGGGCGCGTAGCCGGGCCAGCAGGTCGTGGTCGCGCAGCGCCCCCGGCGCCTTGGCGCATCCCGGCACCGACGTGGGAGTCGGCGGCCGGAGACCGAGATTTGTCGGCGCGTCGAGGACGGCGATCCGGCGCATCATGAGCTCCCGTCCTCGGTGGTCGGGCGGGCCGGCCGGAACGCCGGCCCGCGCTGGCGTGCTTCGAACTCAGAACAGGGCGCTGGCCAGGGCACGACGTGCCGAGGCGACCGCCGGGTCGTCCGGCCCGGCGATGGTGAACAGCGACACCAGGTGCTGGCGGACCGTCTCCCGGTCCTCGCCGGCGGTGCGCCGGACCAGACCGACGAGCCGGGCGTACGCCTGCTCGGCCAGGCCGCTGAGCACCTCGATGTCGGCGGCGAGCAGCTGGGCGGCCACGTCGTCGGGGGCGCTCTCGGCGGCGGCGAGCGCGGCGGCCGGGTCGGCGCCGGCCACCCGGCGGGCAACCCCCACCTGGGCGAGGCCGGCCTCGGCCGCGGCGTCCGCCGGGGAGTCGGCGAGGATCTTGCGGTACGCCCGCTCGGCCGCGTCCAGGTCGCCGCTCATCAGGGCGTCGTCCGCCTCGTCGAGGCGCGGGTCCTCCGGTTCGGCGACGGTCACGCCGCCGGCCTTGAGTACGGCCTGGAGCCACTGACGCACCTGCGCCTCGGGGACCACGCCGGAGAAGGCGTCGAAGGGCTGGCCGCCGACCACCGCGTACACCATGGGGATGCCCTGGACCCGGAACATCTGGGCGATCCGCGGATTTTGCTGCACGTCGACCCGGGCGAGCACCCAGGCGCCGTCGCTCTCGGCGGCCAGCCGCTCCAGCACCGGGGCGAACTCGTCGCTCTCCGGGAAGCCGGCCGCGCCGAAGAAGACGACGACCGGCATGGCCATCGACCGTTCGAGCACCTCGGACTGGATTGTCGCCTCGGTGACGTCGACGATGGCGGCGTTGCCGCCGGCTGTGGGCGCGCCTGGCGCGCCGGTGGACGGGCCGCCCTGCGGGGGTGTGCCGGGGCGGGTACTGGCTGGTGCGGGGCCGCGCAGCGTGCTGAGGTCGACCGCGCCGCGGGTGAAGATCGACGAGGTGATCCGTGGGTCGCTCATGGTTACCTAGTCTCGCACGCGACCCCGGGTTCTCAGCTCACCCGCAACTCCGACGTTGCAACTCTCACGCCCCGCCCCCACCCCTTCGATCGGGCACTTTCCGACGCCGACAGGCCGCCTGCACGGCATCTGTCGACGCGGCGACCGCACGATCGAAGGGATGGGTCGGTACGGGTCAGAAGCGGGCCGGCTCCCGGTAGGTGCCCCACTCGGCGCGCAGGGCGTCGCAGATCTCCCCGAGGGTGGCCTCGGCGCGGACGGCGTCGAGCATGGCGGGGATCATGTTCTCGTCGGTGCGGCTGGCGTCGACCATGCGGGTGACCGCCGCACGGACCGCGGCCTCGTCCCGCGCGCTCTTGCGCTCGGCGAGCACCCGGCGCTGCTCCAGCTCCACCTCGTGCGAGATGCGCAGGATCTCCAGCTCCTTGGCGACCGTGCCGGTGTGGCAGTTGACGCCGACGATCTTCTTGTCGCCCTTCTCCAGGGCCTGCTGGTAGACGAACGCCGACTCGGCGATGTGCCCGGTGAACCAGCCGTCCTCGATGCCGCGCAGGATGCCCGAGGTCATCGGGCCGATCTGGTGCGGACCCTCCCCGCCGAGCTGCCGGATCCGGCCGAAGATCTCCTCCGCCTCGGCCTCGATCTTGTCGGTCAGCGCCTCGACGTACCAGGAGCCGCCGAGCGGGTCGGCGACGTTGACCACGCCGGTCTCCTCCATCAGCACCTGCTGCGTGCGCAGGGCGATCTCGGCGGACTCGTCGGTGGGCAGCGCGAGGGTCTCGTCGAGGGCGTTGGTGTGCAGCGAGTTGGTCCCGCCGAGCACCGCTGCGAGGGCCTCCACGGCCGTTCGCACCACGTTGTTGACCGGCTGCTGGGCGGTCAGCGACACCCCGGCGGTCTGCGTGTGGAACCGCAGCCAGAGGGCTTTCTCGCTGGTCGCGCCGTAGACGTCGCGCAGCCAGCGGGCCCAGATCCGGCGGGCGGCGCGGAACTTGGCGATCTCCTCGAAGAAGTCGAGGTGCGAGTCGAAGAAGAAGCTCAGACCGGGGGCGAAGACGTTCACGTCCAGCCCGCGCGACAGGCCCAGCTCCACGTACCCGAAGCCGTCGGCGAGGGTGTACGCCAACTCCTGCGCGGCGGTCGAGCCGGCCTCGCGGATGTGGTAGCCGGAGACCGACAGCGGCTTGTAGCGCGGGATCTCGGCCGCGCAGTACTCCATCAGGTCGCCGATCAGGCGCAGGTGCGGCTCGGGGTCGAAGAGCCACTCCTTCTGCGCGATGTACTCCTTGAAGATGTCCGTCTGGAGCGTGCCGTCCAGCTTGGACAGATCGGCGCCTTGCCGCTCGGCGGCGACCAGGTACATGCAGAACACCGGTACGGCCGGGCCGGAGATGGTCATCGACGTGGTCACGCCGGCCAGGTCGATGCCGTCGAAGAGCGCCTGCATGTCGGTGGCCGTGTCGATGGCGACGCCGCAGTGCCCGACCTCGCCGAGGGCCTGCGGGTCGTCCGAGTCGCGGCCCATCAGCGTCGGCATGTCGAACGCGACCGACAGGCCGCCACCGCCGGCGCCGAGGATCATCTTGTAGCGCTCGTTGGTCTGCTGGGCGTTTCCGAAGCCGGCGAACTGCCGGATCGTCCAGGTCCGCCCCCGGTAGCCGGTCGGATACAGACCCCTGGTGTACGGATACTCGCCGGGCCAGCCGATCCGCTCGAAGCCCGGGTACGCGCTGCCCTCCGGCGGCCCGTAGACCGGCTCGACAGGCATCCCGGAGAGCGTGGTGAAGTCGGCGTCACGCTTGCGCGCGGCGTCGTACCGGGCCTGCCAGCGTGCCCGTCCGGCGTCGATCTCGTCGGCGTCCATGCGCGGGGCTCCTCCTCGGGTCCTCGATTGCCCATCGAGTGTAGAGCCCCGACCTGAACGATCGCTAAGTCAACTCGTACCGGTGGGTAACGTGGGCACCGCGGCGGGCGCGGACGGCAGGCCCGTCGGCGATCACGCCACCGAAGTCGCCGGCCCACCCATCGCCACGTCGTCGACCCGGATGTTGACCTCGTCGACCCGTAGCCCGTACGCCTCGACCGCCTCGGTCACGCGGGCCCGCACCTGGCTCGTCACCTCGGGCACGGGCTGACCGGCCTGGATCACCAGCACCAGATTGATCACGGCCGCGTCCCCGGAGACGTGGGCCGAGCAACCCCGCCGGGCGTCGCCGACCTGGTCCAGCCCGACGCGATCGAGGACCGCGTTGAAGAACCGCGCGATGTCCCCACCCATCTCGGCCACCCCGGGCACCGAGCTGGCGGCGGCGACGGCGATCTTCTCGATCACCTCGTCGGAGACCTTCGTCGTCCCGCCGGCCGCCACCGGCACCGTGCCCAGCTCGCGCGTCGCCTCGTCACTCACGTACCGCTCCCCTGCCGTCGTCCCGCGCCGGCCCCGACCGGGGCCCCGCACGGGCGGAGCCCGCGCGCCGCGAGCCTACTGCCTCCCGGCGCGCGGCAACCGTCCCCCGTGGACACGTGCGCGCACTCCTCGCGGCGGTTCGCTATCTTGCCCGCCATGGCATCGATTACCGCCGCCGCTCTGGCGGGCTCGACGGTCGTCCTCCTGGTCGGGGTGTGGCTGGTGCGGGTCTACAACAAGCTGGTGCGGATGCGCAACCAGGTGGAAGCGTCCTGGTCCCAGATCGACGTACAACTCAAGCGCCGCCACGACCTCATCCCGAACCTGGTCGAGACGATCAAGGGGTACGCGTCGCACGAGCGCGACACCCTGGCCGCCGTGCTCGCCGCACGCGGCGAGGCGATCACGCACACCGGTGGTGACCCGGGCCGGGCCGACGCCGAGAACGCGCTCGGTCAGGCTCTGGGTCGTCTCGTCGCCCTCGCCGAGGCGTACCCGCAGTTGCGGGCGAGCGAGAACTTCGCGGCGATGCAGAGCGAGCTGGCCACCGCCGAAGACAAGATCGCTTATGCCCGGCAGTTCCTGACGTACGCCGTGCAGCAGTACAACACGGCGATCCAGAGCTTCCCCACGAACCTGGTCGCCGGGCCGCTCGGCTTCCACAGGCGCGAGTTGTTCACCTCGGACGACTCGGACCGTGGCGTCGTCGCGGTCGGTCTCTGAGCCGTGACGGACCTCATCCTCGCCGGCGTCGCCGTCGGACTCTGGCTCCTCGCGTACGGTGCCTGCCGGATCGCCACCCGCCCGGCACCACGAGCGGCCGCACCGGCGTCGATGGACCTCGGCCCGGAGCCGCCGGCCGTGGTGAGCCTGCTGGTCAACGGCGGGTCGACGGGCGCGGGCACGACGGAGTCGATCCTGCTCGACCTGGCCGCGGCCGGCTGGTACGAGCTGCGACAGCCGGACGCCGACCCCCGTGGCACCACCATCCATCTCGCCCGGGAGCATCCGGACGAGAGCGGCCTACGGCCGTACGAACGGCAGGTCCTGGCGCGGGTCCGTGGGCTCGCCGTCGACGGGGTGGTGCCGCTCACCGCACTGGCCTTCCGGGACGAGGACGAGTCGAAGGACTGGAACGGCCAACTGCGCGCCGCAGTGGTCGCCGACGCGCGGGCGGCCGGTTTGTCCCGGCGTCGATTCGGGCGGACGATGATGACCGCGCTGTACCTCGGGGCGGTCACGGTGGGCGTGGTCTGCGGCCTGGTGGCCGTGTACCGCACGCACCTGCGCTGGACGTTCCTTCTCTCGCTCACCGTCGCCGTGATGCTCGCGGGCCTCGTGCAGCGCGTCGGCGAGCGCGCGACCCCGGCGGGACTGGACGCCACCTCCCGGTGGCTCGCAGTGGGCACCTGGCTGCGTAACCACGAACAGTTCGCCGAGCTGCCACCCTCGGCGGTGGCGGTCTGGGACCGCTACCTCGCGTACGGCGCCGCGCTGGGCGTCGCCCGCCGCACCCTCGACGTGCTCGGCCTGGACGCCGGCGACAAGCGTGAGCTCTGGTCGTCGTACCGGGGCGGCTGGCGCCGGATCCGGGCGCGCTGTCCACGGGTGCGGCCCGGGTACGGCAGCACCACCCGTGCGCTCCTCGGTCAGGCGCTGCTGCTCGTGGTCGCGGGAACGTTCGTGCTGGGCGTCGCCGGTCGCTCCGGCTGGTATGCGCTGCCGGGGTACGTGCTGCTCGCCAGCGGCGCATACCTGCTGGGCGGCGCGTTGGTGGACCGCACGCGGTCGGTGACCGTCACCGGTCAGGTGCTGGCGCTGCGCCCACACGGGCGGGACAGCCGGCGACTGATCCACCTGGTACTCGACGACGGGACCGCCGACGAGACCACCGCATGGGGGCTGCCGGGCGGGTGGGGAGACCGCTGCCGGCCGGGCGACGTCGTGACGATCACCGGTCGGCCGTGGAGCAGGCGGGTCGACGCCCTGACCGTCCGCTCGTCGGCGGACCCCGAACCCGAGCAGACCGGCGTGCTGGTCACGGACGTGTTCGGCGACATGGCTCATGTGCCTGCCGGGCCGCTTCCGATCTCCGTCGAGGACGTGGCACGGGTCGTCGGTCAACAGGTACGCGTGCGACACCTACCGCGACGCGTCGACTTCCGCTCCGAGCGCGACAACGGCACCGTGCTGCGCGCCGCCTGGGCGGACGGTACGGCGGGGCAGATCGCGTGGCGGGCCAACGCCCGCGGCGTCGTCACCCCACTGCCGGGCATCGGCGACGAGGCGTACGCCAGCGGCGACAAGGTGGTGCTGCGCGTCGGTGACATCACGCTGGTCCTCACCGCGCTCGGCAGCGGGCGGATCGGGACGCCGCGCCTTCCGTGGCTGCTCACCAGATGCGCACGCGACGCCCTCACGGTCGCCTGAGCCACCGCCGGGTGCGCCGTCGGGCTGCGGGTCAGGAGCCGAGCTGATCGAGCAGCTCGTCCGCCGCCGCGTACGGGTCGAGGGCGCCCTCGGCGACCTTCGCGGCGAGCGTCGACAGCTCCGTACCGTCGCGCAGGGAACCGATCCGGGCGCGGAGGGTGCCCAGCGCGATGGCCTCGATCTCGGCGGCGGCCCGCGCCTCCTGCCGGCGGCGCAGCTCGCCGTGCTCGACCAGCCAGCCGCGGTGCTTGTCGATCGCGGCGGCGATGTCGTCGATCCCCTCACCCCGGGCGGCGACCGAGCGGACGACCTGCGGTCGCCACTGCCCCGGCCCGCGCTCGCCGAGCGCGATCATGCCCTGGATGTCGCGGACGGTGGCGTCGACGCCGTCCCGGTCCGCCTTGTTGACGACGAACACGTCGGCGATCTCCAGGATGCCGGCCTTGACCGCCTGGATGGCGTCCCCCATGCCGGGGGCGAGCAGCACGAGCGTGGTGTCGGCCAGCGAGGCGACCTCCACCTCGGCCTGCCCGACGCCGACGGTCTCCACGAGCACCACGTCGCAGCCGGCGCCCTCCAGCACCCGGACCGCCTGCGGTGTCGCCGCGGCCAGGCCGCCGAGATGCCCCCGGCTGGACATGGACCGGATGTAGACCCCGGGATCGGTGGCGTGGTCCTGCATCCGCACCCGGTCACCGAGGATCGCGCCGCCGGTGAACGGGCTGGACGGGTCCACGGCCAGCACACCGACCCGGTGCCCCCGCGCCCGCAGCGCACGGACCAGCTCGTTGGTGGTCGTCGACTTGCCCACCCCGGGCGAACCGGTCAACCCCACCACCTGGGCCTGCCCGGCGTACGGCGCGAGCGCCGCCGCGATCTCCGGCAGCAGCGCGTCGCCGTTCTCGACAAGGGTGATCAGGCGGGCGACCGCGCGGGGGTCACCCGCGCGGGCCCGCTCCACGAGCTGGGGTACGTCCCGGCTGCGGCGCACCGATCTGGTGCCCGCCACCGGGACATTCTCGACCGCTTCGCTCACTGCGCCGACTCGGCCTTGCCCGGCACGTGGATGATCAGCGCGTCGCCCTGGCCGCCGCCACCGCACAGCGCCGCCGCCCCGGTGCCGCCGCCGCGCCGCTTGAGCTCCAGCGCGAGGGTGAGCACCAGCCGGGCGCCGGACATCCCGATCGGGTGGCCCAGCGCGATCGCACCGCCGTTGACGTTCACCCTGTCCGCGTCGATGCCCAGATCCCGGGTGGACTGGATGCCGACCTGCGCGAACGCCTCGTTGATCTCGATGAGGTCCAGGTCCTCCACGCTCAGGCCGCCCTTGCGCAGGGCGTGGTGGATCGCGTTGGACGGCTGCGAGTGCAGGGAATTGTCCGGGCCGGCCACGTTGCCGTGCGCACCGATCTCGGCGAGCCAGGTCAAGCCCAGCTCGTTGGCCTTGGCCTTGCTCATGACGACGACGGCGGCCGCGCCGTCGGAGATCGGCGAGGAACTGCCGGCGGTGATCGTGCCGTCCTTGGCGAAGGCGGGACGCAGCTTGGCCAGCGACTCGACGGTGGTGTCCGGGCGGATGCCCTCGTCGTCACTGATCACCAGCGGGTCGCCCTTGCGCTGCGGGATCAGCACCGGAGTGATCTCCTCAGCGAAGTGGCCGTTCTTCTGCGCGGCGGCGGCCCGCTGGTGGCTGGCCGCAGCGAAGGCGTCCTGCTCCTCGCGGGAGATGCCGTGCTTCGTGCCGATCCGCTCGGTCGACTCGCCCATCGAGCAGCAGTCCCAGGCGTCGCTGAGCCCGTCGTGCGCCATGTGGTCCTTGACCACCACGTCGCCGTACTTGTAGCCCGAACGCTGGCCCATCAGCAGGTGCGGGGCGTTGGTCATCGACTCCATGCCACCGGCCACCACGATGTCGAACTCGCCCGCCCGGATCAGCTGGTCGGCGAGGGCGATCGCGTCCAGGCCGGAGAGGCAGACCTTGTTGATCGTCAACGCCGGCACCGACATCGGTACGCCGGCCTCCACGGCCGCCTGCCGAGCCGGGATCTGCCCGGCGCCGGCCTGGAGCACCTGCCCCATGATCACGTACTGGACCTGGTCCGGGCTCACGCCGGCACGCTCCAGGGCCGCCTTGATGGCGATGCCGCCGAGCTTGGTGGCCGGAAGGTCCTTGAGGTTGCCCAGCAGCCGCCCCATGGGGGTGCGCGCGCCGCTGACGATCACCGAAGCCATGCCTGCCTCCGAGGGGGGTGCCGAGCTGTACGCCTTAACGATTGTTCGGCCAGACTAGCGCCATGACTGAGAACTCCCCCGTCGAGCCCGGTGCGGACTACGTCACAGACATCGGGCTTCGCAAGATCGACCACGTCGGGATCGCCGTGGCCGACCTGGACACCGCGATCGACTTCTACCAGCGGACGTTCGGGATGCGCTGCGTACACGTCGAGACCAACGCCGAGCAGGGCGTACGGGAAGCGATGCTCGCCGTCGGGCCGAACACCGACGGCGGCTGCGTGCAACTGCTCGCCCCGCTCACCCCCGAGTCGACGATCGCGAAGTTCCTCGACCGCAACGGCCCGGGCGTGCAGCAGGTCGCGTACACCGTGGCGGACATCGACGCGGCCTGCGCGGCACTGCGCGAGCGAGGCGTACGGCTGCTCTACGACGAGCCGCGGCGCGGCACCGCCGACAGCCGGATCAACTTCGTACACCCCAAGGACGCCGGCGGCGTCCTCGTCGAACTCGTCCAACCCGCCGCCACCCACTGAAGCGCCGCACAACCGCGTCCCGCCCCAGCCCTCGCCCGGCGCGCCAGCGCGGGCCGGGCCGGCGCCACGCGGGCCGGGCCGGGTGATTCTCGCCGTGCTGCCCCCGTGCGGGCCGGGGACGGCCGGGCAAGGTCGCGCCGCATCGCGAAGGGCGGGCAAGATCGCGCAACTTCCTGGATTTAGTGGCCTCCGCCGCACGTGAGGCCACTAAATCCAGGAAGTTGTTGCCACCTCCGCCGCACCGGCGGCCACCACCGCCGCAACCCGCACCCCACCGCGCCCCTGCCCCGCCGCGCCGCCGCCGCACCGCCGCACCGCCGCCCGGCTTCCGACGCCGCCCATCACCCACCGCCGCCCCACGGCGGCGACCGCTGCGGCGGTCCAGAACCGCTCCCGTGAGCACTTCTGTGCGCGGTTGGCGGGGTGGTCGGACAGCTTCACGCATCGGCCGATGCAGTTTTTCACAGAGGACTTCCCGCTTTAGCTACCGTTCAGTAACGTCCCGGCCCACAGGAGCGCGACCGGTGCCGGATGTGTCGAATGCCGACATGGCGGTCGTGCCCACCGGCGCCGACGATGGCAGCACCCGGGCCCGTGCGGGTGCGGACGAACCGGAGGTCACCGTGCAGGACATCCTCGAAGCGATCATGGCGGCGGAGGAATCGAACGATCCGGACCGGGAGTTGGCCGGCCTCGCCGGGCTGCCCGTACCGGAGAGCTACCGGGGTGTGGTCGTCCGCGCCGAGGAGTCGCGGATGTTCGACGGCATGGCCACCCGGGACAAGGACCCCCGCAAGGCGCTGCACGTGCAGGAGGTGCCGACGCCGGAGCTGGGGCCGGGTGAGGCGCTGATCGCGGTCATGGCGAGCGCGATCAACTACAACACCGTGTGGACGAGCATCTTCGAGCCGCTGTCCACCTTCAAGTTCCTCCAGCGCTACGGGCGGATCTCCGAGCTGACCCGCCGGCACGACCTGCCGTACCACGTGGTCGGCTCGGACGCCGCGGGCGTGGTGCTGCGTACCGGCCCCGGTGTGACCCGGTGGGCGGCGGGCGACGAGGTCGTGGCGCACTGCCTCTCCGTCGAGTTGGAGGACGCGGCCGGGCACGACGACACCATGCTCGACCCGCAGCAGCGGATCTGGGGCTTTGAGACCAACTTCGGTGGGCTGGCCGAGCTGGCCGTGGTCAAGGCCAACCAGCTGATGCCCAAGCCGCGTCACCTGAGCTGGGAGGAGGCGGCGAGCCCGGGGCTGGTCAACTCGACCGCGTACCGGCAGCTCGTCTCGCACCACGGCGCCAACATGAAGCAGGGCGACGTGGTGCTGATCTGGGGCGCGTCCGGTGGCCTCGGCGGGTACGCCACGCAGATGGCGCTCAACGGTGGGGCGATCCCCGTCTGCGTCGTCTCCTCCCCGGAGAAGGCGGAGTTGTGCCGCCGCATGGGCGCGGAGCTGGTCATCGACCGGGCCGCGGAGAACTTCCGCTTCTGGAAGGACGAGGAGACCCAGGACCCGGACGAGTGGCGGCGCTTCGGCGAACGGATCCGTGAGCTGACGGGCGGCGAGGACCCGGACATCGTCTTCGAGCACCCGGGTCGGGAGACGTTCGGCGCGAGCGTCTACGTGGCCCGGCGCGGTGGGACGATCGTGACCTGCGCGTCCACGAGCGGTTTCCAGCACCAGTACGACAACCGGTACCTGTGGATGCACCTCAAGCGGATCGTCGGCAGCCACTTCGCGAACTACCACGAGGCGTGGCAGGCGAACCGCCTGGTGGCGCTCGGCAAGGTGCACCCGACGGTGTCCCGTACCTACCCGCTGGAGCAGACCGGCCAGGCGGCGTACGAGGTGCACCGCAACGCCCACCAGGGCAAGGTCGGGGTGCGCTGCCTCGCCCCCACCGACGGGCTCGGTGTCCGGGACGGGGAGATGCGGGCCCGGCACGAGGACGCGATCAACCGGTTCCGGGGGCACTGACCGGGCCTTTGCCCGGACGGATGAGCAGCGGATGGCCATTGCGGTGGTCGCCCATTGTTCTTCCGCTCCCATTAGCGCGACATCGGTTCGGATCGAACAAAGGGCCACGGGAGCTTCCCGTGGCCCTTTTCCATGTCACGCTGCGTGGCGTCCGTCCCGCCCGGGACCTGCCAAGATCGGCGATTGGTCCGGCATCGCCGAACGCGGGAGTTGACCATGTAAAGAGGACACGAAAGCTTCGTACCGCTCTTGCGAAGCACCCTGGGGCGTCTGCCAGTATGTCCCAATGCCCCAGCAGCAGTCCTCCCCTCTCGCGTTCTTCGATAACGCGAACTCGCAGCCAGATTTCACCGTTGGCCTGCGCGGCTACAACACTCACCAGGTCGATGACTTCCTCGGCCGGATGACCGCCGCGCTGACCCAGTCCGAGCAGGCCCGCGCCGAGGCCGAGCAGCGGATGAACGACGCCCAGCGTCGGCTCCGCCAGGCCGAGCAGCGCATGAGCGCGCTGGAGCAGAAGCTCGCCGACACCAACAAGCAGCTCGAAGAGAACAGCCGGCCCACCCTCTCCGGTCTGGGCACCCGCGTCGAGCAGATCCTCCGGCTCGCCGAGGAGCAGGCCAACGACCACCGCAACGAGGCCAAGCGCGAGTCCGAGGGCATCCTCTCCGCCGCCCGCCTCGAGGCGCGTGAGATCACCGACAAGGCGCGCGCCGAGGCCGCCGCGATGAAGGCGAGCGCCGAGCGCGAGGCCGGCAACCTGCGTACCGCCGCCGAGCGCGAGGCCGCCGAGGTCCGGGTGCAGGCCCGCCGCGAGGCGGACACCCTGCGGGCGGACGCGGACCGGGAGACCAAGCAGCTGCGTACGGTCACCGCGCACGAGGTGGCCGAGCTGAAGTCGACCGTGGAGCGGGAGGTCGCCACGCTGCGCGCCACCGCCGAGCGGGAGATCACCCAGCAGCGGGCCAAGGCTGCCCGCGAGGCCGAGGAGAAGCGGGCCGAGGCGACCAAGCTGCTCACCGACGCGCGGGACAAGCGCGACAAGGATCTGCAGGCCCTGGAGCTTCAGCTGGCCGAGCGGCGGGAGAAGGCGGAGCGCGAGGAGTCCGAGCGGCACGCCGCCCAGGTCGCGCAGACCCAGAAGCTGGTCAGCGAGGCCGAGCAGCGGGCACGGGCCGCGCAGGAGCGGGCCAAGGAGATCGAGCAGCGCGCCGAGGCCCGCCGGGTCGAGTCCGAGCGCAACGCCGCCGAGATGGTGGACAAGGCCAAGGCCCTGTCGGAGAAGACGCTCAACGAGGCCAAGGCCGAGTCGCAGCGCCTGCTCACCGAGGCTCGCACCGAGGCGGAGCTGACCACGCAGGCCGCCCGCCGCGAGGTCGACGACCTCACCCGGCAGAAGGACGCGGTCACCTCGCAGCTCGGTCAGATGCTCTCCGGGCTCGCCGGCATCGTGCCTGGCGTACCGGCGGCTGCCGCTCCGGCGGCCAAGCCGGCGGAGGCCAAGAAGGCCGAGGGCGGTCAGGACCGGGTCACTGCGGAGACCGCTGGCTGACGCCAGGCGTCAGGTCGGGGCATCGACGGCGCGAGGTGACACCGGGTAACCGGTGTCACCTCGCGCCGTATGCGTTTCCCAGCCCTTGGCATTCCGTGCCGACAACGGAGTGAACTAGCTCCCACAAGGGGCGTCCGTATCGCCCCAGCCGGGGGCGATGCGTGTGAGGATGGGGGCATGTCGCACGGCGAGGAACTGTTCGCTCTCGGCGGGGACGTGACGACGGAGCCCAGCTTCGAGTCCGCTCTGCGGGGGTACGAGAAGAAACAGGTTGACCGGTACGTCGCGCGTGCCGAGCACGAGATCGCGACCCTCGCCGCCGAACGGGAACAGGCCTACACACAGATCCACAAGCTCGCCGGCCAGGTCGAGGTGCTGCAACGCGACCTCACCCAGGTCCGCAAGCAGATGAACGTGGTGGACCGGGCGTCGTTCCGGCATCTGGGCCCCCGGGTCGAGTCGATCCTCACCCTCGCCGAGGAGCAGGCCGAGCAGATCCTGTCGGCCGCCAACGAGGAGATCGAGGCCCGCCGTGCCGCCGCCGAGCACATCGTCGAGGAGGCTCGCGAGCAGGCCGCGCGGGCGCTGAAGGACTTCGAGATCGCCCTCGCCGCGCGGCGCGCGGAGGAGGAGCGGCACAGCAACGCCCGGCGGGCCGAGGCGGAGGCGACGCTCCAGTCGGCGAAGGACGAGGCGGCGACGCTGCGCAAGGCGGCGCAGGACGCGTTGGCGAAGGCCCAGCAGGAGGCCACCCAACTGCGGGACACCGCCAAGGAGATCCACGCTCGGGCTCAGCAGGAGGCCACCAAGCTGCGCGAGGCCGCCCGCGAGGCGCTGACCACCGCCCGGCAGGAGGCCGGCGAGCTGCGCGAGGCCGCCAAGGAGGTGCACGCCAAGGCGCAGCAGGAGGCCAAGCGGCTCACCGACACGGCGACCGAGGCGGGTCGCGCCACCCACGCCAAGGCGCAGCAGGAGGCCAAGCAGATCATTGACGACGCGTCGATGGCGGGTCGGGCCACCCGGGCGAAGGCGCAGCAGGAGGCGGAGCGGCTGACCGCGCAGGCCACCGAGTCGGCCAAGCGCAGCCGGGCCGAGACCGAGGCGTACGTGCAGCGGATGCGCACCGAGACCGAGGCGTACGTCAAGCACGCCCGCGCGCAGACCCAGCAGGAGTTGGGCGCGTGGCGGGCCGGGGTGGAGCAGGAGGTCAACTCCCGGCGGGAGGCGGCCGACCGGGAGCTGGCCCAGCGGCGGTCCACGGCCGAGCAGGAGTACGCGAAGCGGCGCGACGAGTTGGACAAGCAGCACGAGGCACGCCAGCAGGAGGTGGAGGCCGCATTCACCGGTCGCCAGCAGGAGCTGGAGTCGGGCTTCACGGCTCGCCGTGAGGAGTTGGAGAGCGAGTACGCGGCCCGCAAGAACGAGCTGGAGACCGAGTACACGACCCGCAGGAACGAGATCGAGCAGGGTGCCGAGGCGGTCCGCCAGGCGGCCGAGCGGGACGCGACGGAGATGCGCCAGCGCGCCGAGTCGCAGGCCGCCGAGTTGCTGAGCCGGGCCGAGACGGAGGCGGGCGACAAGCGCCGCAAGGCCGACGAGCACGTCGCGGCCTCGCGTCGGCAGTTCGAGGAGTACGCGGCCACCACCCAGCAGCACCTCGCCACCACCCAGCAGCATCTGGCGGCAACCCAGCAGGAGTCGGCGGCCGGCCGGCAGCAGCTCGCCCAGGTGATGTTGGAGATCGCGCAGGCCCAGCAGCAGCTAGCCGATCTGCGGCAGGAGACCTGGAAGTCCCGGCAGGAGTCCGACGAGCTTCAGCGGCGGATGGCTGATCTGCGGTTGCAGAGCACGGCTGGCCCGTTGGACGGCCCGACCGCGCCGGACACCCAGGGCGATGCGAGCCGGAGCGCGGGCGATGACGGTGACGACGGCGTGACCGGGTCCGGCGCGGGCACGGCGTCCGGGTCGGGTGCGGCGACCGGCCTCAAGACCGGGCCCGCCGAAACCCGGCAGTCGGTGAACGCTTCGGCGCAGGACGCGGGGCAGTCCACGACGCGTCCGGTGGCGGAGCCGGTGACCACCGTCGACGGCGGGGAGGCCAGCGCGGGCGTGGACGGTGAGCCGACCGTGGCGGCCGTTCCGGGCGTGGGTGGCCGGGACGCCAAGCCCACCAAGATCACCAGCACCGGTGAGAACGGCAAGCGCCCCAGCAAGCCGACCACCGACGAGCGCAGCGCCAAGCCGAGCAAGGTCACCATCGAGAAGGACTGACCCAGCAGCGCCCCGGGCCGGCTGACCGGACCGCGACCCAGAGTTGCTGGTCGCGGGTCAGGCGGCCGTTACCGGTCAGCACGATCCCTCGGCAGATGGACCGCCGCCGGCCGGAGCGGATCCGCCCACGCACCGTCCCCTCCGTGAGCAGACTGGAGACTGCGCGGTCGTCAGCACGCCAGCCTGCTCGAAGGCGAGCCAGTCGAGCGCGGCGTCGTCGTCGGCGGGCGGCATCCGAACAGCTTTCACCGCCGGGAAGCCACCACACACCACCAGATCTTGGACAGCTCCCGTTCCGCGCGAACGGAAACTGTCCAAGATCTGCGGGTCGTGCCACCGAGCGCGTACACCCGACGAGGAAGTTGTAACGTCATGGACCTGTGCGTACGGGACAGCTGATGTTCGCGCCGGCCGACGTCCCACCGCCTGAGCTCGGGAGGTCCTGGTGCCGCAGCACGACCCGTCGGCCGACGACCCGGACGTGACCCCCGGTCCCCCGCCGACCGACCCGACGCCGGTGCCCGTTCCCGCCCCGGGCATCGACCCGGACGAGCCGCCGGCTGTCCCGTCCGGCAGGTTCGGCACCCCGGGGCGTCCGCTGCGGCGCAGCAGTTTCCTGGTCGGCTTCACCGGCGCGTTGGGAGTGCTGCTGGCGTACACCCTCTATCTGGGCATTCGCAACGCCGGCGGCATCCTGGTGCTGGTGGTGATCGCGCTCTTCCTCGCGGTCGGCCTCAACCCGGCGGTGGTGCGGCTACGCGGCTGGGGCGTGCCGCACGGCCTGGCGGTCGCGGTCGTCGCGTTGACCGTGGTGCTGCTGCTCTGCGGCGGCGTGGTGGCGCTGGTCCCGCCGATCGTGACGCAGTCCGGGCAGTTCATCGACCAGATCCCCAGCCTGCTCGACGAGTTGCGTCGCAATCCCACGGTCAACGACCTGGTGGAACGGTACGACGTGGTGGAGCGGGTGCAGAGCGCCGCGAACGCCGACACGATCGGGCGGGCGCTCGGCGGGGTGCTCGGCGGCGCTCAACTGATCTTCGGCACCGTGTTCCGGACGCTCACCGTGCTGGTGCTGACCATCTACTTCCTGGCGTACTTCAACCGGCTGCGGTCCCTGGGCTACGCGCTGGTGCCCCGCTCGCGGCGGGAGCGGGTGCAGCTGATCGGCGACGAGATCCTGACCAAGGTGGGCGCGTACATGGTGGGGGCGCTGAGCATCGCGGTGCTGGCCGGCGCGACCACCTTCGTGTTCGCGTTGATCGTCGGGCTGCCGTACCCGTTCGCGCTGGCCGTGGTGGTCGCGGTGACCGACCTGATCCCGCAGATCGGCGCCACCCTGGGCGCGGTCATCGTGAGCCTGGTCGGGTTCGCCGCCGACCTGCCCACCGGCATCGCATGCGTGGTGTTCTTCCTCATCTACCAGCAGGTGGAGAACTATCTGATCTACCCGAAGGTGATGCGACGCTCGGTGGAGGTCAACGAGGTGGCCGCCCTGCTGGCCGCGCTGCTCGGGGTGGCCCTGCTGGGTGTGGTGGGCGCGCTGATCGCCATCCCCACGGTGGCCGCGCTGCAACTGATCCTGCGCGAGGTGGTGCTCCCCCGTCAGGAACGGGGCTGAGCCGTCAGTCGCCCGGCTGCGGTACGGGGGTGTCGGCGAAGGCGGCCACCGTCCGGTCGGCGTACGCGCTGACGTCGCCGGACTCCATCGGGCCGTCCCAGGTGGTCGGCAGCGGCACCTCGACGGCCGGGTTGACCCGGCGGACGATCTCGTCGAGCACGGTCTCCGCGTCGCCGACCCAGAGGTGCTTGGCGCCCGGCACCCCGACGACCTCAGCCTGCGGCACGGCGGCGAACCGCTCCCGGGCCTCGGCCGGGCGCAGGTAGTCGTCGAACTCCGGCACCAGAGCCGTCAGGGGTCGACCCGAGGCGGCCCAGGTGGCCAGGTCCTCCGGGGCCGAGAAGCGCAGCGGCGGGGAGAGCAGGATCGCACCGGCGACCGCCGGGTCGCAGCCGTACTTCAACGCCAGGTCGGTGCCGAACGACCAGCCGACCAGCCAGATGTTCGGCAGTTCGGCGAACTCCGCGTACTCGATGGCGGCGGCCACGTCGAACCGCTCGCCCACCGCGCCGTCGAAGGCCCCCTCGCTGGTGCCGCGCACGCTGCTGGTGCCCCGCGTGTTGAACCGCAGCACAGCCAGGTCGGCGAGCGCGGGCAGCCGCCAGGCCGCCTTGCGGAACACGTGGCTGTCCATCATCCCGCCGTGCGTGGGCAGCGGGTGCAGGCAGACCAGCGTGGCGACCGGCGGTCGCTCCGCCGGCAGGGCCAACTCACCGACCAGCCGCAGACCATCGGCGGTGTGCAGCTCGATGTCCTCCCGGCGGCCGGGCAGGATCGACGACGCGCGGATCGGTGTGCTCACCGCCCAAGTCTGTCGCGAAGTCGCCGCCACCGCCCGCCCAGGCGGTAACAGGGTGATCCAGGTCGCTCAGCCGGGCCGCGAGTCGGCCCCGGCGGGGGTCGCTCAGCCATGGCACGGGGCGCCCCAGGCAGGTCTCGCTCAGTAGCGCGGGCTGCCCCGGCCGCGCTGCACGGCCGGGCCGCGCCGCTCCCGGGCCCGCCAGCAGCCGCTGTGCCAGTGCCGCCGGTCGGTCAGGTCACCCAGGCCGTCCGCCGGCCAGGCCACCAGGTGCGCCACCCCGGGTCGGATCTCCTGGTCACAACCGGGGCAACGGTACGTCTTGACGGACGCGCCAGCCCCGATGCCGCGTACCTGCCAGGCGCCGTCGGTCCACTGCTGCACCGAGGCGACGCCCTGCCGGACCCGGTCGGCGTCCAGGTTGGCGTTCTCGTCCCGGCGGGGGCGATTGCGACGGGGGCTCACAGTCACCAAGCGTACGGTCCGTCGGGCGGGACGACCTCGCGGCCGGCCCGCCCGACGGCCGGGGTCACTTCCAGCTCTGCGGGCGGGTCGGGTCCTCGGACAGTTCCACGTCGGCCAGCAGGGCTGTCGCCTCGGCCTCGGTGAAGACGTTCGGCGGGCTCTGTCCGTCCCACGGCCAGCCGAAGTCGGCGATCACCCTCGTTCGGGGGATGCCGACCAGTTCCAACCTCGTCCCCTTCGCGGAGAGCAGCGCGGGTCGGCCCCCGATGGTCCGATCCGCGTCGGTGTAGGTGCCCGTCTGGCTGGCGTACCGGTACTCCACCGACATGTTCTCCCTCGCGGCCCGCTGAAGACCAAAGCGGGCGGTGACCAGTCTCGGGTACGAGGCGACGTCGACCGAGCAGACGGTGACCCTCGCGCCTGCGGGCAGGGCGCCGAGCCGCAGCGGCGCGGCGCACCGGCGCGCCTCCTTCCAGCGCAGGGCCTCGACCGCCCGCTTCAGGACGGCACGGTCGCCGTGCAGCATGACGGCACGGGCGTACAGGCCCGGTGCGGGTTGCCACAACGTGACGAGCCCACGGGCCATCCCGCTGGCCGGGCGAATCGAGCCGTCGAAGGTCGGACGTCCCGCCTCTGTCACCTCGAACGACCTGCCGTCGATGATGACGCTGCTGAACAACTCGGCCGATCTGCTCACGTCGACGCGTACCTCCTCGCTGCCCGCCACGCTGAGCCGTACCGTCTCGCCCTGATCCCGGATCACCTCCCAGCCCAGGTAGCGGGCCCGGTCGGGGTCGAGGCCGAAGTGCAGCACCTGCGGATCGGTACCCACAAGCGTGGGGTCGGTGGCTGCCCCGGGCACTGCGTCGGCGCGCGGTGGAACCACGGTGGGTGTGGGCGTGGCGGTGCTCCAGGGCATCCGGCCGGCCAGTTCGTCGAGACCCGGCCCGGTCACCCCGACGAAGCCGAGCGCCCCGACGAGGCACAGCGCGGTGCCCACTGCCGTCCGGCGGTGCACCTGTCGGCGGCGGCCGCGGGCACGCGAGCCCCGCAGCAACCGGTCGGTGTCCACGTCGCCCTCGGCGCGCTCCCGCAGGGTCTGGGCGATCTGTTCGTCGAGGTCGATCACGGCCTGCTCCCGTCCTTGGCCGGGACGCCGCAGCGCCCCCGGAGGTTCGCGAACGCCCGCATCGCGTGGGTGCGGACGGTGACCGGCGAGCAGTCGAGGATCTGGGCGATCGTGGTGTCGTCGAGGTCCTCGTAGTAGCGCAGCACCAGCACCGCCCGCTGGCGGTCGGGCAGGGCGAGGATCAGCCGCCACATCTCGTCCCGGTCGGCCACCTCGCCGTCGAGGTCGCCGCGCTGCGGGCGGTCGGCGAAGGTGTCGACCGCCAGCTCGCGGTTCGACCGGCGACGCCACCAGGAGTTGTTGGCGTTGACAAGCATCCGGCGCACGTACACGTCGGGCCGGTCGGCGCGGGAGATCCGGCGCCAGTGCACGTACGCCCGGGACAGCACGTCCTGGGTGAGGTCCTCGGCCCGGTGCTCGTCACCGGTCAGCAGCCGCGCCAACCGGACCAGGGCCGGGCCGCGGCTGGCGACGTACTCCTCGAAGGTCACATCCCTCAGACGCGGCCGGGCACCTCCGGCGTTTACCCGGTCAGCGGTGCGAGTGGTCGCGGAAGCCGCGGCGGGTCTTGCGGCCCAGGTAGCCGGCGGTGACCAGGTGCTCCAGCAGCGGCGCGGGTGCGAAGCCCGGCTCGCGCAGTTCCAGGTACAGCTCCCGCTGGATGGCGAGCGAGACGTCAAGCCCGACCACGTCGAGCAGCTCGAACGGGCCCATCGGGTAGCCGCAGCCCAGCTTCATGGCGTGGTCGATGTCGTCGGCGGTGGAGTAGCTGGCCTCCAGCATCCTCACGGCGTCGTTCAGGTACGGGAAGAGCAGCGCGTTGACGATGAACCCGGACCGGTCGCCGCAGACCACGCCGGTCTTGCCGAGCGCGGCGCAGACCGCCCGCGCGGTGGCGGTGGCCTCCGGCGAGGTGCGGATGGTGCGGACGACCTCGACCAGCGGCATGACCGGGGCCGGGTTGAAGAAGTGCAGCCCCACCACGTCGGCCGGCCGCTGGGTGGCCATCGCGACGTCGATCACCGGCAGGGACGAGGTGGTGGTGGCCAGCACGACGCCCGGCTTGCAGATCTCGTCGAGGCTGGCGAAGAGCGCCTTCTTCACGCTCAGCTCCTCGACCACCGCCTCGACCACCAGGTCGACGTCGGCGAGGTGGTCGAGGGTGGCGGACCAGCTGATCCGGCCCAGGGCGGCGTCCCGGTCGGCCTCGGTGAGCTTGCCGCGCACCACACCCTTGTTCAGCGAGGTCTTCACGGCCTCGCAGACCTTGGCGGACTTCTCCGCGCCCCGGGTCACCGAGACGACCTCGTAGCCGGCCTTCGCGAACACCTCGATGATCCCGGTGGCCATCGTCCCGGAACCCACGACACCCACCTTCGCGATGGCGCGCGCTCCGTCGGCGAGCGCGGCCTCCGCGGCGGGCGGCGTCGCCTCGTCGGGTACGACCACCGGGGAGCCGGGCCGCTCGTAGGTGTAGAAACCCCGGCCGGACTTCCGGCCGAGCAGTCCCGCCGTCACCATCTGCTTGAGCAGCGGCACCGGGGCGTGCCTGCGGTCCCGCCCGCCGCGCCGGTACATGGTGTCCAGGATCTCGTACGCCGTGTCCAGGCCGATCAGGT
This sequence comes from Micromonospora sp. NPDC005298, assembly GCF_040607375.1. NCBI lineage: Bacteria > Bacillati > Actinomycetota > Actinomycetes > Micromonosporales > Micromonosporaceae > Micromonospora > Micromonospora sp. NPDC005298. The sequence goes on from NZ_JBEXGP010000007.1 coordinate 179,509, forward strand.
CCATCAGCGCCAGCGGGCCCATCGGCAGGCCGCAGCCGAGTTTCATGGCGGCGTCGATGTCCTCCCGGGTCGCGTAGTGCGACTCGAACATCCCGACGGCGTGGTTGAGGTAGCCGAACAGCAGCGCGTTGGCGATGAAGCCGGCCCGGTCGTTGATGGTGACGTCGACCTTGCCGAGCCGGGCGCAGAGCGCCTCGACGTCGGCGACCACCTCGGGTGCGGTGACGACGGTGCGGACCACCTCGACGAGCTTCATGACCGGCGCCGGGTTGAAGAAGTGGATGCCGATCACCTGGTTGGGCCGGGTGGTGGCGACCGAGATCTCGGTGACGCTCAGCGACGAGGTGTTGGTGGCGAGGATGGCCTCCGGCCGGCAGACCCGGTCCAGCTCGGCGAAGATCCGCTGCTTGAGGTCCAGGTGCTCGGGCACCGCCTCGATGACCAGGTCGACGGAGTGCAGCGCGTCCAGGCCGACCGCGAAGTGCACCCGTTCGTGCAGGGCGTCCCGGTCCGCCGCGGCCAGCTTGCCCTTGGCGACCGCCCGGTCGGTCGAGCCGCTGAGGGTGGCCCGGCCGCGTTCCAGCGCGGGCTCGGAGATCTCCACCGCGACGACGTCGATGCCGTTGCGGGCGAAGACCTCGACGATGCCGGCACCCATGGTGCCCAGCCCCACCACACCCACGGTGCTGAACTCGCGCGCCACGACCGGCCTCCCCAGACACTCCGCACGGCCACTGAACGGCCGCTAAGGTTATGCGCGCGAGTCTGCCACGTGACGCTCGGTTGTCGAGACGCCGTGGGATATTTCACCCACCGCGCCCCGTGCCGCTAGGCGGCGGGCACGTCCGTCAGGGCCAGCAGCTCCGCGACGAACTCCGCCGGGCGTTCCAGGTGCGGGCTGTGCCCGCAGCCGGGCAGCACCACCTCGTGGTACGCCCCGCCGGCCGCCGCGTACCGGTCCAGCACCGCCCGGGTCTGGCCGACCATCGGCTGCGGCGGGCAGGCGTCCTGGCCGGGCCAGCCGGGCACCACGCCCAGCGACCCCAGGTACGCCAGGTCGAACAGCGAGGTGTCCGACACGATCACGTCGGCGTCGCCACGTACCCAGGTGACAGGCGGCTTGTCGGCCACGGCGACCAGGTCGTCGGCGAGCCGGAACCAGGTCGGCGCGAGCGCGTTGAGCACTCCCCGCTCCCCCGGCGCCGTGCCCGGCCAGTTGTCCGACGGCACGGACGTGCCCGGGTAGTTGTCGTCGCCGGTCGCGGTGGAGAGCAGGCTGTCCAGCAGCAGCTCCTCGTCGGTGCCCAGCGCCCCCGGGTCGGCCACGTAGGTGGCCCGCAGCACGGCACGGGGGCTGGCCTGCGCCTCGGCGCTCCGGTCGCCGGCGGCGAGCCGGGCGATGAAGTCCCGGTTCGCCGTGCCGGCGCCCGTACCGGCGAAGTCGGGGGTGGTCGGTGTGCCGGTCAGGTCCCGGGTGCCACCGAAGCCGTACGGGGAGACCGGTGCGGCGAGCAGCAGCGCGCGTACCCGCTCCGGGTGGTCGACGAGCAGGCGCATCGCCACGCCACCGCCGAGGGAGTGCCCGACCACCACCGGACGCGCGGCGCTGGCCCCGAAGAGCGCGGGATCGTCCAGCAGGGCGGCCACGTCGTCGGCGAAGTCCCGCAGGCCACGGGTGGCGTCCACCGGCGCGGTCCCGGTGTCGCCGTAGCCGCGCAGGTCCGGTGCGACGACCCGCAGCGTCGGCGGCAGCCGCCGGATCAGCGGCTCCCAGAACAGCGAGGACGAGCAGTTGCCGTGGATCAGCAGCAGTGGCGTGCCGTCCGTCGGCCCGGCCACTCGTACCGCCTGGGTGATGCCGTTGGCCGTGACGGTCCGCTGCTCGGTTTCCATCCGCGGCATGCTGCCACGGCGGCGAGCGCCGGTCCAGGTGCGTCAGCGCCACCCGGCGGCGCCGCGCGGTGTGGCCGGCAGCCAGGCGCGGCGCGCCCCTCGTCGTGGCGTGCGGCCGGCTAGCGCCGAGCGCTCGGCGGCGCGGCCAGTGGCAACGGCAACGTCGGTCGGACGTCGCGGCGGGGCGGACCGAACCGGAGCCCCACCGGGTCGGTGTGCGCGACCCCGGGGTCGAACAGGCGCAACTCGGTACGGCCGATCCGGATCACGTCGCCGTCGGAGAGCCGTTCGGTGCCGGTGATCCGGCGGTCGTTGAGCCAGGTTCCGTTCGTCGAGCCCAGGTCGCGCAGCGACGCGCCCTCCGGGGCCAGCCACACCTCCGCGTGCCGGCGGCTCAGGTGCGGGTCGTTGATCACCACGTGCCCGGTCGGCGCCCGCCCGATGACCTGCGGTTCGGCCCGCAGCCGAAAGCTCGCTCCGCGCATCGGCCCACCGGCGACCGTCAACAACGGCATCAGTTCCGGATATTCCTCCATGGACAGTCAGCCCTCCACCCCACACCGTCACTCCGCGCGTCAGCCTGCCATCAGACGGTAATCGTCAATACCGACCGGCCGGTCAGCTCCTCGCCACCTCCCGGCCACCTGCCGTTCGACGATTCGGGCGGCCGAGTTGCGATACCCGGGGCCTGACCTGCACTGATCAACGAGTGGGCAGGTGGGTGGGACTCCCACACCGTCGATCCGAATCGCGGCCTACCAGTGAGTAGTATTCGGGTCTAAGCTTCCGCCATGACGGCAGTGCATGTCCCCGGCGCCCCTCTCGTCGAGGCGGGTCAACTGGTCTCCACCAGTCCCGCCACCGGCGCCGAGGCCGGTCGCCTCGCGGTCGCCACCGACGCCGACGTACGAGAGGCCGTCGAGCGCGCCCGCGCCGCCGGCGAGTGGTGGGCCGGGCTCGGCTTCGCCGGCCGTCGCGCCCGGCTGCTGCGCTGGCGCGCCCTGCTCGCCAAGCGGATCGAGCAGCTCGCCGAGGTGGTGCACGTCGAGGGCGGCAAGCCCGTCGCCGACGCCATCGTGGAGATCGTCACCGCGATCGAGCACATCGACTGGGCCGCCCGCAACGCCGGCCGGGTGCTCGGCTCACGTCGGGCGCGGTCACGGCTCATCCTCGCCGAGTTCTCCGGCATGCTCGAATACCAGCCGTACGGCGTGGTCGGCGTGATCGGGCCGTGGAACTATCCGGTCTTCACCCCGATCGGCTCCGCCGCGTACGCCCTGGCCGCCGGCAACGCCGTCGTGCTCAAGCCGAGCGAGTACACGCCGGTCGCCGGCCAGTGGCTGGTGGACAGCTTCGCCGAGGTGGTGCCCGAGCATCCGGTGTTCACGGCGGTGCACGGGCTGGGCGACGTGGGCGCCGCGCTGTGCCGTTCCGGGGTCGACAAGGTGGCCTTCACCGGCTCCACGGCGACGGCCCGCAAGGTGATGGGGGCCTGCGCCGAGACGCTGACCCCGGTGCTGATCGAGGGCGGCGGCAAGGACGCCATGATCGTCGACAGCGACGCCGACCTGGACGCCGCCGCCGAGGCGTGCGTGTGGGGCGGCATGACCAACGCCGGCCAGACCTGCATCGGCATCGAGCGGGTGTACGCCGTCGAGCCCGTCTTCGACGCCTTCGTCGACAAGGTGGTGGCCCGCGCCGGCCGGCTGACCGTCGGGCCGGAGGGCACCGACATCGGCCCGATCACGATGCCCGCCCAGCTCGACGTGATCCGCCGTCACATCGACGCCGCCATCGCCTCCGGCGGGCGCGCCGTGCTGGGCGGCCCGGACGCGGTGCAGCCGCCGTACGTCCACCCGACAGTCCTCGTGGACGTCCCGGAGGAGTCGGCCGCCGTCCGGGAGGAGACCTTCGGCCCGACGCTGACCATCAGCCGCGTCCGTGACGCCGAGGAGGCCGTCACCCGGGCCAACGCCCTGCCGTACGGCCTCGGGGGTTCGGTCTTCGGCCGGCGGCGCGCGGTCTCCATCGCCCGGCGGCTGCGCTCCGGGATGGCCTCGGTCAACTCGAGCCTGACCTTCGCGGGGATGTCCACGCTGCCGTTCGGCGGCGTCGGCGACTCGGGCTTCGGTCGCATCCACGGGGAGGACGGGCTGCGCGAGTTCGGCCGGGCCAAGGCCATCACCAGGCGGCGTGCCCGGTCACTGCTGCCGTCGATGACCTTCGACCGCACCCCGGCCGACGTGGCACGGCTCGTGCGGGTCATCAAGACGATGTACGGCAGATGAGTGTCGGATAACCGATCTCCACGGGGATCGGCGTATCCACATGTTTGTACCCGGTAGGCGCGGCGGTACATTGCGTTAAATGGGCCCTAATCGATTGCGCTACCGCCTTGTCGACAGTGACCGGTCGTGGAGCGCTCGGCGGCGGCGGCACCGCGCGGACTGGCTGGCGCGCACCTTCCCCGAGCTCGGGGACATGCACGTCGTCGACCTCGGTGGCCGGCTCGGCACCTGGCACCGCGCCACCGTACGACCGGCCCGTGTGACAGTGGTCAACCTGGAACAACCGCCAGTCGTCGTGCCGGAGTGGGCACACGTGGAACAGGCCGACGCCTGCGAACTGCCGGCACGCCTCGCCAAGGCCGACTACGACCTGGTGTTCTCCAACTCGGTGCTGGAGCACGTGGGCGGGCACGAACGCCGCCTGCGGTTCGCCGCCACCACCCGCGCCCTGGCCGACCGGCACTGGGTGCAGACGCCCTACCGCTACTTCCCGATCGAGCCGCACTGGATCGCGCCCGGCATGCAGTTCCTTCCGGTACGACTGCGCACCGCGCTGGCGCGGCGCTGGCCACTGGGCCACAAACCCACCCGCAGCCACGACGCCGCGATCCACCAGGTGCTGTGGACGGAGCTGCTGGACCGCTCGCAGATGCGGCACTACTTCCCCGACTCGCGGATGCTCGTCGAGCGGGTCGTCGGCCTGCCGAAGTCGCTGATCGCGGTGCGGACCGGCGCGTGAGCCGTCAGAAGAGGGTCAGCTCGTCCTTCTCGATGCCGCGCAGCTTGTCGTAGTCCACGACGACGCACCGGATGCCCCGGTCGGTGGCGAGCACCCGCGCCTGTGGCTTGATCTCCTGCGCGGCGAAGACACCGCTGACCGGGCTGAGCAGCGGATCACGGTTCATCAGTTCCAGGTAGCGGGTGAGCTGCTCCACCCCGTCGATCTCGCCGCGCCGCTTGACCTCCACGGCGACCGCACCGGAGTTGGCGTCCCGGCAGAGCAGGTCGACCGGACCGATCGCCGTCATGTACTCGCGGCGCACCAGCGTGTACCCCTCACCCAGCACACCCGGGTTGGCGGCCAGCAACTCCTGCAGGTGCGCCTCCACCCCGTCCTTGCGCAGGCCGGGGTCCACACCCAGCTCGTACGAGGTGTCCTGGAAGATCTCCTCCAGGGTGATCCGCAGTTCCTCACCAGCCTTGTTGACGACCCGCCACACGCCGGGGGCCTCCTCCAGCCGGCACGGCGGGCTCATCCAGTTCAGTGGCTTGTACGCCCGGTCGTCGGCATGGATCGACACCGACCCGTCCGCCTTCACCATCAACAGCCGGGTGGCCGGCGGCAGGTGAGCCGAGAGCCGTCCGACGTAGTCCACCGAGCACTTCGCAATGACCAACCGCACCCGACGAGGGTAGCCGAGCACCCGCCGGTCGCCACCGAGCGGCACTGGCGCGTCGATGCGATGCTGAGACCGTGCTCGAAGTTCTCACCGGTACCGGCCTCGCCGCCTCGGCGGGGTTGAACGCCTACATACCCCTGCTCACCCTCGGTCTGCTCGCCCGCTACAGCGACCTCATCGACCTGCCCAGCGGCTGGACGTGGCTCGGCAACGGCTGGGTCATCGTCATCCTCGCCGTCCTGCTCGCCGTGGAGATGGTGGCCGACAAGGTGCCGGTCGTCGACCACATCAACGACGTCGTGCAGACCGTCGTCCGGCCCACCGCCGGCGGTCTCGCCTTCGGCGCCGGGTCGTCGTCGGAGACGGTCACGGTCAGCGACCCGGGGAGCTTCTTCTCCAGTCACCAGTGGGTGCCGGTGGCCACCGGCGTAGCGCTGGCGTTCGGCGTCCACCTGCTCAAGTCCGCCGCCCGTCCGGTCGTCAACGCGACCACCGCCGGGTTCGGCGCCCCGGTGGCCAGCACCGCCGAGGACGCCACAAGCGTGGTCGTCTCACTGGTGGCGATCATCCTGCCGGTGCTGGTCCTGGCGTTCCTGCTCGGCCTGGTGTTCTTCGTCTTCTGGTTCGTACGCCGCCGCTCCGAACGCCGTCGCGAACGCGAGGCGGCCCGCGCCGCCGGCTTCCGCGTCTGACGTCGAACATGCCGATGGCCGGCACCCCGTTGCGGGGTGCCGGCCATCGTGTGTGTGGGTGGGTCAGCTGTTCCAGTGCTGGTTGACCAGGTCGGTGGCCTGCTGCTCCCACTGGGCGTAGGCGTCCGGGTAGGCCGAGACCTGCACGG
>NZ_JBEXGP010000008.1:0-174162 GCF_040607375.1 Micromonospora sp. NPDC005298
TGCGTTCTCGTTTTCCTCCCTTTCTTCTTTTTTGTGTTTTGGTGGGCGGGGCGGCCCCGGCCCGCGGGGGGGGGCCGGCGCGGCGCCCGGGCGGCGCCCCGGCCCCGGGTCGAACGGCCCGACGTCAGCGTCGGGAGGTCGGCCCGTCAGGCGTGGTGTCGACGCGCACCTGGTCGAAGGCGGGAGCGCCGTCGACCGCGTCGGCGGCGACGGCCGACGACGTGGCGGCGTCCGGTAGGTCGAGGCTGGTCCGCAGGGTGATCGGCTTGAGTAGGAGCGCGGCGATGATACCGACGACCCCGATGGCGGCGGAGATCAGGAAGATGTGTCCGGTGGCGTCACCGTACGCGGCCCGGACAATGTCCTGGACCTGCGCGGGCAGGGCGGTGATGTTGAGGTTGCTGCTGCCCTCCGAGCCGCCGGAGACGGGGATCCCGGCGGCGGTGAGGTCGCGGGTGATCTGGTCGCCGACCCGGCGTGCGAGGACGGCGCCGAGCACGGAGACGCCGATGGTGCCGCCGAGCGACCGGAAGAACGCGACGCTGGAACTGGCCGCGCCGATGTCCTTGAGCGAGACCGTGTTCTGAACGGCGAGGACGAGGTTCTGCATGGTCATGCCGACGCCGACGCCGACGATGAACATGGCGGCGCCGACCAGGACCAGCGACGTCTCGTGGTCGATGGTGCCGAGCAGGGCGAACCCGGCGACGAGCAGGATCGAACCGGCGACGATGTACGGCTTGATCTTTCCGCTCTTGGTGATCAGCCGGCCGGCGACGATCGAGGAGCCGAGGACACCGGCCATCATCGGGATGGTGAGCAGGCCCGCCTCGGTCGGGCTGTAGCCGCGGCCGATCTGGAAGTACTGGCCGAGGAAGACGGCACCGCCGAACATGGCCATGCCGACCGCGAGGCTGCCGAGGATGGCCAGCGCGGTGGTGTGCTGGCGAACGATTCCGAGCGGGACGACCGGCTCGGCCGCGCGCGACTCGACCCAGACCGCCAGGGCCAGCAGGACGAGCGAACCGCCGACCATGGCAGCGGTCTGCCAGGAGGCCCAGGCGAACGAGCCGTCGACGAAGGAGATCCAGATCAGCAGCACGCTGACGCCCGCGGCGATGAGGCTGGCACCCAGGTAGTCGATCTTGACGTTCTCACGCCGTACGGTCGGCAGGCGCAGGGTGGCCTGGAGCAGGACCAGGGCGATGGCCGCCACCGGCACGCCGACGAAGAAGCACCAGCGCCAGCCGAGCCAGGACGTGTCGACGATCAGGCCGCCGAGCAGTGGGCCGCCGACGGTGGCGACGGCCATGACGCCACCGAGGTATCCGTTGTAGCGGCCTCGCTCGCGCGGCGGGATCATGGCCGCGATCGCCACCTGGACGAGTGCCTGCAGGCCGCCGACCCCGATGCCCTGGAACGCGCGGGCGGCGATGAGCTGGCCGGCGCTCTGCGAGAAGCCGGCGACGACCGAGCCCACCAGGAAGACCACGATGGCGACCTGGATGAGGGTCTTCTTGTTGAACAGGTCGGCCAGTTTGCCCCAGATGGGGGTGGTTGCCGTCGCGGTGAGCAGGGTCGCGGTGACCACCCAGGTGTACTGGGTCTGCGAGCCGTTCAACGATCCGATGATCTTGGGTAGCGCGGTCGAGACGACCGTGCTGCTCAACATCGCGACGAAGAGCACCAGCAGCAGGCCACTGAGCGCTTCCAGTGTCCGCCGATGGGTCATCGGCTCAGCGCCGGCCGTGATGGTGGGTGCGCTCATCGCGCGGCCTCCAGGGTGTCGTTGTCGTTGTTTCCGAGGGCGACCTCGATGTCGCCGGCGAACCGGCCGAGCGCGGCGACCAGCGCCGCCACCTCGTCGGGAGTCCAGTCGGTGAGCGCTCGTTCGATCACCTCGCCGTACCAGCGGTGACTGTCGGCCAGGGCGGCACGGCCGGCCGGGGTGACCGCCAGGAAGGTCGCCCGCCTGTCGGTCGGGTCCGGCCGCCGTTCGACCAGGCCCTGCGCGACGAGCGCCGTGACCGAGCGGCTGATGGTCGACGCGTCCAGCCGCGTGCGGTCGACCAGGTCGCGGGCATGGCAGTCGCTGGAGAGCTGATCGATCTGCACGAGCGTGCCGAGCATCCCCGGCGGGATGGCCGGTCGTTCGTCGGCACGGCGCTGTTTCAGCAACCGGACGCTTCTGACCAGGTCGTACAGGCGAAGGCCGAGTTCACGAGCGCCGCTTTCCACGTCTGCTCCCACACGATGTTGGTTGCCTCAAGCAAGCATTCACCGATCTTGCCCATTAGGCAAGTTTGCTCATTGAGAAGTGGCTCACCCGCCCGTACCCTCGGTGCGATGGACGAAACGACCGGTCTGCGGGAGCGCAAGAAGGCGGCCACCCGCCTCGCGCTGCACGAGGCGGCCCTGCGCCTCGCCGCCGACCAGGGCATCGACGCGGTGACGGTCGAGGCGATCGCCGACGCCGCGAACGTCTCCCGGCGGACCTTCTCGAACTACTTCTCGAGCAAGGAGCAGGCCCTCTTCCACGGCGACACCATGCGCCTGCACCGGCTGCTGGAGCTGATCCGGGAACAGCCGGTCGACGACGCGCCGTGGACCGTCCTGAGCCGGGCGGCCGAGCGCCTCACCGAGGAGGTCTTCGGCGGTTCCGAGCCCTCCTGGCTCACCCAGCGCCGCAAGCTGCGCGGGCACCCCGGCCTGGCTCCCCACCAGGTCGCGGCGTACGCCGCGATCGAGCGCGAACTGGCCACGGAACTCGCCCACCGGCTGACCGCCGGCGACGTGGCACTGCGCTCCCGCCTCCTGGCCGCGACCTTCCTGGCCATCCTGCGGGTCGCCGTCCAGCACTGGATCGAGCACCCGGACGACCCGATGGCGCACACCGTGCGGACCGCGCTCGCCGCGGCCGCTCCCGTGGCGGCCCCCGAGAGCCACCGCACCAGCACCGGCGCCTAGCGCCGACCTCCGATCCCCGGGACTCCCGTCGCTCCGGGTCGCGGGCACCGTGCTGGCCCGACGAGTCCCGGTGACGCGCCGTCCAGTGGGTGGTAGCCAACGGGCGCGGTCTTGACGCACCAAAGACATCGGAGGTTTACTGCGTCAGCGATACAAGTCGATGCGCCTGGACCGTCCACACTGGCGCATCGGGCCCGTCGCCACCCGCACCACCTCAGCCGAGCATCGGCGGCCCGGCTTTTCGCACCACCGCCACCATGGCCTCCGGCGTGCCCGCGCACGACCGGGGTCGACGCTCAGCTAAGGAGCACCCATGCGTTCCCGTCCCCGACTGCTGGCACTCGTCACCGGCCTGGCCGTGATGCTGGCCAGCCTGGCCGTGATGCCGACCCCCGCCTCGGCGGCGCCGCTGACCAAGGTCCTGGTGTTCAGCAAGACCGCCGGCTTCCGGCACTCGTCGATCCCGAACGGCATCGCCGCGATCCAGCAGCTCGGCTCGGCCAACGGCTTCACCGTCACCGCCACCGAGGACGCCGCGCAGTTCACCACCTCCAACCTGGCCCAGTACCAGGCGGTGGTCTTCCTGTCGACGACCGGCGACGTGCTCAACGCCAGCCAGCAGACGGCCTTCGAGTCGTACATCGCGGCCGGTGGCGGATACGTGGGCGTACACGCCGCCGCCGACACCGAGTACAGCTGGCCGTGGTACGGCTCGCTGGTCGGCGCCTGGTTCGACTCGCACCCGGCGATCCAGACCGCGACCGTGAAGATCGAGGACACCACCAACCCGTCGACCGCGCACCTCGGCACCACCTGGGTCCGCTCCGACGAGTGGTACAACTACCGCACCAACCCCCGCTCCAGCGCGCGGGTCCTGGCCAGCCTCGACGAGTCGTCGTACAGCGGCGGCAACATGAACGGCGACCACCCGATCACCTGGTGCAAGGCGTACGGCGGCGGGCGGGCCTGGTACACGGGCCTCGGGCACACCGAGGCGTCGTACACCGACCCGAAGTTCACCCAGATGCTGCTCGGCGGCCTGCGCGTCGCGGCGGGCGCCGTCACGGCGGACTGCTCCCCCCGCACCACCACCCCGCCGCCCACGACCAGCGGCTCCACCCTGCGAGCCCGCGCCAACAACCAGTTCGTCAGCGCGCCCAACGCCACCACCCCGCTGATCGCCAACCGCAGCACCGCCGGCACCACCGAGCGGTTCGACCTCGTCGACCTCGGCAACGGCAACGTGGCGCTGCGCGCCAAGGGCAACGGCCAGTACGTCGCCGCCGAGAACGCCGGCGCCGCCGCGCTGATCGCCAACCGGGCCACCGCCGGCGCCTGGGAGACCTTCCAGCTCGTGCGCAACTCCGACGGCACGGTGAGCCTGCGGGCCACGGTGAACAGCCGCTACGTCGCCGCCGAGAACGCGGGCGCCGCCGCGCTGATCGCCAACCGGACCTCCATCGGCCAGTGGGAGAAGTTCGACCTCGTCACCGGCTGACCGCGCCTCGACGCGCTCCTCACCACTCCCCTTTCGGCCGTGGTGCGCCCCCGCACGCCCGGCCCCGGTCGTCGAGGAAGGACGATCATGTTCTCGTGCCCCCGGCGCTGGTCCCGGGCCCTCGTGGCGGCGCTCACCGCCGCCGCGAGCGTGACCCTGGCCGTTGCCGCACCGTCCACCGCGCAGGCGGCGGTCATTCCCGCATCCGACTACCAGCAGGTCAAGCTCGCCACCGGCTCGGCCGAGCTGGGCGAGGCCATGTCCCTGGCCGTTCTGCCCAACCGCTCGGTGCTGCACACCGCCCGCAACGGCGTCCTGCGGGTCACCGACGTGGCCGGCAACACCCGGGTCTCCGGCACCCTGTCCGTCTACACCCACGACGAGGAGGGGTTGCAGGGCGTCGCCGTCGACCCCAACTTCGCCACCAACCGGTGGATCTACCTGTACTACTCGCCCACGTTGAGCACCCCGTCCGGGGACGCCCCGACCACCGGCTCGCAGACCGACTGGGACCGGTGGAAGGGGCACCTGCGGCTGTCCCGGTTCACCCTCAACACCGACGACACGCTCAACCTGGGCAGCGAGAAGATCGTGCTCCAGGTCGCCAACGACCGTGGGCAGTGCTGCCACGTCGGCGGTGACCTGGACTTCGACGCCGCCGGCAACCTTTACCTGACCACCGGCGACGACACCAACCCGTTCGAGTCGTCCGGGTACGCGCCGCTCGACGAACGGACCAACCGCAACCCGCAGTTCGACGCCCAGCGCTCGGCGGGCAACACCAACGACCTGCGCGGCAAGCTGCTGCGGATCAAGCCGCAGGCGGACGGCACGTACACCATCCCGTCGGGCAACCTGTTCGCGCCCGGCACGGCCGGCACCCGCCCGGAGATCTACGCGATGGGTCTGCGCAACCCGTTCCGGATGAGCGTCGACAAGGCGACCGGAGTCGTCTACCTCGGCGACTACGGCCCCGACGCCGGAAGCACCAACTCCAGTCGGGGCCCCTCCGGTCAGGTGGAGTTCAACCGCATCACCGCACCCGGCAACTTCGGCTGGCCGTACTGCACCGGCAGCAACACGAGCGCGGAAACATACAATGAATACACGTTCCCGTCCGGTCCGTCGCAGTCCAAGTACAACTGCACGGGCGGGCCGACGAACAACTCGTTCCGCAACACCGGCCTCGGCACGCTGCCCGCGGCGAGGCCGGCCTGGATCAAGTACGCCGGTGACTCCGGCTCACCGTCGGAGTTCGGCAGCGGCTCCGAGTCGCCGATGGCCGGGCCGGTCTACCGGTACGACGCCTCGCTCAACTCCAGCATCAAGTTCCCGGCATCGCTCAACGGCCAGTTCTTCGCCGGCGAGTACGGCCGCCGCTGGATCAAGCCCATCGCCATCAACGCCGACGGCACGCGCGGGGAGATCTCCAGCTTCCCGTGGAGCGGCACCCAGGTCATGGACATGGCCTTCGGCCCGGACGGCGCCCTGTACGTGCTGGACTACGGCACCGGCTCGAACAACCAGGCGCTGTTCCGGATCGAGTACATCGGTGGAGGCAACCGCAGCCCGATCGCGGTCGCGTCGGCGAACCCCACGTCCGGGGCCAACCCGTTGACTGTCACCTTCTCGTCGGCCGGCAGCTCCGACCCCGAGGGCGGGGCGCTGAGCTACCTGTGGACGTTCGGCGACGGCACCACGTCGACCGCGGCGAACCCCACAAAGACGTACACCACGAACGGCACGTACTCCCCCACGTTGAAGGTCACCGACCCGACCGGCCTGTCCGGTACGGCGAGCCTGGTCGTCACCGTTGGCAACACCGCCCCGACGGTGACGCTCACCGCGCCCGCCGACGGGCAGTTGTTCAGCTTCGGTGACACGGTGCCGTACCAGATCAGCGTGAGCGACCCGCAGGACGGCACGATCGACTGTGCCAAGGTCAGCCTGACGTACGCGCTGGGCCACGACAGTCACGCCCACCAGATCACCTCGAAGACCGGGTGCAGCGGTTCGATCACCGTTCCGACCGACGGGGAGCACGACGCGGCGGCGAACATCTACGGGGTATTCGACGCCGCGTACACCGACAACGGTGGGCTCACCACGCACAGCATCAGGACCCTGCAACCGAGGCACCGCCAGGGTGAGCACTTCGGCGCCCAGTCGGGCGTCCAGGCCACCGACCATGCCAGCGCCGAGGGTGGCCGCACCGCCGGGTTCATCGAGAACAACGACTGGATCTCGTACCAGCCGTACAACCTGGCCGCCGCCAACCGCATCACCGTGCGGGCGTCGTCGGCCGGTGCCGGCGGCACCGTCGAGGTACGGGCCGGTTCGGCGACCGGCACCCTGCTGGGCACCGTCACGGTGCCGGTGACCGGGAACTGGGAGACCTTCACCGAGGCGTCCGGTGCCATCAGCAACCCGCCCGCCGCGACGACCATGCTGTACCTGGTGTTCAAGGGCGGGTCGGGCTACCTGTTCGACGTGGACGCATTCACCTTCACCACCGGCACCAGCACCCCGCCGACCGGGGGGATCACGCTGCGGGCGCAGGTGAACAGCCAGTACGTGTCGGCCGTCGGCACGAACCCGCTGATCGCCAACAAGGCCACGGTCACCTCGACCGAGCAGTTCGACCGGGTGGACGCCGGTAACGGCACCATCGCCCTGCGCTCGCGTGCCAACGGCCTGTACGTCTGCGCCGAGAACGCCGGCACGGAACCGCTGGTCGCGAACCGCACGACCATCGGGGCGTGGGAGACCTTCCAGCTCATCACGAACTCCGACGGGACGGTCAGCCTGCGCGCCACGGTCAACAACCAGATCGTGGCCGCCGAGAACGCCGGTGCCGGGTCTCTGATCGCCAACCGTGCCACGGTCGGCGCCTGGGAGAGGTTCACGCTCACCGGTTGACGCCGGTGGTGGGTCCGGCCCGCCCTGGTCGGCGGCCGGGCCGGACCCACCGCACCGTCGGCCGCCAGCGTCCGGGTGGCTAGATCGGGAAGCGGCCGTGCCGCCACTGCCAGTGGTGGCCGGCCTTCAGGTGGTCGACGACTGCGCGTTCCAGCACGGTACGCCGGGGCAGCTCGTCCAGCGGTGTGCGCAAGGTGCGGAAGACGAACCGCAGCACCTCGACGTCGGCGTCCGGCCCCTCCTGCTCCTGGTAGGGGGTCAGCTCGAACCGCCGCTGGAACCGGGCGATGTTCGATTCCGCCGGCAGGTATTCGAGCAGCTGCGGGTCGAGCAGCCACGAGCCGCAGGCGAACGCCTCGTAGCGCTCGTCGGGAAAGTGGCGGGGGAAGAACGCGCGGGCCTCGTCGAGCGACGCGTCGATGGCGTCGGGGGTCAGCGGCCCCGCGTCGGGGATGTGCAGGGAGAGGTCGGCGCCGCCACGGTGGTGCTGCAACCGACCCAGCTCGTAGATGCTGCCGCGGACGTGCAGCGTCAGCCAGCTCTGCATGACCGGCCAGCCCTCGCCGCGCATCCGGCTGTCGATGGCGAGGTTGCGACCCAGGTCCGCGAGACTCGACCAGGACACGGCGTCGGGCACGTCGTGGTCGCGGTGGTACGCCCGGGCGACGTCGACCAGGGCCAGGTACGCGTACACGTAGAGGTGCCGCCAGGCGGGGCCACGGTCACGCGGCAGTTCCGGGCCGGGCGGCAGCCACTCGTGTCCCCCGAGGTCGGCGCGGACCAGCGCGATGGAACGGTCGAGCAGCCAGCGCAGCTCGGGTGTCCACAGCGGAGAGTCGGCGTCGGGCCAGCCCGCCATGATCTCGGCGGCGTCGTCCGGCGGCACGGCGAGCCGGTCGAGTATCGCGGGCGCGTCGGCCCTGGCGGGCAGCGGCGCCGACGGCCGATCGCCGGCGAGCCGGTGCACCCGCTCGACGTCCTCGACGGGTACGCCGAGCCGGGCGGCGGTGTCGTGCAGATCCACGGCGCCGACCCTACCGGCGCGGACGTGCCCGGTGGGGGCCCGGGGAGCTCAGGAGTCCGCCGGCACCCCGGCGTCGAGCTGCCCGATCATCGGCGCGAGGAGGTCGTTGAGTTCCCGAGCCAGCACCACCACCGCCCGGCGCGCCGCGGAGGTGACATCGTCCTGCGGTCCGGCGGGCGCCGGCGGCAGGTCGTCGAGCGGGACCGGCGCCTCCACCTGGAGCAGCGCGCGCAGATGGGGCCGGCGTGTGTGGTCCTGCTCGGTGGGTGTGGTGAACTGGCCGAACAGCTGGGGCCAGTCGTGCCACCCACGGTCGCGCTGCCACTGCCTGGTCCAGGTCAACTCGGCCGGCCAGCGGGACGCGACGGTGACCGCGCAGACCATGCTGCCGTCCCACGGGCTGCGCGCGCAGGTCGCCGAGATGATCCGCCGGTGCCAGCGGACGAACCCGGGCGACAGCTCACTCGCCACCCGCCAGGCCGTCGCCCCGAACGCGACGGGGGCGATGTCGTCCCAGGTGTCGGCGAAGTCGTCGATCCGGCGGAGCACCTCGGCCTCGTACCGCCCCTGCCCGCCGGTGCCGTGCTCGCGGTCGAACTGCTCGTCCACCCAGAAGGCGCGCGGCTCCGGCATGCTCGACCCCGTTTCATGACGATGGCGTCCACCACCGTCGAACCTATGCCATCCACGGGGCGCGGACGACTACCCCACGAAAATGCAGAACGGGTGACCGGCCGGGTCGGCGTACACGCGCAGCGGCTCGTCGGGGTCCTCGATGCGGTCGTACCGCAGCCGGCCGCCGAGGCGGAGCACGCGCTCGTGCTGGACCAGCAGCTCCTCGACGGATTCCACGGTCAGGTCCAGGTGCAGCTGCTGCGGCACGTCGCTCTTCGGCCAGGTCGCCTGCGGCAGGTGGTCGACCTGCTGGAACGCGATCTGCGGGCCGCCGCCGGGAGACCTCAGCACCAGCCAGTCACGACCGCGCTCGTCGGGTCGCCCATCCGCCGGCGGCTCGTCACCGGACCGGTAGACGAAGCCCATCAGCTGCCGGTAGAACTCCGCCGACTCCCGCGCGTCGGTACAGTCGAGCACCACCGAACACCACGTGGGCACACTCTCCTGGTCGACCATTCTCGATCACCTCCGACGCCATTCTCGCCGTGCCACCCCGCGGCCGCATCCGCGGCCGCCCCTTGCGCCTGGCTTGACAGGCGACCCGTTCCGGAGTGGACGATTGGGCGTGCGAATCCTCGTGGTGGGCGGCAGCGGTCTGATCGGCGCGCACGTCGTGGACGTGCTGCGCGAACGCGGCCACGCCGCGACCACCGTGGCGCGCACCGCCCGGCCGGGTGTCGACCACCTGATGGACGTCGACTCCGCGTCGGTCGACGACCTGCGGCCGTTGCTCACCGGCCACGACGGTGTCGTGTACGCCACCCGCACCGACGAGCAACGCCCGCTGCCCAAGCCGATCTACCCGCGGTTCCGCCGCGACAACGTCGATCCCGTGGTACGCCTGTTCACGGCCGCACGCCAGGAGGGCCTCACCCGTGGGGTGGTGATGGGCTCGTACTACACGTACTTCCATCGGCTGCACCCACGGTGGCGGCTCGCCGAGCGGCACACGTACATCCGGTGCCGGATCGAGCAGGCACGGGAGGGGCGGGTGGCCGCCGGCCAGGATCTGCCGGTCGCCGTCCTCGAACTGCCCTTCGTCTTCGGCCGCGCCGGCGACCGGCTACCGAACTGGGCCGGGCCGCTGGACCGGTGGGCCCGCTCGCGTACCCCCTTGGTGGCCCCCACCGGCGGGACCGCCGCGGCCTCGGCGCGCAGCGTGGCCGAGATCGCGGTGGACGCCCTGGAGCAGGGACGCGGCGACGACATTCCGGTCGCCGACGAGAACCTCACCTGGAACGACATGATCACGCGCGTCGCCGGGGCGGTCGGTCGACGCCGCCGGGTGTCCCGCCTGCCATCCGGCGCGGCGAAGGCCGCCCTCCGACTCGGCGGCACGCTCCAGGCCCTCGGGCGCACGGAGTCCGGCATCAACCCCCGCCATCTCGCCGACCTCCTGCTCGCCGACCTGTTCGTCGAGCCGACGACCGGCCGGTCCCTGGACGCGGCGCTGCGCGAGACCTTCCCCGCCGGTTAGCCCCGGGGCGCCGATGGTCGGGCGAGGTACGCCGTCTTGACGTCGGGCGAGAAGCCGCAGGCCCGGTAGAACGCATGGGTCGCGGGGGTACGCGAACCCGTCATCAGCATCGCCTTGTAGCAGCCGGCGTCCCACGCGGCCTGGAGCGTGCCGGCCATGATCTGCCGGCCCAGCCCGGTGCCCCGGCGTGACTCCTCGACGACGACGTTCTCGACGACCGCGTACGGCGACGCGGACCTGCTCATGTTCGGGATCACGTTGAGGTACGTCGTGGCGACGACAACCCCGTCCAGGTCGAGGACGAACAGACGCAGCCCCGGCGTGTCCAGGATCTGCTGGAAGGCCGCCGCGTCGGAGCCGTCGTCCAGCACCGGGTCGTCCGGGTTCAACTGCCGGTAGAGGCGGATGATCTGCGCGAAGTCGTCGGGCCGGGCCGCACGGAACATGCCCGGAGCCTAACGAAGGCGGCGTGTGCGGCGCCCGGCGCGGACAGGCATCCGGACACCGTCGCCCGCGTACGCCGTCGACACCACAGCTAGCCGGTCTCCGCAGGCGGGTCAGCGACCGTCCGGACCTGGCGCGCGGCGATGTCGACGAACTCCCGCACCAGTGGCGACCGGTCGTCCTCCGCCCAGGCCACACACACCTGGTTGTGCCCGAGGTCGTCGACCGGCACGTGGACGACGCCCGGCCTGGTGTAGAACGTCGCGGTCGACAGCGGCAAGATCACGACCCCGGCGTACGCGGCGACGTGCTCCAACTTCTCCTCGACGGAGGTCAGCGCCGGCCGGGGGCGAGGCTCGGGATCCGTCGGGCGGTTCGGCAGGTCCCGCCATTCCGGCACCGCGTCCGGGTCCTGGAGCAGGCGCTCCTCGACGAGCTCGGCGAGGACGACCGACTCCCTGCCCGCCAGCCAGTGTTCGTCCGGCAGGACCACGACACGGGGCTCGGTGAACAGCGGGCGCAGGCGCAGGCCGCGCTGGTCGACCGGGAGCCGTACGAAGCCGACGTCGGCGCGCCCCTCGCGGAGCACCTCGGCCTGGTCGTCCCAGGAGGTGCGGATGACACCGACGGCCAGGTCGGGGTGCCGCCGGGCGATGGCGCGGGCCTCGGCGGTGACGATGATGCCCGGCATGAACGCGATGGTGAACGTCTGCCGGCCGTGCGCCGCCCGCTGCACCCGACGGTGCAGAGCCTCGGCGGAGGCGAGCAGCGGGCCGGCGTCGGCCAACAGTTGGCGACCGGCCTCGGTCAGCACGGTGGAGCGGCGGTCCCGGACGAAGAGCTCGGCGCGGAGTTCGTGCTCGAACGCCCGAATCTGGCGCGACAGGACCGGCTGGGCGATGTGCAGCCGCGCGGCGGCCCGACCGAAGTGCAACTCCTGCGCGACCGCCACGAAGTAGCGCAGCTTGCGCAGATCCACGTCCATCCAAGCCCCGTCCGGTCCCGGTCGCTGATCGGTCCACGATACCCATCGCCTTCATGCTCAGCGGGTATCACAGCAGGTGAAAGAGGTCTTGGACGGGGGCGTCGGGGTCGACGCATGGTGGGAACCGTTCCCACCACGAACCCGGAAGGGCACGATCATGAATCTCAGCGACAAGCGTGTCGTCGTACTCGGCGGAACCTCGGGAATCGGGCTCGCCGCCGCCACCCGGGCCGCCCGCGAGGGCGCCCGGGTCGTGGTCGCCTCGCGCAACCGGCGCAGCGTCGACCGCGCCCTGGCGACCCTGCCGACCGGCACCCAGGGGTACGTCGCCGACCTCACCGACCCCGGCGACGTGGCGCGACTGTTCCAGAGCCTCGGGCCATTCGACCACCTCGTCTACACCGCCGGTGAGCCGCTCACGCTGATGTCCGTCGACGCCCTCGACCCCGCCGCCGCCCGTACCGCCTTCGACCTGCGCTACTTCGGCTCCCTGTCGGCGGTCAACGCGGCACTGCCGTACCTGCGGCCCGGCGGGTCGATCACCCTCACCACCGGCACCGCCAACCACCGGCCGAGCGCCGGCTGGTCGGTCGCGGCCAGCATCACCGGGGCGATCGACGCGCTGGTCCGCGCGCTCGCCGTCGAACTCGCCCCGATCCGGGTCAACGCCGTCTCGGCCGGCGTGATCCGCTCGCCGCTCTGGGACTCGCTCCCGCGGGACGACCGGGAGCAGATGTACGCCCGGCTCGGCGAGTCACTGCCGCTCGGCCGGGTGGGCGAGCCGGAGGAGGTCGCCGAGGCCTTCGTCTACCTGCTGCGGGCGACCTACGCCACCGGCACGGTGGTGACCGTCGACGGCGGCACCCTGGTCGCCTGAGTCGGGCCGGGCCAGGTCGATCATGGAGTCGGTGGGCCCCTCCGTCACACACCACCACTTGATGATCGACAGAGGGTGCGGTTCTGTGCCAGGGTTTGGCGGTGAAGGACTTCGGTGTCCGCGCGGCCACCTCGGCCGATCGCGCTTTCCTGGTCGACATGCTCGCGGCGGCCGTGAACTGGTTGCCGGAGCGCAACTGGCCTCGCGAGCAGATCCTGGCTGACCCGGCGCTGGCTCACTATGTCACCGGGTGGATGCGGCCCGACGACTCCTGGACGCCGCCCGCGAGCGCGGCGTCCGCACGGTCTCGCTGAGCGTGGAGAGGGCGAACGTCGCCAGAGGGCTGTACGTGGCCGAAGGGTTCCGCACGGTCGAGTCGTTCGAGAACGCCGACACGATGGTCGGTCGCGGAGGTCCGGGCCTGACCACTCGGCGACCATCCCGCCGGGCCGTCACCTGAGCTGTTCGGCCAGCCCGACGATGATGCCCTCGGGACCACGGACGTAGCAGAGGCGGAAGATGTCCTCGTACCGTTCCAGCTCACCGACGAGGTCCGCGCCACGGGCGCGCAGGCGGGTGACGACGTCCTCGATGTCGTCGACGGCGAACATGATGCGACGAATGCCGAGCGTGTTGGCCGGCGCATCCCTGGGCTCGGGGCTGATCGCCGTCGGCGTGTGGAACATCGCCAGCTCGACCTTGCCCTGGCCGTCCGGGGTGCAGAGCATCGCGACCTCCTGTCGGACGTCGTCGACCCCGATGACGCGCTCCACCCACCGTCCCTCGACCGGCTCTCTGCCCTGAAGCTCCATGCCGAGTTCGACGAAGAACGCAATGACGGCGTCGAGGTCCTCGACAACGATGAGGACGTTGTCCATCCGCTGGATCGCCATGCTGGATCTCCCTGGTCCGGTACGGCCACTGTGGCCGCATCCTCCCCCGGGACGGAGCCGCAGGGCCGTTCTCGACACCGGTGTCGCTGGCGCCGCGTCCGGCCGCACCCTGCCTCGGGTGGTTCGCCCTGGTGGCGGCCCGCTCGTTCCGCCCGCTCAGTAGCCGGCGACGTGCGGGGCCAGCGCGATGGTCACGAAACGGATCGTCCGGCCCAGCAGGCAGGTCACCGCGAAGGCCGTGGACCGCATCGGTGTCCGGCCCAGGTAGACGCTGGCGGCCAGCAGCGGCGGGAATCCGGTGACCGCGCTGACCAGCAGCACACCGGTGGCCTGACGGGGACGTTCCAGCACGTCGACGAGGCGCGCCCCGGCCGCCTTCGGGCGGGCGAGCATCGTCGCCAACCGTCCCGTCGGCTCCCGCACGGCAGGCGGGCGCCTGCGGAGCCGGCGTTGCAGCCAGGACGAGTGGATCGCGCCGCGCGCGGCGAGGAAGATCAGGACCTTGCCGGCAGTCTGACCGACGGCGGCGGCGACTCCCAATGCCACCGACGGCGCCCCGGTCGTCGCCGCGGCCGCAATCAGGTACGGCTCGGCCGGGGTGAACGGCAGGAAGGCCGACAGGAGCCCGACGGCCGCAGCCGCCAGGACCGCGATCATGGCCGGGTGTGCGGCAGGTCCGCCGGCAGCCTGGCGGCGCAGACCAACGAGACGACCTTCACCGCCGCGACCGCGAGGGCGAACGTGACGGCCACCGCCGTCGGGGCGACGACCGCCAGGATCACCACCGCCGCGGTGTTCAACGCCTTGGCCGGAGGCGACCAGTTCCACCGGTAGATGCGCCGATCGACGCTGGCGAAGTAGTTCGGACCGAGCAGCGGCCAGCGCAGGAACATCAGACTCAGCAACTGGTCGACGACCATGAACTGGACGAGAAACACCGCGATCGGGAGGGCGGTGGCGGGTCGCAGCACGACCAGCGCGGCGGCGCAGGCGGAGGTGCAGGCACGGTCGGCGACGATGTCGAAGACCGCGCCGGTGCGCGTCTCCTGGCCCAGGGCCCGGGCGGCGGCACCGTCCAGGATGTCGCCGATCCAGTAGATCAGGTACGCGGCGACGAGCAGGTGCACGCTGCGGTGGGTCAGCGCCGCCACGGCGAGCGCCACCGACGTGGCTGTCCGCACGGCGGTGACGGCATTGGGAACGTTGACCAGCGTGACCGGAGCGCTGAGGCCCAGTGCTGTCATTCGGCGTCCTTGAGGATGCGGTGCATCTCGGCGGTGCGCCGGTTCAGATCGGCCAGCTGCGCGCTCATCTCGGTGAGCTGGCGCTGCGTCTCGGCGGCCTGCTCGCCGTACTGCCGCTGCAGCTCGGCGGAGACGGCGACCCGCTTGCGGACGCCGGCATACCAGATGGCCGCGATGACCACGGCGGCGACGACGACGAGGAAGACCGAGGCGGCGATGTCCATCTAACTGTTTCCTTTGGGTACGGCGTCGCCGTCTCCGGCGGTGCTCAGGGTCGTGGCGGCGAGCGCCACCACGTCGGGAGTGAGGTGCAGCGAGAACGGGGCGGTCTCGTAGTACTTGAGCGCCTTGCCATCCGGGGACAACTCCAGATGCGCGGTGACCAGCCCGGCCTTCTCCAACTTCTTCAGGTGCACCTGGAGCAGCGCGCGGCTGATGCCCAGGTCGCGGGCGAGTTGTGAGACGTAGGCGCGCCCGCCGGCCAACGCCGCGAGCACGCGCAATCGGTGCGGGCTGGCCAGCGTGGCAAGGACCTCGACCAGCCGGTCACCGCTCAGCCCCCATAGCTCGCCTTGGCTCATGCCAACTATTATTGGCATACGCAAGTGCGATCGTCAAACTGCCGGACCCTCAGGGACCCGGCGGGAGAACGAACTCAGCTTCTTCTGGCCCCAGAGGCGCGGCGGCGGCCATGGGCATGCCTCGGGCAGGGACCTCCGACCCACCCGGCACAGCGGGCTCGACGCGGACCGGTCGTCGCCCACCCAGCCAGCCAGCCGGCGGGCCCCCGGCGTCAGCGAAGCGGAACAGGAAAGGGGACTTCTCCCCTCAACGCCTTCTCCGCCAACTCCGACCGCTCAGCATGAAGAACGTTGTCCTGTAGAGGATGCCTGGGCACGTTGATACACCGCTGACCTGGCAGGACCTCACAGACGGGACACTCCAGGAAGAGTCCACTCGACGGCACCAGCTCGACGCCCTGGGACAGCGCCGACCTGCCGATCTTGACCACTGAGTGGTACAGGTCGGGATCCTGGTGCCGGGCAGCGGCAGCGGCCACCTCCCGCAGCCCTTCCCAGAATCGTTCGGCAGCCCTTGGTTCCTCCACGTTGATGCGCACGCCCGCGGCTGCCCGTTACCAGGGCGACAAAACCTCCGTACGGCTCCGGCCCGCGCCCGTCACTTGGCGTTGAAGTAGCTGGCCTCCGGGTGATGCACGACGATCGCGTCGGTGGCCTGCTCCGGCATGAGCTGGAACTCCTCGGACAGCTCGACCCCGATCCGCTCCGACCCCAGGAGGTCGACGATCTTCGCCCGGTCCTCCAGGTCCGGGCAGGCCGGGTAGCCGAACGCGTACCGGCAGCCCCGGTAGTCGTTGCGCAGCAGACCGGCCAGGTCCGTCGGGTCGTCGTGGCCCAGCGGACGGCCGTCGGGCAGGGTCAGCTCGGCACGGATACGCCGGTGCCAGTATTCGGCGAGCGCCTCGGTGAGCTGCACGGACAGGCCGTGCACCTCCAGGTAGTCGCGGTACTCGTTGCGGGCGAACAGCTTCGCCGCGTACTCGCTGACCGGCTGACCGACGGTGACCAGTTGCAACGCGACCACATCGAGCTGGTCGCTCTTGGGCTTGAAGAAGTCCGCCAGGCAGAGCCGCCGCTCCTGGCGCTGGCGGGGGAACGAGAACCGGGCGCGCTCCGCGTGCCCGTTCTCGTCGAGCACCACCAGGTCATTGCCTTCGGAGTACGCGGGGAAGTAGCCGTACACGACGGCCGCCTCCAGCACCTGGTCGGCGATCAACCGGTCCAGCCAGTAGCGCAGGCGCGGGCGGCCCTCGGTCTCCACCAGCTCGTCATAGGACGGGCCGTTGCCACCCCGCGCGCCGTTGAGCCCCCACTGCCCACGGAAGGTGGCCCGCTCGTCGAGCAGCGCCGCGTAGTCGGCCATCGGGACGCCCTTGACCACCCGGGTGCCGAAGAACGGCGGGGTGGGCACCGCCACGTCCACTGCCACGTCGGAGCGGACCGACGAGTCGTGCAGCCCCGGCAGCGACTCGGTGACCATGGACCGCTGCCGTTCCCGGCGGGCCCGCCGCGCCGCCAGGGCCGCCTCCCGTTCCGGGTCGATCACCGGCGCGCCGCCGCGCTTGGCGGTCATCACCTTGTCCATCAGGGACAGCCCCTCGAAGGCGTCCCGCGCGTAGTGCACCTGCCCGGGGAACACCGATCGCAGGTCGTCCTCGACGTACGCGCGGGTCAGCGCCGCCCCGCCCAGCAGGACGGGCCACCGCTCGGCGACCCCGCGCGTGGCCATCTCGGCCAGGTTCTCCTTCATGATGACAGTGCTCTTGACCAGCAGCCCGGACATGCCGATCGCGTCGGCGCGGTGCTGCTCGGCGGCGTCCAGGATGGCGCTGATCGGCTGCTTGATGCCGATGTTCACCACCTCGTAGCCGTTGTTCGACAGGATGATGTCGACCAGGTTCTTGCCGATGTCGTGCACGTCGCCGCGTACGGTGGCGAGCACGATGCGGCCCTTGCCGCCGTCCTCCGCGGTCTCCATGTGCGGCTCCAGGTACGCCACCGCGGTCTTCATCACCTCGGCGGACTGGAGCACGAACGGCAGCTGCATCTGGCCGGAGCCGAACAGCTCGCCGACCACCTTCATCCCGTCCAGCAGGATGTCGTTGATGATCGACAGCGGGGCCCGGCCGCCGGCCATCGCCGCGTCCAGATCGGCCTCCAGGCCGTTACGCTCACCGTCGATGATCCGCCGCTTGAGCCGCTCGTCCAGCGGCAGCGCCGCCAACTCCTGCGCCCGGCTGGCCCGGGCACTCGTCACGTCGACGCCCTCGAACAACTCCAGGAAACGCTGCACCGGGTCGTACCCCTCGCGGCGCCTGTCGTACACCAGGTCCAGGGCGACCTCGCGCTGCTCGTCCGGGATCTTCGACATCGGCAGGATCTTGCTGGCGTGCACGATCGCCGAGGTCAGACCGGCCTGCACGCACTCGTGCAGGAACACCGAGTTGAGCACCTGCCGGGCCGCCGGGTTGAGCCCGAACGAGATGTTCGAGATGCCCAACGTGAAGTTGACGCCCGGGTAGCGCTGGGCGATCTCCCGGATCGCCTCGATGGTCTCGATGCCGTCGCGGCGGGTCTCCTCCTGCCCGGTGGCGATCGGGAACGTCAACGCGTCGATGAGGATGTCCGAGCGGTCCATCCCCCACCGACCGGTCAGGTCGTCGATCAGCCGCGCCGCGACCCGGACCTTCCACTCCTGGGTACGCGCCTGCCCCTCCTCGTCGATGAGCAGCGCCACCACAGCCGCGCCGTGCTCGCGGACGATCGGCATCACCCGCGCGTAGCGGGATTCGGGGCCGTCGCCGTCCTCGAAGTTCACCGAGTTGACCACGCACCGGCCGCCGAGCATCTCCAGGCCGGCCTCGACGACCGCCGGCTCGGTCGAGTCCAACATGATCGGCAGGGTCGACGCGGTGGCGAACCGGCCCGCCAGCTCGCGCATGTCCTGCGTGCCGTCGCGGCCGACGTAGTCCACGCACAGGTCGAGCAGGTGCGAGCCGTCGCGCGCCTGACTGCGGGCGATCTCCACGCAGGCCCGCCAGTCGGCGGCGAGCATCGCCTCCCGGAACGCCTTGGAGCCGTTGGCGTTGGTCCGCTCCCCCACCATCAGCACCGACGCGTCCTGCGCGAACGGCACCGGGTGGTACACCGACGAGACGCCCGCCTCGTGGCGCGGCTCGCGGGCCGGGGCGGTGACGCCGTGCAGCCGCTCGGCCAGCACCCGGATGTGCTCCGGGGTGGTGCCGCAGCAACCACCGACGAGCCCCACGCCGTACTCGGTGACGAACCGCTCCAGGGCCTCGGCCATCTCCACGGGAGTCAGCGGGAAGTACGCCCCATCGGCGGTCAGCACCGGCAGGCCGGCGTTCGGCATCACCGACAGTGGGATGCGGGAGTGCTGCGACAGGTATCGCAGGTGCTCGCTCATCTCGGCCGGGCCGGTCGAGCAGTTGAGCCCGATCAGGTCCACGCCGAGCGGCTCGATCGCCGCCAGGGCCGCACCGATCTCACTGCCCACCAGCATGGTGCCGGTGGTCTCGACGGACACCTGACAGATGATCGGCACCGACTGGCCCAGCTCGGTCATCGCCCGCTTCGACCCGACCACCGCCGCCTTGACCTGGAGCAGGTCCTGGCAGGTCTCGATGATCAGCGCGTCCGCGCCACCGACGATCAGACCGGCGGCGTTCTCCTGGTACGCGTCGCGCAGGGTCGCGTAGTCGGCGTGCCCGAGGGTGGGCAGCTTGGTGCCCGGCCCGATCGAGCCCAGCACGAACCGGGGCCGCTGCGGGGTGCTCGCCGCGTCGGCGGCCTCCCGGGCGATCCGGGCGGCCGCCTCGGACAACTCACGGATGCGGTGCGGGATGTCGTACTCCGCGAGGTTGGCCAGGTTGGCGCCGAACGTGTTGGTCTCCACGCAGTCCGCGCCGGCTGCCAGGTAGGCGTCGTGCACGCCGCGCACCACGTCCGGGCGGGTTACGTTGAGGATCTCGTTGCATCCCTCGAGGCCGTCGAAGTCGTCGAGCGTGAGATCCGCCGCCTGCAACATGGTGCCCATCGCACCGTCGGCGATGAGAATCCGGTCGGCCAGCACATCCATCAACGAAGTCCGCACCCGTTCAGGTTAGTGCGGTAGCCGTCGAGCCCAGCGCCCCTCGGCACCCGATCCCATATTGTGTCAGCGGGATCACCCTGTCCGGTTCGTGAGTGTCTGACCGGTTGCCGGAGGGGGCGACCGGCGCGGCCGACGGGCCGCGCCCCCGCTCGGCACGTAGGCTGACGGACGTGAAGGACAACAGGGACGCCGCCGTGCACCACGGCCCGACGACCGGGCGCGGTCCCGGAGACGGCCGCGACGAGCAGGGTGAGGTGACGGCGTGACCGAGTTCGACGGACTGCCGGTGCTGCGGTCCCCGGTGGCCATCGCCGCGTTCGAGGGCTGGAACGACGCCGCCGACGCGTCCACCGCGGCCGTCGAGCACCTGGAGCAGGTGTGGCAGGCCCGCCAGATCACCGAACTGGATCCGGAGGAGTTCTACGACTTCCAGGTCAGCCGACCCACGATCACGATGGCCGACGGGGAGACCCGCCGGGTGGAGTGGCCGACGACCCGGTTCATGGTGGCCAGCCCGGAAGGCACCGAACGGGACGTGGTGCTGATCCGGGGCATCGAGCCGAGCATGCGCTGGCGCACGTTCTGCGAGCAGGTGCTGGAGATCTGCCACAGCCTCGAGGTGGAGCGGGTGGTGCTGCTCGGGGCGTTGCTCGCCGACGTCCCGTACACCCGGCCGTTGCCCATCAGCGGCAGCGCCTCCGACGCGCAGGCCGCCGAGCGCTACCAGCTCACCCCCACCCGCTACGACGGGCCGACCGGCATCGTCGGCGTGCTGCACGACGCGTGCACCCGCGCCGAGGTGGACGCCGTGTCGTTCTGGGTGCACGTGCCGCACTACGCCAACAACCCGCCCTGCCCGAAGGCCACCCTCGCCCTGCTGCACCGGGTCGAGGAGGTCGTCGACCTGCCGGTGCCGATGGCCGACCTGGCCGAGGAGTCCGCCGAGTGGGAGCAGCGGGTACGCAGCGCCGCCGAGCAGGACGCCGAGCTGGGCGAATACGTGCGCGAGCTGGAGGAACGGGTCGGCGACGAGGGCATCACCCCGTTGACCGGTGACGAGATCGCCCAGGAGTTCGAGAAGTACCTGCGCCGCCGGGGCGGTTCGGCTGGCCCCACCGCCGGTTCCTGGTAGCACTGTTCTGTCGCGGGCCCCTGGACCTTCGTGGTCCGGGGGCCCGTTTTCCGTGTGTCGAGGGTGGCGCCGTCACACCCTCTAGGGCATCCTAGGAACCTAGATGTGATCAAGGAGGCGGGTGTGCAGATCAACCCCGGCGCCGCCGAGTTCCCCCACCGGCAGATCGCCGCGCAGCTCAAGGCCCAGGTCCGCCGCGGCGACTGGGGACCCGGCGAACGACTCCCGTCCATCCCGGCCATCGCCGAGATGTTCGGCGTCGCCAAACAGACCGTGCAACGCGCCGTCGACCAGCTACGGGTCGAGGGCATCCTGATCACCAAACCCGGCTCCGGTACGTACGTCCGGGGCACCCGGCGCCGACTCAACCGGCTCTCCCGAGGCCGGTACGGCGGCTTCCGCGGCTACCACACCGACCTGGCAGCCCGGTACCGCCAACAACTCGTCTCGGTCGGCCGCTCCCCCGCCCCCGCCGAGGTCGCCGACGCGTTCGGAGTGCCCGACGGCACCGAACTGCTCTGCCGCCGGCACCTCGTACGCACCGACGACTCCCCCGTCGAAGTGGGCGCCTCATGGTTCCTGCCCCGCGACACCACGGGCACCTCACTGGAACGCGTCGTGGCGTTCGGCCGGCCCCTCTACCAGGAGGCCGAGGAGGCCACCGGCCGGCGGTACGTGTCGGCCACCGACACGATAAGCGCCCGCCAGCCCAGCCGGGAGGAGGCCGAAACCCTCCAGATCCGACCCGACACCCCGGTGCTGCACCTGCTGCACGTGGCGTACGACGCCAACCGCAAGCCGATCGAGGTCGCGCAGGCCACCTGGCCCGGCCCCATGACCACCCTCACCGAGGAGTACAAGATCCCTGGCCCCACCCCCGACCCGGAACCCGACCCCGGCCTGGTCCTGGGCTGACACCGCCCAGCTCCCCCGCCCCGCCCCGCCCCTCTGCCCCGCCCCGGTTGATCATGAGGTTGACGGCTCCGACAGAGATCGAAGTGCCCGTCAACCTCATGATCAACCCGGTAGGGCCGGGTGGGGCCGGGTGGGTGGGGTGGGGTGGGGTGGTCTAGAGGCGGATGCCTAGGAGGGCGTCCACCGTATTCGTGAACAGGATGGGGGCCTCGGGGTCTTCCGCTGTTCCCGCCAGGGTGGCGTCGGCCCAACGGTCGGCCACCGCCAGGGCGCCAGGGGTGTCCAGGTCGTCGGCCAGGCGCTCGCGTACCCCGGCCAGCAGCGCGGCTCCGGACGGCCCGGCGGGCGCAGCGGCGGCCCGGCGCCAACGGTCCAGCCGCTCGTGTGCGGCCGTGAGCAGCTCGTCGGTCCACGTGCGGTCGCTGCGGTAGTGCCCGGAGATCAGCGCCAGCCGGATCGCCATCGGGTCGACCTTGTCGGCGCGCAGCCGCGAGACGAAGACCAGGTTGCCGCGGGACTTCGACATCTTCTCGCCGTCCAGGCCGATCATCCCGGCGTGCACGTAGTGCTCGGCGAACGGCGCCTGACCGGTCAACCGCTCGGCGTGCGCCGCGGACGCCTCGTGGTGCGGGAACAGCAGGTCGTTGCCGCCGCCCTGGACGTCGATCCGGTCGCCGAGCAGGTTCAGGGCGATCACGGCGCACTCGATGTGCCAGCCGGGGCGGCCCGCGCCCAGCTCGCCACCCGGCCAGGACGGCTCACCCTCGCGGGCGCCGCGCCACAGCAGCGGGTCCAGGGGGTCGCGCTTGCCGGCCCGGTCCGGGTCACCGCCGCGCTCCGGGAAGATCTCCAGCATCTGCTCGCGGGTCAGGTTGGACTCGTAGCCGTACCGACCGGTGGCGGAGATGTCGAAGTAGACGTCGCCGGTGCCGTCGTCGAGGCGGTACGCGGCACCGTCCTTGAGCAGCATCTCGACCTTGTCGACGATGTCCGGGATCGACTCCACCGCGCCCACGTAGTGCTCCGGCGGGATGATCCGCAGCGCCTCCATGTCCTCGCGGAACAGCGCCGTCTCCCGCATCGCCAGGACCACCCAGTCCTCGCCGTCGCGGGCCGCGCGCTCCAGCAGCGGGTCGTCGATGTCGGTGACGTTCTGCACGTAGCGCACCGGACGGCCGGCGTCGCGCCACATCCGCTGCACCAGATCGAACGTGATCATGGTGGCGGCGTGGCCGAGGTGGGTGGCGTCGTACGGGGTGATGCCGCAGACGTACATGCTGCCCGCGTCGACCGGCACACTCGGCTGGACCGCCTGCCGCGCCGAGTCGTACAACGCCAACGGCTCGCCCCTGCCCGGCAGCCGTGGCACCTCATGTCCAGCCCAAGACTCCATGGCCTCAGCCTAGCCAGCCGTACGACGGCCCCGCGTCGCCGTACGGGTGATCAAGATGACAGCGGGGTCACATGGGTGGCCAGGGAATCGCCGGCCAGTCCTCCGGCGGCTGCGGAAAGCGGCAGGTCTCGCGCAGGTTGTCGACGCGGCCGGCCAGCTCGGCGATCTCGCTGATCGTCAGGTGGTCGGCCAGCTCCGCGCCGAGCGCACCGGACAGCTGCCCGGCGAGCCCGTCGAGCATCTCCACGGCGTCCGGCGGCAACCGCTTGCCGGCCCAGCCCCAGAGCACCGTGCGGAGCTTGTCCTCCACGTGGAAGCACACCCCGTGGTCCACGCCGTAGATCCGGTCGTCGTCGCCGACGAGCACGTGGGCGCCCTTGCGGTCCGCGTTGTTGATCACCGCGTCGAGGACCGCGAGTCGGGCCAGCCGGGGGTCGTCGGCGTGGGCGAGGGCGTACGCGGCCCCGTCGTCGTCCCGCGCCGCGGCGATCGGGAACCAGCGCGGCGGCAGCTCCCCGGCGGGCAGGAAACCGACGAGCGGCTCCGCGTCCTGCGGCTCGTCGATCCACAACTGGCAGGACCCCGGGCCGAACGGGCCCTCGCGCAGCACGGTGGGCGGCACCAGGTCCCATCCGGTGGCTCGGGACACCAGGTACGCCGACACCTCCCGACCGGCGAGGGTGCCGTCCGGGAAGTCCCACAGCGGACGCTCGCCGCGCACCGGCTTGTAGACGCAGCGGGCGGTCACCCCGTCCAGGGTCAGGATGCCGCGCAACGTCGTGTTCGACGCGTCGACCAGCCGACCTTCCAGGTCGAGCACGCCGTCACGCAGCAGCCGCAGCGCGGCGTCGCCGTCCTGGCGAGGCTGGAGGCCGGACGAGGTCACCGGTGGTAACCGTTGTGCCGCGGGCAGAGGTGCCCGGCGGGATCCAACGGCTGGCCGCACAGCGGGCAGGGCGGCCGGCCCGCGTTCACCACACGCCGCGCCCGCTCGATGAACTGGCGGGTCGCCTGCGGGGTGAGCCGGACCCGGAGCCGGTCCAGGTCCTCGTCCGGCTCGTCGTCGTCCTCGTCGTCCTCGTCGTCGTCCTCGTCGCCCAGCTCGACCTCGGGCTCGACCTCGCCCGCCGCGATCGCCTCGATCACCACGGTCGCGGTGTCGACGTCGAAGGCCAGCCCGAGGGTCCCGACCCGGAACTCCTCGTCGACCGGAGTGTCCAGCGGCTCGTTGTCGCCGATCACCGGCGCCAGCTCGGGCAGGTCGACCCCGAAGCGACGCTGGGCCTCGGTGAGCAGCTCCTCCAGCTTCTCGGCGAGCAGGGAGACCTGGACCTTCTCCAGCGCGACGCTGACCAGCCTGCCGCCGCCGCGGGCCTGGAGGAAGAACGTGCGCTCCCCCGGCGGCCCGACGGTCCCGGCGACGAACCGCTCCGGCGGTTCGAAGGCGTGCACCTGGTGGGTCATACCCACGACCCTATCCGGCCCGCCAGGGCGCCGCGCACCCCACCGACCCGAATCGCCGCGAGGGCGGCGCGCCCGGCGTACCAGGGGTCGCACCCGGGCGTGGCGGCGACCGGGCTGACCGTCGGCGCGTCGACCACGACGCCGCGGGGGCCTGTCGCGCCACGGTGGCCGGGCGTCGTGACGTGCTTCACCGGGACGCACCGGCCCCGCCGCCGACCGCCGCGTCCGAGTCGGTGGCACGCGCCGCGCGCCGGCGCCGCTTGGCCGGCGGCGGCACCAGCGCGGCCAGGTCGCCGCCGGTGTCGTTGAGCCGGACCAGGAACGGCCGCAGCGGCGTGAACCGGATCGCGGTCACCGACGCCGGGTCGGCCACGATCCGCTGGAAGAGATCCAGGTGTACGCCGAGCGCGTCCGCCACGATCGCCTTGATCACGTCGCCGTGGCTGCACGCCAGCCACACCGCCTCGGCCCCGTGTTCGGCGGTGATCCGGGCGTCCCAGGCGCGGACGGCCGCCACGGCACGGGCCGCCATCGCCGCCATCGCCTCGCCGTCGGGGAACACCGCGGCGCTCGGGTGCTGCT
Source organism: Micromonospora sp. NPDC005298 (assembly GCF_040607375.1). Taxonomy (NCBI): domain Bacteria; kingdom Bacillati; phylum Actinomycetota; class Actinomycetes; order Micromonosporales; family Micromonosporaceae; genus Micromonospora; species Micromonospora sp. NPDC005298. The sequence goes on from NZ_JBEXGP010000008.1 coordinate 25,185, forward strand.
GGACCACCGGCCAGAGCGGTTCCTTGGCCAGCTTCTTGAGCGGCTGGCCCTCCCAGCTGCCGTAGTCGCACTCGATGAACCCTTCCTCCACCACCGGAGCGGCCTGCGGGAGTGCCAGCTCCAGCGTCTGCCGGCAGCGGATCAACGGGCTGGTCACCACCGCCGCGAGGGGCACCGCCCGCAGGCGCTCGCCCACGGCGGTCGCCTGGGCCCGGCCCGTGTCGTCCAGCTCGACGGGCTGACGGCCGGCCAGCCCACCGTCGGCGTTCGCGGTGGTCCGGCCGTGTCGCAGAAGCAGAAGGGTCGCCACGGGATCACCCTATGACCTGCCCCCGACCGACGTTCCCGCCGGCATGCGCGGACCTCGCGGGGCACGTCACCGTACGTCCGTGGCGGGCTGGACATCCTGCACGAAACTGTCCGACCGGTCGGCGCCGTACCCGTCGAGCACGACGAGCACCGCGGACACCGCCCCCTGGGGCGCGACCACCTCGACCCGGGCGCGGTCCAGCAGATCCTGGTCCTGCCAGTAGCCCCGGGGCAGCGCACGGGCGGCTGGCTCGGCGGTGGAGACCGTCGCGTCGAAGACGACGATGGACGTGGCACCCGCCCCGAGCAGGGCCTCGCGCAGCTCGCGGGTGGTCGGCAGGCGCGCCGGGTCCACCGTGGCGGTGACCAGCCGGGCCGGCTGGCCGGTCGGGTTCGGGCCGGCGGGACGGGGGGCGGAACGGTCTCCGCCGGTCCGGCGGCGACGTTCGGGCGCGCCGGTGCCGTTGAGCGCCGCGACGCCGCCCAGGTGGTACGCGTCAGCGCCCTGCTGGGCGTGGTCGAGGTCGTCCTGCGTGTCGACGGGGGCGCGGAGTCCGAGGGTCGCCTGCACGGCGGCGGCGATCGCCCAGCTGAGCACGAAGGAGAAGGCCACCACGACGACCACGCCGACGATCTGGTGCCACAGCAGCGAACCGCCGCCGCCGAAGAAGAGCCCGTCCTTGCCGAGCGGGTTGGTGCCGGCGTTGCCGAAGAACCCGACCAGGAGCGAACCCAGCATGCCGCCGACGAAGTGCACGGCGAGGACGTCGAGCGCGTCGTCGAGCCGCAGCAGGTACTTCAGGCGCAGGGCGGTGTGGCAGACGATGCCGGCGATCGCGCCGATGGCGATGGCGGAGAGCGTGTTGACGTACCCGGCGGCCGGGGTGATCGTCGCGAGGCCCGCGACGGCACCGGAGACGCCGCCCACGACGGTGCTGTGACCGTCCTTGGCCCGCTCGGCGACCAGCCAGACGAGCATGCCGGCGGCCGCCGCGAGGTGGGTGTTGATCACCGCCTGGGCGGCGACGCCGTTGGCCTGGAGCCCGTCGCCGCCGTTGAAGCCGAACCATCCGAACCACAGGATGCCCGCCCCGAGGATGGTCAGCGGGATGGAGTTGGGCGGGGCTGCGGTGTGCGGCCAGCCCCGGCGACGGCCGACGACCAGCAGGACGGCCAGGACTGCCGCGCCCGCCGAGGCGTGCACCACCATGCCGCCGGCCCAGTCCTGGGTGCCGAACCGGGCCAGCCAACCGTCGGGGTGCCAGAGCCAGTGGGCGATCGGCGCGTAGACCACGATGGACCACACGGCCAGGAAGACCACCCAGCCGAGGAACTTCAGCCGGCCGGCCGTGGCGCCGGTGACCAGCGCGGGGGTGATCACCGCGAACATCATCTGGTACGCCACGAACGCCAGGGTGGGGACGGTCACCTGGCCGGCGACCACGTGCAGGTGGGGTGCCGGCGGCACGCCGAGGTTGGTGAGCCCGAAGAGTTCGAAGTTGCCCAGCAGGCCGCTGCCGGCGTCGTCGCCGAAGGCGATGGTGTAGCCCACCAGCACCCAGGTCAGGCTGACGACGCCCAACGCGATCATGTTCTGCTGCAACATGGCGAGCACGTTGCGGGTGCGGACCATCCCGCCGTAGAAGGCGGCCAGGCCCGGCGTCATGAACAGCACCAGGCCGGTGCAGACGAGCACCCAGGCGGTGTCGCCCGAGTCGACCGCTTGCTGAGCGAGCATGGACCTCACCTCTTTCTCGGTACGGTCAGACGGAGTGCTTCACCGTCGAGACGACGGTCTCCCTGGCGCGTTCGTGGTTGGGCACCGGCGCGAAGTGCCGCTTGGGCAGCAGCAGCAGCCAGGTGGCGATGTTGAAGGGTCCGGTGAGGACGGGGATGGCCAGCGGGGTGAGCACGGTGGCCAGGGCCATCTGCACGAACAGCGTCAGGGCGATGCCGAAGAGGGTGTAGAGGGTCACCAGCGCGCCGGGGCGGTGCAGCACCGCGCCCACCGCGATCGCCGTCAACACCGCGTTGAAGCCGAACAGGCCCTTGTCCAGCGAGGTCGCGTCGGCGCCGAACCAGAGCGCCAGCAGGGTCGCCACGACGCTGCCGAGCACCGCGAAGAGCGCCGACCAGCGGGAGTTGACCAGCAGCGCCACCAGGAGGATCAACCCGGTGACCCAGCTGTCGATCAGGAAGACCTGGGACACCCCGCGCAGGAAGGTGGGGATCAGGTCCCAGTCGAAGCGGCCACCGGTCAGCTGCCCCTCACCGGGGAACATCGGCTTGAGGTTGGTCAGCACCGTGAAACGGTCGAACTGGTACGCGGCCAGCAGCAGCACCCAGGTGGTCAGCACGAACGGCATGGTGAACGCGGTCAGCCCCCAGGTCTTGAAGATCGCGTTCAGGGCAAGGGTGACCACTGTCGTACCGATCGCGCCGAGCACCAGGTAGAGCCACATCAACGGCCGCTGGTCGAGGAACGTCGGCACGGCGATGCCGGTCAGGAACGGGCTGAAGCCGAACAGCCCCTTGCGCAGGGATCCCTCGTCCACCCGCAGGGCGAGTGCCGTGGCGGTGCCGACGACGAGGCCGACGACGCCACCCCCGAAGACCCGTGGCTGCCCGTTCTCGAACGCACCCCAGGCGACCGCGACGAGGACCAGCACGCCGGTGAGCGGGTTGTTCTGGAGCAGGACCTGCGCCGGCCCGCGCAGGCAGGCGTCGACGAACCCGACCAGCGGGTTGCCGTCACCCAGCCTGTCCCACCGGTGTGCCACTGCGGTCACGGACTTCTCCTCGCCATCTCAACGCCAGCTGAACGCTTGCGGGAAGCTCCGGCCGGTCACCTCTTCGCGGGCGGCCACGCAGAAGGCGCGTACCGCGGCGCGAACCGGCTCGGTCTCCTGACCCAGGACCTTGAAGATGAGACCCGCGTCGTTCGGCAGCCGGCCGACGGCACTGGCCAGCGGGGTCCGCTCGTCCCACACCGGTGCCGAGGTCCGCTCGAAGACCCGCGCCGCCCGTTCGGGGTCGGTGAGGAGCACGACGTTGCCGAAGATGTGGAAGCGGTCCATGACCCCGACCCGCGCCACGCCGAAATCCTTCGGGGACACCACGAACTTCTCGACGAACAGCGCCCGGCCGTCGGGACGCTCCGCCCGCAGGGAGCAGGAGAAGAGGTCGTACGCGAAGAGCTCGCCGTCGCGGTAGTACTTGCGCCCGGGTTGCAGGATCTCGCCGTACAGCATCGTGGCGTTCTCCGGCAGGCACACCCGGGTGTCGGTGACGAACCGGCTGGCCCGGTAGGGGATCACGGGTTCCGGGAGGAACTCCAGGTAGGTGTCCTCGCCCAGGGTGAACCGCTGGACCTGCGTCCCGTAGTTCGCGTCCATCTGCTGGATCTTGGTGGCGGCCTGGGTGGTCAGGTGCGCCTGGCTGCCGGGCGCCAGGGTGACGTCCATCTGGAGGCGGTCCCCCTGCAGGACGCCCCCGGAGGTGGTGAGGATCATGACGCAGGGCAGGTCCGGCATCTCCTCGTCCCAGTAGAGCGCGCGCTGCACCAGCAGCGGCGACTGCCGGAAGAGGTCGCGCAGGATCGTGCGGTCACCGCGCCGCTCGAACCCCAGGCGCAGGATCCCGACCTTGCCGTTGGACGCCGCGGGTAGCTGGGCCGGTTGGTCCTGGTACGGCGCCAGCTCCCGGGCAGTGTCCAGTGAGATCATGCGACCACTTCGGCGTCGAAGAGCGCGTTGCGGCGGATCAACGAGACGAGGTCGTCGATGCCCTCGCCGGTCTTGCAGTTGGTGAACATGACCGGTTTGCCGTTGCGCGTCACGTCCGCGTCCCTCGCCATGAGGTCGAGATCGGCGTCCACGTAGGGCGCCAGGTCGGTCTTGTTGATCACGAGGATGTCGGACTTGGAGATCCCCGGGCCGTTCTTGCGCGGAATCTTGTCGCCGGCGGCGACGTCGATGACGTAGATGAAGTAGTCCACGAGGGCGGGGCTGAAGGTCAGGGTGAGGTTGTCACCGCCGCTCTCGATCAGCACCACGTCGCTGTCCGGGAACCTGGACTCCATGTCCTCCACGGCGGCGAGGTTCATGCTCGGGTCCTCCCGCACGGCCGTGTGCGGGCAGGCCCCGGTCTCCACCCCGATGATGCGCTCCTCGACCAGGACGCCGGTGAGCGCCCGCCGGACGTGCTTCGCGTCCTCCGTGGTGACCACGTCGTTCGTGATCACCAGGACTCGCAGCCCGTTCTCCACGAGTCGTGGCACGACCGCCTCGATGATCGCGGTCTTGCCACTGCCCACCGGGCCGCCCACTCCGATACGACTTGCCGACTTCATGCGGTGACCTGTCCTTCCTTGCTACGTGTCTGGGAAATGCGGTTCAGCTCATGAACATCCGCACGTGCACGTGCTGGTGCGCGGCGGCGAGCACGTCGGCGTGCGGTCCGAAGGTCTGCATGTCGTCGAGGCTCGCGGTGCGCACCTCGCGGTAGTCGTCGGTGACCCGCTCGTTGACCGCGAAGAGGATCGACTGCGCGTCGAGGTGGTCGACCCGCATCAACCGGATGGCGGCGCTGAGCACCGTCGAGGCCGCGCCGTACTGGTGGGCCGCGAACGCGTCCTCCTCGCCGACACCGAGGTCGGCGAAGACCACGCCGAGCGCGACCGGATAGGTGACCGGCACCCCGTTCGCCGACTCGTCGATCCGCTTCTTGAGCAGCGTCTCGCCGACGATCCGGGTCGAGGCCTCGGCCAGCTTGCGGCCCATCCGGACCGACATGGTGCGCATCTCTTCGTTGATCTTGCGGACGTGCACGGCCTCGTCGGCCTGCCGGATCCGGTCGAGGTCGCCGGCACGGGCGCCCCGGTGACCGGCGAGCAGGGCCACCCCGTCTGCCGTGGCGGCGAGCCGGGTGACCGTCCGGACGAAGTCCTGAAGAGTCGTCCGGTCGTGCACCACGCCGTGCTCGACGGCCATCTCCAGCCCGTTGGAGAAGGAGAAGGCCCCGACCGGGAAGACCGAGTCACCGAACTGCAGCAGCTTCAGGGTCTCCGCCATCGTGCGCACCGTCCGGCCCCGCTCAGTTGAGGTCGGCTGGAAGGTGGGAGTGCGGCGTCGAGTCGGCGCCACCGAACAGCCGCCGCGACTCGTGCGGCGCGAGGTACGCGATTACCTCGGTGCCGGGGACGAACTCGTGGGTGATGCCGGTGAACGCGTGGGTGCGCATCACCGAGTCCATGACCTTGCGGTCCACGGTCAGCGGGACGTACATCCTGGTGCCCTTCACCACGGCCGGCCAGTGCTGGTTGCCGATCGCGTGACCGAGTTCGACGGCCGAGCGGATGAGCAGCTCCGCCGACTCGCCACGCAACCTGTCGAGGTGGACCACCATCACCTCGCCCAACTGCACCCGGGCCACCACCGCGGTGGCGCTCAGGTCGTCCCAGGCGAGGATGTCGCCGTCGCGCAGCCGGACCCCCCGGGCCAGCGCGACGGACAGTTCCGCCCCGGAACTGGTCATCTTGCGGATCCGGCTCTTCTGGGCGTCCCACTGGTCCAGGACCAGGTCGTCGATGCGCGCTTCCTTCAGCCGGAGCGTCCAGTCCGGTTCGTTCATGTTGCCCAGCACCGATTCGACGAGCACGGGCGTCTCCTTTCCATGGTGCGCCGCGACCACGCGGGGCGGCGCGGGGCGTTCCGGGGGTCAGCTGAAGAAGTAGAGCTGGCTCAGGGGCAGGTTCCGGGCCGGCGGCACTGTCGCGTGCACGCCGTCCATCGTCACCGCGAAGGTCTCCGGGTCGACCTCGAGTTTCGGGGTCCGGTCGTTGCGGACCATGTCGCGCTTGGTGAGGCTCCGGGTCCGGTACACCGGCATGACCTGCCGTTGCAGGCCGAGCTGCTCGGCGACCCCGGCCTCGTGTGCGGCGCGGGACACGAAGGTGACGCAGTTCTTGGCCAGCTGGCTGCCCATCGCGCCGAAGGACGGTCGGTAGTAGACCGGCTGCGGCGTCGGCAGCGAGGCGTTCGGATCGCCCATGATCGACCAGGCGATCATGCCGCCCTTGAGGACCATCTTCGGCTTGGTGCCGAAGAAGGCTGGCTCCCAGAGCACCAGGTCGGCCATCTTGCCCGGGGTCACCGAGCCCACCACGTGCGAGATGCCCTGGGTGATGGCCGGGTTGATGGTCATCTTGGCGACGTACCGCAGCACCCGGAAGTTGTCGTTGGCGCTGGAGTCCTCGGCGAGCTTGCCGCGCGCGATCTTCATCTGCCCGGCGAGCTGGATGGTCCGCAGCCACGTCTCCCCGACGCGTCCCATGGCCTGCGAGTCGCTCTGCATCATCGAGATGACGCCCTCGTCGAGCAGGACGTCCTCGGCGGCGATCGTCTCGGTCCGGATGCGGCTCTCCACGAAGGCCACATCGGAGGGGACCTTCGGGTTGAAGTTGTGGCAGACCATGATCATGTCGTACAGCTCGGCCTGGCTGTTGATGCCGTACGGCACGGTCGGCGTGGTCGAGCTGGGCAGCACGTTCATCTGGCTGGCGATCTTGATGACGTCCGGCGCGTGCCCACCACCGGCGCCCTCGGTGTGGAAGGTGTGGATCGTCCGGCCCTCGAACGCGGCGACGCTGTCCTCCAGGTAGCCGCTCTCGTTGAGGGTGTCCGTGTGGATGCTGACCTGCACGTCGAACTCGTCGGCGACGTCCAGGCAGGCCCGGATCACCGCCGGCGGCGCACCCCAGTCCTCGTGGATCTTGAAGCTCGGCGCGCCCGCCATGATCTGTTCCACCAGCGGCGCGCGGCCGGTGCTGTTACCCCTGGCCATCAGGCCGATGTTGACCGGGATGGTCTCGAAGGCCCGCATCATCGCCTGGATGTTCCAGGGGCCGGGGGTGATGGTGACGCCGTTGGTGCTGTCCGTCGGGCCCGTGCCGCCACCCCAGAGGGTGGTGACGCCGTTGCTCAGGGCCGCCTGCGCCTGGAACGGCGTCACCAGGTGCACGTGCGCGTCGATGCCACCCGCGGTCAGGATGAGATGCTCGCCGGAGATCGCCTCGGTGCCCGGACCGGTGACCAGGTCGGGCGTCACACCGTCCATGGTGTTCGGGTTCCCGGCCTTGCCGATGCCGGCGATCCTGCCGTTCTTGACCCCGACGTCGGCCTTGACCACCCCGAGGGTCGCGTCGACGATCGTCACGTTGGTGATGACCAGGTCCAGGCCGCCCTCGGCGTTCGTGTACTGGTTCTGTACGCCCATGCCGTCGCGCAGGGTCTTGCCCCCGCCGTACATCACCTCGTCGCCGAGGACCCGGAGATCCTTCTCGATCTCGATGTACAGGTCGGTGTCGCCCAGCCTGATCTGGTCACCCGTCGTCGGGCCGAACATTCCCGAATACTCTTGCCGAGATATCTGGCTCATCGAATCATCTCCTGCCCGAGGCTGGCAGCCCTGCGGGGATAGTGGATCTACTTTTTGTCGCCCTTGGAGTCGTCCTGCTTCTCCGGGCCGAACTTGAAGCCCCGGGTCTTGGCGTTGTGGATCGCCTCAGTCCGGTCCGGCCGGTAGCTCGGCGCCGACTGGCTGCCGGTCCACCCCTGGACCAGCCCGTTGAACCCGTACACGCGCTGCAGGCCACCGAAGGGAATGAGCTGCACCGTCTTCTTGTCGCCCGGCTCGAAACGGATCGACGTCGTCGCGGGGATGTTCAGCCGCTTGCCGAAGGCGGCCTCGCGATCGAACGCGAGCATGCGGTTGACCTCGAAGAAGTGAAAGTGCGAGCCGACCTGGATCGGTCGGTCGCCGGTGTTCTGGACGACGACCTCCGTCACCGGTCGGCCCTCGTTCAACTCCAGCGGCTGGTCACTCAGGACGTAGCCGCCGATGGGTCGCAGATGCTTCGAGTTGGGCCCGGGATGCTGCTTGGTCATGTCTGCTCCGCCTTCCTGGAGACCGCTCTGCGCTGGTGCGCCTACTGGATCGGTGAGTGCACGGTGATCAGTCGGGAGCCGTCGGTGAACACGGCCTCGACCTGGATCATGGGCAGCATGTCGGGCACGCCCGGCATCACGTCGTCGGCGCTGAGAGTGCTGCGCGCGTCGTTCATGACCTCTTCCACGGTCTTGCCGTCCCGGGCGCCCTCCAGTGCGGCGGCGCAGATCACCGCGACGGCCTCGGGGTGGTTGAGCTTCACCCCCCGGGCCTTGCGGGCGTTGGCGACGACGGCCATCGAGAGGATCGTCAGCTTGTCGAATTCCCTTGGTGTCAGATGCACTGTCCTGGTCCTTCGTGACTGTCGGTCAGGGGCCGCCGTCCCGAGCGGAGTCGGCGCCGGGTGAGCGAAGGCTCTACCCCAATAGGGCGCTTTGTCCTAGAGATCCGTTTTGGGCGGCTTCGGTTCGAAAGTACGCCTGGTTCCTGGCCTCGCGGGTCAGAAACCGGAATCAGCGAGACCCGCCGCCGGCACGGTGCGGACCACGGGCCTGATCGTCGGTCTGCCACATCCGCTGGATCTGTTCGAGGGTCTTGCCCCTGGTCTCCGGCAGGTACCGCCACACGAACAGGAAGCCCAGCACACAGGTGCCGGCGAACAGCGCGAAGACCCCCGACCGCCCCAGGGTGTCGAGCAGGGTCAGGAAGAACTGGGTGATGAGGTACTCCGAACCCCAGTGCGTGGCCGAGGCGATCGCCACGCACCGGCCCCGGATCCGCCCCGGGAAGATCTCGTTGATGACCGTCCAGGCGGTGGGGCCGATCGACATCGCGTAGAACGCCACGAACAGGACCACGCCCACCAGCAGGAAGATGCCCGCGTCGGTGGGATGGTGCCCGGTCGCTCCGGCGGTCTGCGCCGACGGGTCCATCTTCGCGAAGCTGACGCTGACCACCACGAGCGACACCGCCATGCCCAGCAGCCCGACCAGCAGCAACGGCCGTCGACCGAGCCGGTCCAGGAACGCGACCGCGACCAGCGTGAAGAGCGAGTCGACCGCGCCGATCGACCAGGTGGTCGCGGCCAGCTGCGCCTGGGGGGTGTGGAACCCGGCGGCCGAGAAGATCGAGTCGGCGTAGTAGATGATCCCGTTGATCCCGGTCAACTGCTGGAACAGGGCCAGGCCCACACCCAGCACCAACGGACGCCGCCACTCGTGCGAGAGCACCTCCCGCCAACCCGCCTTGCCGGCCGCGAGGCTCTCCTCGATGGCGTGCAGCCGTTCGGGCACCTTGCGCTGCGGCACGGTCGCCTTGAGCGAGGCCTCCGCCCGGCGTTTGTCGCCCCGCCCGACGTACCAGACGGCGGAGTCGGGGATCACGGTGGTCACCAGGGCCAGGGCCGCACCCAGCAGCACCGCCGCCGCGAGCAGGTAACGCCACGAGTTGCCCGCCTCGAACAGCTCGTCGGCCAGGTAGCCGATGAAGATGGCGAACGTGGTGGAGAACTGGTAGAGCGCCAGCAGGCTGCCGCGGATCCGTTGCGGCGCGGCCTCCGCCGCGTACATCGGGCCGGCGACCGAGGCGACCCCGATGCCCAGACCCAGGATCAGCCGGGCGCCGAACATGACCCCGATCACCGGCGCGAACGCCTGGACGAGGGTGCCCACCGCGAACGCGACGGCGGCGACCCACAGCGCGCCCCGGCGACCGATCCGGTCCGCCAGGTGACCACCGAGCAGCGCGCCCACCAGCGCCCCGGGGGTCACCCAGCTCGCCGCCACCTCGACGGCGAAGGTGTTCGCGTCGAAGGTCTGCCGGATGTCGCGCAGCGCCCCGCTGATGACGCCCTGGTCGTAGCCGAAGAACGCGCCGGACAGCGCGACGATCGCCAGGACCGCGATGAGGTTGCGCCGTGGCGGCCTGTCCCGCCCGCGCCTCGCGCCGCTGGCGGTCACCCTCGCCCCTCTCCCGCGCGTCTCGTCCGGGACGTCGACCCCGACAGGGAAAGACTAGGTGCGCTCTGTGGCGATTGAGCAAAAATGCACCGAAGTGCGGGGCGCACCCGCCCGGCACCCCGGAAACGCGACGGCCCCCGGTCCCCGGGCGGGGAGCGGAGGCCGGCGCGGCAACGGACGGATCAGGTGGCGCTGATCGTGCCGGTCATCAGCAGCGCGAGGACCAGGGTGCCCAGCGCGACCCGGTACAGCACGAAGACGTACAGGGTGTGGTGCGCGACGTAGCGCAGCAGCCACGCGATGGCCGCGTAACCGATGGCGAAGGCGATCACCGTCGCCACGAGCGTCTGGGCCACAGTGGGCACCGACGTGCCCGGAGCGGACGGCTCGAAGACGTCACCGAGGCTGAACACGCCGGACATCACCACCGCCGGGATGGCCAGCAGGAACGAGTACCGAGCCGCCGCCTCCCGGGTCAGGTTGAGCAGCAGACCGGCGGTGAGCGTGCCACCCGACCGGGAGACTCCGGGGACCAGCGCCATGGCCTGGGCGAACCCCATCACCACGCCGTCCTTCATCCGGAAGTTCTCCAACGTACGGGTCTGCCGCCCCCAGTACTCGGCGAACGCCAGCACGAACGCGAACACGATCAGGGTGGTCGCCACCACCCACAGGTTGCGTCCGGCCGTCTTGATCTGGTCCTTGAACACGAAACCGAACAGCCCGATCGGGATCGAGCCGACGATCACGTACCAGCCCATCCGGTAGTCGAGGCTGGAACGCACCGAGGAGTCCCTGATCCCGACAAGCCACGTCCGGGTGATCCGCCAGATGTCCTTGGCGAAGTAGATCAGCACGGCCGCCTCGGTGCCGAGCTGCGTGACAGCCGTGAACGACGCCCCGGCGTCACGGTCGAAGAAGATCGCCGAGGTGATCCGCAGATGCCCCGACGAGCTGACCGGAAGGAACTCGGTCAGTCCCTGGACGATGCCCAGGACGATGGCCTCGACCCAGGTCACTCGCCGACTCCCGAGAGGTCCAGCGCCTCGGCGACGGTCCGCAGGGTCTGCACGCCGCTGTCCCGGTCGGCCACGAACAGCGACACCGACAGCGTGGTGACGCCGGCGGCGGCGTACTCCCGCATCCGCTCGGCGACGCGCTCCTTCGGGCCGAGCAGCGAGGTGCGGTCGATGAACTCCATCGGCACGGCGGCGGCCGCGTCGCGCTGCCGCTTGGCCAGGTACAGGTCCTGCACCTCGCGGGCGGCGTCGCCGTAGCCCATCCGGGTGGCGAGCTGGTTGTAGAAGTTCTGCTGCCGGCTGCCCATCCCACCCACGTAGAGGGCGGCGTACCAGCGGACCAGCTCGGCGCAGGACGCCACGTCGTCGCCGATCACCACGGGCACCGACGGCACCACGTCGAAACCCGCCAGCTCCTTGCCGACCTTCGCACGTCCGGCGGCGACGGAGGCGAGCTGCTCGTCGGCGAACTCCGGGGCGTAGAACACGGCGAGCCAGCCGTCGGCGATCTCGCCGGCCAGCTCCAGGTTCTTCGGGCCGACCGCGGCCAGGTAGATCGGGATGTGCTCGCGGGGCGGGTGGAAGCCCAACCGCAGCGCCTTGCCGGGTCCGTCCGGCAGCGGCAGCGTGTAGTGCTCGCCGTCGTACGCCACCTCCTTGCGGGCGATGGCGAGCTTGACGATGTCGACGAACTCGCGGGTCCGCGCGAGGGGCTTGGCGAAGCGCACCCCGTGCCAGCCCTCGGAGACCTGCGGGCCGGACACGCCCAGGCCGAGCCGGAACCGGCCGCCGGAGAGCGCGTCGATGGTGGCCGCGGTCATCGCCGTGGCCGCCGGCGTACGGGCGGGGATCTGCATCACCGCAGCGCCGACGTCGATCCGTTCGGTCTGGCCGGCCATCCAGGCGAGCATGCTTGGCGAGTCGGAGCCGTAAGCCTCCGCCGCCCACACCACCGAGTAGCCGAGCCGGTCCGCCTCCTGGGCCAACGCCAGGTGGTCGGCCGGCGTGCTCCACGCCGTCTGGTATCCGAGGCTGAGCCCGAGTCGCACTGGTCCTCCCCCATCCGTGGCACAGGTCGCATCAGGTTACGCAATGCCGGTAACGGACCCGATCACCGGCTCGACACCTTTGGTCCCCCCTCCATCACGGCAGCCCGTGACGGCGGAACCGGCAGAGATACGGGAGCGAGGATATCCGTGGCGGCAGGTTCGAAATAAGGTTCACCCATGCAACAGCGACCGCTCGGCCGAAGCGGGCTGGCGGTTTCCCGGCTCGCGCTCGGCACCATGACCTGGGGTCGGGACACCGACGCCGACGACGCGGCCGCCCAGCTGAAGAGTTACCTGGACGCGGGCGGCAACCTGATCGACACCGCCGACGTGTACGGCGACGGTGACGCCGAGTCGGTGATCGGCTCGCTGCTGGGCTCCCTCGTCCCCCGCGACGAGCTGTTGATCGCCACCAAGGCCGGGTTGCGCCCGGGCAGCGGCCGGCGTCGGGACGGGTCCCGCGGGCACCTGCTGCGGACCCTGGAGGCGTCGCTGCGCCGCCTCGGCACCGACCACGTCGACCTGTTCCAGGTGCACGGGTACGACCCGGACACCCCGCTTGAGGAGACCCTGGCCGCCCTGGACCACGCGGTGGCCAGCGGCAAGGTCCGCTACGTCGGCGTGTCGAACTTCTCCGGCTGGCAGACCGCGCGGGCCGCCGCCTGGCAGACCGCCTGGCCGGGCCGGGCGCCGGTGGTGGCCTCCCAGGTGGAGTACTCGCTGCTGGAGCGGGGCGTCGAGCGGGAGGTGCTGCCCGCCTGCGACGCGCTCGGCCTCGGCGTGCTGCCCTGGTCGCCGCTGGGCCGGGGAGTGCTCACCGGCAAGTACCGGCACGGCCGTCCCGCGGACTCGCGCGCCGCCTCGCCACACTTCGAGCGGTTCGTGGCGACGTACCTGGAGCCGCGCTGCTCCAGCATCGTGGAGGCGGTGGCGACGGCGGCCGGCGGGCTCGGCGTGTCGCCGCTGGAGGTGGCGCTGGCGTGGATCCGGGACCGGCCGGGCGTGACCGCGCCGATCCTCGGCGCCCGGACGGTGGGCCAACTGCTCGGCGCGCTCCAGGTGGAACGGATCACCCTCCCCGAGGAGATCATCACCGCGTTGGACGACGTCTCCGCCGTCCCGGTGGGCTACCCGGAGCGCGACGGCTGACCCGCCGGCCCGGCACGGCAGCGGCGTCGATCACCCCGCAAGGGGTGGCGGACGGCCGCTGGGCTGGGCAGCATGGGTGACATGGACTACGAGTACGCGCCGCTGCGGCTGCCGCCGAACGTCGACCGGTTGACCGCCGCGGCGCAGTTGGCGATCCAGGCGGAGTTCTCCGGATGGGAGCTGGCCCGGGTGCGGCTGTTCCGCGACGGCACGCGGCAGGTGGTGCTGCGCCGTCGACGGGTCAACCAGCCGCAGCCGGGCCTGTCCTACTGAACGGGTGACGCCCGGGGCCGCGACGGGCCCCGGGCGTCGGACCACCTAGTGCTGGTGCCCGGCGTGGTCGTGGTCGTCGTCGAGCTCCATGAACGGGTGCTCGTCGAGTCGCCCGACCAGCCGGTCGTCGGCCGCCGGCTGGAACGGGCCGACCGCGTCGTCGTCGTCGAACGACTCCAGGTCGACCGGGGTGCCCACCTCGCTGACCATGACCACGCCGTCGAGGGGTTCCAGTTCGGGCACGTCAAGCGCGCCGAGCGAGCCGTCGCCGCTCTGCAGCAGCTCCAGCACCGCCTCGCCGACGCCCTCCACCGGCGCCGGCTCGTCGTCCTCCGGGGTGCCCTCGCGGCGGGCCGCCTCGGCGACCCGCAGCAGCGCCGAGACGCTCGGCACCCGGTAGTCGCGGCGTTGACGCACCGAGATGACGCGGGGGTGCGGGTCGCTGGCCTCGGACCCCTCGGGGCCGCCGAAACGCTCGTCGGCCTCGTCCGGGTCGATCGAGTCGACGTCCCACGGCGTCACCTCGCCGAACGCGTCGAGCAGACGCTCGTCGTACGCGAAGGAGGCGTTGTTCAACGCCACGTACGCCTGCCAGACGTCGTCGTCGTCGACGCGGCCCTGCGCGGCACGTACGGCGGCCAGGTGGTGACGGGCCGCTTCGATCACCCGCTCGAGAGCGGCGTCCAGCTCACCGTGCTGGTCGGTCATGTGGGGCAGTCCCTTCACGATGGGGAGGTAACGCGCCGGGTGCAGCTACCGGACACGGCTAGCAGGTGCGGAGGAACCGGTCGAGAACCCGCACGCCGAACTGTAGTCCGTCGACCGGAACGCGCTCGTCGATGCCGTGGAACAACGCGGAGAAGTTCAGATCGGCGGGCAGCCGCAGCGGGGCGAAACCGAAGCAGCGGATGCCGAGCTGCGAGAACGCCTTGGCGTCGGTGCCGCCGGAGAGCATGTACGGAACGGGACGCGCGCCGGGGTCCTCTGCGCGCAGTGCCGCCGACATGGCCTCGACCAGGTCGCCGTCGAACGTGGTCTCCAGGGCCGGCTGGCGCTGGACGTACTCGATGGCGATGTCCGGGCCGACCAGCTCGCGCAGCTGCCGTTCCAGCAGCTCGGACTGGCCGGGCAGGCTGCGGCAGTCGATGGTGGCGGTGGCCCGGCCGGGGATGACGTTGTCCTTGTAGCCGGCGCTGAGCCGGGTCGGGTTGGCCGTGTTGCGGATGGTCGCGCCGATGATGTTGGCGATCGGGCCGAGCTTGGCGATGGCCGTCTCCGGGTCGTTCGGGTCCAGCTCGACGCCGAGCAGGTCCGACACCTCCTCCAAAAACGCCCGCACGGTGTCGGTGACCACGACCGGGAAGCGGTGCCGGCCGATCCGGGCGACGGCCTCGGCGAGCGCGGTGACGGCGTTGTCGTCGTGCACCATCGAGCCGTGCCCGGGTCGGCCCTTGGCGTGCAACCGCAGCCAGTCGAGGCCCTTCTCGGCGGTCTCGATGAGGTACAGCCGCTGGTTGTCGTTCACCGAGTAGGAGAAGCCGCCGACCTCGCCGATCGCCTCGGTGCAGCCGTCGAAGAGGTCGCGGTGGTTCTCCACCAGGAACCGCGCGCCGTGGTCGCTGCCCGCCTCCTCGTCGGCGGTGTACGCGAGCACGATGTCGCGCGGGGGCTGGACGCCGGTGCGCTGCCAGTGCCGCACCACGGCGAGCACCATGGCGTCGAAGTCCTTCATGTCGATGGCGCCCCGACCCCACAGGTAGCCGTCGCGCACCTCGCCGGAGAAGGGGTGCACCGACCACTCGTCGGCGTCGGCGGGCACCACGTCCAGGTGGCCGTGCACCAGCAGCGCGCCCCGGCTCGGGTCGGCGCCGGGGATGCGGGCCACCACGTTCGCCCGTCCCGGGACGGATTCGTGCAGGACGGAGTCGACGCCCACCTCGGCGAGTTTCTCCGCCACGTACTCGGCTGCGCAGCGCTCGCCGACGCTGGTGTCGTTGTCCCCCGTGTTGGTGGTGTCGATACGCAGCAGGTCGCGGCAGAGGTCCACGACCTCCGCGGTGGGTTCGCTCGTCATCGCCTCTTCATACCAGCCCGAGCCGGCCGACGGGCCGGCGCACCTGCGGCGCGGGTGGACGCATCGACGGGCCCGGTTTCGCCGCGAGCGCGTCCGGGTATCGCCGCGGTCGACCGTACGTCCCTGCCGGAGCTTCCGCCCGCCAGTCGAGGAGGGCACCATGTCCGCCGTTCCCCTGCCGCCGCTGCCGCCCACGCCCGAGGAGGGTTTCCGGCCCGGTGGCCGCAGCATCGCCGACATCGTGGACCGGGAGCACGAGCAGCTGCTGACGTTGTTGGACCAGCTGACGGGCCCGGACGCCACGCCGCAGGAGGGTCTGGCGGTGCTCACCGCCGCGCTGTCGCGGCACCTGTCGGCGGAGGAGCAGTACCTGCTTCCGGCCGCGCGGGCGGCGCTGCCGGACGCGGACGGGCGGGTGGACGCCGAGATCGACGCCGACGCGGCGCTGCTGGGCGTCCTGAAGGGGCTGACGGACGAGACGTTGACCGAGGTCGCCGCCCGGGTGCGCCGGCACGTCGAGGGGGTGGGCGGGCTGGTCGCCGAGCTGCGCGCGGTGGCCACCCCGGAGGAGCTGATCCGGTTGGGCAACCGGCTGGAGATCGCCGAGGAGGCGGCACCGACCCGGCCGCATCCGGGCACCCCGGCGACACCGCCGTGGAACCGGATCGTCGAGCCGGCGGTGGGTGTGGTGGACAAGGTCCGCGACGCGGTGACCCGGCGGCCCACCTACCTGGCGGACCTACCGGAGCCGCCGCGCGGCTGATCGGCGACACCGCCTGTGCATTCAATCTCACCGATCCCTTCAGGCTCTTCCGCCGACTGCGGCGTAGTCCTACCGTCACGGTATGAACCTGGAGTTGCGTCACCTGCGGGTGGTCTGCGCGATCGCGGAGACGGGGAGCGTGACCAAGGCGGCGTCGGCGCTCGGCCTGGCTCAGCCGGCGCTCACCGCCCAGCTTCAGCGGATCGAACGGACACTCGGCGGTCCGCTGTTCGACCGGGACCGGCGCGGCGCGCGTCCCACCGCGCTCGGTGAGCTGGTGCTGGCCCGGGCCCGGGTGCTGCTGCCGGCCATGAAGGGGTTGCAGGACGAGGCGGCCCGGTTGGCCGGTTCCGGCGACGCGCCGCCGTGCTACCGGTTCGGCGGGGTGAACAGCCCGATCCTGGGCCGGCTGGTGCACCGGCTGGCCGCCGAGCATCCACCCGCCCAGATCACCACGTACGCCTCCTGGTCGGTGGACGAGTTGGCGCAGTTGGTCGCGGGCGGTCGGCTGGACTTCGCGCTGGCGGGTGTGTGCGGCGACGCCAGCCCGTCCGTCGGGTTCGGGTTGCGCTGGCGGGAGGTGTCCGTCGACCCGGTGCTGGTACTGCTGCCCGAGACCCACCCCCGGGCGGACCACGACGAGGTACGCCTGGCCGACCTGCGCCACGAGCAGTGGGTGGCGGCACCGGGTGACGGCTGTTTCAGCGACTGCTTCGCCGCCGCCTGCGCCCGCGCCGGTTTCGCTCCGCGCAAGGTGTACGAGACCGACATCCGCGGCTGCGTCGACCTGGTGGAGGCCGGCGTGGCGGTGGCGCTGTGCCAGGCCACGTTCCGGCCGGTGGCGGGGCTGGTCACCCGCCGGCTGGCCGGGGTCCCGCTGCGCTGGCGGCTGCTGCTGGGCTGGCACCCGGACTCCCCCGCGGCCCGCAGCGCCCCGCTGGTGCTGCAGATGGCCAAGGCGGCGTACACCGACTCGCTGGCGCCGCACCCCACCTACCTGGACTGGCTGCTGCGCAACCCGGGGTTCGGGGTGCGCCAGCCCAGCGGGGTGTGAGCCCACCCGGGCGGGTGATGGCCCGCCGGCGGCGGTGCGAACGCCCGTTGGCGGGGTAAGCGCCGACCATGACGGACCTCTACCCACCCGCCGACGACCGGGAACTGCTGCGCCAGGCGGCCGCCGCGCACACCGCCGCCACCCGCGAGGTGGAGGCGTTCCTGCGCCGCCTGCCGGAGGTGCCCGACCCGGCCGACGTCACCGAGTACGCCAATCTGCTCAGCCGCGAGGACCAGACCCGTGGCGACCGGGACGCCGCGGCCGACGCGGCGGGGCTGACCATCGGCAGCCTGGAGCCCGACCGGGGCCAGTAGGACGACGCGGGCGGCGCCGTACCCGGTCCGGGACGGCGCCGCCCGCGTCGTGGCGCGGTGTCAGCGTTCGACGAGCGGGTCGTGGCCCAGGTCGAGCAGCGAGTGCCGCCAGCTGTCGTCGGCGTTGCCGCGTGACGGTTTGGCGTCCATCAGCTCCCGGATCCGCTCGACCGCCTCGCGCATCACCTCGATGTCCTCCGGGGTGAGGTCGACCTTGCGCTTGTTGAGCACCTTGAGGATCTCCCGCCCCGGCTGGGGCAGGTCGAGGGTCGGGTTGGACCCGAACGACTCCTCACCGGACCCCCGGGTCAGCAGCCACGTGCGCAACTGCTCCGACGGGACGTTGACCTCGGCGTGGAAGTCCTCCCAGAGCACTTCCACCTCGGGGTCGAGCCGGGCTTCGCGTACCATCAGGTCTCCTCTCGCAAGGGGCGGTCGGTCGTCTCGGTGTCGTCCTGGTCGGCCTTCGGGTGCAGGCCCTCCGGCGGCACCCGCGTCCGGCGGGGGTTCGCCGTGGGCGAGGCCAGGATCGGGTCGGGATGATCGTCCTCGTCCCGGGTCTGCTCGGAGCCCGCGTGCTCGTGCGGCTCCTCGGTCTCGCCTCGTCGCGCCCCGCTCATCGCGGGTGTGTCGTCGTGGCGGCGGTGTACCCCCGCTCGCCCGCGACGACGTCGAAGGTGAGCGCCCCGTCGCGGGCGTCCACGGTGACCTTCTGACCGGGCGAGATCGACGACTCCAGCAGCATCCGGGACAGGTGGTTGTCCACCTCGCGCTGGATCACCCGGCGCAGCGGGCGGGCGCCGAACTCCGGCTGGTACCCGTGCTCGGCCAGCCAGTCGATGCCGGCGGTGGTGAACTCCACCTGGATGTCCTGGGCGTGCAGCCGGCGGCGGGTCTCCTCCAGCAGCAGCGCGGTGATGTCGCGCAGTTGCTCGGCCTCCAGCCGGCGGAAGATGATCACCTCGTCGATGCGGTTGAGGAACTCCGGCCGGAAGTTCTCCTGGAGGCGGCGCATGAGCCGTTCGCGCAGCTCGTCGTTCTCCTGCTCGCTGCCGGGCGCGCCGGTGCCGAACCCGACGGCCCGCTGGGTGCCGGTGATCAGCTCCGAGCCGAGGTTGCTCGTCATGATCAGTACGGTGTTCTTGAAGTTCACCGTGCGGCCCTGGCTGTCGGTCAGCCGCCCGTCGTCGAGCACCTGGAGCAGGATGTTGAACACGTCCGGGTGGGCCTTCTCGATCTCGTCGAGCAGCACCACCGCGTACGGGCGGCGGCGTACCGCCTCGGTGAGCTGACCGGCCTCCTCGTAGCCGACGTACCCGGGCGGGGCGCCGACCAGCCGGCTGACCGTGTGCCGTTCCTGGAACTCGCTCATGTCGACCCGCACCATCCGGTCCGCCTCGCCGAACAGCGCCTCGGCCAGCGCGCGGGCCAGCTCGGTCTTGCCGACACCGGTCGGGCCGAGGAACAGGAAACTGCCCATCGGACGCTCCGGGTCGGCCAGCCCGGCGCGGGAGCGGCGGACCGCCTCGGCGACCGCGGTGACCGCGTCGTCCTGGCCGACGACCTTCTCGTGCAGGTGGCCCTCCAGGCGCAGCAGCCTGTCGCGTTCCTCCTCGGTGAGCTGGCTGACCGGGATGCCGGTGGCCCGCGAGACCACCTCGGCGATCTCCTGCGGGCCCACCTCCGGCACCTGCGAGGTGGAGCCGTCGTCGCCGTTGGCGCGGCGCATCTCCTCCTCCAGCTCGGAGATCCGGTCGCGCAGCGCCGAGGCGCGCTCGTACTGCTCGTCGGTGACCGCCTGTTCCTTGTCCCGGCGTACCTCGTCGAGTTCCTGTTCCAGCTCGCGCACGTCGGACGCCGGGGTGCGGGTGCGCAGTCGCACCCGCGCGCCGGCCTGGTCGATCAGGTCGATGGCCTTGTCCGGCAGGAAGCGGTCGGTGACGTACCGGTCGGACAGCTCGGCGGCGGCGACGAGCGCCTCGTCGGTGAAGCGCACCTGGTGGTGTGCCTCGTACCGGTCGCGCAGCCCGCGCAGGATGGCGATCGTGTCGTCGACTCCGGGTTCGGGCACCAGCACCGGCTGGAAGCGCCGGGCCAGCGCGGCGTCCTTCTCGATGCTCTTGCGGTACTCGTCGAGGGTCGTGGCGCCGATGACGCGCAGCTCACCGCGGGCCAGGGCCGGCTTGAGCATGTTCGACGCGTCCATGCCGCCCTCGCTGCCGGCGCCACCCGCGCCGACCAGGGTGTGGATCTCGTCCATGAAGATGATCAGCTCGTCCCGGTGTGCCCGGATCTCGTCGATCACCTTCTTCAGCCGCTCCTCGAAGTCACCCCGGTAGCGGGTGCCGGCGACCAGGCCGGCCAGGTCGAGTTGGACGACCCGCTTGCCGAGCAGGGTCTGCGGCACGTCCCCGTCGCAGATGCGCTCGGCCAGGCCCTCGACGATCGCGGTCTTGCCGACGCCGGCCTCGCCGATCAGCACCGGATTGTTCTTGGTGCGCCGGGAGAGGATCTCGACGGCCTGCTCGATCTCGTCGGCCCGTCCGATGACGGGGTCGATCTGGTCGTTGCGGGCCAGGTCGGTGAGGTCCTGCCCATACTGGTCGAGGGTGGGGGTGCCGCGGTCCGGCTTCGGACCGTTCATCGGGCCACGCTCGGCGTTGGCGGCCTGCAACGACTCGGGTTGGATCCGGCCGGCGGCCAGCATCCGGCCGGCCGGCGACTCCGGGTTGAGCGGCAGCGCCATGAGGATGTGTTCGGGGCCGATGTAGTTGGCGCCCATCGCCCGGGACAGCTGGTGGGCGTCGAGCAGCGCCCGCTTGGCTGCCGGGGTCAACGACAGGTTGGGCGGCACCTCGCCCCGCGGCGCGCCGTCGCCCTTCCCACCGAGCGCGTTGAGCAGGGTGTCCGGGTCGGCCCCGGCCCGCCGGACCAGGTCCCGCAGGGGTTCGCGTTGCAGCGCCGCCCAGAGCAGGTGGTCGGTGTCCAGGTCGCTGCTGTGCCGTTGCGCCGCCCGGCGGGCCGCGTCGGCCAGCATCTCCCGGGCGTCGGCGGTCATCAGGCGGGTGATGTCGACCCGGTGCGGCGGTCGGCGTCCTCCCTCACCCCGGCCGAAGTATCGGGCCAGGAATTCGTCCCACGGGTCGGAGCCGAGGTCACCGGGTCCCATCATGTCTGTCCTCCGCAGTCGGGCGCGGCACGGTCGGCAGGGGCTACCCGGCGCGGGGCCCGACAAACGCCGCACGGGGCGCGCGGGCGGTTCGGGTGTGGCGGTCCGGCCCGGGCCGCCCGGGTGGTGGCAGGCTGGCGACATGGATGACACCCCGCTGCTGATCGTGGACGGCGCCAACGTGGTGGGCTCCCGCCCGAACGGGTGGTGGCGGGACCGCGCCGGGGCCGCCGCGCGGCTGCGCGACTCCCTGGCGCCGGTGGCGACCGTCGGGCTGCCGGCCCGACTGCCCGCGCCCGTCGAGGTGGTGCTGGTGGTCGAGGGGGCCGCGCGGGACGTGCCCGGCACGGACGACGTCCGGGTGGTCTCCGCCCCCGGCTCCGGCGACGACAGCGTGGTCGATCTGGTCGCGGGCGCGCCGCGGCGCCGCCGGCTGGTGGTCACCGCCGACCGGGAGCTGCGCGAGCGGGTCACGGCCCTGGGCGCCGAGGTGTACGGGCCGCGCTGGCTCCGCGATAGTTGAGAAATTCTCGCACTGGGACTCCCACAGAACGGACTCCCGGCGCTTCCGGGTGCCTTCCGGACAGGCGGGCAGGAACACCGACAGGGCGGATGTTCTTTCCGCGACGCCGATAGGCTCTAATGGAGATCTCCCCGCCCCCAGGAGGTTCCGCCGTGGCGAGCGTCGCCGAGCTGAAGGCTGCCATCGATGTCGCCCTGCAACAGATCGGGGACGGGCAGACAGCCGTGCAGGCGGCCGGCGAGAAACTGACCGAGGCGCAGCAGACCCTGGCCGGCGCGCTGGAGGGCAGTGGGCACGAGACCGTCGAGGCGGCCCAGGCTTCGCTGACCCAGGCCAGCCAGGAGCTGGAGGACTGTCTCGCCGCGACACTCGTCGCCGTGGAGCAGGCGCAGCTCTACGTCTCCACCCTGTAGGCCGCCGTGTCCATCATCGAGGATGTCGGTGGGCAGGTCCGCGCCGCCAGCGAGGAGTTCCCGCTGGCCCTGCTCGGGCAGGCACTGGAGAAGTTCGGCCTGGCCGCCGAGCGGCTGCGCTGGGTACGCCAGGAGTCGGCGAACCCGATGGGGGTGCCCGAGCTGTCCGCCGCCACCGAGCACGCCGAGAGCGCCGGGTACGCGCTGCGGGTGGCGCAGGAGCAGCTGTCGGCGTACCTGGCCGCGATCGGCCTGGCCGGGGACGGGGCCCCGCCGCCCCGCCCCGAGCAACGCGCCCCCCGGCACGACACGCCACCGCAGGACGGTCCGGCCAGCGTGGCCCCGGAACCGGCCCAGCAGGTCCGGATGCGCCGCTGGTGGTCGGTGCGGGTGGCGGAGCTGACCGGCGGGCGTTCGGGCGCAGACGACGAGCCCGACGAGCGGCTGGACGACTCACGGGAGCTGCTGCGCCGGGTCGTCGGGGGCGTACGGGCCGGCGACCGGGACCGGTTGCGTACCGAACTGCGCCGGGCACCGGCCGACGTGGGGCTGGGCATGGCCGCGCTGGCGCCGCCGCTGCTGCGGGAACTGGCCGGTGAGCTGCTCGGGCATCCGCCACGCGCCGCCGACCTCGGCCGGCTGCGCGGCGAACTGGACGGGCGCGTGCGGGACCTGCTGCCCGGGTTGCCGCCACCGGTGCTGGAGACGCTGCTGACCCGGGTGTGCCGGATGCCCCCGCCGCGTTCCTCCGGGGAGCCGCCGCACGCCGCCGACTCGGCGGTCACCGCCGGCGTGGCGACCGGGTTGCTGCTCGCCCGACTCGGCCGTGACCTACCGTCCGCCGACCAGCGCCCGGCCGGTCCGGAGCGGCCGGACACCGCACCCCCGCCGGCCCGCGCCGACCAGCGGCCCGGCGGCAACGGCCGGCGACCGACGAGCAACGGCTCCCAGCGCTCCGGAGGGCTTGCGCCGCGATCGGGCAGCCCGTGGCGGGACGCGCCCACCCGCCGGGGTTCCGATGGCTGACCGGCGCGGCCAACTGGCCACCCGGATCCGGCAGACCCTCGGTGAGGCGCTGGGCGCGACGCGTACCCGGCTGTCGGCCGCCCAGGCCGACCTGACCGCCGGGCGGGAGCGGCTGACCCGGGTCCGGCGGGCGGCCGCCGCCGTACCGCAGCGGGTGGGCGCCCAACGCGACCGCCGGCTCGCCGAGATCGACGCCCGGCACTCCACGCGCATCGCGCAACTCGCCAGGCACGCGGCCGACGCCGCCCTGCGGGAGGCGCCCGGCTGCGCCGGCGCCGACTGGCCGGGATGGACACCCACGCCCACCCGCCGGGCCGAGCCGCCGGGGTCGCTGCGGATCGGCACGGTCCACATCGACGACGTCGACCCGGTGCCGGCGCTGGTGCCGCTGCTCGACGCCGGGCACGTGCACCTCGCCGGTGACGACCGCGCCGGCTGCGACGCGGTGGTGTCCGCGCTGCTGCTGCGCGCCGCCGGCCGCGCCGACCCCGGGGCGGTCCGACTGATCGGGTACGACCCCGAGCACCTGGGCGGAGGCCTGGCCGGTTTCGCCCCGCTGGGCACCGCCGGGCTGCTCACCTTCGTCGGCCCGGGTGGCCTCGGCGGGCTGCTCGACGACCTGGTGGAGCAGATCCGCCGGATCAACGAGACGGTGCTGGCCGGGGAGCACGGCTCGCTGCGGGAGCTGGCCTCGGCGACCGGCCGCCGCCCCGAGCCGTGGCGGGTGGCGGTGCTGCTCGGCGGCGACGAGCTGAGCCGGCACGAGCGCGGCCAGCTGGAACGGGTGGTACGCGCCGGTGCCGCGTGCGGGGTGCACCTGGTGGTCCGGGGGATCCCGCTGCCGGACGACCCGACGGTGACCCGGGTGGTGGCCGGGACGTCCGGCGCCCTGATCGGCGGGCCGTCCGGGCTGCCGGTCCGGCTGGACCCACCGCCGCCGGCGACGCTTGTCACCGAGACCTGCCGGGAGATCGCCGCCCGGGTCAACGCCGGCCCGCCGCCGACCCCGTTCACCGACCTGCTGCCGCCGCCGGAGCAGATGTGGCGGGAGGACTCGGCCAGCGGTTTGACCGCCCCGATCGGCGAGGGGCCGCAGGGCCGCCCGGTACGCCTGACGCTCGGCGACTACCCGCCGCACGCGCTGATCGGCGGGCCGTCCGGCACCGGCAAGACCAACCTGATCTTCGCCTGGATCGGCGCGCTGGCGGCCCGCTACTCCCCCGCCGAGCTGGAGTTCTACCTGCTCGACTTCAAGGAGGGGGTGTCCTTCGCCCGGTTCGCGCAGGGCCGGCGCGACCCGAGCTGGCTGCCGCACATGCGCCTGGTCGGGATCAACGTCAACACCGACCGGGAGTTCGGGCTGGCGCTGCTGCGGTTCCTCACCGAGGAGCTGCGCCGCCGCGCCGACGCGGCCAAGAAGCACGAGGTGACCAAGCTGGCCGAGCTGCGCGCGGTCGACCCCACCGGGCACTGGCCCCGGATCGTCGCCGTGGTCGACGAGTTCCAGATGCTGCTGGCCGGCCGGGACGTGCTCGCCCGGGAGGCTGCCGACCTGCTGGAGGACCTGGCCCGCCGAGGGCGGTCGCAGGGCATCCACCTGGTACTCGCATCGCAGGACGTGCGGGGTATCGAGGCGCTGTGGGGCCGCCCGGCGCTTGTCGCCCAGTTCGCCCTGCGCATCGCGCTGCCCAAGGCGCTGCGGATCCTCGCCGAACGCAACGACGCCGCGCAGTCGCTGCCCCGCTGGCACGCGGTGGTCAACGCCGAGTCGGGCATGGTGGAGGGCAACGAGGTCGCCCGGATCCCGTCGGCAAGCGACTGGGAGACGTGGAGCCAGCTCCAGCACCGGCTGTGGGGGATGCGCCCGGCCGACGCCGCGCCGGCGCGTCTCTTCGACGGCGACGCGGTACCCCGGCTGGCCGAGGCCCCGGACTACCGCGCGCTCGCCGCGCCCGCCGACGGCAACGCACCGCGCAACCCGGTGGCCCTGCTCGGCGAGATCATCGACGTGCAGGCCCGCTCGGCGGCCCTGCGGCTCCCCCGCGCCCCCGGACGCAACCTCGCGGTGCTGGGCACCCGCGTCGACGAGGCGTGCGCCGTGCTGGACGCGGCGGCCCGATCGCTGGCCCGCCAACACCCGCCCGGCACCGCGCGCTTCTCCATCGCCTGCCTCGACCCCGACGCCGACCCGGTCGCCCGCGCCCTCTACGAGGACCTGGCCGACGACGCCGCCTGGTACGACGAGGAGACCCTCGGTGAGCTGATGGGCGAGACGGCCGACGGTCTCGGCGGCGCGCACAGCCCGCACTACCTGCTGCTGTTCGCGGTCGACGCGGCCACCGGCACCCTCGCCGCGCCGGCCGGTGGACGTACCGGCCTGGAGCAGCTGCGCCGGATCCTGCACGACGGGCCGGAGCGGCGGACCCACGTGCTGGCCTGGTGGCGGGGCGTGGCCCGGATGCGCGCCGACCTGGGCGGCCCGGCCTCCCGTACCGACCAGATCGGCGCGTGGGTGGCCCTCGACGCGCACGGCGGCGAGCTGGGCGCCTCGCTCTACCCGGGCACCGGCGGCCCGGACTGGTATCCCCGCCCGTGGCGGGGGCTCTTCTTCGACCGGGCGGTGCACCGCACCGGACAGGTGATCATCCCGTATGGACCGTCACGATGAACCAACCGGTGACCAGTGAGACGTACGCGGCGCAGCTACGGCGACTGGCCGAGCTGACCGCCCGGGTCCGCGAGCAGCGCACCGAGGCGCACACCTGGTACGAGCGGCAGTGCGCGGCAGCCGACCGGGCCGTCGCCGACGCCACCGACGAGGTACGCGCCGCCGAGCAGGAGCTGGTCGCGGCACGGGAGCAGCAGGAACACGTCGACGCCGAGGTGGCCCACCTGTGGCAGCAGGTACGCGCCCGACTCGGCGACCGTCGCCTCGGCGGCCCGCCCACGCCCACCAACGGCATCGGGGCGATCGACCCGGTGCTGCTGCTCACCCGTGCCCGGGACCTGCTCGACCGGGCGGGACAGCCCGGCGAGCTGCCCGGTTCGGTGAACCCGCTGCTCGCGCTCTGCGGAGTGGCGGGCGCGGTGCTGGCGTACGCCCTGGGCACCGGCGCGCGGGCGCTCGGCGTCGGGTACGGCGGCGACCTGGCGGTCGGGATGCCGGTGCTGGCGCTTCTGGTGACCCTGATCGGGCCACTGATCGGCCTGGTGCCGGCGCGGGTGCTCGCCGACCGCCGGCACGCCGTGCTCGGGCCGCGCCCGATCACCGTGGTGCTCGGGGCGGGCGCGGTGGCCACCGCGCTGCTGCTGATCCTCGGAAGCTGACCCGGTGTCGGGTGTCGAATAGCCGACGGCCGGCGCGACCAATCAACTCCCGATCTCCGCTACGGTACGCGAAATGGTCAGCTTCTATCTGAGCTACAGCACCGACGGGAGCATCGCCGGGCGTCTGATCGACGACGCGCTTACCGACCGGTTCGGCGTCGACAACGTCATCCACGACTTCCCCGGCGGCTTCGGAGGCCAGCTGCTCGACGCGGCGGCGCTGATCGTCGTGGTCGGACCGGGGCCGCGCGCCGCAGAGCGTCTGCGCGACCCGCTGCTCCAGCGGCAGCTTAATGTCGCCCTGGGAAGGCGGATTCCGGTCGTTCCCGTCCTGGTGGGCGATGCCATCCTGGCACGCGAGAGCGACCTTCCGGAATCTCTGCGGCCGCTCGCCGACTACCAGTTCTGGCACATCGGTCCGCGCACGATCGGGGCGGACATCGGGGACCTCGTCGACAGGCTCGCCTCCTCGTACGGGACGAACGTCGAGGGCGTCCGGCCGGCGGTCCCGCTGATCCTCGGCGAAGAGCCGGCGCGGCTGCCCCACTCGGCATCCCGGCCCGGCACGGTGTTCGTCTATGCGGACAGCGGAGGGCGACTGGCTGTCGCCGACAGCGGCCAGTCGATGGCCGACGGCGTGTTCACCACACGCTACGAGGTCGACATCAGCGAACGAACGGTGCTCATCGAGGGCCTGCTGCCCAGCAGGGACGACCGGTACCACTTCAGGGCGTCGTTCATCGTCCGCTTGCGGGTCACCGACCCGGCGCAGGTCGTCCGTGCCGCGCTCGCGGGCGACAGGGTTCCGCTCCTGGACGTCGTGCTGGCCCGGAGCCGGCCGGTCACCAGGCAGTTCGGCATCGACGAGACAGCGTACGCCGAGGCGGCCGTCGACCGACTGTTCGCCAGCGAGACCGCCGTGCCCGGTGGCGTCACCCTGCTCTCCGTACGTCCGCGGCTTGGTCTGGAGGACGAGGACAGCCGATTCCTGCGGGAAAAGCGGGAGTGGAGGCTTGCGCTGCTCGAATTCGTTACGCCCGAGCTGCTGTCGCGCTCCGTGCCTGTGGAGGCGTGGCAACAACCGGCCCGCGCGGCGCCACCGTCCGACTCGGATCAACCGGTCTCATCTGCACCCCCGGACATGTCGACTCCGGATGCCGCCCGGCAACCAGGGCGACTGCTGGTGGCTCGGGCGCCCGCCCGGGTCCCGGTGGGCCGGGAGTTGAGCGTCGAGGTCTGGATCGTCACCGAGGGCCGGCCAACTCCTCGATACGGTGCGAGCGCACCGATGCCGCGTCTCCTCGTCGCCGACGGCGGCACTCCGGTCACCGTAACCGTCCACGCGCCTCCCGGCCTGCACGCCGACGGACCGCTTCAGCAGACCGTCCTCGTCGAGCGGCACGAGGACCCGGCGCCGATCCGGTTCGGGTTCGGGGCTGGTACCGCCGGACGGCATCGCATCGACGTGACCGCCTGGGCCGGCGGCACGTTCCTCGCCGAGGTGTCCGTCGAGGTGTCAGTGGCGGACGATGGGCCGTTCCGCGACGGGCCGGAGAGGACCGCGTCGATGGCCGACCCGGAGGCACGGCTGGGTGAGGTGACGATGGAGGTGCGGTTCGATGGCAGCCGCTACACCTTCCAGGTGCGCTCCCACGCGAAGATGTTCACTCCGGTCGTCGAGTCGGTCACGAACAGCCCGAACGCCGCCGTCGAGAACGCGATCCGGGAGCTTCAGCAGGTGGCCGGTGGCGGTTCGCGCGACAGCCCGGCGATGACCCGCGCGATCATCCGCTCCGCCGGCATCCAACTGTGGTCGGAGCTGGTGCCAGCCGACGTCCGGGACCAGTTCTGGGAGGTCGGCTCGGACATGCGCGCGTTCACGATCGCCACCGACTACGACGTGGTGCCGTGGGAGCTGCTGTATCCCCTGAGCGCCGAGCGTGACGACGGCTTTCTCGTGGAGCGGGTCCCGGTCGTGCGTCGCACGTACGGGCAGCGCCGGACGTCGACGATCGGCCTGCGCAACCCTCACTTCGTGGTGCCGACGAGGGCACCCACCGGGGCGCGTGAGGAGGTCGCCGCGATCCGGGCGATCCTCGGGGCGGGCGACGGCGAACCGATCACCAGAGCGGACGAACTCCTCGCTCTGATCAACTCCGGGGCGCTGGGCGCCACCCACTTCGCCTGCCACAACACGTTCTCGTCGGACGGCTCGTTCATCGACATGGACGGCGGACGCTTCAAGCCGGCCCTGCTCGCCGAGGCCAGCATCCGCAAGGTGCTGGCGGACGCCGGCCCGCTGGTGTTCATCAACGCCTGCCGCAGCGCGGGCGTGGCACCGACGTACACCAGGATGCTCGGTTGGGCGCAGCAGTTCATGTCGTCCGGCGCGGGCGCGTTCGTCGGCACACTGTGGGCGGTGCGCTCGGAGAGCTCGGTCCGCTTCGCGACCGCGTTCTACAGGTCCCTCGCCGCGGGCGCCACGCTCGGCGCTGCGGCCCTCGCCGCGCGGACCGACCAGCAGGACGACCTGCTCGACCCGACCTGGCTGGCCTACACCATCTACGGCGACCCGTTCGCCACCGCCGCCGTCTGAGCGGTCGGCACTCAATCGCGCAGAAGGGCAGGGGCGGGGCATGTACGTGAGCGACGGCAGCGTGCCGGTCGACGAGTTGGTGTGTGCCGTGAAGAACGCGGTGCAGCAGGCCGGCATCTCGACGACCGACGCCGGACGGGACCTGCGGGTCAGCGAGGTCCAGCTGATCCTGAGCGCGGTCGTCACCACGAAACACGGGGGCGGCCTGGATCTCCGGGTGCCGGTTATCGGCTGGAAGGTCACGGTGGGCGGCAGTCAGTCCCACCAGAGGACCCACACCATCGACATCACGCTCGTCGCCGAGGATCTCCAGGAACGGCACGAGCTGCGGCACAGCGCGGTCGAGGCGACCCTCGTGGACGCCATCACCACGATCCGCGCGGTGGTGGCCGCCGGCGCCGGGGGCGACGATCCGCTGGTGCTCAAGGCCGGCGCGGTTGAACTCGTCTTCGGTGTCACCGACCAGGGCACGATCTCGTTCGGGGCGGAGGGCGAACTGACCGACGAGGTCACGAACACCCTCCGGATCGAGCTGATCGCGGCCCCGGTCGGCTAGCTATGCCGGGACCAGGACGGCCTCGCGCAGC
This sequence comes from Micromonospora sp. NPDC005298, assembly GCF_040607375.1. Classification (NCBI taxonomy): domain Bacteria; kingdom Bacillati; phylum Actinomycetota; class Actinomycetes; order Micromonosporales; family Micromonosporaceae; genus Micromonospora; species Micromonospora sp. NPDC005298. The sequence continues at coordinate 54,735 of NZ_JBEXGP010000008.1, forward strand.
AGGCGGCGGGCCAGGGTGACCCGGTCGGCGTCGTCGGGCAGGCCGGGCAGGTCCCCGACGCGGGTGACCGCGCCGCTGAGCACGGCCCGGACCGCTTCCTCGCAGGAGTCGGGCAGGGTGATGGTGCGGTCGAACAGCCGCAACGCCACCGTGTCCGGCCCGTGCGGCACGAGCTGCCAACGCAGGCCCGGGCGCAGGGTGAGCCGGGAGTCGGCGTCCAGCGCGGCCAGCGCGCCGGCCTGGGCGAGCGGCCGGATCGGCGCCGGGCGGGCGGCCGGCCAGGCACGCTGACGCAGTCGGGCGGCGACGGCGGCCGGGTCGGCGCGCAGCAGCCAGTCCCGCAGGGCTTCCACCGTCTCGGTCAGCTCCGGTTCGATGGCGTCGGGGTCGGCGACGTCGGTGCCGAACGGCAGGCTCGCACGTAGCCGCTGGTCCTCGGCGGCGAGGGCGAGCAGCTCCTCGACCAGGGCGTACCTGGTGAGGGCGCGCACGCCCACGGTCAGGTGCAGCGAGCTGGCGTCCTGCGCCTGGGCGCTGTGCAGCCAGCCACGGGGCAGGTAGAGCGCGTCGCCGGGGGCGAGCACCACGTCCAGCGCGGCGGGGCCCTGCGCGGTGGCCGACACCTCGTCGGCGCGGCCACCCCACGGCTGCTTCTCCAGCGGATCGGGCAGCACCGGGGGGTGGATCCGCCAGTGCTTGCGGCCGTCGACCTGGAGCACGAACACGTCGTGGGTGTCGTAGTGGGTGGCGAAGCCCTGGCTGCCGGCGGGCGTCAGGTAGGCGTTGATCTGCAGGGGCTGGTTGAGGGCGAGGCCCAGGTCGCGGGCGAAGTCGACGAGCGGGGGCCAGATCCGGTGCAGCCCCTGGAGAACGAGGGTGGCGCCGGCCGCGTACTGCTCCAGGACCCGTTCGTCGAGCACCTGGTCGCCGATCTCCGCGCCAGCGCCGCCGCCGCCGGTCCAGCGGGCCGCCGGCACGAGCTGGCCGTCCTTGGCGACGCGCAGGAACGGGGTACGCAGACCGCGTCGGCTCAGCAGTTCGTCGGCGTCGTCGGGGCTGAACAGGTCGGTGAAGCCGGCCGGGTCGGGCAGCTCGGCGGCGCGGGACAGCAGCGGGGTGTGTCCCCAGTGCGCGGCGGCGAACTTGGCCGGCTCGACCGACACACAGCGGGCCAGCGCCGCGGCGGCGGACGGAACCGCCGGGCGGCCGTGGCCGCCCGGCGGGTCGAGGTGCGTCATGACGGACCGTTACCGGGCGCTGCCGTCGGCGCCGCCGTCCTGCTGGCCGGGGGTCGCGCCACCGTCGGCCGGACCCTCCGCGCCACCGTCAGCGCCACCGTCCTGGTGACCCGGGGTCGCGCCACCATCGGCCGGACCCTCCGCGCCACCGTCAGCGCCACCGTCCTGGTGACCCGGGGTCGCACCGCCGTCGGCCGGGCCCTCCAGGCCGCCGCCGCCCGTGGTCTGCATGTCATCGTCGTTGAGTGCCATCGGTACTCCCTCGGGTGTGCCGCCCCGCCGTACGTCGGGGTCCGTCGTGCTGCGGGTGGTACCCCACGCGCGATCTTCTCTAACCCTCACCGTAGACGCCGAACCGGGGCGACACGGGCGGTTCACCCACGGCGGGGACGATGCCAGGATGGTGGGGTGATTCTGGTGGGTACGTCCGGCTGGCAGTACCGGGACTGGCGGGGCCGCTTCTACCCGCAGACGCTGCCGCAGCGGCTGTGGTTGGAACACTTCGCGGACCGGTTCGCCACCGTCGAGGTCAACAACGCGTTCTACCGGCTGCCGGAGCGGGACACCTTCGCCGCCTGGCGGGCACGGACCCCGGCGGACTTCTGCGTGGCCGTGAAGATGAGCCGCTACCTGACGCACATCAAGCGGCTGCGGGAGCCGGCCGAACCGGTGGCCCGGTTCCTCGGCCGGGCCACCGCGCTCGGTGACCGGCTCGGGCCGGTGCTGCTGCAACTGCCACCCAACCTGCGGGCGGACGTCGACGCGCTCGACGCGACGCTGCGGCTGTTCCCGGCCGACGTACGCGTCGCGGTGGAACCTCGGCACCCATCCTGGTGGACCGCCGCCACCCGGGCGGTGCTGGAGCGCCGCGGGGCGGCGCTGGTCTGGGCGGACCGGCTCGGTCGGCCGGTCGCCCCGCGCTGGCGTACCACCGACTTCGGGTACCTGCGCCTGCACGAGGGGCGGGCCCGGCCGTGGCCGCACTACGGGCGTACCGCCCTCGGCTCCTGGGTGGGCCGACTCACCGACGCCTTCGGCGCGGACGAGCCGGCGTACGTCTTCTTCAACAACGACCCCGGCGGAGCCGCCGTCACCGACGCCGTCACCTTCGCCGCGCTGGCCCGGCGGGCCGGGCGCGCGGTGTCCCGGGTGCCGTCGGCCGCCGAGGCGGACACCTCGGACGGATGACCCGCCCGAGGTGTCCCGCGCGCCCACGGCTCACGGGAGGAACATGGCGAGATCCTTGGGCATGGTGTCCTTCACGTCCTGCCACTCACCCTGGGTGACGTGCCGGCGCAGGGTGTCCAGCACCACCTGCGTCACGCGCTCCGCACCGCCGTCGACGTCGTACGGGAAGCCCTGGCGAACCTCGTAGAGGAAGTCGTCGCGGTTGAGCTTGATCGGCACGTCCGACGGGTTCCACCCGTCGAAGTAGATTCCCCGGACCAGCACCGGCAACTGCTGGGCGAACTCCACGCTCTCGTTCACCGGCAACCGGTCACGCAGCAGGTGCAGCACCGTGCGCAGGGCCGCGTACGACTGGTTGCGCCGATCCTTCGGCCAGCCGTAGGCGGCCTCGATGTCCTTGAGGATCAGATTCGTCTTGTCCAGCGAGGACTCGAACGCCGAGATCATGGTGTCAGCCATCGGTCGACCTCCGTTCCGTGGTCTCCCACCGCCGGTCGTCGTCGCGGCGTGGCGGCCCCACCGGGCCACGGCGGGCCCGCACCGGGCTGCGCTGCGGCGCGCGCCGGGAGTCGTCGGCCGTGCCGACCACGTGCAGGACGGCACCGCGCCGTCGATCCGTCACCACTCGAACCGTCATCCCCGTCACCTCCGTGTCGTCTCCGGCGTGCGCCACCCGGGGTGTCCGCACGCACCGTGTCCACCCTGCCGGCGGGACGGGTGAGTCGGCCTCACCTCGATGAGGTGAGTCGGCGACCGGAGGTCAGTCGGCGTCGAGGAGCCCGGCGAGGGTCTTCGCGTTCGTCTGCGCGTAGTCCCGGTAGCAGTTGTTCATGAGCACGTGGGTCCGCTCGGCGTCGCCGGCCAGCTCGCGCAGCTTCGGCGCCCAGTCGGCCAGCTCCCGTTTGGAGTAGTGGTAGCCGAACTTCTCGTGGATGTCCCTGCTCGTCCACTTGTCGCTGTGGCCGTGGAAGCGCACCACCGCGAGGTCCGCCGTGGCGGCCAGCACCGGCGGCACCGACGAGCGGTGGCCCTGCGGCATGTCCACACAGACGTACGGGAGGCGGTGCTCGCGCAGGAACGCCAGGGTCTCGTCGGCGTTGTCGCCGTCGAACCAGGAGGCGTGCCGGAACTCGTAGACCGGCCGCAGTGGCGCGCAGCGCTTCGCCACCTCCAGCAGGTACTGCTTGTTGGCCCGCTTGATGGTGAACCAGGGCGGGAACTGGAACAGCACCGCGCCCAGCTTGCCCGCCTCGACGAGCGGGTCCAGCGCGGACAGGAAGCGCGTCCACACCTCCTCGTACGACTGCGCCGGCAGGTCGTCGGGGTAGACGTTCTTCTTCTCGGTGTCGGGCCGCAGGTCCTTGTAGAGGGCGCTGACGCGGGTGGGATGCCCGGTCAGCAGGCTGAACGCCTTGATGTTGAAGGTGAAGCCGTCCGGGGTGCGGTCGGCCCACAGCCGGGCGGTCGCCTCGGCGGGCGGCGAGTAGTAGGTGGCGTCCACCTCGACCAGCGGGAACTGCCGGGCGTAGTAGGCCAGCCTCTCCTCCGGGTCGTCCGCGGTCTGCGGATACCAGCCCGAGTCCAGCAGTGTGCGGTCGGTCCAGGACGCGGTGCCCACGAGGATGTCACCCATGGGTGGAGTCCATCGTGTCGCGGACCGACCGGCAACCGCTGGCCTCGCTCAGGCGGCCCGCCGCTCGCGGGTCTGCTTGCACGTCACGCAGGTGGTGGCGGCCGGGAAGATCTCCAGACGCTCCACCGGGATCGCCGCCGAGCAGCCCTCGCACCAGCCGTAGGTGCCCTCGGCGAGCCGGCCCAGGGCGTGCTCGTACTGGGCGCGCCGGTCCAGGATGGTGCGCAGGAGGGACTGCGCGGTGTCCCGTTCGGCGGTCTTGGTGCCGCTGTCGGCCTGGTCGTCGCCGGCCGTGTCGCCGACCTCCACCAGCCGCAGCACCTGGCTCTGCAGGACGGCCTGCTCGTACTCGGCGGTCAGCTCGTCGTAGCGGGCCTGCAGGGAGAGCCGGATCTGGTCGATCTCCGTCTGGGATCGGCCCGTACCGACCGTGTCGTGGACGAGCATCGCTGCCTGCCTTTCCTGGGCCAGTGGCTCAAGGTGCACCGGGTGCCGGCGGCGCGGAGCCCCGGTCACGGTCGCATCCGGTACGCGGGCGGTCACCCGCGCTCTGTGAGCCGGGCGAGTACCCGCCGGACGAGTCGATCAAACCGGGCATTTTTCGGCGACCGTCAGGCGCTGGTGTCGGGCTCCACGAGGGCAGGGTGGCGGGGGTCGTCGGCGCGTACGACCACGTCGGCGAAGCTGGCCGGGTCGACCTCCGCGGCGTACCTGTCGAAGGCGGGCAGGCTCCAGTGCCCGGCGACCTCGGTGCGGCGGCGCAGCGCGGCGGGCGACAGCGCCAGGTGGACGGTGACGTCGAAGGGGAGACCGGCGCCGAGCAGCAGCGCACCGCTGACGAGGACCACACCGCCGGGCGGTACGTCGACGTAGCGGGCGCGGCTGGCCCGGTCGGCGTCGGTGTCCCACAGGGTGGGCAGCAGTTTGCCGGTGCCGCCGGGGCCGGCCGGGTCGAGGACCTCGCGGCGCAGTCCGGCCTCGTCCACCCAGCTCTCGTAGTAGGCGTCCGGGTTGGTCCGGCCGAGTTCGAAGCGCAGCGAGGCGGGCCGCAGGAAGTCGGTGGTGCGCACGTGCAGCACCGGGCGGCCGCGGGCGCGCAACGGGTCGACGAGCGCGGCGGCCAGGTCGTCCGGGCCGGCGGCGGGGGCGCCGTCCACCGCGACCCGCAGCCGGGCCGGCTCGGCGGTGGCGGCGGCGTCGACGAGGCGGGCGGTCAGCTCGGCGACGAGCAACTCGGGCGAGATGGGACGGATGCGCACCGGACCATCCTGCCCCGCGTCGGGTGCGGCGGTGGCGGCGGTCAGCCGGTGCGGTCGATGGTGACCCGGGCGTCGTCGGCCAGCCGGTAGCCCACGCCGTAGACGGTGGTGACCAGGGGGACGTCCACGCCCACCTTGCCGCGCAGCCGGCGTACGTGCACGTCGACGGTACGGACACCGGCGTGCTCGTACCCCCAGACGGCGTTGAGCAGTTGCAGCCGGGTGAACACCCGCCGGGGGTGGGCGACCAGGTGCAGCAGCAGGTCGAACTCGAGGCGGGTCAGCGGCAGCGGCTCGTCGTCGCGCAGCACCGAACGGGACGAGGCGAGGATGTGCAGGGCGGGAATGGTCGGGCTGAGCGCCCGCGCCGGCGTCCGGTTGGCCGGCACGCTGTCGGGGCGGCGCTCGACCGGCACCGTACCGGTGATGACGGCCTCGCCCCGCTCCAGCATCTCGCGGGCCGCCTCGAGCAGTCGACGTGCCGGCGGGGTCAGCGACTCCTCGCAGGCCAGGGGGATGGACAGCGTCACGGTGAGCATCGGCGCGGCCGTGTTCGCCGGGCGGCGCTGACCGCCGGGGGGTCGACCGGGCACCGCGGGTTGGGACGTATGCCATCCGGCGCGCGACGAGGCGGGGCTGACCGACATGGTCCTCCTTGGGCTTGTCCGGGTATCTCCCCACGGCCCGGGACGCCGCTTCATCGATGCTTCCCGGCGTCCGGGCGAGGGTCAAGAGGCGGCTGCGTTGCATGAATGTGACAATTGACGAACACATCGGAGCCGGGTGCTCGCTCTGCGTACGAAGCCAGATGATTACAGCAGAGCCTCCGAGATGCCCCGTTACGGGGGTCCCCGCCCGGTTCACCGGGGCCGGTCACGTCACGTCCGGGCCGCCACCCGGCCGGTGGTCAGCGGGCGTGGTCCACGCTGATCCGCGCCTCGTCGGCCAACCGGTAACCGACCCCGTAGACGGTGGTGACCACCTCGGCGCCGTCCAACTTGGCGCGCAGCCGCCGGACGTGCACGTCCACCGTCCGGGCCACCGCGTGCTCGTAGCCCCACACGCTCGACAGCAGTTGCAGGCGGGTGAAGACCCGTCGGGGACGCTCGGCCAGGAACAGCAGCAGCTCGTACTCGATGCGGGTCAGCGCGATGACCTGGTCACCCCGCAGGACCATCCGCGAGCCGGCCAGGATGCGCACGTGGTCCGCGTCGGCGGCCGGCTCGGGGGGGCTCGGGGCCGTACGCGGCCGGGGCACGTCCTCGACGGCGCGGAGCTGGCCCTCCCCGGACTCGGCGAGCTCCCCGATGAGCTGCACCAGGCGGGCCAGCCGGGGGGTCAGCGGTCCGGCCGCGAGGTCGAGGGTGATGGTCAGGGTCGGGCCGGTGCGCGGGCGGGCCGCGCGGGCCGCCGGGTGGTGGGGGCGGGTGGGAATGGCGACGACGGACATGATGCCTCCTGAGATGGCGGTACGACCGCCACGACCGGTGCGGCGTGGCGGTCAGCGGCGCGCCGAGCCGGCGGTGACCGGGGACGCGAGGGGGAACGGGCGGTGCAGCGGGGTCGGGCCGAGAGCCGGCAGGCCGGCGATCCGCCAGGCGGCGAACCCGCCGACCACGTCGGTGGCGCGGTGCAGGCCGATGTCCTGCAACGCGGCGGCGGCCAGAGACGAGGTGTAGCCCTCCTGGCAGAGGATCACCACCGGCACGTCGTAGTCGACCGCTTCGGGCAGCCGGGCCGGGCAGCGCGGGTCGAAGCGCCACTCCAGCACGTTGCGCTCGATGGTCAGCGAGCCCGGCACCACGCCGTGGGCGGCCCGCTGGGCGGCCGGCCGGATGTCGACCAGCAGCGCTCCGGACCGGTACGCCAGGTGCGCGCGTTCCGGGTCGAGCCGGTCGAGCCGGGCGCGGGCGGCGGCCAGGATCTGGTCGATGCCCCGGGAGCCCGGCGGTGGTACGGGGGCCGGACAGTGCTCGGCGGTCGTCTGCATCATCGGTTCCTTCCGGTGTGGGGGGTCGGTTCGGGACTGGGCGGCGGTCACCAGGAGCGTCCGGCCTCGGCGACCTCGGCGACCCGCAGGCGCCCGTCGACGAGGTGGTAACGGGTCATCCGGCGCAGCGCCGGCCGGTAGACGTGCACGCTGACCGCAGGCGTCGTGCCCCGGTTGGTCACCTGGTGGACGTGGCGGGCGCCGAAGCGACGGCCGACGCCCGCGGGCAGCAGCCGTGGGCGCAGCCGTCCGGCGGCGACGGTCTCCTCGGTGAGGGCGCCGGCGACGACCCGGAACGCCCCTGCCGAGCCACCGTGGTCGTGCAGGTCGGTGCCCTGCCCGGGCAGCCAGCTCAGCGCCCACACCTCGTGGTCGTCGTCGGCGGCGAGCCGCGCGTACCAGCGTTCGGCGGCGTCGTACCGCAGCGGCACCGGCCATTCGGTCGGGTCGGCCCACCGGGCGGCGACGGCGAGCAGGTCACGTTCCGGACTGTGGTGGATCATGGCGGTCCTCGTGAGGTCGTTCGGTGGGGTGCTCCCGTACTCTAGCCGGTAAACCCTATAGGTTTAGTAGGTAATACCGACTGGTGGGACGCTCCACCCGTCGACCTCAGCGCAGCACCGGAGGGTCCACCCGGTAGCCGGGCACCGACGGCCACCGCACGGTCAGCACCACCGACGCGCGCTCCGCGTACCACGAGTGGTCCACCCCGCGGCCCCACACCACGTAGTCGCCCGGCTCGGCCAACCGCACGGTCCGGTCCGGCAACTCCACCCGGAAACACCCCTGGACGAGTACGAGCAGAGTGGTACGCCGCTCCCCCGTCGCCCACCGCGACCGGGCCTGCCCGGGCGGGTGCACGCCCCACTTCACCTCGACGTCGGTGCTGTGCCGCACCTCCCCGGGCGGCGCGAAGTGGCCGAGCAGCCAGCCGGCGTTGGTGGCGCCGTCGACACCCGCGTTGCCCACGTACACCGTCTCACCCATCGGAACCCTCTCCCCCACGCACCGGCCGAGCAACGTATCAGGGCCGCAGGGCCTAACCTGGAGCGGTGACCGAGGACCTCGACGCCGCCACGCTGGCGTTCGCGCACCGGATGTTCGACCTGGCCCGCTCGGGCTCCACCGAGGATCTGTCCGCGCAGATCGACGCCGGCCTGCCGGTCAACCTCACCAACGACAAGGGCGACACGCTGCTGATCCTGGCCGCGTACCACTCCCACCCGGACACGGTGGCCGCCCTGCTCAGCCGCGGCGCCGACCACACCCGGGTGAACGACCGGGGCCAGACGGCGCTGGCCGCCGCCGTCTTCCGCAGCAGCACCGACGCCGTCCGCGCGCTGCTCGCGGCCGGAGCCGACCCGGCGCACGGCACCCCCTCCGCGGTGGAGACCGCCGAGTTCTTCGACCTGCCGGAGATGACCGAACTGCTGCGCGCCGGCTGACGTCGACCCCGGCCGACAGGTATACAGGGTCGGTGGAAGATCCCCTGCCCGAGCAGATGCGCGCCGCCGGCACGGCACTGCTGGCCGCGCTCGACCCGGCGGCCCGTGACCAGGCCACGCACCCGTTCGACGACGAGTCCGCCCGACGCTGGCTGGAGTACCGGCCCCGGCCCAGACCCGGCGTCAGCCTCGCCGAGCTGGACGTCGTCGGGCGCAAGGCCGCACACCGGCTGCTCGCCACGGCGCTCAGCCCGTCCGCGTACGCGCAGGCGATGGCGATCATCGCGCTGGAGGAGGTCCTCGACCGCGCCGAGGGCTGGCGTCGCGGGCGGCACAGCGGCGACTACTGGGTCGCCGTCTTCGGCGATCCGGCACGCGACGACCGCTGGTCGTGGCGGCTGGAGGGGCACCACCTGTCGGTGACCATGACCGTCGTGGACGACCAGGTCTCCCCCGCGCCGATCTTCCTCGGTGCCAACCCGGCGGCGGTCCGGTACGCCGGCCGCCCGGTCTCCCGGCCGCTCGGCGTGGAAGAAGACCTCGCCCGCGCCCTGCTCGACGCGCTCGACCCGGCCGGACGATCCGCCGCGATCGTCGCCGACGAGGCCCCGGCGGACATCATCAGCGCCACCCGCGCCCACGTCGACACCCCACTGGAGCCGCTCGGCGTGCCGGCCGACCGGCTGGGACCGACCGCCCGCGCGCTGCTGGACCAGGTGGTCGCGCTCTACCTGGACCGGCTACCGCCGGAGCTGGCCATCCGCGAGGCGCGGCGTCTCGACGGCGGCGAGCTGCACTTCGCCTGGGCCGGGCCGACCCGCCCCGGGCAGCGCCACTACTACCGGGTCCAGGGCGACGACCTGTTGATCGAGTACGACAACACCGCCGAGGACGGCAACCACGCGCACACCGTCCTGCGCCGCCCCGCCAGCGACTTCGGCGCCGACGTCCTGGCGGACCACCACCGGTCCCATCCCCACTGAACGCCCGCCGGAGTCAGGGGCGGACGGCGTCGATGAGGAAGCGGGTGGACCGGGCCTCGAACGGACCGCGAGTGACGATCCGGTGGTGCAGGGCGTGCAGTTGGGGGCGGTAACGGTCCACTGTGAAGTCGGGCACCGTCCAGATCACCTTGCGCAGGAACCAGACCACCGCGCCGATGTCGGAGAAGACCGCCCGCAGCGAGGCGCGGCGCAGGTCGACCACGCGCAGCCCGGCGGCCTCGGCGTCGGCCACCGCCTGCTCGGGGTGTCGCTGCGACGGCGGCGGCAACGGGCCGAGGATCGCCTCGCTCAGCTCCCGCATCGTGCCCGCGCCGATCTGCTGCGACAGGAACCGCCCACCGGGGCGCAGCACCCGCACGGTCTGCGCCCAGTCCGTGCGCACCGGGTGCCGGCTCACCACGAGGTCGAAGGAGGCGTCCCGGAACGGCAGAGGCGCGTCCGGGTCGACGGCCACGACCGTGGCGCCGACGCGCCGCAGGGTGCGCCGGGCGACCTCGACGTTTGGTGGCCAGCCCTCGGTGGCCGCCAGCAGCCTCGGCGGGCGGGGAACCTCGGCCAGCACCTCGCCGCCGCCGGTGTCCACGTCCAACGCCGCGTGCGCCTGCGCCATCGCGTCGGCGACCAGCCGGGCGTACCCCCACGGTGGACGTTCCTCGGTGGCCCGACCGGCCAACCAGTCGAAGCCCCAGCCGTCGACCGGCGCGGCGGCCGCCTCCGCGATCAACTCGTCGGCTTCCCGCTCGGTGTTCATGGCGGTCAGCCTCGCCGGCCGTCCCCGCCGGCGGCAACCCAATTGCCGTCGTACGTGGTCGGTCAGGGACGCGGGCGGGCGACCTCGACGGTGGAGCCGGCGAGCGCGTCGAGGCTGCCGACCTCGGCGCGGCCGGTGTCGAACTGGCGCATGAGCTGGGCGCCCAGGCGCACGCCGGCACCACCGGCGGCCAGCGCGACGAGCTCGGTGAGCAGGATCGCGACGGTCGCGCCGCGCTGCGGCGACTGCGCCCGCACCAGGCAGGTGACCAGGAACAGGCCGGCCATCGCCGCGTTCACCAGATTGAAGGCGACGGCGGTGCGGCGGGTGCGGTCGACCGGCACGTCCCACAGGTCGACCATGCCGGCGATCGCGGTCATCGCGGCGGCGAAGAGGGCGGCGACGCCCGTCCAGTAGCCGACCTCGCCGAGGAACGCCGGCCCGCCGATGACATCGCTCAGGTCGAAGACGGTGGCGCTGACGAACAGCCCGAGCGGAAACGTCACGAGCATCGGTTGGATGGGGTGCCCCTGCACCCGCAGCCGGCTCTGCATCGGTCCTCCCCAGGGTCGGCGCAGCTCACCAGTACCAGGGTGCTACCCGTGTCCCGTCTTCACGAAACGACACCGCCCGAATCGCCGCCGCGTGCCAGAGCGGGCGCGGGTCGGCGCTGTCGGAACGGTTCAGCTCCGAAGGACGGCCGCGCCGCCCAGGGGCCGCCGTCGCCGACCGGGAGATCGGGTACGGCGCGTCGGTCAGTTCTCGCGCTGGCGGGACACCGTCCGGACCAGACGCTCGGCCACCTCGCGCAGCGGGATGTCCAGCGAGGACGCGGCGGTACGCAGCACGTCGAGCGCCTCGGCCGGCGGGCAGCCACGCTGCGTCATGATGACGCCGACGGCCTGGCCGATCACGCCGTCGAGCAGCAGTTCGGCGTCGCGCGCGCCGGCCATCTCGGCCTGCCGGCCCCGGTCCCGGACGGCGGCCAGCAGCAGACCGGCGTGTTCGGCGAGCAGCATCGCGGTCAGTTGGTGCTGCGGGGTGAGCAGGTTCGGTCCGGCGGCGTACAGGTTGATGGCCCCGATCACCTGGTCGTCGATGTCCACCGGGGCGGAGATCACCCCGCGTACGCCGAGGTCCCGGGCGCGCGCCGTCCAGGCCGGCCAGCGTGATTCGCCGGCCAGGTCGACCGCCAGGATCATCTCGCGGCGCCGGATCGCGCTCATCGCCGGCGAGTCCGGACCGTGGCGCAGGTCGTCCAGGCCGGCCAGCCGCTCGTCGGAGGCGGCCGCGCCGGCCGGCTCACCGGCGCGCAGCGCCGTGAACCCGCACCAGCGCACGCCGGCCACGGCGTCCCGGGTGACCCGCACCAACGCCAGCAGCGCCTCATCGAAATCGGTCAGCGCGATCAGGCCGGCGGTCAGCTCCCGCAACAGAGCGGCGGTCTCCAGTACGCCGAGGTTGTGCACCACGGGTTCCCGCGTGTCCAGGTTCACTGGTCCGCAGCTCCCGTACGCCTCCGTGCCCGCCCAGCCGGCATCGTCACCTGTGTCATCGTCTGCTCTCTTCCGACTTGACCGACCCGCCCTACTACCCTGCGGAACCCGGGTCGAAACGGCGTAAAACGGGGCTCCTGCCGCGCCGGGTGGCGCGTGAGCAGGAGCCCCGCCGCAGCGATCAGCGCGACGCGCCGCTGAGCCGCCGCCCGATCGAGGCGATCAAACGGTCGAGCTCGGAGCCGAACGGGTTGTCGTGCACCAGGTACGTCCAGGTTGCGGTCGGCCGCACCAGGGTGCCGTCGTCGGGCTCCCAGCCCTCGTCGAATTCGGTCTCGTTGAACGTGGCGATGGTGCGGGCCTCGATCTCCGGTACCAGGTTGTTGAAGGCCGGCACGGCGGCCCGGTGGAACTCGTCGAGCGGGTCGAGACGGCCCAGCGCCCGCAGGTGCACGCCCTCGCGGACCTCCGACAGCTCGGACAGGTGCTCGGCCCAGAGCCGGTCCAGGTGGTAGAGCGCGATCGACCGGGCCGCCCGGGCGAGCAGGTCCTCGTCCATCTCGCCGGCCTTCTCAGGCACCTTGTCCAGCAGCATCAGCGCGGCCACGTCGCTGGTCAGCAGCCGCTCCCGGCGCTGGGCGAGGGCCTTGCGCTGCTGCTCGATCACCACGCTGTAACGCCAGGTGTTGCGGTGGATCTCGTGGTTGACGCCCTCGGCGACCCGCTGGGCGTGCTCCACCGCGTAGTCGACCTGCTCGTCGGTGACCAGGCCGTCGGCGTTCATCCGTGGCGACGCGGGCACCGAGTCGGAGGCGTGGCGGACGACCAGGTCGTCCTCCAGGCTCACGAAGAACACCGACCCACCCGGGTCGCCCTGCCGGCCGGCCCGGCCGCGCAGCTGGTCGTCGACCCGCCGGCTGTCGTGCCGGCCGCTGCCGATCACGTAGAGGCCACCCAGTTCGGCAACCCGCTCCTGGTCGGCCTGGTCGCTGCCGCCGAGCCGGATGTCGACGCCCCGGCCGGCCATCTGGGTGGAGACGGTCACCGCCCCGTACGCGCCGGCCTCGGCGATGATCGCCGCTTCCTCGTCGTCGTTCTTGGCGTTGAGGACCGCGCAGGGCACCCCGGCGGCGTTCAGGCCGGCGGCGAGCGCCTCGGACTCCTTGACGTCCAGGGTGCCGACCAGCACCGGCCGCCCCTTGGCGTGCCAGCGCTGGATCTCGTCGATCAACGCCTCGTCCTTCTCGGCCCGGGTGGCGTAGATGCGGTCCGGCTCGTCCTCCCGGACGCACGGCGTGTTCGGTGGGATCACCGCCACCTCGAGGTCGAAGAACTCCCGAAGCTGGTCGCCGACCAGCACGGCGGTGGCGGTCATGCCGCACACCTTCGGGTAGAGGGCGATGAACGCCTGCACCGCGATGGTGCCCAGCACCTCACCCTCGGCGGTGGCGTCCAGGCCCTCCTTGGCCTCGACCGCCGCCTGGAGCCCGTCGGGCCAGCGACGGCGCTGGGCCACCCGCCCGCGCATCTCGTCAATCAGCTCGACCGAGCCGTCGCGGACGATGTAGTCCACGTCGCGGTGCAGCAGGGCGTGCGCGTGCAGGGCCACGTTGACGGCGGAGAGCTGCGCGACGTGCTCCTCGTCGTACAGGTCGATGCCGAGCTTGGCCTCGATGGCGGCGAGGCCGGCGGAGGTGAACGCGACGCTGCGACCGTCCTCGGCGACCGTGAAGTGCCGGTCCTTGTGCAGCCCACGCACCAGCGCGGCGGCGGCGTGCACCGGGTCCTGCTCACCGGGCACGGCGCCGGCGAGGACCATCGGCACGCGCGCCTCGTCGATCATGATCGAGTCGGCCTCGTCGACGATCGCGGTGGTCAGCGGCGGCTGCACCCGGTCGGCGATGTCCGTGACGAGCTGGTCGCGCAGGTAGTCGAAGCCCGCCTCGCTGACCGACACGTAGGTGACGTCGCAGGCGTACGCGTCGCGCCGCTCCTGCGGGCCGGAGGCCTCGTTGACCCAGCCCACGGTCAGGCCGAGCAGGGTGTAGACCGGCTCCATCCACTGGGCGTCGCGTCGGGCCAGGTAGTCGTTGACGGTGAGCACGTGCACCGGCCCGTTTCCGAGCCGTACGTGCCCGTACGCGGCGATCACGGCGGTCAGGGTCTTGCCCTCACCGGTGGCCATCTCGGCGACCTTGCCGGACAGGAGCGCCATCGCGCCGAGCAGCTGCACGTCGTACGGCCGCTGGTCGAGGCCCCGGCGGGCGGCCTCGCGGCCGACGGCGCAGATCTCCTCGTACCCGGTGGCGGCACCGGCGGCCTCGGTCAGCTCGGCGTCGTCAAGCGCCGCGAGGTCGGCCTCGCGTGCCTCGATCGCGGGCAGCAGCTTCTCCAGCGGAGCGAGTTCGACGGTCGAGCCCGGGCGCTGGAGGAACCGCCGGAACTTGCTCTTGAACCGTTGCGAGACACCCATGAGCGGCAACGGTACGCGATCCGGGCCGGCTTGCGCGGCCCGGCCGCCGGCATGTCCGCCCCCGACGGACGGCTCAGGCGACCAGTAGCTGGTGGGCGGCCAATTCCCGGTAGAGCGGGTCGGTCGCGCTCAGCTCGGTGTGGGTGCCGGTGGCCACCACCCGACCGCCGTCGAGGACGACGATCTGGTCGGCGTCGACCACGGTGGCGAGCCGGTGCGCCACGATCAACAGCGTCCGGCGGACGGCCACGGCGTCGATGGCGCGGCGCAGGGCGGCCTCGTTGCGCGAGTCGAGGTTGCTCGTCGGCTCGTCCAGCAGCAGCACCGGCGGGCCGGCGAGCAGCGCCCGGGCGATGGCCAGGCGCTGGCGTTCACCACCGGAGAGCAGCACGCCACCCTCGCCGACCTGGACGTCCAGGCCCTGGGGGGTGCGCTCGGCCAGGTGCGCGAGGTTGACCTCGTCGAGCACCTGGCGCAGCCGGTCGTCGGTGGCATCCGGGGTGGTGATCAGCAGATTCTCGCGCAGCGTGCCGGCCAGCACGGGCGCCTCCTGCTCGACGTATCCGAGCCGGGCCCGCAGCGCGTCGCGGGGCAGGTCCCGTACGTCGACGCCGTCCAGGCGGACCGCGCCGTCGCTGACCTCGTAGAAGCGTTCGACCAGGGCCAGCAGGGTCGACTTGCCGGCGCCGGACGGGCCGACCAGGGCGGTGCGGGTGCCGGCCGGCACCGCGAAGCTGACCTCGCGCAGCACCGGCGCCCCGCCCGGGTAGCCGAAGCCCACCCGGTCGAACTCGATCATCGGGGCGGGTCGGCGGGGGGTCGCCGTGGCGCCTCCCACGGCCGGCCGGTCGGCCGCGCCCTCCGCGGGCACGATCAGGATCTCCTCGATCCGCTGCAACGCACCCAGGCCGGACTGCAACTGGGTGTACGCGCGCAGCACCTGAGCCAGGGGCAGGGCCAGGAAGAACAGGTACATGACGAAGGCGACCAGGTCGCCGACGGTGATCGCGCCGGCGGCGACCCGGGCGCCCCCGACTCCGAGAACCAGCAGGAAGGCGCCCTGCACGGTGACCGAGCCCACGGGTCCGACCACCGCCTGCACCCGGGCCACCCGCAGTCCCGCCGTGTACGCCTCGCGGGCGCTGCCGGTGACCGTCTCGGCCTCGCGGGCCTCGGCGCGGCTGGCCCGGATGGTCCGGGCGGCGGAGATGGCCCGCTCCACCGCCGAGGTCATCTCGCCGATCCGTTCCTGGGCGGCACGGGCGAGGGCCCGGACCCGGCGGGCGAACGTGAGCGCGAATCCCAGACCGAGGCCGACCCCGAGCAGGGTGACGCCGAACAGCAGCGGGTCGAGCAGCAGCATCGCCGTGCCGGCGCCGAGCACCATCACCGCCCCGGTGACCGTTTCGAACAGTCCGGAGGTGACGACCGCCCGCAGCAGGGTGGTGTCCGAACCCAGCCGGGAGAGCAGGTCGCCGGTGCGCCGGCTGTCGTACTCGGCGATGGGCAGCCGCAGCAGGTGCCCGGCGAGCCGCCGCCGGGTGCCCAGCACGAGCCCCTCGGCGGTGCGTTGCAGCAGGTAGTCGCGCAGTCCGCCGATCGCCGCGCCGAGCAGCACGAGGACCACCAGCGCCGCGACGAGGTCGGACACCCCGAGGCCGCCGCCGACCCGGTCGAGCACCGACCGGGTCAGCAGCGGCTGAGCGAGGGACGCCGCCGCGCCGACCAGCGACAACGCGCCCACCACGGCGAGGGTGCCGCGGTGGTCCCGCAGGTACGGCAGCAGCGCGGCCAGGCCGGGAGGCCGGCCCTTCGAAGCGGTCATGCCGGGAACGGTAGTCCGCCGGGGCACGCCCGGACGCCAGGTCAGGCGGCCAGGACCACCTGTAGTTCCTGACGTCGCCGATCGGCCAGGTCGGTGAGCAGGGTGGCCGCCTCGTCGAACGGCACCACCGCCGAGACCAGGTGCTTGCGGATCCCGTCCCCGTACGCCCGCAGCAGCTCGATCGTCTCGGCGGAGAGCCGTTCCCGGTCCCAGGTGGGGGCGAGCCCACGCGGCACCCGGCCGATCTGCGCGCAGCGCAGCGCCAGCCCGTTGTGGTGGAACTCCTCGCCGAGCCGGACGGCGTCCGCGCCGCCCTGGTAGAAGGCGAGGTCGATGACGGTGCCCTGCGGGCGCAGCAGCCGCAGCGCGAGCTGCAACGCCCACGCCTGCCCCCGGCACTGGAACACCACGTCGGCGCCCCGGTCACCGGCGGTGTGCGCCCACCGGGTCTTGAGCACGGCCGCCGGGTCGTCCCCCTCGGGGTCGAGGGTTTCCAGGCCGAGCGCCTCGGCGACCTGCCGGCGCTGTTCGGTGGGGTCGAGCACCACCACGGAGGCCGCGCCGTGCCGCTTGGCGAA
The DNA here is from genome assembly GCF_040607375.1 of Micromonospora sp. NPDC005298. Taxonomy (NCBI): domain Bacteria; kingdom Bacillati; phylum Actinomycetota; class Actinomycetes; order Micromonosporales; family Micromonosporaceae; genus Micromonospora; species Micromonospora sp. NPDC005298. The sequence continues at coordinate 71,615 of NZ_JBEXGP010000008.1, forward strand.
CAGGGCGGTCAGCAGGGCCACCACTCCCGCGCCGACCACGGCGACCCGCCGGCCGCGGACGCCGTCGCCGAGCGTACGCACGTCCGTGCCGTGCAGGTCGGCGGCGGCGTGCAGCAGACCGTTGGCGCAGATCGGGCCCATGTGCGCGACGTAGACGCCGAGCAGCGGGTCCAGGTCGTCGGGCAGCGGCACGAACCGTTCGGCGACCGGATCGGCCAGCCAGCCGGTGCGGTGCCCGTACGTCATCGCGCCGACCGTGCCCACCGCGACGGCCGGGGTGTCGCTCTCCACCACGCGGCCGACCTGCATGTAGCCGAGCCGGTTCACCGGGTACGGGGTGCTCGCCTCGCCCGGTTGGAACAGCCCCAGGTCGGCGTTCCAGGTGACGTTCAGGTACGGGTTCGTGCCCTTGACGTAGCTCAGCTCGGTGCCGGCGGAGACGCCGCTGAACAGCGTCTCGACCCGGAAGGTGCCGGGGCGCAGCGGCGCGGCGTCCTGCTCCACCACCTCGACGCGGCCGGGCCCGGTGACCACCACGACCTTGTCACGCATCGACGGTCACCCCACTGCTGAGCACCGCCGGGGCGCTGGCGGTGGCCAGGCTCACGGTCTTGCCGGTGCGGGCCGAGTCGGACACCGCGAGGGCCAGCCGTTGGGTGGCCAGCGCCTCGGCGTACGGGACGCGGACGTCGTCGCCGACACCGCGCACCGCGTCGACGAAGGCGCGGTCCACGGCCACCCGGGCGGCCTCGGGGTCGGCGGGTACGTGCCGCTCGCCGTCGGCGTCGCGGACGGTCAGGCCCTCCTCGGTGAGCGACAGCGCCAGCCCGTCGGCGAGGATCTCCAGCCCGGCACGGTGCTTCCAGCCCAGCACACAGGCGGCGCTGAGGGTGCCGACCGCGCCGTCGGCGAAGCGCAGCACGGCGGTGGTCACCGAGTCGATGTCCGCGCCGTCGACCGGCGGCGGGGTGCCGTTGCCGTACGCGGTGACCTCGCTCACCTCGCCGACCAGCGCCCGGACGAGGTCCAGCACGTGGGCGGCCTGTTCGACCACCGGGCCGCCGGAGCGGTCCCGCTGTGCCCACCACGCCACCGGGGGGACCTTGTCCAGCCAGGCGCCGCTGACCATCCGCACCGGACGGTCGGCGAGCAGTGCGCGGGCCTCGTCCAGGACGGTGAGGTACCGCCAGTGGTGGCCGACCGCGGTCAGCAGCCCTCGGCGGTTCACCTCGGCGGCGATGTGTTCGGCGGTGGCCAGGTCGACGGCGACGGGCTTCTCCACGAACATCGGAAGTCCGGCGTCGAGCACCGCCTGCTCGGCGGGGCCGTGCGCGAACGGCGGCACGCACACGTACACCGCGTCCGGGCCGGCGGCGAGCAGCTCGGCGACGTCGGCGTAGGACCGCGTCCCGTGCGCGGCGGCCAGCGCGGCGGCGGCGTCGGGCACCACGTCGGTCACCCCGATCAACTCGACGTCATCGAACCCGTCCAGCACCCGGGCGTGGCGTTGTGCCACTCCCCCGGCGCCGACCAGACCCACCCGGCATCTACGCATTCGACAACCCCTTCGAGAACTTTTCATGAGCGCTGTGAGCAGTCCCCTGGTGTGTGCGCAATCAAACGTTCATCCCCCGGGAACGCCACGTCGTCACCTGTGTGATCAAGCTGTTGCCCTGGAAGCGGTTAGCGCGTGGTGGGGAATGGGAACTACCAAACGCGGTTCTTTCCGCCCACGATTCATAAGGGGTGCCAGTGCGGGATACGACATCGAGCGTGTCACCGGTGGTGGAGGCGTGGGCCACGTACCGGACCACTTCGGCGGCGGACTGGCCGGCACGCCGGCTGCTGCGCGCCAAGGGCGACAGCCGGGTCAGCGTGGTGCTGCCGGCGCGCAACGAGGAGGCCACGGTCGGCGCCATCGTGTCGACCATCCGGGAGCATCTGATGGACCGGGTGGCCCTGGTCGACGAGCTGATCGTGGTCGATTCGCGGTCGACCGACCGCACCGTGCAGGTGGCCCGCGCCGCCGGCGCGGAGGTCGTCAGCCAGGACGACATGACCCGGGGTCTGCCCCGGCTCACCGGCAAGGGCGACGCGCTCTGGGCCGGCCTGGCCGCGGCCGAGGGCGACGTGGTGGCGTTCATCGACGCCGACCTGCGCGAGTTCCGGCCGCACTTCGTCAGCGGGCTGCTCGGCCCGCTGCTGACCGACCCGTCGGTCGACTTCGTGAAGGGCTTCTACCACCGGCCCCTGGTCGGTACGGCGACCGTCGAGCAGGACGGCGGCGGCCGGGTGACGGAGCTGATGGCCCGCCCGCTGCTCAACCTGTTCTGGCCGGAGCTGGCCGGCTTCGTGCAGCCGCTCGCCGGCGAGTACGCCGCCCGGCGCGACGTGCTCGCCCGGGTGCCGTTCGTCTCCGGGTACGGCGTCGAGACGGCGATGCTGATCGACCTGCTGGACCTGGTCGGTCTTGACGCGCTGGCGCAGGTCGACCTCGGTGAGCGCAAGCACCGGCACCAGGACACGGCGGCGCTCGGGCGGATGTCCGCGCAGATCATGTTGACGGCGTGGTCCCGCCTGCAGCGGCGCGGCTGGGCGAGCCCCGAGCTGTCGCCGGAGGCGCTGCTGACCCAGTTCCGTCGGGGCGGCTCGGACACGCTGCCGCACCTCGACCGCGAGATCGTGGTCAGCGACGTGTCCATCGAGGAGCGTCCGCCGCTCGCCGAGCTGCGGCACCGGGTGCCGCGCCGACGGGTGGCCGCCGCATGAGCGCCCGGGAGGTCGTCCGATGAGCCTGACCGTGCTGATGAACGCGGGTCCCTGGCTGTCCGTGCCGCCGCCCGGCTACGGCGGCATCGAGAACGTCATCGCCACGCTGGTGCCGGAGCTGCGGCGACTCGGCGTACGGGTGGTGCTCGCCTCGGTGGGCAGCAGCACCCTGCCGGTCGACGACCGGATGTCGGTCTTCCCCGACGGGCAGTTCGCCGCGTTGCAGCGCCCGTACAACCAGGTCTGCGGGATCGCCCAGGCGCACCTCGCCGGGGTGGTCCGCGAGCTGCACTCCCGCGACGACATCGACCTGGTGCACGACCACGTGGAGGCCGTCGGGCTGGCCACCATGGCCGCGATGGGGCCGGCCGGTCCGCCGACCCTGCACACCCTGCACTGGGATCTGGCCAAGCACCCCGCCCTGTACGGCAGCCTGGACGGCGGCGACCGGGTCCGGGTCAACGGGGTGTCCGCGTCCCAGCTGGCCCGGGCGCCGCTGGCGCTGCGGGAACACTCGGTGGGGCACGTGCACCTGTCCACCCCGCTGGCCGTGGACGCCGACCGGCGGCCCCGCCCGGCCAAGGGTGAGCATCTGCTGATCCTCGGCCGGATCAACCCGGGCAAGGGGCAGGACGTGGGCGCACGGTTGGCGCACCGGGTCGGGTTCCCGCTGGTGCTGGCCGGCCCGGTGGGTCCGTACCATCGGCCGGCCGACCTGGCCGCGGCGGGCGACGAGGCCCGGCAGAACCCGGATGTGCGGTTCTTCCTCGACGAGGTGGCGCCGCACGTCGACGGTGACCTGGTCCGCTGGATCGGGACGGTGGCCGGTCAGGAGCGGGACGACCTGCTGGCCAGCGCCCGCGCCTCGCTGTTCCCGCTGCGGTGGGAGGAGCCCGGGGGTACGGCGGTGGTCGAGTCCCTGGCCCTGGGCACACCCGTGGTGGCGACCGCCCGGGGCTGCCTGCCGGAGCTGATCGAGCACGGCCGCACCGGGCTGTTGACTGCCGACGAGGACGAGCTGGCCGACCTCGTGCTGGCCGCCGAGCTGCTCGACCCCGACGAGTGCCGGCGGGTGGCCGCGCGACGGTTCACCCCGGCGGTGATGGCGCAGCGCTATGTCGAGCTGTACCAGCGGGTCCGCGAGCTGGCCGGTACGCCCCGGCTGCAACCGGCCTGACCTGCCCCGTTGCCGTCGGCGGTTTGCCGTCGGCGGCAACGGGTAGGCGGCGGCGCCCATGCCCGTCGCGCAGCGAGGAGCCGGTGATGGTCGGACCGATGGCGCATTCCCGGGCCCGGGCGAATCCGGCCGAGGGCAAACCGCCGGTACGGCGGGCGGCGGGCACTGTGGCTGTGGTGTTCCTGCTTGTCGGCGTGCTCGGTTTCGTGCCGGGGATCACCAGCGGTACGGGTGACCTGCGGTTCGCCGGGCACGGCTCGGGGGCGTTCCTGTTCGGCGTCTTCCAGGTGTCGGTGCTGCACAACCTCGTACACCTGCTGTTCGGGGTGGCCGGCCTGGTGCTGGCGCGCACGGTCGGCGGCGCGCGGACCTTCCTGGTCGGTGGCGGCGCCGTCTACCTGGTGCTGTGGCTGTACGGGCTGGCGGTGGACCACGACACCGGTGCGAACGTTCTGCCGGTCAACGACGCCGACGGGTGGCTGCACCTCGGCCTGGGCGCCGGCATGATCGCGCTGGGCCTGCTGACCGCCAGGGTCCGGCGGTGACCTGCGCCGGCCGGTCGGTCGGTCCGGTTTGACGCTCCTCGGGCTCGGGTAGTTGGCAGACACCGACCGATCGAGTGAATCGAGGGACCCGCATGCCCAGCCGGATCACCTGCGAGGTGCGCGACACGGCACCGGTGGCGGTCGTCCGGCTCACCGGCGCCCTTGACCTGGGCACCATGAGGTCTGTGCATCAGGCGCTCGACGGGGCGTTGGCCGCCCAGCCGGACGCGCTCGTGGTCGACCTCGCCGAGGTCACCGTCGAGGACCGGCTGGCGTTGTCGGTCTTCGCCGCCACCGCCCGGCGGGCCGAGGAGTGGCCGGCCGTGCCTGTGGTGCTCTGCGCTCCCCCGCCGGCCGCCGCGCGCTGGCTGGCCGAGTCGACGACGTGCCGGGTGGTGCCGGTGTCGCAGGACTGCGCGGAGGCGACCCGGATGGCCGGCGCCGCCAGCTCGCCCCGGCTGCGGGCGCGCCTGGAGCCGGTGGCCGGCGCCTGCCGGCGGGCGCGGGAGCTGGTCGGGGACGCGTGCACCCGGTGGAATCTGCCGGAGGCTGCCGGTCCGGCCGCGCTGGTGCTCAGCGAGCTGGTCGGCAACGTGGTCCGCCACGCGGGCACGCCGATGCAGGTGACGCTGACCCTGCGTCGGCCGTACCTGCACGTGGCGGTGGTGGACGGCAGCCGCGCGGCGGCCGAGCCGGCCGGACTGGACCTGCGCGCCGAGGGTGGCCGGGGGCTGCTGCTGGTGCGGGAGTTGGCGCAGCGGTGGGGCAGCGTGCCGATCGGTCCGGGCAAGGCCGTCTGGGCGCTGTTGCCGGTCGGCTGAGAGTTCGCGGTGGTTCCGCCGGTCCTGGCGATCTGACCGAAATTACCCCTTCGGCCTGGTTTCATGGTCAGAGGGCCGGGTAGGCACGCCCGTCCTTTTGCCGTCACGACGGGGTGAGCAGCCATGCCCAAGCGGGTAACCACGGAACCCGGTCGCGATCGAGGTCCGGCGATCCTGGCACCGGCACGCTTCGGGGGTTTCCCCGGACCCGTGCGGGCGCCGGTCCCCGGCAACTCGTTGATCAAGTTCCTCGCCACCACCGACCACAAACAGATCGGCATCCTGTACCTGCTGACCTCCTTCGCGTTCTTCCTGGTGGCGGGACTGGAGGCGATGCTGATCCGGGGGGAGCTGGCCCGCCCGGGCATGCAGTTCCTCTCCGCCGAGCAGTACAACCAGCTGTTCACCTCGCACGGCGCGGTGATGCTGCTGCTGTTCGCCACCCCCGCCGCGTTCGGATTCGGCAACTTCATCGTGCCGATCCAGATCGGCGCGCCGGACGTGTCGTTCCCCCGCCTCAACGCGCTCGCCTACTGGCTGTACCTGTTCGGCGGCCTCATGGTGATCGGCGGGTTCCTCACCCCGCAGGGATCGGCGGACTTCGGCTGGACGGCGTACACCCCGCTGAGCAGCGTGGAGAACAGCCCCGGCGTGGGCGCGAACATGTGGGTGGTCGGCCTGGTCGTCTCCGGCCTCGGCACCATCCTCGGCGCGGTCAACCTGATCACCACGATCCTCACCCTGCGCGCGCCCGGGATGACCATGTTCCGGATGCCGATCTTCACCTGGAACATGCTGTTCACGAGCGTGCTGGTGATCCTGGTCTTCCCGCTGCTGGCCGCCGCGCTGCTGGCGCTGTCCGCCGACCGGTTGCTCAACGCCCACGTGTACGACGCGGCCACCGGCGGCCCGATGCTCTGGCAGCACCTGTTCTGGTTCTTCGGCCATCCCGAGGTGTACATCATCGCGTTGCCGTTCTTCGGCATCATCACCGAGATCATTCCGGTCTTCTCCCGCAAGCCGCTGTTCGGCTACACCGGCATGGTGCTGGCGACCGTGGCGATCACCGTGCTGTCGATGACGGTCTGGGCGCACCACATGTTCGCCACCGGGCAGGTGCTGCTGCCGTTCTTCAGCATCCTGAGCTACCTGATCGCGGTGCCCACCGGCGTGAAGTTCTTCAACTGGATCGGCACCATGTGGAAGGGACAGCTCACCTTCGAGACACCGATGCTCTTCTCCATCGGCTTCCTGGTCACCTTCCTGCTCGGCGGGCTCACCGGGGTCCTGCTGGCCAGCCCGCCGGTGGACTGGCACACCCACGACAGCTACTTCGTCGTGGCGCACTTCCACTACGTGGTCTTCGGCACCGTGGTCTTCGCCCTCTTCGCCGGCTACTACTTCTGGTGGCCCAAGATGACCGGGCGGCTGCTCGACGAGCGGCTGGGCAAGGCGCACTTCTGGACCATGTTCATCGGCTTCCACGGCACCTTCCTGGTGCACCACTGGCTGGGCACCAAGGGCATGCCCCGCCGGTACGCCGACTACCTGCCCAGCGACGGGTTCACCACGCTGAACACGATCTCCAGCATCTTCGCCTTCATCCTCGGCCTGTCCACGTTGTTCTTCATCTACAACGCCTGGAAGTCCTGGCGGTACGGGGCGATGGTGACGGTGGACGACCCGTGGGGCTTCGGCAACTCGTTGGAGTGGGCCACCAGCTGCCCGCCGCCGCTGCGCAACTTCGACGAGATGCCCCGGATCCGCTCCGAGCGGCCCGCGTTCGACCTCAAGTACGGCCCGCTCGTCTCCGACCTGGGCCGGGACCTGCCGCAGCGCACCACGAAGCCGCCGCAGCAGTTCGCCGAGGAGCTGCACATGGAGCACCACGTTCCGGAGTCGCCGGCCGCCGAGGGCGCGCACGGCGCCCGCGACGCCGCCGAGTACCAGCCGGCCCCCCGCTCCGGCGCCCGCCCGGTGGACGTGCCCGAACCCGAGGGCATAAGGCGACCGAGCTTCGAGCAGAGCGACCCGCCCCAGGACGCCGAGGACGCGCCGAAGCCGCACGAGCGGTGGCGGCACCCGCGCGGCGACAGCAACACCGAGGACCGCTGACCGGCGTACGCCGAGAGGGCCGACACCCCACCCGGTGTCGGCCCTCGTCGTCTCTCGACCAGCGGGTCAGTCCCGGGCGGGCGCCAGACCGGCGGCGGTGAGCGAACGGCGTACCGCGGGCTGGACCCGGGTGAGCCGCAGCGGCACCCCGGTACGCTCCGCGGCCTCCCGTCCGGCCATCAGCGCGGCGATCCCGCCGGCGTCGAAGCCTCCCGCGCCGACCAGGTCGACGACCACCTCGCTGGGTTGGCCGGTGACCGCCTCCAGCATGGCCCGACGGAGCTGGTCCGCGCCGTCGCGATCGACCTCGCCGCCGACCTCCACCACCACCCGGTCGCCGTTCTGCTTCACCGAGATCCGGGTCTTGCCCGGGTCCGGTTCGGCGGCGCCGTTCTGCCACGGGGGCGGCGCGTCGGCGAGCATCGCCTGACGCAGCCAGGTCAGCGCCCGCGACAGCAGCCGGGACACGTGCATCTGCGAGATGCCGAACCGGGCGGCGATCTCCGCCTGGGTCTGGTTGCCGTAGAAGCGCATGGCCAGGATGCGCCGTTCCCGCCAGGGCAGCCGGTGCAGCAGGCCGCTGACCGTCACCCGGTCGTCGACCGACTCCAGCGCGTTGTCCGATTCGCCGACCAGGTCACCGAACTCGGCGGAGCTCTCCCCGCCGACCGGCGCGTTGAGCGAGGCCGGGCTGTAGCCGGCCGCCGACTCCAGCGCGGCGAGGATCTCCTCCTCCGGCGTCTCCAGCCGGGCCGACAACTCGGCCACCGTGGGCGCCCGGGACAGCTCACTGGTCAGCGCGGCGGTGGCCTGACCGACCTCGAGGATCAGGTCCCGCAGCCGCCGGGGCACGTGCACACCCCAGGTGCGGTCCCGGAAGTGCCGCTTGATCTCACCGACGATGGTGATCGCGGCGTACGCGGTGAAGGAGCCCCGTTCCGGGTCGTACCGGTCGACGGCGTTGACCAGCCCCAGACGGGCCACCTGCTCCAGATCCTCCAGCGGCTCTCCGCGCCCCCGGTAGCGGCGGGCGAGCCGTCCGGCGAACGGCAGCGCGAAGCGGACCAGGTCGTCCCGTGCCTCCTGCCGGCGCTCCGGCGGCAGCCCTTCGATCCGGGCCGCGTACGCCAGCGCCGCCGCGTCGAGGTCCTCCAGACCGCGCTCGGTGGGTGGTGGTGTGGTCGTGGTCGTGCTCGTCTGTCCGAACATCCGCGCCTCCCTCAGGAAGGTCCCCCGCCCGGATCGGGAAACCGGTCGTGCGCGTGGTCGAGCCACGCACCGGGCCGGAAAAGGTGGGTCAGTGACTGGGATGCCAGCGGGCGACAACGCCTGCACGCAACGCGATGAGGGCGTCGCAGCCAGCGATGTTCCCGCTCCGTAGGTACTCAATCACGGGACCCCGGGTTCGCGAGGATGTTTCGGCGTCCTCCGCCTCAGGAGACCAACAACCCCTGGTGGCGGCCGCTGTCCTGGAGCGTGGACAGGGCCTCGGCGGCCCCCAGAGGGGGCGGCGCGGGCAGGTCGTACGGCTGGGAGCGGAGCACCTCCGTGGCCCGGCGGGTGGGCACCGACGTGACCGGGTAGCCGCGGGCGGAGGTGCGGTCCAGCGCCCGACGCCGCCGGCCGAACCCGGCGACCGCCAGCCACTGCGGAAGGCCGGCCAGCGCCGGCGAGCGCACACCGGGCGGCTCGGGCAGCACGTCCACCGAGGTGAACGCCTCACTGCCGGCCAGCCACCACTCGGCCTCGTCGACGCTGCGCCGGGTGGCGTTCTCACACCAGTACGGCACCAGCCCCGCCCGCACCACCTGCCACGGGTCCAGCAGCCGGCCGCACTCCACCACCAACCGGTCACCGGTCTTCCCGGCGCCGCGCAGCCAGCGGCGGTACAGGTCGGCCACGCCCGCGCTCAGCGCCGCCGGCCGGGGCACCAGCACCCGGTGCAGCGGGTGGTCACGGCGGGCCGCCCAGTCCCGCGCCGACAGCTCGAAGCCCGGGTCGACGCCGTTCTCGGCGTAACCGGACGGCGCGGACACCTGCGGCGGTTCCCACCGGGCGGCGTCGCCGCCGACGGAGCGCAGCACCTGTCGCAGCGCGTGGCTGTCCGGGTGGAAGTCCACCGGGTCCAGCCCGCTGGCGGGGCAGCCGACCTGGAAGCTGTGCCGCGGGCCCCGCTCCAGCACCGGCCAGGTCCGCCCGTCGCGGACCAGCACGACCGGGGCGCCCGGGACGAGCCGGTCGGCCAGGAACTGCCCGTACGCGTCCGGCAGGGTCTGCCACACGGCGGTCAGCGACACCGTCACCCCGGTCAGGGAGCCGCGGCTGGCCGGGCAGTGCACCTGACGCAGGTGCAGGTCGGCGTTGCCGGCGAGCAGCCGGGTGACAAGTGCCGCGCCGTGCTCAAGCGCGTCCGCCGGGCGGTCCACCGCGCCGTCGGACCAGTGCGCGGTCATCTCGAAGCCGGCCGGGAGCCACGGAACGCCGAGGGCCACCGCGAGGTGTGCCGCCGCGCCGTGCGGCGAGCCGATCAGCACCCCCGGGTAGCGCCGCCGGGGGTACTGGTCCACGAACCAGCGGGCCACCCGGGCGGCGTCCACCTCGTCGACCTGGGCGGCGGTGAGGGCGACGCGTCCCGCCGCCCGACTCACGGCGGCCCGTCGCACCGGCTCGGGTGTCCCGGAGAACCGCGACATCGGCCCGGTGTGTCCCAGGTCGGCGCAGTCCGTGCCGTTCAGCGCGCGGGCGGTGGCGGCGACCAGCACCCGGGCGGCGCTGCCCACGGCCACGACCCGGTCGCCGGCCAGACCGGCGCCATCGGCCGTGAGCCCCTTGCGCACCTTGTGCACCGGCCCCACCTTGCCTCGTTCGCTCACCACGCGGCCCGGCTTCCCGTCCCGATGGGGTTCAAACGGGGCATCACCCTCCCGGCGGCACAATCCGCTGGTCGGTGGGGTGCGCCGGTCATCACCGGCGTTCGGTCCCTCGGGTTTCGGGGCAGCCAGGGCGGGCACATCCGGGGCCATGCGCACCGACGACACCAGCGAGCCCGCGGCCGCCACGATCACCCCGTACGAGGACGGACCGCTCCTGGTCCGTGGCGACTTCGCTCTGGTCACGCCGGACGGCGAGCGGATCGACGCCCGCCGGGGCACGGTGGCGCTGTGCCGCTGCGGCAAGTCGGCGCTCAAGCCGTTCTGCGACGGCACCCACAAGGTGGTGAACTTCCGCGCGGGCACCTCCCGCGAGGGCTGACCCGGCTAGGCCACCCCGGCCAGCGGTCCCCCGGTGGTCGCCGGCAGGGCGGTCGTGGACACCGAGATGCTGCGCGGGGCGGGTGCGCGCAGTGAGCTGCGGCCGGCGGCCCAACTGTCCAACAGGTGCGCGGCGAACAGCCGGTCCACCGCGAGCCCCGCCGCCGCACCGAACAGCACGTCCGGGGCCAGGGCCGGCTCGGCGCGGACCAGGCCGCCGCACAGGTCGTGCGCGGCGATCTGCTCGTGCACCGCGTCGGCCTCGACGTGCTCGTCGTAGAAGCGGGTGGCGACCTCGTCGAAGCCGAGCCGGCGCAGCCCGTTGCCGTAGCGACGGTTGGGCAGCGAGGAGGTCATCTCGAAGGCGGCCAGGTGCCCGAGCAGCGCCCCGCGCAGGCGCCGGTGCAGCCCGAACAGCGACATGAGGTTGTTGGTCGCCAACGTCACGGCGGGCGCCGCGTCCAGGTGGGCGCCGTACGCGGTGTCCAGGCCCAGCCGGTCCAGGGTGCGCCGGAACAGTTCGGCGTGCATCCGGTCCAGCCGGCCGTTGCCGTACTCGTCGGTCTGGATCTCCACGAGGGCGGCCTTGGCCTCGCCGCCGAGGCGGGGCAGCGCCCAGCTGTGCGGGTCCGCCTCGCGCAGGTGGTAGACGGACCGGTGCACCACGAACTCGCGGAACTGGGTGAGGTCGGCCCGTCGCTGCAGGTTCGCGGCCAGGGACGGGCCGTCGTCGGCCGCGACCAGCTCGACCAGTCCGGCGGCCACGCCTGCGGCCGGCACCCGGGGGAAGCCGACGAGCCGGCGCAGCGCCTCCTCGAAGGGCCGTTCGACACGGGCGCGCAGGCCCAGCAGCGTCGGCTGCCACTCCCAGCGCTCGTCCACACCCCGCCAACCCCGGTAGTGCAGCTCGTAGCAGAGGAACAGGGTCAGTTGCAGGTCCTCGTCGGTGAGCGGGTCCGCCGGGTCGAGGTCGGCGCCCAGGCTGGCCGGCAGGTCGTGCGGGGCACGCCGCAGGGCGTCGGTCACCGCCGCGGACAGCGGGCCGCGCGGTTGCGGTAGGGGCGCGGGACCGTTGCGGCGGTCGGCGGGCTCCGGCATGTGACCTCCAGCGTCGTCGGGCCGCTTCTGATGCCCCTGAGCAGCACGTCTAAACGAGGTACTGGGCGGCCACCGTACGTTCGGTCTGCTCCCGGACCTTGCGGGCCGCCGCCCCGTCGGCGTACAGGCCCCGCAGGTCGGCGAACGCCGGCTCGGGCGGCACCAACGGCACCGCCGGGTCGACGACGGCCTCCAGGACGCAGGGACGGTCCGCGGCGAGGGCCTCGTCCCAGGCCGCGCCGACGAGTTCGGGCCGGTCCACCCGGACGCCGTGCATCCCGAGCAGCCGCGCCCAGCCGGCGTACGGCACGTCGGGCCGGCGGTGGGTGGGGTCGCTCGACGCCTCCCGGCCGCCGCCCATGCCGCTGTGGTCCCGGTTGTTGAGCACCAGCACGACCAGTCGAGGGTCACGCCAGCGCTGCCAGTGGTGCGAGACGGTGATCAGCTCGGCGAGCCCGTTGAGCTGCATGGCGCCGTCGCCGACCAGCGCCACCACGGGCTGGTCGGGCGCGGCCAGCTTGGCGGCCACCGCGTACGGCAGGGCGCAGCCCATCGAGCCGAGGGTGCCGCACAGCTGCGCGTTGACCCCGGGCGGCAGGACGAGGTGCCGGGCGTACCAGTAGAGGACCGAGCCGACGTCGACGGCGACCGCGCCGCTCGGCAGCCGGCTGGACAGCTCCTGGAGCACGAGCTGTGGGTTGATCGGTTCGGCCGGCGCGGCGGCCCGGTCGGCGGCGACGGCGCGCCAGCGGTCGACCGAGCTCTCCACGGTGGCGCGCCACTGCGGGTTGGGTCGGTCGGGCACCCGGGCCAGCAACGCCCGCAACGTCTCGGCGGCGTCGCCGACCAGCGGCACGTCGGCCGGGTAGCGGGCGCCGATGCGCCGGCCGTCGATGTCGATCTGCACCGTGCGGGCCTGCCCCGACACCGGGAGGTAGTCGGTCCACGGATCGTTGGTGCCGACCAGCAGCAGCGTGTCGCAGCCGCCCATCAGCTCGGCCGCGGCCGGGGTGCCGACCTCGCCCAGCACCCCGGTGTGAAAGGGCAGCCGTTCGTCGAGGACCGGTTTGCCCAGCAGCGAGGTGGCCACCCCGGCGCCGAGCCGGTCGGCCAGCTCGACGATCTCCGCGGCGGCGCCCCGCCCGCCCTGGCCCACCAGGATGGCGGTGCGCCGGCCACCGCCGAGCAGCTGTGCCGCGGCCTCCAGGTCGACCTCGTGCGGCAGGACCCGGGCCAGCGGCTCACCGGGCGTCGCCGAGATCACCCCGACCGAGTTGCCCTGCAGGTCGGGCACCAGGGCCTCCTGCAACTGCCGTGGCAGCACCACGCAGGTCGGGCTGCGGGTCGCCGCCGCCGTACGGAACGCCTGGTCCAGCAGCCCCGGCACCTCCTGCGGGGTGCGGCCGTAGCGGACGAACTGGTTGCACACGTCCGCGAAGAGCCGGCTCAGCCCGATCTCCTGGTGGGCGCCGCCGAGCGGTCCGGAGATGTCCTCGCCGACGATCGCCACGACCGGCTTGCTGTCCAGCTTGGCGTCGTACAGGCCGTTGAGCAGTTGGACCGCGCTGGGCCCCTGGGTGGCCAGGCAGACGCCGATGCCGCCGGTGAACTTGGCGTGCCCGGTGGCCATGAACGAGGCCGTCTCCTCGTGCCGGGCCGGAATGAACCCCGGGTCGCCACCGGTCCGCTCCAACGCCTCGACGAGGGGGGCGATCGCCTCGCCCGGGTAGCCGAACACGCGGGGCACCCGCCAGGCCAGCAGGCGCTGCACCACGAGGTCGGCCACGCGCCGCTCAGCCATTGCCGCGCCCGGGGGTGCCGGGGTCGACGTAGCGCAGGACCGCCCCGACGCCGTCGGCGAGGTCGGGCGCCTCCTCCGGACCCAGCACGGTCAACGCCGCGTCGGTGCCGACGAGGGCCCGGACCAGCGCCGCGTCGGCGCGTACCCGCTGCGGGTCACGCACCGACATGGCGGCCAGCTGCCCCGGGTCGACGGCGATCTCGGTGGGTTCCGGACCGATCCACAGCTCACCGTTGGCGGACGGGTCGTCCACGATGAGCATGGTGTCCACCTGGTTGCGTTGCAGGGCCGAGACGACCGCGTCGAGGCCGCCGCCGACGTCCTCCTGCACACCGAACCTGTCAAGTGTGGCGGCGATCCGCTGGTCGGCGACCTCCGCGATGGTCTGCACGGTGAGGTCGTCCAGCAGCGTCTGGTCGGCGCCGCCGGCGCGGGAGCCCGCGTCGGTCCGCACCATCAGGTCCTGCCAGCGTTCGGGCATCTGCGCGGCGATCATCCCGGTGGCCCGGACGTCGCCGGCGACCACCACCACCTCCGCGCCGACCTTCTCGGCCAGCTCCACGGTCGCCGCGGTGACGTCCCCGGCGTTGTGGTGCCACGCCTCCATGGCGGCCTTCTGGTGGTGTGACTGGGACCAGCCGCCGGGCTGCACCCGGCGCAGCGGGAAGGTCTCCCGGCCGGTGACGTGCGCCCGTCGGGGCACCCCGCCGGCGCTGATGGCGACCGCGTCGGCGCCGGTGCGGTCGGCGAGCACCCGCACCCAGGCGACCTGTTCGCCGCGCTGGGCGAGGAGCGGCATCACGTGCGGCAGCGGCCCGTAGTGGGCCAGGTCGCGCAGTGGCGGCGCGGACAGGTACTCGGAGAGCACCACCCGGCCGTGACTGGCGAAGACCGCGAGCCCGTAGTCCCCGACCATCGGGTCGTGGCCACGGACCACCCGGTCCAACGCGGCGATGCTCGCCTCGTCGGCGCCCTGGTCGGCCAGGGCGCGTTCCAGGGCACGCCAGCGCAGGGCCAGCGCCTCGTGGGCGTCCTCCGTGTCGGCGGAGGCGTCCACGTACACCGAGCACCACGGCCCGGGACGGTCGTAGAGCGGGCGCAGGAAGGACAGCTGCATGCTCGACCCCTTTCCAGCTCGGCCCCCCGCTTACCCTGCTCGCCCGGGATGTCACCTCGCCGCCGTGAGCCCGTGACCAGGTTTCATTCACGTCGTTCAACCGAGGACATCGATACGATCAGTGAACGGACGCGGACTCTCGGTGGTGGAAATGGACAGCGGACTCGAAACCCGACGCATCGTGCACCCGACGGAACGGATCGTCACCGGGCGGTTGGTCCGCCTGCTCGACGGCTACACCCGGGAGGTACGCGTCGGGCAACCGGTGCTGGTGGCCGTGCTGGTCGCGGCGGCGGTCGCCCGCCTGCCCGCCCTGCTGCTGCGCACCCTGTTCTCCTTCGGTGGCGGCGGCACCCGGCGGCGCTGGAAGGAGCTGAAGCAGGGCCCGGAGTACCTGGTGACCCCGGTGCGTCTGCGCGACACCGCCGGCCAACTGTGCGAGGTGGAGCTGCACGGGCACCTGCCGCAGAGCGCCCTGCACCCGGCGGACCATCTCCAGCTCACCCTGCGTGGGCAGCGCGACCCGGACCTGCCGCCGCGCATCGAGCGGATCGTCAACCTCACCACCGGGCAGCTGCTCACCCCGCGTACCGCGACGCTCTGGTCGCACCTCGGCCCGCCGCTGCTGTTGCAGGCGATGCTGGGTGTTCTGCTGCTGACCGGCATCGTGGCCTGCTCGGCGCTGACCTGAGCGGCACGGTCGGCCGGCGCGCCCCGACCGGGCGGCGGGTCAGCCGACCGGGGCGGGCTCGCGGACGGCTTCGCGCTCGACGCCGAGCATCCCCCGGCGGCGGGCCCAGCGCTCGAAGATCAGCGTGGCGAAGGGCGGCACGGCGCTGGCCAGCGCCACGACCGTGGCCGGCAGGCTCCACCGGCGCAGCCGGGCCACGGCCAGCACCAGCAGGCCGTACGCGACGAACAGGCCGCCGTGGATCGGGCCGAAGATCTGCACCCCCAGCTCGTTGTCCGGCGGGCCGTACTTGACCGCCATCCCGACCAGCAGGGCCAGCCAGGAGCACGCCTCGGCGATCGCCGCCGCGACGAACAGTCGGGTCACCTTCTCGCGCATCCCCACGCCACCACCTTTCGGAACGCCATGCTATCGGTGCGCTCCAGCTGGGCTATCGGGGCGGGCAGCTGGGTAGGAAGGGACCATCGGGTCTTCCCCCGCCCGCCGGGCCCGTGCGAGGTTGGGGGGGACCAGCGGTGACAGGGTGGTGACCATGGGCGAGGACGTCGGGGTTCGGACCTTCAGTCGGGAGGACCGCGCCCGCTACCGCGAGAAGGTCCGCATCTGTCTCGACGTCTTCGCCGAGATGCTGCGTGAGTCACGCTTCGACGTCGACCGGCCGATGACCGGGCTGGAGATCGAACTGAACCTGGTCGACGAGACCTCGATGCCGGCGATGCGCAACGCCGACGTCCTGGCCGCCATCGCCGACCCGCTGTTCCAGACCGAGCTGGGCCAGTTCAACGTCGAGATCAACGTGCCACCGAGGCGGCTGACCGGCACCGGCACCGCGGCCTTCGAGCAGGACGTGCGGGCGAGTCTCAACGCCGCCGAGGAGAAGGCCCGCTCGATCGGCGCGCACATGGTGATGATCGGCATCCTGCCGACGCTGCGCCCGGAGCACCTGACCGCCGAGACGCTCTCCGCGAACCCCCGGTACGCGCTGCTCAACGAGCAGATCTTCGCCGCCCGTGGCGAGGATCTGCCGATCGCGATCAGCGGGGTGGAGCGGCTGGCGGTGACCGCCGACACGATCACCCCGGAGGCGGCCTGCACCAGCACCCAGTTCCACCTCCAGGTCAGCCCGGCGCAGTTCGCCGACTACTGGAACGCCGCCCAGGCCATCGCCGGCATCCAGGTCGCGGTCGGCGCGAACTCGCCGCTGCTCTTCGGCCGCGAGTTGTGGCGGGAGACCCGCATCCCGCTGTTCCAGCAGGCCACCGACACCAGGTCGGAGGAGATCAAGGCCCAGGGGGTACGCCCCAGAGTCTGGTTCGGCGAACGGTGGATCACCACCGTGTTCGACCTGTTCGAGGAGAACGTCCGCTACTTCCCGGCGCTGCTCCCGGTCTGCGACCCGGAGGATCCGGCGCAGGCCCTCGCCTCGGGTGAGGTGCCCAACCTCGCGGAACTGCGGCTGCACAACGGCACCATCTACCGGTGGAACCGGCCGGTGTACGACGTGTCGCGGGGCCGGCCGCACCTGCGGGTGGAGAACCGGGTGCTTCCGGCCGGCCCGACCGTTCTGGACACCATCGCCAACGGCGCCTTCTACTTCGGGTTGGTGCGCGCCCTGGCCGAGTCGGACCGGCCACTGTGGTCGCAGATGTCGTTCAGCGCGGCGGAGGAGAACTTCACCAGCTGCGCCCGGTACGGCATCGACGCGCAGGTGTTCTGGCCCGGCCTCGGGTATCTGCCGGTGACCGAGCTGGTGCTGCGCCGGCTGCTGCCGATGGCGCATCACGGCCTGGACCGGTGGGGGCTCGACCCGGGTGAACGGGACCGCCTGCTCGGCATCATCGAGCAGCGTTGCCTGACCGGCCGCAACGGCGCGACCTGGCAGGTGGAGACCCTGCACCGGTTGGAGTCGGCCGACCACCTGGACCGTCCGGCGGCGTTGCGCGAGGTGGTCCGGCACTACGTGGACCTGATGCACAGCAACCGTCCGGTGCACGAGTGGCCGATCCCGTAGGCTCCCGGCGTCCTCTGTGGACCCCCTGACGAATCGAACATCGTCGTAGGCTGTGGCAACTCGGACCATCGCTCTGCTGACGATGAGAGGGACGCCTGTGGCCACTTCCGGAACAGACCCCACCCCGACAGAGATTCCCGCGCGAGCACCCCTGTCCCGTCGACGCATGCTGCGGATGGGAGCTATTACCGGCGGCGCCGTGCTCGTCGGCAGCGGGCAGGCCGCGTCCGCCCAGGCCGCTCCCCGTCGCACGAAACGCGTCCTGCGGGCGCCGGCGCTGGCACCCGGCGACCGGGTGCGGGTCGTGTCGCCCGGCAGCACCCCCGACCCCACGAACATGGCCCGCGGCATCGAGATCCTGCGCGGCTGGGGCCTGAAGGTCGAGCTGGGCAGGCACGTCTTCACCAGGTACGGCTACCTGGCCGGCACCGACGCGGAGCGGCTGGCCGACCTGAACGCCGCGCTCAACGACCCGGGGGTCCGTGCCGTCTTCGCCGCCCGGGGCGGCTACGGGACGCAGCGGATCGCCGATCAGATCGACGTCTCCGGCCTCCGCCGGGATCCGCGGGTGGTCGTCGGCTTCAGTGACATCACCAGCATCCACGGCAGGCTGTGGCGTGAGATCGGGCTGTCCACCTTCTACGGCCCAATGGTCAACTGGAACGACAGCCGCACCGGTCCCGAGTCGGCCGAGGCGCTGCGCAGGGCGGTGATGACCACCGCACCCGTCACCATCACCAGGGATCCGGCCGAGACCGCCGCCCCCGTCCTGGTGCCGGGACGGGCGTCGGGGCCGCTGCTCGGCGGCTGCCTGACGCTGATCTCCACGTCGCTCGGCGCGCAGGACGCCCCGGACTTCGACGACGCGATCCTGTTCTTCGAGGACGTGGACGAGGCCCCGTACAGCATCGACATGATGCTGACCGAGTTGCGCCGGGTCGGCGTGCTGCGCCGGGTCGCCGGGGTGGTCATCGGCCAGATCACCAACAGCGTCGGTGAACCGGGCGAGTGGGACGCGGCATCGGTGCTGAAGGACCGCCTGTACGACCTCGGCGTGCCGGTCCTGGGCGGGCTTCGGCTGGGGCACGGCGACGGGCAGCTCACCGTCCCGCTCGGCACGCGGGCCACGATCGACGCCGAGGCCGGGACCCTGACGGTGGAGGCCGGGGTCCGCGCCCGGTGACGGTGTGACGACCGGCGCGCCGGCGGGACCGACCCGCCGCGCGCCGGTCGCGACGGGGCGGCTACTCAGCCACGCGGGGTGGGCACGCCGAAGAGATCGATGATGCCGGCGGGCAGCTGGGCCAGCAGGTCGTGCCGCTCGTCGTCGTCGAGTGCCTCGGCGACGGTCCGCAGCACCGCCTGGGCGTGCTGGCGCACGTGGTCCGCGTTCGCGACCTGCTCGCGGTCGCCGACGTGTTTGAGGAACTCGCCGACGTCCCACCGGCGACCCTGCGGATTACGGGTGACGGACCCGTTCAGCGGGTCCGGCAGCTGTGCCGCGAGGTTGTCGGCCTCCTGTCCGGCGAGTCGTTCGCCGAGCACCGACAGGACGGCCTGCACGGACCGCACGGCCTCGTTCTCCCCCAGACCGGCGCGCTGCCGGACGGTGGCGATCATCTGCTCGTACTCCATGACCCGCTCCCTTCGGTCTCCGCGACCGGCCGTCGGGCCTGGCGGCGGACGAACGAGGCGGGTTCCCCGGCTCCCCGACCACAAACGGGCCCGGGCGCCGACCCGGACGTTCCGCCCGGACGCCAGAGGGGCCTCAGATCTCGTCGCGAACCAGTCGGATCAGCCGGTCGAGGACGCGACCCCCGCTGACCCGCAGACCGTCATGCTCGTACTCGTTGGTGATCCAGGGGCGCAGGCCGCGCACCGCCCGCGCGGTGGTCGTCGAGTCGTCGGTGTCGACGTACATGTCGTCGTGGTAGATCGCGGCGGCGACCGGCACCTCGTTGCGGGCCAGCTGGTCCGGGTCGTACAGGTCCGGCCAGTCGGTACGCCGGGCCAGCAGCTCCGCCGTCTCGCCCAGCGGGGCCAGCGCGGGGTCGGTGGCGACCGTCCACGGGTAGATCATCTCGCCGGTCAGCAGCACCGGTCGGTCCTGCGCCACCGCCCGGTCGGCGTCGAACTCCGGGAACTCGGCCCGCACCGTCTCGGCCGTCCAACCGGTGGCGCGTGGCGTCACCGAACGCTGACCGTAGATCGACTCGTGCAGCAGGGCGTAGAGCGGGCGGCTCGCGTACGACAGGTGACCCTGGATCTCGGCGAGGAACGGGTCGGAGAGCCGGCGGCCGGGCATCCCCGGCAGGAAGGCGTCCTCGAGCAGGTAGTGCAGGGTGTGCGACCCGTTGCCGGTGCCCAGCAGGATCCCGATCGCCTGGAATGCCTCGACGGTCAGCAGTCCACCGCCGGGCAACCGCACCTCCCGCTCCCGCAGGTGCCGCACGATCTCCCGGACGATCTCCACATCCTGCGGGTACCGCGCGTAGTGCGCCTCGACCTTGCGCCGCACGCGCGGGTAGGCGGCCCGGTAGACGTCTTCGGCGGTGCTGCGCAGACCGGGCAGGCCGCCGGTCACGAAGGCCTCACGGACGCCGTGCGGCGCGTACGACAGGTAGGTGAGGGTGCAGAAGCCGCCGTAGCTCTGGCCGAGCAGACTCCACCGGCCGTCCTCGCCGAGAAGGTCCCGGCGGATCAGTTCACAGTCCCGCACGATCGAGTCGGCTCGAAAGTGGGCCAGATACCGGGCCTGGGCGGCCGCGTCGCCGCGCAGCGGCAGGCTGTGCCGGTCGGCGGGAGTCGAACGGCCGGTGCCCCGCTGGTCCAGCAGTAGCACCCGGTAGTCGTCCAACGCCCGGTCCAGCCAGCCGTCCCGGCCCACCGGACGTGGTGAGCGACCACCGGGGCCGCCCTGCAGGAAGAGCAGCCACGGCAGCGCCTCGTGTTGCTTCGCGGTGGCCACGACCTCGCGGGCGTACACCTCGATCCGCTCCCCGGCCGGGTCGGCGTGGTCGAGCGGCACCGGGAAGCGGTGGTCGGTGATGACGGTGCCTGGGTGGTGGTGGACCGGCACGGGTGTCCCTTCCCGGGGATCACGTCCCGGCGAGCGCTTCGGGCCGCGGATCGTCGCGCAGCCGGCTGTAAAGATACCCGTCGCGCCACCGGCCGGCCCGGAACTCGCAGGCCCGCACCACGCCTTCGAACTGGAAGCCGGCCTTCTCCAGCGACCGCTGCTCGGCGACGTTCTCCGGATGGGTTCCGGCCTGAACGCGTTGCGCCGGGGTGTGGGTGAACAGGTGGTCGCAGAGCAGCGCCTGGGCCCGCCAGCCGACGCCCCTGCCCCGCCACCCGGGCAGCAACACGATCCCGATCTCCCAGTACGACGCCGACCCGCCGTACCGCCCGGACGTGTAGCTGACGAAGCCGGCGGCCTGATCCTGCTCCACCTCGACGATGAGCCGCCCGTCGTCTGCGCCCAGCCAGCCGTCGACGGCGAAACGCCGCGCCGGCGCGCCGGGGTCGCGGAAGCCGGCCCAGTCGAGGCCGATCAGACCGGGCTCGACGCAGAACCGCCGGAACATCGCCAGGTCCGCCTCGTCCACCGGTCGAAGCCGCACGGTGTCCCCGATGGACGGCGCCGGGTCCGCACTCTCCGTCGACGGCATGTCGGTCACCTCACTCGGGCTGCCAGCTGAGCCAGGCCCGCCCGCTCCGAAAGCCCATCCGCTGATACAGGGGCACCGCGCGTTCACTGGAGTGGACCCTCACGTGGCCCGTCGTGCCGTCGCCGGTGTAGCCGCCCTCCTCGGTCAGCCCTCGCCATCGAAGCCCCGCCAACGTCACGGCGTCGGCAGCCGTCCACGCGCGGACCTCGACCCGAAGCTGAGGCCGGTGGATGTCGTTCGACATGACGCGAGGCTACCGACGCCGGGCGACGGTCGGGGTCCCTCCCGCGCCGGCAGGCCGGGCGGACCGGGGGCGGAGCGGGTGGGCGACGGTGGTGAGTGCCCTGTGGAGTTGACCCGCCGCACCGCTCAGACCGAGAGCAGCACCTTCGTACAGTCGTCCTGCTTCTTCTGGAAGATCTTGTAGCCCTTCGGGGCGTCGCGCAGCGGCATCCGGTGGCTGACGATGAAGCTCGGGTCGATGTCGCCGCGCCGGATCCGCTCCAGCAGCGGCCGGGTGTAGCGCTGCACGTGGCACTGACCGGTCCGCATGATCAGGGACCTGTTCATGAAGGCGCCCATCGGGAACTTGTCGACGAAGCCGCCGTACGCGCCGACGACCGAGACCACCCCTCCCGATCGGCACGCCAGGACCGCCTGACGCAGCGCGAACGGCCGTTCGGTCTCGGTCCGGGTGGCCTGCTTGGCCCGGTCGTACGCGTACATCGCGGCGTTGCCGTGGTGACCCTCCAGGCCGACGGCGTCGACGCAGGCGTCCGGTCCCCGGCCGGCGGTCATCTCGTTGAGGGTGTCCAGCACGTCGTCCTGCTCGTAGTTGATCGTCTCGGCGCCGGCGTGCTCCTCGGCCAGCCGCAGCCGGTACGGGTACCGGTCGATGACGATCACCCGCTCGGCGCCGAGCAGCCGGGCGCTGGCGGCGGCGAGCAGCCCGACCGGCCCGGCGCCCCACACGGCGATCACCTGACCGGGTTTGATGTCGCACATCTCGGCGCCCATGTAGCCGGTCGGGAACACGTCGGCGAGCATGACCGCCTGCTCGTCGGGGACGTCGTCGGGCACCTTGAGCGGGCCGACGTCGGCGAACGGCACCCGGGCGTACTCGGCCTGACCGCCGGCGTACCCGCCGAGCAGGTGCGAGTAGCCGAAGATGCCGGCCGGCGAATGCCCCATGATCTTCTCGGCGATGCCGGCGTTGGGGTT
This sequence comes from Micromonospora sp. NPDC005298, assembly GCF_040607375.1. Lineage (NCBI taxonomy): Bacteria > Bacillati > Actinomycetota > Actinomycetes > Micromonosporales > Micromonosporaceae > Micromonospora > Micromonospora sp. NPDC005298. The sequence continues at coordinate 93,903 of NZ_JBEXGP010000008.1, forward strand.
CGAGTTCTCGCAGACCGAGTAGAGGCCACGTTGGCACGAGGAACAGTGCCCGCAGGCGATCGGGAAGGGTACGACCACCCGGTCCCCGGGTTTGAGGTTGCGCACCTGCGGGCCGACCTCCACCACCTCGCCCATGAACTCGTGGCCGAGGATGTCGCCCTTGCGCATGGCGGGGATGTACCCGTGGTACAGGTGCAGGTCGGAGCCGCAGATCGCGGTGGTGCTGATCCGGACGATGGCGTCCCGCGCGTTCATGATCGTCGGGTCGGGCACGTCGATCACCTTGACGCTGTCGGTGCCCATCCAGGCGGTGGCCTTCATGGTCGGTCCCTTTCCAAACTCGCGTGCGTCAGCGGCGGGACGCCGGCAAGGGCTGCGCGGGACGCTGCATGGCCTGCTGGCGTACGGAGATGCCGTTGGGGCTGCCCTCGGAGCGGACCACCTCGCCGGCCTCCAGGACCTGCTTGAACCGGCGCAGGTCGTCGCGGACCTGCTGCGCGGGTTCCTCGCCGAACAGCTTCGCCACCGCCCGACCGAGCGCCCCGGCGGGCGGCGCATAGCGCAGGTGCACCCGGACCTCGGTGCCCCGGTCGCCGGGGGCGGGCACGAACGCGACCCGCCCGGCGTTGGGCACCCGGCTACCCGGCAGTGAACGCCAGGTGATCGACTTGTTCGGCTGGTCGTCGATGATCTCGGCGTCCCACTCGACGCGGTGGCCGGCCGGGCCTCGGGCGATCCAGTGCGAGCGGCGCAGGTCGTCGGCGTGCACCGACTCCAGGTGTGCCATGAACCGGGGCAGGTTCTCCATGTCCCGCCAGAACCGGTACGCCTCGGCGGGCGACCGGTTCACCGTCACCGCGATCCGCATCCGGATCAGGCGGGACCGGGCCCGTCGGGCCCGCCCGATACGGACGGCGGCGAGCACGTCGACGGCGGTGATGCCGGCGATCGCGAGGGTCGTCAGCGCGACCCGACGCTGCCGGTCACCGCCGCGGTCGGCGAGTGCTCGTCCGAGCATTGTGAGGTCCATGGCGTCACCGGCCACCCTGCTCCAGGCCCAGCCGGCGGGGCGACGGCCGCTGAGCAGGCCGGCGGCGCTGCCCAGTTCACGCAGGCCGACGGCTGGGAGCACGGCCCGCGCGGCCGCGGAGTCGTCCACCCCGGTCAGGCGCGCGAGGGGTCCGGGGGCGACCAGGGCGCCCACGCCCAGGGCCAGGCTCAGCAGGCCGAGTGCCCTCGGCAGCGTCGCCGGCACCGGCCCGTCCAACTCCGGCAGGAGAACAGTGTCGATACGGCTCATACCCGGTCCCTCCCGGTGGACGTGACGGCCGGCCGGCCAGCGGAGCGGCGGTGCTTCCGCCCCCGTGACGCTATGCGGTGCGCGTGACGCGTGCGCCCGATTCGGAGCAGACCACGCCTGCGAACGAATCACCGCAGTGCCGCGAACACGGCACGATAGCGAGAATTGTTTGCGTAATTGGCCGCCGCCCGCAGTGGCCTAATTGCGGAGCAGCCAGTAGCATCGACCACACGGGACCGTTTTGAGCGATACGTCCGACGCGGACGTCGATCCGCCGTGCCCCCATTCTGGCTGGCCTTTGATGAATGTCTTCGAATTGTTTTCGCGCCGATTCGGAAAAGCCCGTCCGGAGTGGACCCGACAATCTCCGGAACGATTTCAGCGACCGCCCGGGAAGCCGGATTCCATGCCGCGCATCTGGCAGTTCACCGATTCGGCGATCATCGGCCGGCAGCACACCTGCGACGCGGACACCTTTCGCGGCACCATCGACGATTTCGCGGAGATGATCGGTGCGAAAGCGCCGGAAGGAGACGACGAATTGCGCCACGTTCCTCAGCGTGCCGCACCCCGGCCAGACGCTGGACACCAACGACACCTTCCACGCCATCCGGTGGACCGCCGGCGACTACCACTGGACACTGCCGGACGCGGGGCTCGCCGCAATCCAGGCCACCGTCGACCTGCGCGGGCTACAGCTCGACGATCTCGTACGGATACGCGCGGAGTACACCGAGCCGGGCCACCCGGAGCTGTCCACGCCCCTGCTGACCCAGGAACTGGTGTCGATCAACCCGGACACGGCCGGCGGGGTGTTCGTCGTCAACACACCCGACGTGAACGTGGAGCTGCCCACCGGCACCCAGATCCGTATCCAGGTGGCGGTGCGCGCCGGTGACGGCGACACGACCCGCCGGCTGTCGTACGGTGCGCTCACCCGGGTCAGCATGGTGTTGTTCCGACTGCCCAGCTGAGCGCCACCGGTCGGCCCGACGCGGCGGGTTCCCCCGTCAACGCGTCGCCGGGCCGGAGTTAACAGTGGCCGCTTCCGGGTAGCCGACACCCGCTCCAGCAGGCGTCGGGGAGGTCGGATGACTGCGACAAGCGTGTTCTTCGAACGGCTGACCGATGCCGGCGAGGATCCACGGTTCCGCAAGGTCTGCGGGAGCGTGCGATTCGACATCCGCGACGGGGACGACCTGGAACAGTGGCTACTGAACATCGATCATGGCCGGATCCGGGTGACGAAGAGTCCCGAACCCGCCACGACCGTCATCCGGGTGTCCGCCCAGGTCGCCGACGCGATGGCACGTGGTGAGGTGAACGGCCTGGCGGCGATCACGCGGGGCGAGATCATGGTCGACGGCGACCTCGGCCTGGCGTTGCGGGTCGGCCGGTTGTTCCCCCGAGCGTCGGAGACGCCCGTGGGCGGCGCTCCGGATCCGGGAACACCCCGATGAGGGACATCCCCGGCACGGTGGCGTGCATCGACGGGAACACGTTCATCGTGTCCGACGCCAGCGGGGACGTGGAGGCGTCGTCCTCCGCTCCGGTCGGCCTGTTCGCCGCCGACACGCGTTTCCTGTCCGGCTGGGTGCTCACCGTCAACGGGGAACGGTTGAACGCGCTGTCGGTGGACGACAGCCAGTACTACGAGATCACGTTCTTCGTCGTACCGGGCGGGGCGGTCGACTACGTGCAGGCCGACGTGTCGGCGATCCGGCGGCGACGCATCGGTCCGGACCTGACCGAGTCCCTGACCATCTTCAACTACGGCGACCATGACCTCGACCTGGACGTACGGCTCGACGTGACGGCCGACTTCGCCGACATCTTCGAGATCAAGTTCGACATCCAGGACAAGGTGGGCCAGCACTACACCGAGGTCGAGCAGAACGAGTTGCGGCTGGGCTACCGGCGCGGCACGTACCAGCGCGAGGTTTCCGTGACGGCGAGCGAACCGGCCACCTTCGACCCGCGGGGTCTGCGCTTCACGACACGGCTGGGGGCCGGCCAGCAGTGGTCGACCCGGTTGCAGGTGGTCATGCGGGCGCTGCGCCCCGACGGCTTCGACCTCCGGTCGGCCCTGCGGGTGCTCCGGCCGGACGAGTCCACCCTGCCCGAGAGCGTCCGCGAGTGGGTCGCCCAGGCGCCGACACTCGACACCGACAGCGCCGCCCTCCAGCAGGTGTACCAGCGCAGCCTGGTGGACCTGGCGGCACTGCGTTTCTCCCCGCTCTCGCTCGGCGGCGCCGCCGTACCCGCGGCCGGTCTGCCCTGGTTCATGACCCTGTTCGGCCGCGACAGCCTGCTGACCTGCCTACAGACCCTGGCCGTCACGCCGTCGCTGACCCCGCCGACGCTGCGGATCCTCGCCTCGCTCCAGGGCGCCCGCCGGGACGACGTCCTGGAGGAGGATCCGGGTCGGATCCTGCACGAGCTGCGCTACGGGGAGTCGGCCGCGTTCGAGGAACAGCCGCACTCCCCCTACTACGGCACTGTGGACGCCTCACCGCTGTTCGTGGTGCTGCTCGACGAGTACGAACGGTGGAGCGGCGACCGCGCGCTGGTGGTCGAGCTGGAGCAGGAGGCCCGCGCGGCACTGGAATGGATCGACCGGTACGCGGACCTCACCGGCACCGGCTACATCTGGTACGAGCGGCGCAACCGCGACACCGGCCTGGAGAACCAGTGCTGGAAGGACTCCTGGGACAGCATCTCGTACGCCGACGGACGGCTGCCGGGCTTCCCCAGGGCCACCTGCGAAGCCCAGGGGTACGCGTACGACGCGAAGATCCGAGGGGCGCGGTTGGCCCGTACCGTCTGGGGTGACCCCGACTACGCCGACCGGCTGGAACACCAGGCGGCGGCCCTGTACGAACGCTTCAACCGGGACTTCTGGCTCGACGACCGGGGCTACTACGCGTTGGCACTCGACCACGACGGCACCCCCGTCGACAGCCTGTCGTCGAACATCGGGCATCTGCTGTGGAGCGGCATCGTGCCACGCGAGCGGGCCTCGCAGGTCGTCGAGCATCTGATGGGTCCGGCCCTGTTCTCCGGTTGGGGGGTGCGGACCTTCGCCGAGGGGCAGGGCCGCTACAACCCCCTCGGATACCACAACGGCACGGTCTGGCCGTTCGACAACTCGTTCATCGCCTGGGGTCTGCGCCGGTACGGGTTCGGCGCGGAGGCGGGCCGCATCGCCGAGAGCATCCTCTCCGCCGCCACCTACTTCCAGGGCCGTCTGCCGGAGGCCTTCGGTGGATTCGACCGCCGCACCACCCGGTACCCGGTGCGGTACCCGACCGCTGGCAGCCCACAGGCCTGGTCCAGTGGGGCGTCGATGCTGCTCATCCGCACGATGCTCGGCATCAACCCACACGAGGACCACCTGGCGGTGAATCCCGCCCTGCCGGCCGCCTTCGGCCGGATCGCGCTCCTGGACATCCCCGGCCGCTGGGGCCTCACCGACGCCTTCGCCCGCCAACGCCCCGACCAGCCCGGCCGTCGGGCGACGTAGGTGTCACCAGCGCGCGGCCTACGGACAGCTCAGCTGACTGTGAAACCGCCGTGGGCGCGCGCCTCACGCAGCCAGCCGAGCCAGGCGACCCACAGCTCGTCGGCCTCACATTCGGCGCGCAGGTCCGCCGGCGACGCCTCGTAGAAGATCAGCGCCTGCTCGATCTCGGTCGGGCCGACCAGCCAGGGGCCGTTGCTCGTGAACTTGAACTCGGGGATCCCGACCATGCCGGGCTCGGTCTGCGCGGCGGCGGCCCGTTCGGCCTCCTTGTACGCGTCCCGTCGGCTCTGGTCGGCGTCGCGCCAGTCGTCGACGCTGTCGAACGGCCAGTCCGGGAAGGGACGCGGTGTCGCCTGGTAGGTCATGCCGGCGCGCCGCATGAGTTCCCGGCAGAACCCCATGCCGGCGATGTTGAGGTGAAACTGGTGGTCGGCGGCGAGCGAGTGGTAGTCGTCGCGGCACCGTGGCCAACTGCCGCACGATCCGCCGAGGTCGAGGCACTCCTCGGCGTGGGTGCGCGCGTTGGCGGCCGGTTCGGGCAGGTCGACGTGCTCGAAGCTGTAACCCATCGGAGCCTCCTCCCGGCGGCGTTGGCACGAGCGTGTCATTGTGCCCGACTAGGGTGCAGGCATGGTCGATCGTCACCAGGTGATGAACTTCCGCATCCGGGCCCAGCAGCTCGACCGGAGCGAGGGCACGCTCGCCGACACCGCGGTCCTGGACATCGGTGTGCAGAACACCGGACCGGACGGCGCCCGGTGGGCACTCGCCGCGCGCGGGGTCGACGTGACAGCGCTGTCCGACCGGGACGTGATCCTGCTGTGGACGGTGCGCGGCGCTCCCCACCTCTACCGTCGGGCCGACGTGGGCGCGGTGGCGGCGGCGGTCGAGCCGTTCTCCGACGCCGACGCGGGCAAGCGCATCTACGACGCGTCCAAGCCGTTGAAGGCCGCCGGTATCGGCAACCTCGCCGCCCTCGACGAGGTGGCCGACCGCATGCGGGCCATCGTCACCGCGCCGACGGTCAAGGGTGCGGTGTCCGGCCGTCTGGCCACCATGCTGCCCGAGCCGTACCTGCGGTTCTGCCGGCCGTGCGACGCCACGCACGTCTACGAGATGCCGTTCCGGCTCGCCGCCGTGCGGGCCGGCCTGGAGCTGGATCTCGACACGTCGCCTCCGGTCCTGCGACGCATCGCCGGATTCCGGAAGGCGACGGCCGCGGGCGAGCAATTCGACCTCGTGCGCGCGTACCTTCGCCTGCTCGGTCCGGCCACCCCGAAACAGGTGGCCGACTACCTCGACGCGCCGGTGAAGGACGTGAAGGCGCTCTGGCCCGACGACGTGATCGAGGTGCGGGTCGACGGCGAGGCGCGTTCGCTGTTGGCCGCCGACGAGGAGGCGCTGGAGTCGACCGAGGGCACCGGGACACACCTGCTCGGCCCGTACGACCTGTTCCTACAGGCCAAGGACCGGGCGACGGTGGTGCCGGACGCCGCCCGCGCCAAGGAGTTGTGGCCGGTGCTGGGTCGACCCGGCGCCGTCCTGGCCGACGGCGAGGTGGTCGGCGCCTGGCGTCCCCGCAAGTCGGGCCGGACGTTCACGGTCGCCGTCCAGCCCTGGCAAAGGTTGTCGGACGCCACGCGTAAGGCCATCACCGCACAGGCCGAACTCCTCGCCGCGCACCGCTCGGTCACCCTCGCCGGCGTCGAGTTCGCCAGCTAGTCACGCCACGCGGAGGCATGGCGCCGCGCGTACGGCTGAGGGTCCTCGGTGCCGCGCTCGCGGAAGCCACGTGGCGCCGTTCGGCGGACGCCTGGTCAGAAGTTCACGCTGACGCCGGCGGCCTTGCACGCGGAGGTGATGGTCGCCCCGGCCTTCTCGAAGGTCGGGTTGTCGGCGGCGCTCGCCGGGTCGGGCGCGGCCGCCGCCTTGGCCGCCTCGTCACCGAAGCGGCGCAGGGCGGCGGCCACCTTGCTGTTCGCCGCGCCGGTCGAGGCCACCCTGGTCAGTTCGCGGTCGATCCCGGTCAGGATCTTCTTGTAGTCCGCCGCCGAGGGCTCGCCCGTCCTCACCATCTCGATGAGGGCCGCCTTCATCTCGTCACCGGCCTTCTTCGCCGACTCGCAGAGCTTCTTGTCGCTCGTCCCGCCCGTCGTCGCGCCCGACGGGGCCGCGGCGGCCGACGTCGGGGTCGCCGGCGTGGAGGGCGCTGCCGAGGCCGGGGCCGCGGACGTCGGCGCCGGCGGGGTCGAGCCAGCCGTCGGCGCCGCGTCCTCTCCCCCACAGGCGGTGAGGACCGTCGTAGCGGCGAGGATCAACAGGGCGGAGGCGACGCGACTGGGCTTCACAGACGCGCACGTTAACCGAAGCCCCCGTGATGATCAATCCGCTTGGCGGACCTGGTTCGCCGGTCAGTCGGTGGTCAAGCCTCGGGTCGTCAGTTCGCTGAGCGAGGCGTCGCCGCCGCCGAGAGCCGCGCGGGCCACCTCCGGCCTACGTACCTCGAACTCCTCGATCAGGATGGTCGGGGAGGCGGATCGTCGGCCGATCCCCTCGACCTCCTGCTGGTCCGGGTTGAACGGCAGCGTCCGCCACTGGGCGGCGGCCTGCGGCCAGCCGCCGGAGATGGCGGCGACCAGACCGTCGAGCAGGGTCGTGTAGTCGGGCGTGCTGATCGGACGGCCGAGCCCGTACCGCTCGCGCAGGGCGAGGATCTCCGCGCCGGGCGTGCCCGAGTAGGTGGCGTCCAGCCCGAGCCACCAGTGCGCGAGGTACGTGCCCTGGTAGCCCTGGGCGAGGTAGCGGGAACCGTCGCGGTGCACCTCGATCATGAAGTTGTGCACCTGGGGGAACTGGCAGTCGAGCAGCAGGACGGTCTGGGCGTTCGCCGGCAGCACCAGCAGGGCATTCCGGAGCGCATCGCCCTGACCGGCCCCGTAGGTGTGCGCCGACCGGCGGACCGGTTCGCCGCCAAGGATGCCGAGCCGCTCGCGGATCTGGAATGCGGCCAGGCCACAGTTGGCCCACTTGCGGCTCTTGTCGCGCGCCGCGATCCGCGGGTCGTCGGTCCGTCCGGTGCTGACGACGGCCGTGCCGAGCCTGGTGAGGTCGGTGGCGTCCAGGGCCTTCTCACGACGCCGCTGGTCGGTGCCGCCGGCGAACTCCTCCCGCGCGTACTTGGTGGCGGCGGCGATGGCGTCGGCCCAGGTGGGGAAGCTCTGCTTGCTCAGCCCGCTCGCCGACCACGTGACCAGGCGGGCGAAGACCTCTCCCTGGTAGTCGGCCGGCAGCAGCCGTTCGATGCGCGTACCGATGGAGGCGCACGCCGTTTCGTCGTCCTCCAGGTTGGGGATCTGGCCGTCCGGCGGATATGTCGTCCGGTCCTCAGCGATCGTCAGCATGCCGACCTCCACAGTCCCTTGTGTACGGTCACCCAGAGTGGTGAGCCGAATACAAGGATGGGCCACCCCGGTGGCGGACAGGCCCGCAACGTCGGAAGTCCGTCCCTGCCCGGTACCGGGAGCGTCACTCCACCGTCCAGGCGATGGCGGGAGGGCGTACCCGGGCGCAGAGCGGTTCGCCGGTGGCGTCGGTCAGGCCGAGCCGGCCGACCAGGATCCCACCGTCCTCGTGCGCGGCGCGGAGCAGCTCGGTGGGGATGTCGGTGAACATCAGCTTCGCCCGCCGGAACATCGCGAAGCCGTCGTCGGTCACCGCACCCCAGCTCAGGTACAGGAATCGCGAGCCGGGGCGCCCGTGCACCCACGGACCACCGACGTCCAGCACGCCGTCGATCTCCCGGCTGGACACCTCGACGGACCAGGTCGCCTCCGTCGCGTCGGCGGGCACCTGGTCGACCACCTCGGCCTTTCGCTGCATCCCGACGTGCACGTTGCCCAGGCGCAGCGCGTCGGCCCCGGCGCTGACGCGTCGCCCGGGAAGGTCGCTGCCCTCGATCCGGATCCGCATGCCTGCGACTCTAGGTGCCTGGTCGGGCCCTCAGCGGGGCGGTCGGCGTCGCGGCTCGCCCGACAGTCGGGCGAGGAAATCCTGGTACACCTGGGCGCGGACCGCCGATTTCGGGGACATCACGTCGGCGGACATGTCCGCGTACGCCGAACGCTCCGTCGCGGCGGCCACCGCCATGGTGGCGGCCTGGTACGCGCGCAGCCCGGCCTGGTGGCGTTCCCGCCACGGGGCGGCGGCCGCCGCCCCGACGTAGAGACCGGCCACCACACACCCGAGCGCCACCAGCACGAGGAACACGAACGCCACCGCCTCCGCGAAGGAGGGCAGGGCTCCGGCCCGGCCGACTGACCGTTCCAGCAGGCGGTCCTGGTGGGCGTCGACGTAGTCGGCCGCCACGGCCCCGGCGAGCCAGACGAATACCAGCGCGGCACCGCCCCGGACCACAGTGGCCAGGGGCGACGGGAACCAGGACGCGGGGGTACGCGACGCCGGCGCGTACGCGGCACCGAGCCGGAACGCCGCCGGCGCGAGCCCGAGGGCTGCGCCCACCCCGCCGGCCACGATCTGGGCGGTCAGGATGCCGGCGACCTGCGGGGCATACCAGGCCCACGCCAGCCAGGCGACGACGACGAGGGCGCCCGTCCACCCGGCGACGAACACCAGCGCCCGCCGCACGGCCGCCGCACGGGCCGCCGTGCTGATCCGGGCCGCCTCGGCCGCCTGCCACTCGTCGACCTGTCGCTGCGCGGCCCGGCGTGCCTCGGCGGCGCGTTGCCGCTCGGCCTCCCGCCGACCGTGTTCCCTGTCCCACTCGGCCTGCTCGGCTTCGCGCTCGAGCCGTTCGGCCGGGCTGAGGTACGGCGACAGGTAGATGGAACGCTTCTGCTCGCGCAGCGGATGATGCGGCGGCAGGTCCGTGGGCGGCCGCCAGCCGACGCTGGTGCCGAGCACGACCCGCATCCCGCCGACCAGCCGGTCCGGCAGCAGCCTCACGACACCTGAGACGTTGCGCCGGTCGTCGAGCCCGTCGACGACGAGCACCAGGCGTTCGCCGCGCCGCGCGCACGCCTCGGCCGCCTCGGCGTACCCGCCCAACAGGTGCGCCTGGCGGGTCGCCACGGTCAGGTGGCCCGGCATCGACCCGTCGGTCAGCTCGACCAATTGCTCCAGCACCACGTCGACGAACGCGTCGCGGTTCTTCCGGTCGGTGCGGCCGGCGGGGACCAGGTACGACACCACCCGCACGCCCGGCGGCGGGTGCAGCACGAACCAGGACAGCAGCGCCGTCATCCCGGACTCCGAGTGGGCGTCCCACCGCAGGTACGGGTCCGGTCCGTCGCCGGTCGCGAAGGCCGCGAGCCGGGCCAGTTCGGCCTCCCGGTCGAGCAGCTCGGCGGGGGCGACGCGGCGGACCTCCGCGAGATACGCCGACCGCACCACGGGACCGAAGCTGTTGTACTGGATGTTGTTGTCCCCGAACTGCACACCCTTGGCGTCGCGGGCGTCGACCTCCCGCGATCGGCGCTCCTCCGGCTGTCCGCTGTCGCCCATCCGCCCGGTCGCCTCAGTTGAAAGTGTTGTGCTGGGTGTTGGCGGTGCCGAACTGCACACCCTTCGCCCCGCGCAGGTCGACCGGCCCGATGTCGGTCCGGCCGCCGGCCGCCTCGGCCCGCGCCAGCACGTCCCGTGCGAGGCTGAGGACCTGCTCGTCCCGGTCGACACCCGCGCGGACCAGGTCGTCGGCGAGGCGTACCTGCCAGACACCCGACTCGGTGGGGGCCGCCTCCAGCGACCGCAGCGCCTCCCGGCCGTCGCCGGTCAACCGCTGCCGCACCAGAGCGCGAAGGTTGGTGGCGGCGTCGCGCACCAGGCCGCTCGTCGCGTCGGTGACTCCCGCCGTGGCGCCCGCCGTCAAGGCGGCGAGAAGCAGTTCCACACCGTCCACGCGTACCTCCGGTCAGCGACGACTGACCCTATTGCACCATCCGTACACCGCCGCGTGGATGCCCGCGACGGGCGAGGCGTCGCGTCAGCGGCCGGGAACGGCGGTCCGGCCGCGCGCCTTTGGACAGGTCACGAGCGGGTACGGGGGCCGAGCGCGTCGGGTGCTGTCCGGATTGCGACACCTGCGGCGTCGTCCGCCCCGTGGCTCCTCAAGCGACTCCGCTGCCGCGTCAGCGGTGGCCATGGGAGTGACCTTGTGGCAGCGTCCTGAGGGTCAGCGAGTTCGTCGGCCGGCCGAAAAGGAGTCCCCATCGTGAACGTGGGCGACCGAACCCTTGCGCGCATCCTCTCCGTGGTGCTGACCGCCGTACTCGCCGCCGGCCTGTCCGCTGCCGGCGCCGGGCCGGCGGCGGCCGGGCAGACAAGCCTGCGGGCCGCCGACCCGAGCGTCATCCGCGTGGGCAGCACGTACATCTCCGTGCAGTCGCTCAACGGCGGGGTCGCCGTACGGCAGGCCTCATCGACCGCCGGGCTGGCGGCGGCACCCGCCCGGCAGGTGTGGACGGACAGCCGCAACCTCGGTGAGGTCTGGGCCCCGGAAATCGTCACCGACGGCGGCCGCTACTACATCTACTTCTCGGCCGGGCGCGCCGCCGCACACCGGATGTACGTGATCCACTCGGCGTCTCCGGCGAGCGGCTACACGGCCGAGCGGCAGCTCGCGCTGCCCGGCGGAAAGTGGGCCATCGACGGCAGCCTGTTCACCTTCAACGGCCAGCGGTGGTTCGTCTGGTCGGGTTGGGCCGGCGACACCAACGTCGAACAGAACATCTACCTCAGCCGGATGAGCGACCCGCTCACCCCGACCGGCGGCCGGTTCATCATCTCCCAGCCGAGGGAGAGTTGGGAACGCGTCGTCGGCAACCCGTTCATCAACGAGTCCCCCGAGGCGATCAGGGACCCGAACGGGCAACTCCACATCGTCTACTCCGCAAACGGCAGTTGGAGTGACCAGTACTGCATCGCCGACCTGCGGCTGCGCGCCGGCGGCGACCCGACGTACGTGTGGGACTGGTACAAGTCGAACGGCTGCCTGTTCGGGTCGAACCGGGCCACCATGATGTCCGGCTGGGACCCCACCCTGTACGTCAACGGCCCCGGCCACCACAGCTTCGTGCTGCTCAACGGCGACATCGCCACGAGCCCGCCGGCCGGGCCGAGGTTCCCGCTGATGTTCCACGCCGTACCGAAGGGCACCGCGTACTCGTGGGCGAACCGCTACTGGTACACCGGCACCTTCTGCTGGTGGGGCAACACCACCTACCGCCGCGCCAACGTGCCCGGCCCGACGGCCGACACCGGGTTCAGCATCAAGTTCTTCGAATGAATCTCTGCGGCATCAGCGGCCGGGCCGCCGGGTGGGGGTCGACGAGCGTGGTCAGTCGCACCCACACCGGCGGCCGGCGCTACGCCACTAGCAGGAGCCGTGCCAATTCACCTTGGTCACGATGACCTGGAGGTAGAAAATGTTTCCGCCAGGCGTCGCGCAGTGCGTGATGACCGTCGAACCGTTCTGCCAGGTGTGGTGGTATTCCACTTCGACGTTCGCGGACGTGTAGTTGTAGAACTGCTTCGTCGGGGCGCTGCCGGCCCACGCGCCGGTGGTGACCAGCGACGGGGTCTCGGTGGGGCCGGTGTTCGGGGGAGCCCAGTTGGGCCAGGCGCAGAACGTGCCCGACTGGCAGTTGCCGGGCGGCCACGGCTCCTCGTTCGGCGCGGCGGCGGAGGCCGAAGCGGCGGGGGCAGCGGCCAGCAGACCCGCGGTGGACAGGGCAAGCGCGAGGGATTTCAGTCGCACAGATCTCTCTTCTCCCCAGGGATATCGGTCGATGAAAGTTACCACCGGGAAAGTTGAAGCGTCAAGCATCTGATTCACTGCCGTCTAAGCTTCGAATAGTCTGTGAATTCCCTGACAGCGTGACGTGACGGAGGCCGTCGAAGAGGATCGCGGAGATCTGCCGGGCCTCCTGCTGCCATCCGGCGATGGCCCGCATTTCGCAGATGCCGCCCATCGCCCGCAGCAGTGTGCGCCCGGTGACGTCGTCGCGGATGATGGCCGCTGCCGCTCCCGCCGCGAGCAACCGATCGAGTGACTGCGCCATCCGGGTGCGGGCGTCGTCGAAGACCGGAGAGTCGGTGGCCATGATGCTCTCCAGGGCCTCGGCCATGCCTTTGCCGATGGCGGCGTGGTCGACGAGCAGCAGCAGGAAGCGACGCAGGGCTTCGTCCGGGGCGTGCCGATCGAGGAGGTCCGCGGGGGCGGCGCACAGTTCGTCGACCTCTTGGCGGTAGACCGCCTCGACGAGAGCCTCGCGGGTGGCGAAGTGGCGGTAGAGCGTTCCCACCGAGACTCCCGCCTGCCGCGCGATCTCCTCCACCCCGGTGTCGGCCGCGCCGGCGAGGAACACCTCCCGGGCCGTGGTCAGCAGCGCCTGGCGGTTGCGGCGGGCGTCGGCGCGCAGCGGCCGTGACGTGGGCAACAGATCCTCCATAATATGAGTCCGACTCCGCTTATGTGTTAGCTTTCCGGAGTCCGGTTCACCTTACCGCAGAGGAACACACATGACCCACGAGGAAGAGGGCCTGAAGGGCCTTCGTGTGCTGGTCACCGGCGGCAGCCGGGGCCTGGGTGAGGCGACCGTCCGCCGGTTCGCCGCCGCGGGGGCAACGGTCCTGACCGCATCGCGGGGTACGCCCCCGGAGGACCTGCCGGCCACCCACTTCCCCGCCGACCTGGCGACCGAGGAGGGAGTGGCCGAACTCGGCCGGCTGATCGTCGACCGTGTCGGCGGGGTGGACGTGCTGGTCAACAACGCGGCTGGCGCGAGCGCACCCGCGCCGACGCTGCAACGCTCCGACTCATCGTGGTATTCGGACCTGGAGATGAACCTGCTCAGCGCCGTCCGGCTCGACCGGGCGCTGGTCCCGGGCATGGTCGAACGGGGTTCCGGCGTCGTCGTACACGTCTCCTCGATCGCCAGCCGGTTGCCGCAGCGCACCGAGGCTTCGTACGCGGCGGCCAAGGCGGCACTGAACGTCTACAGCCGCGAACTGGCCACCGAGGTCGGCCCGCACGGGGTCCGCGTGGTCTGTGTCCTGCCGGGGTTCGTGGCCACCGCCGGCGCCGTCGGGCACCTGACCCACATCGCCGACCAGCAGGGCATCGGCCTCGAAGAACTCAAGCAGCAGATCGTGGAGAACCTGAAGGTCCCGATGGGCCGGCCCGGCGATCCTGACGACGTGGCCGAGATGATCGTCTTCCTCGCGTCCCGACGCGCGAAGTGGATCACTGGCGCGGAGTTCCGCGTCGACGGCGGAATCATCCCGGTGGTCTGACATGACCTTCAACCTTGCCGCCATCATCATCGACGCGGCCGACGTGGACTCCGAGAGCACCTTCTGGCACCGGTTGCTCGGCGGCTCGATCACGAAAACCGAGAACCATCACTTCCTGCGCGTCGACGGGTTCCCCGCAGTCGTGATCCAGCGAGCTCCGGGACACGTTCCGCCGGCCTGGCCGCAGGACGGCGCCCAGCAGATGCACGTGGACCTGGCCACCGACGACCTCGCCTCAGCGGACAGATCGGCGCTCGAAGCCGGCGCACGTCGGCTGCGTCCCACGGACGACGCCGATCTCGCCACCCACCAGGGCAGCCGTGTCTACGCCAGTCCCGCCGGACACCCTTTCTGCCTGCGGCCCGCCTGACCCGCCATCGGAGTCCGCCGACGGCGGTAGTGGCTTTGCTGCGTGCACGGGTTCTGACGTCGGTCTTGGCCGCCGGTGCGGCTAATCACCGTGACGATCAGAGTCGCCACAGCGTCGGGCATGATCGCCGCCGGGAGCACCACCCCTGTGGCGACCGGCGGTCCCGGCGGGTCAGCTGTGCTGCGCCGCGGGCGCGCTCACGGGCCCCTGAGGGGAGGCGTCGAAACGCCCGCCGAGCGGCGGAGCGATGCTCTCGCCGAGCTGCCCGGCGACATCACCTCGCGCGAAGTCACGATCCTGCCGGGCACGTCGCAGCGTGAGCATGCCTGCCGCTCCGGTCAGCGTCCCGGCCGTGAAGGCAAGGATGAGTGCCTGCCTCGCGGTGGACTTCTTCTTGCGTGCCATGACTACCCCCGAACCCAACGTGACTTCATGGTGCTGATTGTCGGACTTCACGAACGAAGCTCGCAGCAGATCGGCAGACTTACCCGAGAGGGCGAGTGCCTGGCATGGCTGACGGCGGAGCCGACCAGCCGATGGGCGTGGCTGACAAGGGAGTGGCGACGTTGAGTGAAACGGATCTCGGCTCCCGCAGCGACCGGGGTAGTGAGTACGCCGACCTCTCCCGCCTGGTCCGAGACACGGGTCTCCTCGACCGGCGACCCCGCCGCTACGCGGCCCGGGTGACGGTGATCCTCGCTTGTCTCGTACTGATGGGCGTGCTGTTCGTGCGGCTCGGGTCGTCGTGGTGGCAGACGGCCACCGCGGCCGGCGTCGCGGTGCTCCTCGCGCAGCTGGCGTTTCTCGGTCACGACGCCGGGCATCAGCAGATCTTCCGTTCCCGCCAGGCAAACGACGTGGTCGGCCTGGTGTGCGCCAACCTGGTGACCGGAATCAGTTACGGGTGGTGGGTCGACAAGCACAACCGCCACCACGCGCATCCGAACACCGAAGGCCGCGACCCCGACCTAGCGGTGAGGCCGCTGTCCTTCACCCCCGGTCAGGCTGCGGCGCAGCGCGGCCTGGGGGCGCTGTTCGTCCGGCACCAGGCGGCACTGTTCTTTCCCCTGCTGCTGGCGGAGGGTCTGCACCTGCACGCCGCCAGCGTCCGAGCGGTCGTCAGCCGTGGCGGACTCAAACGCCGACGTACCGAGGCTGGCCTGCTCGTCCTGCATTTCGCCGGTTATCTCGCTGCCGTGTTCCTGGTGCTGAGCGTGCCGCAGGCGATCGTGTTCATCCTGGTCAACCAGGCCCTCTTCGGGCTCTACCTGGGCAGCTCCTTCGCCCCGAACCACAAGGGCATGCCCGTCCTCACCGAGGCCGACAACCTCGACTACCTACGCCGACAGGTCCTCACCTCCCGCAACGTGCGCGGCGGCCCGTTCCTCGACGCGCTACTCGGTGGGCTCAACTACCAGATCGAACACCACCTCTTCCCCAGCATGCCCCGACCCAACCTCCCCCAGGCCCAGCCGCTGATCCGCCGGTTCTGCGCGGAACACGAGATCGCGTACCGCGAAACCACCCTCATCCAGTCCTGGGCGCAAGGGCTGGCACACCTACGGGCAGTGGGCGCCGGATCGACCCGACCGGGCGACGGCTGAAACGGTAGCGGCCAGCCAGGCTAGGTCGGCCTCGCCGAGCTTCACCAGCAGTGACGAGGTGATCCTGGGCGATGGCGGACGAGCGGATGAGCGATCCGGCCGAACCGGCGTCGTTCAGAACGGCTCCGACCCACAATGTGGAGTGCGGAAGCGGTAATCCGCAGCCGCCATGCGCAGCGCCCGGTTGTGGGCGGGTCATCACCGCGGACCGGTACGAAAGACCCAGGAACCCCGAGGCGGGACTTTCCTCGCAGTTAGATCGATCGGCCGTGGCGGCAGGTACCAGCGGTCCGACCACACCAGCGTCAGCCACTGACGCGGTGCTCATCAGATGCTCATCGGTCTGCGGCAAGGTCGAGAGGAGCGCTTGCGGAATTGCGGCAGGCGCACCGTTCTGCCACCGGTTGGCGACCACATCACTAGGAGAACAGCACGTGGACCTGCAGCTCAGCGGCAAGACCGCATTCATCAGCGGATCCAGTCAAGGCATCGGTTACGCAATCGCGAAGGCCCTGGCCGGCGAGGGCGTGAACGTGGTCCTCAACGGCCGCGACCCGGCAAAGCTGGCCGAGGCTGTCGACGTGTTGCGTCGGGAGGCGCCCGGCGTATCCGTCACTGGTATCCCGGCAGACTTCTCGGTTGTCGATGACGTCGACAGGCTGTGCGACGAACTGCCCAGCGTCGACATTCTCATCAACAACGTCGGGCTCTTCGAGCTCAAACCTTTCGACCTCATTTCCGACGAGGAATGGCGGCGCTACTTCGAGGTGAACGTGCTCAGCGGGGTCCGGCTCGCGCGGCACCTCATGCCGGCAATGCTCGAACGAGGGTGGGGCCGGATCGTGTTCGTGAGCAGCGAGTCGGGCGTCAACATCCCCGCCGACATGATCCACTACGGCACGTCCAAGACGGCGATGCTCGCAGTGGGCAACGGCCTGGCGAAGCTCACGAAGGGCACTGCGGTGACCGTCAACTCGGTGCTGGGCGGCCCCACGTATTCCACCGGAGTCGCCGAAACGGTCAGGTCGCTAGCCGATGCCCAATCCCTGCTGGAGGACGACCTGAAAGTGGCGATCATCGGCGCCAACCAGACCTCCCTGCTGGGACGCTTCATCGAACCGAGCGAGATCGCGAACACCGTGACCTTCCTCGCCAGTCCCGCCGCGTCCGCAATCAACGGATCGGCGGTACGCGTCGATGGAGGTGTGTTGACAACGATTCTGTGAGTCCGCAGCAGGCGGCGAGGTGGCCGGGGCGGCGAAGCTTCTGCCGTCGCCGGTCGAGCAGGACCCGGGCCGCGGTCCTGACCGCGATGGCAGGCATCGGGGTCAGGACCGCGCATCGTCGCGCCCCGGCGTAGCCACACGCCGTCGTCCTGGGCCGGAGCAGCCGGCCGGTCAGCGGGTGAGGCCGACCAGCGTCGCCAGTCGCGCCACGCCGGCCGGCGCCGGATTCGCACGGGCGATCTCGGCGATCACCGTACGCGCCGACGGCCGGCACCGAACCTCGGCCGGCGCGACACTGTCCGCGTCCACAAGGGCCCGTGCGGCGCCGCGCAGGTCACCCACCTGGAGGTACGCCCGCGCGACATCAATCAGGTACGCGCCCCGATACTCGGCCGGCAACCGCCGCCACGCCTCCCGCCGAATCAACGTCGAGTGCCTGTGCAGCGCCTCATCGACGTCACCCCGTTGCGCTGCCGACAGCACCCGCGCCAGGTCCACGGCGATCGGCCCGAAGCTGGTGCGGTGCGTGTCGTCGTACCCCCGAAGGTTGGCAGCGACCCCCGCGGCCCGATCGGTCAGCTCGTCGGCGCGGCGGGCGTCGCCGCAACCGGCGGCGGCCAGCGCGGCCTGGAGCAGCAGCGTCCCACCCACGGCCCACGCCCTGCTTTCGCCCCGGTGATCATGGAGTTGGCGGGTGGTTCGATCTTCATCCGGCCCGTCAACCACATGATCACCGGGGCGGGAGCGGGCCGGGTCGGGGGTGGGTGGGAGGATGCGGTTCGCGGCCGTGAGGGTCGCGGCCAGGGCCAGGCGGTCGCGGTGTGACGCGCGGAGCGCCTGGGCGACCGAGATGGCCGCCGTTGCCGCCAGGATCGGGTCGTCGCCGGCAGCGGCCATCGCGCGGTCGGCGGCCAGCCAGGCCAGGTCGGGCTCGTCGAGCTTGACCAGCAGGGACGAGGTGATCCGGTACGCGTGCACCAGCACCTCTGCCGAGCGCGCGGCCTGGGCGGCGTCGAGCAGACCCGGCAACAGGCGCACCAACTGCCCGTAGTGCGCGTGCTGGTAGGTCAACCAGGCGTGCCCGACCTGCCATCGCAGCTCGTCCGTCTGCGGTGGAGACTGCGGGACGTCGTAGCGGGCGAACGCGGCCCGGATCTCGTCCACCCCGTCCGGCGTGCCCGCCGGGGTGCTCCGCGGCTGACCGAGCAGCACCTCGGGGTCCACCCGCAGGACGTGGGCGAGTTCCTGGATGACCGTGTACCGGTCGAGGGCGCGGGCGCCCCGCTCGATCTTGTCCACCCAGCTCTTCGATCTGCGCAGCCGGTCGGCGAGCATCTGCTGCGTCATCGACCGCCGCACCCGCCAACTCGCGACGCGGCGGCCGATGGGGATGTCATCGCTGGTCACGCCGCCACCGCCCGTCCGGGACCGCGCGGGTCGTGTCTTCTACGGGTACGCGCTCCGCCTCGGCCTGCGCCAGGAGACGCTGCTTGGCGGCCTCCCGCTCGGCCGCCTCGCACTGCTCGCCTCGGCTCGCACGCTCGTCGCCTTGCATTCTCACCTCCGTCAACCGGAGCGCGACACTCGGACCTCGCCGCACCCAGGACTCCTGTGATCAGCGAAGCGGGCTGTCGATCAATGAGCCAGATGGCGAGCGATGCGCTCGATTGCGCTGCCCAAGACGTGGGTTGCGCGGAGTTGCGCCAGTCCCCATAGGACCCTCGCAGCCCATAGGCTCGTCACTACTCGTAGTTGGCTGATGCCTGGAGGCTTAACCATGGTGCGACCGGTGACGAACGCAGCGTTCGAACGGCTGCTAAGTGCCGCCGACTACGGCAACGCCCACGCCGCATTTGCTCGCCAGCTCAATCACGCCGGCCGCGACCAGGGCACCTGGCGCTACGACGCTGCCAGCGTCTACTGGTGGCTTCGCGGCCGTCGGCCTCACGAGCACGTCCAGGCCGCCATGGTCGAAACACTGGCCCGCAAGCTTGGTCGCTCAGTGGCGGTCACGGAGCTGGGATTCGGTGCCGTCGACAACGTCGGAATGTGCATCTACCCTGCGTCGGTTGACGGGGCGACCGATACCGCAGAGCACGCATGGACTCGGCTGGCCAAGCACATCAACCAACATGCCAGCGAGGGGTTCGACAGCGGCAAGGCGCTACAGGCCGCGCTCGGTTGGCGATACGACCTGCCCGACGAGACGGTCAGCCGGAACGGTCGGCAACAGGTCACCTCCACCGACGTTCAATCGCTGTACACGCTGGCGGACCACTTCACTGATCTCGACCGACGTCACGGCAGCGGCTCTCCACACACCCGCACGGTGATGGCCGAACTCCTCGTACGTCAGGTCATCCCCATGCTGCGCGGCACCTACACTGACGCCGTGGGGCGCGACCTCATGCGCGCGGCGGCAACGCTCTCCGGGCAACTCGCCTTCATGTCGTACGACGCAGGTGAGCATGCTACGGCGCAACATCATGCGACCCTCGGCTTACGGCTCGTCAAGGCCGCTGACGACCGCCTCTACGGTGCACATCTGCTGGCCAACCTCGCCACACAGGCAGTCTTTCTAGGGCACTCCCGAGAGGCGGCGCGGCTCATCGAGGCAGCGATTGACGGAGCAGGCCGAGCACCCGCTGCCGTCCTCGCACGGCTGCACTCCACCGCCGCTACCGCATACGGACAGTCAGGCGAGCGGCGCGCCTGCCAGCTCGCCCTAACCAGGGCGGAGCGAGCTCTTGATCAAACGGGCAAGGACCCTGGCCCACGCTGGGTTAGCTACTTCAGCCCTGCCCACCTAGCAGGGGCGGCGATCAGGTGCCTGAGTGACCTGTGTCTGCACAAGCAGGCCCTTCGACACGTCCCCGACGCGCTCAACCTCGGCAGCCAGAACGTCCGAACGCGTGCCCTACACACCGCCCTCATCGCCATGGCTCACGCTCGCGCCGGTGACACTGACGCCGCCTGCAACTGGGCCGTCAAGCTCGGGCAACACGCCGCAGGCATCCAGTCGACGCGTGTTCGACAGCGCGTCGATGAACTCGCTGCCTCGCTCGGTCCGCAGCGGGAATCACCCCAGGTCAACGAAGCCCTCCATACTCTGGCAGCCATGCCAGCGGCCAACTAGTGCAGGAGCGGACCTAGGCATGTCCGCTAGCCTCACCTAGGTGACCTGGACGGACCCCGCCACGTGGTACGCAAACCTGGCTTCCTTTTACGCCGCCGCTGCGGCCTTCATCACCGACCCGGCCGGCAACGTGTTGCTCGTTAAGCCCACCTACCGCGATCACTGGGCATTCCCTGGTGGCTATGTGGACGAGGGTGAGAACCCACATGAAGCCTGTGCCCGCGAGATCCGAGAGGAACTGGGGATTCCTGCAATCGTTCGCGAACTCCTCGTCGTGGACTGGGCACCGCCCGCAGCACACCGACCCCGCTCTATAGTCAGCTTCACGTTCGACTGCGGGCAGATGCCAGACCTCGCCGAACTCAAACTGGCTGGACAGGAAATAGAGGACGCAGCTTTCCTGCCCGGCCAAGATGCGCAGCAGCGTCTTCCCGACAACGTCGCCCCTCGAGTTCTTGCAGCAATGCGTGCCCGAGCTAGAAGCTCGACCGTCTATCTGCCTGCCGAGTACCCGCTCAAGGGTCGGCCAACAAAGCTCCCGGGATATAACGGTCCCAAGTGAGAAACCAACCCTGGCATCCTAGAGACCGCTATCCGCATAGCTACCAGCGGCGGCACACCGCCACCCTGCCTCCATGAGCGCACGCCACCCTGGAACCGCGAGCTAGCACAGCTCTCGAGCAACCTCAGGTCCGAGTTGGCCTCCTCCGACGCACAATGATGCCGGTTCGATGCAACTTGGCTTCTTACTCGCTTGAACGGCGACGCATCTCAAGGTATGCCCATTACGCCCAGCTCACAAGTTTCATGTTTTCGCCCGAGAACCCGGGCTTCGATGATCTTGGCGCGGCAGGCTCCGAACGCTCGCCTCGAACCGGTTGATCGATTCTATGACTTCATTGGCAAAGATTCGACATTGCGTTCGTTGAGCTTCGCCAAGAACTTCAGGGCGACCATGGGCGAGAGGCGCCCTGTACTGAGATAGCCCAATCAGAACGTTCCTCCAGTAAACCTTGTCGTTCTTATCGAAGACCCTTTGAAAATATTCCCATTCGACTTGAATGATTGTCCATAAGTCACCGGGGTAGGTGTAGGAAAGCCACGGAGCCTGCCTCGCAAACATCTTCTGGTCACGCTCCATCTTTGCAAGAGCCTCGTTCCACGCTCGCAAGATAGCGGGACTCTTTTTCGTCACTAAAGCGGGCCAATCCTCACCATATTCCTCGACCATCCGGGCCTCCACAATGCCACGCAATCGCACTTCGGCGTGACCAAGGATGCCCCACGGATCCAGACTCCACGTACGATTTCTCAATGCATCCCGGAATATCTCCTGGTCAGATAATGAGACTTCATCGGTCGAGCTTTTTTCATTCTGTAGAGCAAGTATTCCGAGTAGCTCTAGCTCCTGCTTCTCAAGCAGCATGTCGTCAATTATCGGCCCTAGCACAAACTGAGCGGCGGCATGAACCAAGTCAATCTCGCCAAGGTAATCGATGACCCGCAGCAAAAGCTTGGATCGTTCCAGGTCGGCAGCGCGTACCGGATGGCGGTCTGGACGAACAGTCAGCCAATATTTCACAAGCGCCGGGTGACCCCCAGACCACTTCAAGCATTCGCTGGCATCGTCTGCACTAACGCTGTTAACTGTGGAGGCAAAAGAGCTCACATCTTCGACTGAGACACTCCCCAGAAACTCTGCATAACAAACGCTTGCGAGCGTCGAAATTCCTGTAACCTTTGCTTCAATAGATTGCAAAGATCTTCGAGACAAGATAAGAGCCGTGCAGGGCAACGTCTCCGGACGGTGGACAAGTTCGCGGAACAGTAGCAAGAATTCCTGCCCATCATCGAAATGCAGGACTCGGTCAAATTGGTCTAGGACAAGTATGACCCGACAACCTGCCTGCTCGATTTGCTGCCGTGCGGCCTTCCAAGCTGCATGCGTGTGCGGCGGAGTGGCGGTGCCGGCTTCGCATCGTGGACCATGCGAGGCCAGGGAGGCTATTTCAGCAAAAAGTTCCAGACCAGATTTAACCGTCGACAGGTCTACCCTAATAAGGCGCGAACCGTCGCCATCGAAACTTGCAATGACGCGATCTGAGATCCAGGACTTGCCGGATCCTGGGCTGCCGTGAACAGCAACGTTCGCTGGGGCACTCAAGAGGGCACGAACTCGCTCGGGGAGATCCATCCGGGAAGTCATGAAGCCCTCCGCCTCAAATAGTCTGCGTACAGCAGGACACGAATTGCAACACCCGCCTCCGTCTCGCGAACAACTCCTCGCATTCGTAGATCTTCGAGCGCCTTCATCTGCCTTGCTTCAAGTTGCAGCGCCTCGACTTGAACTGGGTGATTCTGGCTCCCAGACAAAAGCGCGATCCGGCGCAGAACCTCCATGGCAAGACGTGAACCATCCTCTTCCTGCTCTTGGTCCATTGCCGACAATAAAGAATGAGTATTGTCGGCGCTCACCAAGCAGTCAAACTTATGCCCTTCGATACAATCATTTCCCGAAAGTAGACTTTCGACCGCTTCCTCAACATCACTTTGCGTAATATTCGATCGTCGCTTTGAGTTTACAAATTCGATTATTCGATCGCAGAGTATTTGCGTAAAGAAAGGGTGACCGTCGGTGTACGATGCGATAGTGCTCAACGCATATCCAGTGTATCGGCTGGCATTCTGCGGTGTCCGAACGGGAACATCAGCCAAGGCCTGGGTCTCTTCTAGATTTAAGTAGTCGAGTCTTCGCGTAGTCATTACGCTAAATTCGTTGGGGTAGGATTCCAAGAATCTCGGCATAGTGTCCTGCCCCACTAGCAGAGCCGAGAAAAGCCGAGCCTCTAATATGCCCTTAAGTTGACGCATGAAATCACGGAGCTCATTGTGTTCGCGGGGCTCAATACCTCGGCGTCGCAGAACTTCGTGCAAGTATGTGAACTCGTCCACGACGATAACGAAAGGCGTGTTGAGGAATCCTGCCATCCGCAGGACGACTCGACCTGCTTCTCGTGCTCGTTGCAGGCTTCGAAGCGGTCGCCTTTCGATCGTTGCCGAATCTGGCCAGCGCGACAGGAGCGGACCTGACAACTCCGGCGGCAATTTGCGGTCCAACTGGACACGAAACTGGTCGAGAATTTCCTCGACAAAATCTACCGTCATGCTCCTCCTATCGATTGTCCCCATCGATAGACTCGCAACGATAGCCCCCCGCTCGGTCAGCCGACTCCTAACTTGCTCTAAGACACTCGACTTCCCGGTCCGCTGTTGCCCATATAACGCGTAACACATGCCTGCAGGAATTTTGGCCAGTTCCCTGATGAACTCCTCGATCAAGACTCTGCGGCCAAAGAACATCTCACGCTTAGAGACAGGAAGGCCACCAGCATACGCTCGGAAAGGATTGGCGATTTCCTGGTGCTCTTCCTTTCCGTGAATCTTGACAATGAGAGTTTGTCGAGGCGTTGCTGAGACCACCCCGCCAGGTCCGACGAAAGCTAGATGTGCGTCGACCCGAACCTCGGTTCTGGAGCCTTGCTTTCTATTGTCCCTCATTCTTGCAGTCAGAATAGAAGACTCGCCAGCTTTCAATTCTGGAATAACGGGAAGGCTTCCGATCACTTTGAGATTCCTGAATTTATCGAGAACCAGTCGAACATTTCGCACATTCAATGAAGGCTGATCTAGCGACACTCGGACGGGAAGCTCGAATTCGTTGTCGTTGCCGCGCGTTACGTTAACCGTGTCCTGCGTCAAAATGCGCGGGGCGGAGCCCCCTCCTTCGGCCAATGCCTCCGAATGTAGACGCTCTATCTCGACAATCGACTCAAAGATCTCGTCCAGGACTGCCGGCAAGTTCCCGCCTCGACCCTGGTAACTTCGGCCCTTCCTTGCATTTCGCTCCGCCTTGACGAAGTTGGTTCGCGCTTCTAGGTATGAAGCGTCGACATCATCTCTGTATCGAAGTAGACGAAGGAGTTGTCTTGCCACTACAAGCACTGCGTGCGCCCGCCGGCTATTTACTGTTGACGTTATGGAACTTACGTCTTGCGCCAGCCGAGCGGAGATGATTTCTGCCCGTTTCAAATAGTCATGTTGCACAGCCGCAGATTGCAGCATCTCCTGTAGACCACGCGCGATGTCAGCTTGCCTGCGAATTTGACTCGGCTTCGGTTGAGAAGGTGGCTCTACGGCCCTCCCCTGCCGGGGAGTGGGCTGCCGAGACCTATGCTGCGCCGTTGCCGATGCAACCGCCTCAATCGGAACCATGATTTCTCGGCCATCGTCCGTCTTCAGCGCAATTTCGGTCTCAAAAACTTTGACTACCTCAGCTGTCAAAGCGTACGACGAGCGAGTTCCGACGAGCTCTACGTCGTAACGCGTGCCGACCCGAAGGTTATGATCATTCGACACCAAGACCACACACACTTTCTCGGGATCTGTAGCTTCAACTGCTTGGGCGTCTCCGCCTCCGAAGCCCATACGTCTGTACACTTGCACTCAACTGCACGGGACTGCTGGCGTCAACACCGTCACGTGCAACACCCGTCGGGGAAGGCGTCTCACATCTGGGTTAGTCGGATATCTGACGTTACTCAGGCATCTGATTTGCGTATGTCGGCACATAACGGGTACGAATCAACGGGTAGTCGAGTGGGCCGCCGATATGGGCAACGGATCATGGCCTTGACGTGTAGAGACGGGATTCAAAGCGGCCGACCGACGGTGACGGTCGCCGTGGGGTGGCCTGCCCTTGTGGATGAACGGCGAAGGTTCGCTGGTCGGCACTATGCGGACGGTCGCGAGCCTGGCACGGAGCAGGGTAGATGCCGCAGTCAGAGCCGGTGGGCAAGCCGGAGCCGGCGAAGACATGCCGTATCCAGGTGGGTGTTTAGGTGAGACCAGCATGGCTCACTTCGTCGGGCGCGGTCCTACCACTAAGCATCCGACACCCAGATGGCGGCGACCAGCACCTCGAAAGTGTCGTGACAGTGTCGTGACAGTGCCGCCGCGGTCGCTGACCGTACCTACGTGCTAGCTACGAGGCACGATGCCACAACTCTGTCGCTCCGCGAGTCGCGAATCCCCGTCGGCGGCTCGGGCAGGGCCGACTAGAGGCCAGGCGCATCTGCCGCACGTACAGATCGCCGGGCCTCACCGCCACTGTTCGGCCAGCCGAAGGGCTCGTAACGGTCTCCAAGCGCGGGGAGCCAAACACGTGAGCTGTTTCTGGTAGTTGCCCGGACAGATCTCGGACGCCCGTAAATAGCTGATATCGACCGAGTGAGAGATGCATTACATATGGGTTTAGAGCGGACTTTACGACCTTGACCGCCGCCGCGTGGGGGATCATCGAGCGGTCGGCGCTGTCTAGCATCGAGGCTGGGTAGACCTCGAGAAGCATCCCCTGCCAGGGGCCGTCATCGACACAACGCTCACAGGGCGACGATCGCCGCAGTCTCCGCAGGCAACTCGATCCGGTCCCGCATCACCGTGACCCCCTCCCCCGTAGCCAGCAGCACCCGCCGCGCCACCCCAGGCAGCGACACCCCCTGCCCCCGCCCAGCCAGGTTCGCCACGACAAGCGTGTCCCCCCGCCGCATCAGCAGGAACTGATCCCCGTGCTGCACAGAAACAGCGTTCAACCGAGGATCCGAAAGATCAGGAAGAGACCGCCGCAGTGCGATCAACCGCCGGTAGAACGACAGCATCGAAGCATGCTCAGGCTTGTCCAGCTCCGCCCAGTCCAACCGCGACCGCACGAACGTCTGCGGGTCCTGCGGATCAGGCACGTCCCCCTCGGGCCACCCGTGCGAGGCGAACTCCCGCCGCCGCCCGGTCCGCACCGCAGAAGCCAACTCCGGCTCCGGGTGCGACGTAAAGAACTGCCAAGGCGTAGAAGCCGCCCACTCCTCCCCCATGAACAGCATGGGAGTAAACGGCGCGGTCAGCAGCAGCGTGGCACCGACCCGTAGCAGCGACGGAGACAGCGAGGCAGAGATCCGGTCCCCGGTAGCCCGGTTCCCGATCTGGTCGTGGTTCTGTAGGTAGGCCACGAACCGGTGCCCCGGCACCCGAGGATCGACAGGCCGCCCGTGGTGCCGGTTACGGAAGCTGGACCAGGTCCCCGCGTGGAAGAACCCGCCCGTCAGCACATCAGACAGCGTTTCGAGGGAGCCGAAGTCCCCGTAGTAACCCTGCCGCTCCCCCGTCAGCAACGTGTGCAGCGCGTGGTGCGCGTCGTCGTTCCACTGCGCGTGCAGCCCGAACCCACCCGCCTCCCGGGGGGTGATCAGCCGCGGGTCGTTGAGGTCAGACTCGGCGATCAGGGACAACGGCCGCCCCAGGTGCGTCGACAGAGCCTCGACCTCAATCGCCAGCTCTTCGAGCAGCGGCACCGCGCGGGTGTCCGGCAGCGCGTGCACCGCGTCCAGGCGTAGCCCGTCGACGTGGTAGTCGCGCAGCCACATGAGCACGCTGTCGATGATGTAGCGGCGTACCTCGTCGGACTGCGGGCCATCGAGGTTGATCGAGCGGCCCCAACTGTTGCTCTGCTCGGCGAGGTAGGGGCCGAACCGTGGCGCGTAGGCCCCGGAGGGCCCGAAATGGTTGTAGACAACGTCGAGGATCACCCCCAACCCGCGAGCGTGGGCGGCGTCGACGAACCGTTTCAAGCCGTCGGGGCCGCCGTAGGGCTCGTGTGGGGCATACCAGCAGACGCCGTCGTACCCCCAGTTGTGTTCGCCGTTGAAGGCGTTGACCGGGAGCAGCTCGATCAGGTCGACACCGAGGTTCACCAGGTGGTCGAGGCGGTCGACGGCCGCGTCGAAGGTGCCCTCCGGGGTGAAGGTGCCGATGTGCAGCTCGTAGAGGATGCTGCCGGGCAGCTGCCGGCCGGTCCACGCGCTGTCGGACCACGCGAAGTCGGCGTGGTCGTAGCGGCGGCTCGGCCCGTGCACCCCCGCAGGCTGCCACGGGGAACGGGGGTCGGGCAGGGCCGTTTCGTCGTCGTTCAGCAGAAAGGAGTAGTCGAGGCCGGCGTCGGGGACGTCGACCCGCCACCAGCCGTCGGCGGTGGCTCGCATCTCGTGGTCGGTGTCGCCGGCCAGGCGCAGTCGCACCCGGGAGGCGTCCGGCGCCCACACGGAGAATTCGGTCATGAAGCGGCCTCCTCGGCGGCGGTGAGAGGAGCCAGGAGAGCGACGGGATAGTCGGCCAGAAGAGTGTCCAGCGGAATCTCCTCGCCACTGTAGACCCGCCCGGTGAACAGGTCCTTCACATCGTGAACGGGAAGCGACAGGGCCGTGTCGCACCACCCTCCGGCGCGGGCCAGGCCCAGCGGCAGGCGGGTCGCCACGGTGATCGCGCCTCCCCTGTCGAACGCCACCACGTGGCGGCTCACCCGCCCGTGCGCGGCCACCGGCCGGTAGCTGGTGAACAGCTCCGGGTGCGCCCGCCGCAACCGCAGCGTCCGCGACACGACGAGCAGCTTCGCCGCTCCGTCGGTGTCGACCGGGGGACGCCAGCCGCCGTCGAGGCGTGCCAGCATCTCTCGGCGTACGTCGAAGTCGACCGGGCGGCGATTGTCCGGGTCGACCAGCGAGTTGTCCCACAACTCGGTGCCCTGGTAGGTGTCCGGCACACCGGGCATCGTGAGTTGGATCAGCTTCTGCCCCAGCGAGTTGCACCAGCCGGCCGGGGTAATCGCGGCGGCGAGTTCGGTCAGCTCGTCGTGCAGGCTTGGGTCGTCGTACATCAGGTCGACCACGGCGTGCAGGGCCTGCTCGAACGCCGGGTCCGGGTCCGCCCAACTGGTCGAGGCCCCGGCCTCCCGGGCGGCCTTCTCGACGTACGCGTGCAGTCGCTCCCGTTCGATCGGCCAGGCGCCGACGGCGGTCTGCCAGAGCAGGTGGGCGAACGACGGGTCGGGCAGCGGGGCGTACTCCATCCAGGCCTTGACCTGCTCCGCCCAGCGGCCCGGCAGCTCGCTGAGCACGGCGAGGCGGGCGCGGATGTCCTCGCTGCGCTTGGTGTCGTGGGTGGAGAGGGTGGTCATGCCGGTGGGCCAGCGGACCTGCTGCGCGGTGGCGAAGCGGTGGAACTCCGCCGGTGGCACCCCGAAGCGGGAAGGGCTGTCGCCGACCTCGTTGAGCGCCACGAACCGGGTCCACCGGTAGAACGCGGTGTCCTCCACGCCCTTGGCCATCACCGCGCCGGTGAGCTGCGGGAACCGCATGCCCAGCTCGTCGTCGGGGTCGCGCAGCCGGCGGGTCACCGCGTCCAGGGCGGGGGCCAGGTCGGGGCGGCGGCGACCGGCCTCGGAGCGGGCGGCGGCGAGGTGCCGGGCGCCGTGCGGCGGGTAGCCCCGATAGACGGCGAACGCGGCGGCCAGCTCGGCGAGCGCCGTGCGGGCCTGCTCGGTGGGCACCTCGGGGGCGAGGGCGGCCAGCCGGGTCAGCTCGGCGGCGAGCAGCCGGGTGGCGGCGGCCAGTTTGGTGG
This sequence comes from Micromonospora sp. NPDC005298, assembly GCF_040607375.1. Lineage (NCBI taxonomy): Bacteria > Bacillati > Actinomycetota > Actinomycetes > Micromonosporales > Micromonosporaceae > Micromonospora > Micromonospora sp. NPDC005298. Next base: position 122,873 of record NZ_JBEXGP010000008.1, read on the forward strand.
AGTGGGTCAGGTCCTCCCAGGAGGTCTGCCGGCCGTTGAGGTGGGTGTCCAGGACGGTGAAGTCGCCCTCGGCGTCGATGTCGATGAAGAGCCCACCGACCATGGCCAGGGCGTCGTAGCCGGTGGTGCCGTCCACCGGCCAGTCCGGCAGCTCCTCGCCGTACTCCAGGATCTTCTCCACCACCAGCCAGGCGTCCGGAGCGGCGGCCCGCAACCGGGCCAGGTAGCCGGCCGGGTCGCGCAGGCCGTCCGGGTGGTCGACGCGGATGCCGTCGACCTCCCCGGCGGCGGCCCAGCGCAGGATCAGCTCGTGGGTGGCGGCGAACACCGCCGGGTCCTCCACGCGCAGACCGGCCAGGGTCGCGATGGCGAAGAACCGGCGGTACGTCAGCTCGGCGTCACCCCGACGCCACGACACCAGCTCGTAGTGCTGCCGGTCGTGCACCGCCCGGGCGTCGCCGTCGCCGGTGCCGTCGGCGACCGGGAAGCGGTGCTCGTGGTAGCGCAGCTCCCCGTCGACGAGTTTGAGGTCGTCCAGGGCGGCCGCGTCGTCGGCCAGCACCGGCAGCAGCAGCCGGCCCCGGTCCCAGTCGATGTCGAACCAGTCGGCGTACGACGAGTCGCGCCCCCGGCGCAGCACGTCCCACCAGGCCGGGTTGGCCGGTGGCACGGCGACCCCGGCGTGGTTGGGCACGATGTCCACGACCAGCCCGAGGTTCTTGTCCCGCAGGGCGCGCAGCAGCCGCTGCCGGGCGGCCTCCCCGCCCAGCTCCGGGTTGACCTCCCGGTGGTCGACCACGTCGTAGCCGTGCTGGGAGCCGGGCGTCGCGCTCAGCAGCGGGGCGCTGTAGAGGTGGCTGACGCCGAGGTCGGCCAGGTAGTCGACGATCGCGGCTGTCGCGTCCAGGTCGAAGCCGGGGCGGACCTGGATGCGGTAGGTGGCCTTCGGAGGGGTGGCCGGCATGTCAGATCGTCCTCTCCAGCACCACGAGGGAACGGTCCGGCACCCGGATGGTGCCGCCCGCGCTGATCACCGTCGCGTCGTCGGGCTCGGGGTCGGCCGTGCTGATCACCCGTTCCCACTTCTGGCCGTACTCGCTGCCGGGCAGGGTGAAGTCAAGCGGCGCGTCGTGGGCGTTGAAGCAGAGCAGGAACGAGGCGTCGTGGTGTTTCTGGCCGTACTGGCCGCGCTCCCGGATGCCCTCACCGTTGACGAACAGCGCCACCGAGCGGCCGAAGTCGTTGCCCCAGTCGTCGCCGGTCATCTCCCGCCCGTCCGGGGTGTGCCAGGCCAGGTCCGGCAGGGGCGCGTCGACGTCCCGTCCGCCCACCGGCAGGCCGGTGAAGAACCGGCGGCGGCGGAACACCTGGTGCCGCTTGCGGAACGCGGTGAGCGTCCGGACGAACTCCAGCAACTGCTCGTCGACGTTGTCCCAGTCGACCCAGGCCAGCTCGCTGTCCTGGCAGTAGACGTTGTTGTTGCCGTGCTGGGTACGCCCCAACTCGTCGCCGTGACCGATCATCGGCACGCCCTGCGACAGCATGAGCGTGGCCAGGAAGTTGCGCCGCTGCTTGGCGCGCAGCGCGAGCACCGCCTCGTCGCCGGTCTCGCCCTCCACACCGCAGTTCCACGACCGGTTGTGGCTCTCGCCGTCCCGGTTGTCCTCGCCGTTGGCCTCGTTGTGCTTGTCGTTGTACGACACCAGGTCGTTGAGCGTGAACCCGTCGTGCACCGTCACGAAGTTGATGCTGTGGAACGGCCGCCGCCCGTCGTCCTGGTAGAGGTCGGCGGAGCCGGAGATCCGGGACGCGAACTCGGCTAGGGTGGCCGGCTCGCCGCGCCAGAAGTCCCGCACCGTGTCGCGGTACTTGCCGTTCCACTCCGTCCACAACGGCGGGAAGTTGCCCACCTGGTAGCCGCCGGGGCCGACGTCCCACGGTTCGGCGATCAGCTTGACCTGGCTGACCACCGGGTCCTGCTGCACCACCTCGAAGAAGGTCGACAGCCGGTCCACCTCGTAGAACTCGCGGGCCAGGGTGGCCGCCAGGTCGAACCGGAAACCGTCGACGTGCATCTCGGTCACCCAGTACCGCAGCGAATCCATGATCAGTTGCAGGGAGTGCGGGCTGCGCACGTTCAGGCTGTTGCCGGTGCCGGTGTAGTCGACGAAGTAGCGGCGGTCCTCCTCGCTGAGCCGGTAGTAGCTGGGCGCGTCCACGCCCTTGAAGCTCAACGTCGGCCCGAGGTGGTTGCCCTCGGCGGTGTGGTTGTAGACCACGTCGAGGATGACCTCGATGCCCGCCGCGTGCAGCGCCTTGACCATCCCCCGGAACTCCTGCACCTGCTGACCCAGGCGGCCGAGCGCCGAGTAGCCGTGGTGCGGGGCGAAGAACCCGATGGTGTTGTAACCCCAGTAGTTGCGCAGACCCAGATCGCTCAGGCGGTGGTCGTGCACGAACTGGTGCACCGGCATCAACTCGATCGCCGTCACCCCGAGCCGGGTCAGATAGTCGATCATCGGCGGGGAGGCGATGCCCGCGTACGTGCCGCGCAGCTCCTCCGGGATGTCCGGGTGCCGCATGGTCAACCCGCGCACGTGCGCCTCGTAGATCACCGAGTGGTGGTACGGGGTGCGCGGCGGCTTGTCGTTGCCCCAGTCGAAGTACGGGTTCACCACCACCGACTTGGGCATGAACGGCGCCGAGTCGGTCTCGTTCATCCGCTCCGGCTCGGCCATGTCGTAGTCGTAGACCGCCGGGTCCCACTCGACGTCGCCGTCGATGGCCTTCGCGTACGGGTCGAGCAGCAGCTTGTGCGGGTTGCAGCGCAGCCCGTTCGCCGGGTCGTACGGGCCGTGCACCCGGTAGCCGTACCGCTGCCCCGGCTCGATGCCCGGCAGGTACGCGTGCCAGACGTACGCGTCCACCTCCCGCAGCTCGACACGGCGCTCCGCGCCGGTGTCCCACTCGTCGAAGAGGCACAACTCGATCCGCTCGGCCACCTCGGAGAAGATGGCGAAGTTGGTGCCCATTCCGTCGTACGTGGCGCCCAGGGGATACCGCTCACCCGGCCAGACCTGCATGTCGCTCCCTCAAAGCACGGTCATGTGCGCGGGTATTGCCCTACGCCCCGGCACGCCAATCCATCCTTTCAGGCGAGGGTCGAAATCCACCTGTCTGGTGCGCGCTACACCCCTCAGGTGTCTTCCGTCACCATGGCGGCTCTGAAGGTGCGGTATCGCGCTCGATGCCCTTTGCTGGTTGGGGACACGCGCCCGCGCGTGCCCACTCGGCCCTCGGCCACCCCGACACCCCACGCTTCGCCGCCATCGACGCCGGCGCGTACCACCATGCACGGACGGAGACAGATGTGACGACCCTGCGGGTCGGCGAGCAGCTCGCTGGCGCCACGGACCGGGCACACCGGCCCACCCTCACCTCCCGGCCCGCGCAGCCCGGCGTGGCCGTGCCGACGCAGCCCGGCCCGGGAGTGCCGCCGCAGACCCGTCGCATCCTGATGCTGTCGTGGGAGTACCCGCCGGTACTCGTCGGCGGCCTCGGCCGACACGTGCACGCCCTCTCCGTCGCCCTCGCCGCCGCCGGCCACGAGGTCACCGTCGTCACCCGCCACACCGACGGCGCACCCCTGGAGGAGTACGCCGACGGCGTACGCATCCTGCGCGCCCCCGAAGACCCCGTCACCTTCCCCCTGGCCACCAGCTCCCTGCTCGCCTGGACCATGGCCTTCAACCACACCCTCACCCGCACCGCCCTACGCGCCACCGAAGCCGGCTCGTACGACGTCATCCACGCCCACGACTGGCTCGTCGCCCACACCGCGATGACCCTGCGCGACCACCTGGACATCCCGCTGGTGACCACCATCCACGCCACCGAGGCGGGGCGGCACCAGGGCTGGCTGCCGGAGGAGATGAACCGCACCATCCACGGCGTGGAGCAGTGGCTCAGCGGCGAGTCCGGCCGGGTGATCGTCTGCTCCGGGTACATGCGCGACGAGGTGAACGCCCTGTTCGGCGTACCGGCCGGACGGGTCGACGTGGTCGCCAACGGCGTGGAGCCGCACCGCTGGCGGGTGCCGGCGCGCGCCGTGGCCGCCGCCCGCGCCCGGTTCGCCGGCGACGGCAAGCTGGTCACCTTCGCCGGCCGCCTGGTCTACGAGAAGGGCGTGCAGCACCTGATCGCCGCCCTGCCCCGGCTGCGCGAGCGCCACCCCGGCCTGCGTGCCGTGATCGCCGGTGACGGCCCGTACCGCGCCGAGCTAGAGGCCGAGGTGCACCGCCGTGGGCTCGGTGGCATGGTCACCATGCCGGGCTTCCTGGGCGGCACGGACCTGCCGGCGCTGATGGCCGCGTCCGACTGCTTCGCGGTGCCGAGCATCTACGAGCCGTTCGGCATGGTGGCGCTGGAGGGCGCCGCGGCCGGCGCGCCCCTCGCCGTCGCGGCCACCGGCGGCCTCGCGGAGATCATCGAGCCGGGCCTGACCGGTACGACCTTCCGCCCGCACGACCCGGACGGGTTGACCGACGCCGTGGACGCGCTGCTGTCCGACCCCGACCACGCCCGTGTCATGGCCCGCCGCGCCCGCCGGATGGTCCACGACCAGTACGGCTGGTCGGCGATCGCGCAGCGCACCGCCGCCAGCTACGCCGCGGCGATCGCCACCGACGCGGCGTGCACCGCCGAGCGGGCCGAGCGGCGCATGTCCCAGGGGCGGACCCTGCCGGCGCTGCCCGAGGGCAACCTGCTCGCCGCCGCCGGCCTGCGCTGACCGGGCGGCGGCGCGGGGTGCAGGAGCCCCCGCGTCGCAGCACGATCCGGGACGCCGTGCGGTGAGCCTCCGGGACCGTCGCGCGCCACGCACTGTGCAAACGATGGTTTGCGCAAAGGAGTGCTTGCGTTAGGGTGGCGCCATGTCCACCTCACCCACGGCGTCCGGCCCGGATCTCGACTCGGCCTTCGCCGCCCTCGGCGACCCCGTCCGTCGCGCCCTCGTGACGCGTCTCGCCCGAGGCGACGCCACGGTGGGCCAGCTCGCCGAACCGTTCGACCTCACCCCACAGGCGATCTCGCACCACGTCGGCGTCCTGCGGCGGTGCGGTCTGGTCGAGCAGCGACGCGAGGGCACCAGACGCCCCTGCCGGCTGCGGGCCGACCACCTGTCGCTGCTCGGCGGGTGGATCGACGAGCAGCGCCGCGCCTGGGACGACCGACTCGACGCCCTCGAGCGGCACCTCGACGACGACGGAACGGTCCGATGACCGCCCGCGCCGAACTCCACGGCGACGAACTGATCGCCCGGCGTCACCTGAGGGCGACGCCCGAGCGTGTCTGGACCGCGTTCACCTCACCGGGCGGCATCGCGGCGTTCTGGGGCGGATCGCACGCCACCGTACCCCCGGAGTCCGTGACCGTGGACCTGCGGCCCGGCGGCGCCTTCGCGCTCGACACCCGCGCGCCCGACGGCGCGTCCCGCCGGCTCCGCTTCGTCTACCTGAGCATCTCCGCCCCGCACGAGCTGGTGTTCGACGAGCCGGTCACCGGCCTGCGCACGACCGTCACCATCCGGCCCGCCGCGGACGGCACCGACCTCACCGTCCACCAGCGTCGGCTACCCCCCGAGCTGCGCAGCACCCGGGCGGTCGACGGGCTCGCCTCGATCCTCGACGCCCTCGCCACCCACCTCCAGCACGACGAACCCACACCAGGACGGAGCACGACATGACGCGGACGACCCAACGCGACCTCGTCGCGGAATACTTCGCCGGCTTCCGGACCAGCGACCACCCGCGCATCCTCGCGACCCTCACCGACGACGTCGAGTGGGTCATCCACGGTCACCGCACCACGAACGGCAAGGCGGAGTTCGACGGCGAGATCGAGAACCCGGCGTTCACCGGCAGCCCCCGGTTGGACGTCCAACGGGTCTACGAGGACGGCCCGGTCGTCGTCACCACCGGCGAGGGCGGCGGCGTCAGCGTGGACCACGGGCCGTTCCGGTTCGCCTTCAACGACCTGTTCACGTTCCGCGACGGGCTGATCGCCCGCGTCGACTCGTACGTCGTCCCGCTGCCCTGAGCCGCTCGCGGGGCGGCAACGGCGCAGGCCGCCGACCCGGTTTCCGGGTCGACGGCCTGCGATCGTGCGGGACGGTGGAGCGTCAGCGCTCGGTGACCGGGACGTAGTCCCGCTCGGCCGAGCCGACGTAGACCTGCCGCGGACGGCCGATCTTGGTCTCCGGGTCGTTGATCATCTCGCGCCACTGGGCGATCCAGCCGGGCAGCCGGCCGAGCGCGAAGAGCACCGTGAACATCTTCGTGGGGAAGCCCATGGCCTTGTAGATCAGGCCGGTGTAGAAGTCCACGTTCGGGTAGAGCCGGCGCGAGACGAAGAAGTCGTCGGCGAGCGCGATCTCCTCCAGCTCCATGGCGATGTCCAGCAGCGGGTCCGGCTTGGCCATCCGACCCAGCACGTCCTGCGCGGCCTTCTTGACGATCGCCGCCCGCGGGTCGTAGTTCTTGTAGACCCGGTGGCCGAAGCCCATCAGCTTGACGCCGTCCTCCTTGTTCTTGACCTTGCGGACAAAGGAGCGGACGTCGTCGTCGCCGGCGTGGATCTGCTGGAGCATCTCCAGCACCGCCTGGTTGGCGCCACCGTGCAGCGGGCCGAACAGCGCGTTCACGCCGGCCGACACCGAGGCGAACAGGTTGGCGTTGCTGGAACCCACCAGCCGCACCGTCGACGTCGAGCAGTTCTGCTCGTGGTCGGCGTGCAGGACGAAGAGCATGTCCAGCACCTTCGACATCACCGGGTCGACCTCGTACGGCTCCGCCGGCACGCCGAAGGTCATCCGCAGCAGGTTGTCCACGTACCCCAGCGAGTTGTCCGGGTAGAGCAGCGGCTGCCCGATCGACTTCTTGTACGCGTACGAGGCGATGGTGGGGACTTTCGCCATCAACCGGACCGTGGAGATCTCCACGTGCTCCGAGTCGAACGGGTCCAGGCTGTCCTGGTAGAAGGTCGACAGGGCGCTCACCGCCGAGGACAGCACCGCCATCGGGTGGGCGTCCCGGGGGAAGCCGTCGAAGAAGCGACGCATCTCCTCGTGCAGCAGCGAGTGCCGCCGGATCCACTCGGTGAACTCGGTCAACTGCTGCTCGGTCGGCAGCTCACCGTAGATGAGCAGGTACGAGACCTCCAGGAAGGAGGACTTCTCGGCCAGCTGCTCGATCGGGTATCCGCGGTAACGCAGGATCCCCGCGTCGCCGTCGATGTAGGTGATCGCGGATGAGGCAGCCGCGGTGTTGACGAAACCGGGATCGTACGTCGTCATCCCGGTTTCCTTCAGCAGCTTGCTCACCCCGACACCGGCGGGGCCCTCGACCGCGGGATGCACCGGCATCGACAGCTGCCCACCGGGGTGATCGAGCTTGACTTCCGTCATGTGGTTCCTCGCTTCGCCGGCAGATCTACGTTGAATTGCCTTCGCTTCTACCGTAATTGCGGCTCCGGGGACAACGCCCGCCATGGTTCTGCGGTGAGGCCTGCGTCACCCGATTCCCGACCGGATGGCCGGGAAACCCCCGTCCCGGTACCCGGGACCGGGCGCCGGACCGGTTCAGGACAGCGCGAGGCGTCGCAGCGTACCGTCCCCGGCGACCTGGTAGACGTCGAGCTGGTTGGTCCCGGCCCGGAACAGCCGGTCGTCGGTGAGCAACGCGGCGAACCGGCGGCCGCCGGGATCGGGTGGCACCACCGGGACGACCGCCCCGATCGTGCCGTTGACCGCCACCGCCAGCATCGTTCCGTCCGGTATCCGGTCCGGCACGTCCCCCCAGACGAGCGCCGGAAGGGTGCCGGTGTCCGGGTCCGTCGCGCGGAACGCGGCCAGGTCGGCGACCCGCGCGTCGCCCTCCGTGGCGCCGGCCCGGACCTCGGTGCCCACCAGGGGATGCGGCGCCGGCAGCGGCGGCGGGGTGGGCACCCCACCGGGGAAGGTGACCGGTTCGCCGGGCCGGTCGTAGAAGTGCTTCGTGCCGTCGGTGCGCGGGGCCTGCCGGGCGGAACGGCCGTCGACCCGCCAGGGCAGCCGGATCCCGGCCTCGTCGGCGACAGTCGGCAGCAGGTCGACGTGTTCCCAGTTGCGGTCGTCCACCCGGCCGGCCCGCTGCCGGGGCTCCTTGACGAACATCGGCACCCAGGCGACCTCACCGGCGGCGGCCTTGATCGCGTCCATCCCCCGGCCCTGCGCGCCCGGGCGGAAGCTCACACCGTGGTCGGCGGTCACCACCACGAGCGCCCGGTCGTACAGGCCGCTGGCGCGCAGCGTCCGCAGCGTCTCGCCGATCAGCCGGTCGGTGTAGCCCAACTGCGCGAGGTGGCGCTGCCGGGCCAGCTCGACCCAGCCGGCGCCGTCGTTCGGCAGGTCCTCCGGGGCGTCGTAGCGCGCGCCGGACGGCAGGTACGCCCACGGTGAGTGCGGCATCAGCAGGTGCAGGAAGTGCAGCACCGGCCGGGGTTCGGGTTTCAGCCCGGCCAGGAAGCTGGTGAAGCGGGCGGGCTGGTTGTCGTCGAGGCTGTCCCAGCGGAACTTCGGGTCGGCCGGCACCGGCTCGGCGGCGTCCACGCCGGCCTCGGCGCGGGTCCGCTCCCGGTAGGAGTCCTCCGGGTCGACGGTGCTCTCCGTCGGCCCGGCGACCTGCCCGAGCAGTGTGCCGGTCTCCCGGACCAGCACGCCGAGGCCCTGCTGGGGGGCGACCGGCTGCTCGCAGCGGCTGGGCGGGCAGAGCCGGGTGATGCTCTCCTCGGCCTGGATGTCGTACAGGCCGCCGAAGGCGGTGAAGATGTTGTCCGGGTACTGCGAGTAGTGCGGGGCGACCTGCCGCGCCGGGTACTTCCCGGTGAGCATCGCCGGCAGCGCGTTGGGCGTCCACCCGCTGACCCCTGTGGCGTTGCGGTACCAGGTCGAGCCGCCGGCCAGCTCGGCGAAGTTCGGGTACCGGGCCGCGTCGATCCGCCCGTCTCCGCCCAGGAGGCTGACCAGAGGCAGCTCGTCGAGGATCAGCATGACCACCGGCGGGTGCACGGCCGTACCCTGCGCGGTGCCGGCCGCGCCGCCGTCGCCGCGCGGCAGCACGACCGCCGAGGTCGGCGAGACGAACAGGAACAGCGCGACGAAGGCCAGCGGACCGACGGCGGCCAGCCGCAGCACCCGGGCGGGCGCCCGCCACCGCCGGTGCGCGGCCGCGCCGGCCGCGCCGGCCAGCACGGCCACCACCAGCAGGGGTACGCCCCGAAGCGGCGTCAGGTGTCGGCCCACCTGCACGGCGAGCGCCGCCAACAGCAGCCCGACCAGTCCGGTGTGCGCGACGGCGCGGGCGCTGCGGCCGGCGAGCCGACTGAGCGCGCCGAGCAGCGCCACCGGCACGGTCGGCACCACCGCCACCAGGGCCGTCAGCAGCAGGATCTGCCCGGTGTCCGCCCGGTGGAACAGGAAGAAGTCGGGGCTGCGGCCCAGCACGTCCAGCAGCGGCTGGGTGACCACCAGCCCGACCAGCGCCACGACCTCCAGCAGGCGCCCCAGTTCGCCGCGCCAGCCCCGGTCCCAGCGCCCCGCCGGTTCAGCCACCCATCACCGCCCGGTAGAGGGTGCGGGTGCCCGAGGGCAGCTCCAGACGCTCGGTGATCCGGCCACGGGCGGCGAGCAGCGCCTCGAACGCGTCCCGCCGGTAGTCGGGGAAGAGCCCTTCGGGTTTGTTGGCGAGCAATCGCTGGGCCATCGGGTCGTCGGGGTGGACGAACTCCACCACCACCGCCCCACCCCGCGCGGTCAGCCCGGCCAGCCAGTCGACGACCTCCGGCAGTGGCACGTTGCGTCCGATCGCCAGGTGGTGCACGACCGCCAGGGCGAGCACGGCGTCCGCGTCGGCCCGTTGCGCGAAACCGGCCCGTTCGACGCCCCGCCAGCCCCCGCCGGGTGACGGGTCGGCCAGGTCCAGCACCAGCGGCAGGACGCGCTGCTGCCCCTCGGCGCGCAGCGCACGGTACAGGTCGTCGACCACGGCCGGGTCCTGCTCGACGGCGACCACGTGGTCGGCGTACGCGGCGGCCAGCCGGGAGTACCGGCCGTCGTTCGCGCCCAGGTCGAGCACCAGGCGGGGCCGGGTGCCGGCGGTCAGCGCGGCGGTCACGAACTGTTCCTTGGCCAACCGGTCCTGCGCGGTGTAGCCGCAGGTGCGCTGGTAGTCCGCCCAGTGGCTGCCGGTCGGACGGCGTTCGAGGCGGCGCAGCAGCTTCTCGATACCGCGCACGGTGGACAGCAGCAGTTCGCGGGAGAAGCCGGCGGCGCGCAGTTGGGCGCGGACGTCGGTGGTGCTGGCGGCGGCGTTGCGCTGCTGCATGGCGCCGTGCAGGTGCAGGTGGGTCAGGACGCCGGGGCGCAGCCGGCGGGTCCCGCCGAACAGCGGCCGGAGCTGCTCGGCCTCGATGCCGTCGACCTGGGCGCGCAGCCACGGCTGGAAGTCCACGCCGAGGTGGGCGGTGAGCAGCAGCGGGTAGAGCACGGTCTGGCAGAACTGCCGGTAGCCGGCCCACGGTTCGCCGTCGCGGACCGGCTCGAACGAGCCGACGTCGATGAAGACCGGCTGCACCCCGTGCCACTGGAGGTTGTAGGCCGAGCCGTCCTTGGTGGTGAAGCCGTCGGCGAGGGCAGCGGCCAGGATCTCGGTGTGCAGCAGCGCGGCGTCGCGCAGCATGGTGAAGGACCACTCGTACGGGTGGGAGACGAACGGGATCCGTTCGTGGCGCAGCACCGCGGCCCACGGCAGGCCCGCCGGCACCAGGGCGGACGGGGCCTCCTCTGTGGCGCAGACCTTGCCGGCGGCGACGAGCGCGGGGAAGAACGTGCTGGCGGTGAGCGCCCGCCAGTGTTCGGCGGCCCCGGTGTCCAGCCCACGCAGCACCTCGTCGCCGACGTGGAAGACCCGGTTGGCCGGGTCGCGGAAGGAGGCCGGCTCGGTCCGTACCCGGGTGGGTACGGTCGGCGTCGCCGGTACCGAGCGAGTCACCGCTGGTCGGTGGGCTGCCGGCGGAACCGGTCGACCAGTCGTCGCCAGTAGAGCTTGGCGGCGACCGCGACGCCGGCGACTCCCCCGACGACCGCCTGCACGATCAGGCTGCCGGACCCCGCGTCCAGGTAGGCCAGATGGATCACCGATCGCTCCTTGTCCTCGCCCCGTGTCGACACCGGCGTCCCGGGCGTACAGCGGTGAGGCTTTTGACCCAGAAAGCCGGACTTCTGCCACCGTACGCCGATCGCCAGCACCGTCGCGGGCACATCGGCGTACTCCCAGCCTCACCACAGAATGTGGCCGGGACGACGGTCCCCGCCGGTACGCTGCGGGCGTGCGCCTGACGATCGTGGACGCGCCACTGGACTCCTCCGGCGCGGGCCGCGGCGAGGAGCGGGCCCCGGCCGCGCTGCGCGACGCCGGGCTGCTGGACGCCCTCGCCGCCGACGACGGCGGCCGGGTGGACGAGGCCTGGTTGCGCGACCCGGTACGGGACGCGGCGAGCGGGGTGATCGGCGCGGCCGGCCTGGTCCACGCCGGCGCGGCCATCACCGCCCGGATCGTGGCACTGCTCGCCGAGGGACGGCGGCCGCTGGTGCTCGGCGGGGACTGCGCCATCCTGCCCGGCATCTGCCGCGCCCTGCCGCCGGCGACCGAGCTGTGGTTCGTCGACGCCCATCCGGACTTCCTCGACGGCGGGACGTCACCGACCGGTGAGGCCGCCGACATGGACCTGTCGGTCGTCACCGGGCACGGCCCGGCCGCCGCCATCGGGTGCGACGGCCCGCTGCTCGACCCCGGGCGGGTACACCTGCTCGGGCACCGCCCGGCGGACGACGACAGCGGCCGGGTCGAGTCGTCCCGGATCGACCCGGCGATCCACCAGCTGCCCGCCGCCGAGCTGCTCGGCGAGGGTGCGGCGGCGGTGGGCGACAGGCTGGCCGCCGCCGGGTCCGGGCCGGCGTGGCTGCACCTCGACCTGGACGCGGTGGACCCGCGCGACCTGCCGGCGGTGACCTACCCCGAGCCGGACGGGCTGCGCTGGCCCGACCTGATCGCCCTGGTCACTCCCCTGGCCCGCGCCGACCGGCTGCTCGGCATGAGCGTGGCCGACCTGAACGTCGACGAGGACCCCGACGGGCGGCACACCCGACGCGTCGTCGAGGTCCTCGCGCAGGTGCTCGGCAGCTGAGCGGCCAGCGTCCCAGGTCCGCCAGCGGCCGGCGCCTCAGGTGCGCCGGTGGTGCATGCCGAGGCGCAGCAGCACGAACCGCAGCACGGTGGCGGCCAGGTTCGCGGCCACCAGCACCGCCACCTCCACCGACCGGGCCGGTACGGCGGTCACCGCGTGCAGCACGGCCAGCGAGCCGCTGGTCAGCGCGAGACCGAGCCCGAAGGCGAGCAGCCCCTGGGCGTGGTGCCGGCCGGCGTGCCGACGTCCGCTGATGCCGAACGTCAACCGGCGGTTCGCGGCCGTGTTCGCCACGGCGGTCACCAGCAGCGCCAGCAGGTTCGCCGGTTGCGCCCCGAGCGCTCCCCGGGTGGCCACGAAGAGCAGCAGGTACGCCAGCGTGCTGGCCACCCCGACGGCGGCGAACCGGACCAGCTGCCGGGGCAGCCCGACCGGCACCCGGGCGGGCGACACGGCCAGCGGTGCCCGGCCGAGCTGCGCGCGCAGGTCGGCCAGCGGCAGCGCGCCGGTCAGCAGCGCCCGTCCCAACCGGCCGATGCCGCGCAGGTCGGCCAGGGCGGTGGCGACGATGTCGACCCGGCTGTCCGGGTCGTCGACCCAGTCCACCGGCACCTCGTGGATGCGCAACCCCGCCCGCTGGGCGAGCACCAGCAGCTCGGTGTCGAAGAACCAGCCGGTGTCGCCGACCAGCGGGAGCAGCCGAGCGGCCACGTCCGCGCGGATCGCCTTGAACCCGCACTGCGCGTCGGAGAACCGCACCGCCAGCGCCCCGCGCAGCAGCAGGTTGTACGCCCGTGAGATGACCTCCCGCCTGGCGCCGCGCACCACCCGGGAGGTACGCGCCAGCCGGGTGCCGATCGCCAGGTCCGAGTGCCCGGAGATCAGCGGCGCGACGAGTGGCAGCAGCGCCGCCAGGTCGGTGGACAGGTCCACGTCCATGTACGCGAGCACCGGCGCGGACGATCCCGACCAGGCGGCCGACAGCGCCCTGCCCCGGCCCTTGGCGTCCAGGTGCAGGACCTCGACGCCGGGCAGCTCGCCGGCGAGACCGTCGGCGACGGTCAGGGTGCCGTCGACGCTGGCGTTGTCGGCGATGGTGATCTGGAACGGGTACGGGAAGTGCTCGCTCAGGTGGGCGTGCAGCCGCCGTACGCACGGCCCGAGGTCGGTCTCCTCGTTGTGGACCGGGATCACCACGTCCAGCACGACGCCGGCGCTGCTGGGGCGGGTCCGGACGGCGGCGCGGGGGCCGCTGACCGCGCTCACGACGCGTTCCCGCCGGTGCTCAGGTCGTAGACGGTGACCCCGTCCACGGCCTGCGCCGTGAAGGTCTCCTGGACCCAGGTGGCGATCTCCTGCGCGGCGGAGCTGCCGCCGTTGGCGCGGAAGCCACCGCCACCGACGAAGTAGTGGATCTTCTGGTCGGCGACGTGGCGCCGGAACTGCGCGAGGGTCGGTGACGGGTCGCTGCCGTTGAAACCGCCGATCGGCATCACCGGCGCTCGGGTGGCGAGCTGGTAGCCGGAGGCGTTGTTCGAGCCGATGGTCGCCGCCACCCAGGTGTAGCTGTCGCTGTCGTGCTCCAGCAGCTCGCGCAGCGCGGCGCTGGGCTCGCGGGCGTCGAGCAGCCCACCCATGCCGCCGCCCGGGAAGCCCGGCCGCTGGCCGCCCCCGGGGAAGCCGGGCATCTGACCAACGCCGGGCGCGCCCGGCATCTGACCACCGTCGCGGCCCCCCGCGTCACGGCCACCCTCGCGGCCTCCCGCGTCACGGCCGCCGTCGTTCCCGCCTGCGCCGGGGAACTGGCCGTCGGCCGGTCGCCCCCCGGGGAAGCCGCCGCGCCCGAAGCCGCCCGCCACGGACGGACCGGCGCTCGGGATCGACCCGGTGTGCGGGGTCGCGGCGGTCTGCACGGCGTACGCCACCGGGCCCGCGAGGGCCGCCGCCGCGCCCAGACCCAGCACCACCGGCACGAACCGGCGGGGCAGTCGGGCGACCAGCAGGAGCAGCGCCGCCCCGAGCAGGCCGACGACGAGCACCACGACCCGCAGCCACGGGTACCAGTCGGGGCTGCGCCCGAGCAGCACCCACGCCCACCAGACGGTGACCGCGAGAGTGCCGGCGAGCGTCACCGTGGCGGCGAGCGGACGCCACCGCTGACCGCGTGCTCCGGCGACCGTGGCGTCGTCCGACGGGGGCAGCGGGCGGCGTTGCCGCCAGAGCAGCGTCGTGCCGATGCCGACAAGCGCGCCGACGGCCGGGGCGAGCGCCACCGTGTAGTACGCGTGGAAGATCCCGGACATGAAGCTGAAGATCAGGCCGGTGACCAGCAGCCAGCCACCCCAGAGCAGCAGCCCGGCCCGGGTCCGGTCGGTACGCGCCGCCCGCCCGGCCGCCACCAGCCCGGCCACGAGCAGGATCAGCGCGGCCGGCAGCAGCCAGGAGACCTGACCGCCGACCTCGCCGTCGAACATCCGCAGCAGGCCGGTCTGCCCGGAGAACGGGCCACCGCCACCCCCGCCCATCCGGGGACCGCCGCCGCCGACGCTGCCGACCTCGTCACCGGTGATCCGGCCGAGGCCGTTGTAGCCGAGGGTCAACTCCAGGATGCTGTTGCCCTGCGACCCGCCGATGTACGGCCGGGCGCTGGCCGGGACCAGCTCGACGAGCGCCACCCACCAGCCGGCGGACACCAGCACCGCGAGGCCGGCCAGGAGCAGTTGGCGGACCCGCCGCCACAGGCCGGTCGGCGCGGCCAGCAGGTAGACCCCGGCGAAGACCGGCACCACCAGGAACGCCTGGAGCATCTTGGTCAGGAAGCCGAAGCCGACGAGCACACCGACCAGGACGATCCACCGGGTGCCGGCCGTCTCCACCGCCCGCACGGTGGCGTACGCCCCGGCGACCAGCAGCAGGACCAGCAGCGCGTCGGGGTTGTTGAACCGGAACATCAGCGTCGCCACCGGGGTGACGGCGAGGACCGCACCGGCGATGAGGCCGGCGACCGGCCCGTGCCAGCGCTTCACCGTCGCGTACAGCACACCCACCGAGGCGACGCCGCAGAGCGCCTGCGGCACGAGCATGGCCCAGCTGTTGAGCCCGAACAGGCGTACCGACAGGGCCATCAGCCACAGCGACGCGGGTGTCTTGTCGACGGTGATGGAGTTGGCCGCGTCCGACGAGCCGTAGAGGAACGCCTTCGCGCTCACCGAGCCGGCCTGCACGGCCGCCGCGTAGAACGAGTTGGCCCAGCCGGAGGCACCCAGGCCCCAGAGGTAGAGCACGGCGGTGGCGAGCAGCAGGGTGGCCAGCGCGGGCCGGGTCCAGGCCGGCGAGCGCCGCGTCGGCGGCGGTGGCGCGGCGGGACGCGTCGCCGGAGGCGGCGGGCCCGGGTCCGAAGGCGTCGGCAGGGTCTCGGTTCTGTCCATGCGGCCAGCCTTGAGCGTCGGGCTGGCGCGACGCCGTGCGCGGCCTATGCGTCGGCTGTGGGACTGCGCAGCCGGACGGTGAACACCGTCCGCCCCGGGCGGCTGTCCACCGCGACCGTGCCGTGGTGGGCGTCCACGACCGCCGCGACGATCGCCAGGCCGAGGCCGGTGCTGCCGTGCTCCCGCGACCGGGAGCTGTCGCCCCGGGCGAACCGCTCGAACATCGCCGGGCGCAGCTCCGCCGGCACCCCCGGCCCGTCGTCGGCGACCGTCAGCACCGCGTCGCTACCGTCGACGCTCAGCGTGGTCGTCACCGTCGTGCCGGGTGGGGTGTGCACGCGGGCGTTGGCCAGCAGGTTCGCCACCACCTGGTGCAGCCGGGCCGCGTCGCCGGGCACCCCGATCGCCACCTCGGGCAGGTCGAGCTGCCAGCGGTGCTCGGGGCCGGCCACGTGCGCGTCGCTGACCGCGTCGATCACCAGGGCGGTCAGGTCGACCGGTTCGACAGCGAGCGGGCGGCCGGTGTCGAGGCGGGCCAGCAGCAGCAGGTCGTCGACGAGGCTGGTCATCCGGGTGCTCTCGGACTCGACGCGGCGCAGCGCGTGCGCCACGTCGGCGGGGACCTCGTCGCGGCCACGCCGGGCCACCTCGGCGTACCCGCGAATGGCGGCGAGGGGCGTGCGCAGTTCGTGGCTGGCGTCGGCGACGAACTGGCGTACCCGGGTCTCGCTGGCCTGCCGGGCGGCGAGGGCGTCGGCGACGTGGCCGAGCATCCGGTTCAGCGCCGCGCCGACCTGACCGACCTCGGTACGCGCGTCGGTGTCGGCGGCCGGGACGCGGACGGCGAGCGCCACCTCACCACGGTCCAGGGGCAGCTCGGTGACCCGGGTGGCGGTGGCGGCCACCCGGGTCAGCGGGCGCAGCGTGGCCCGCACGATCAGCGCGCCCGCGGCACCGGCGATGACCAGTCCGACGGCGGCCACCGCGACCTGCGCGGCGACCATCCACCAGACGGTCTCCTGGACGCCGGACAGCGGCATGGCGACGACGCGTACCCGGCCGTCCCAGTACTGCCGGGCCACGGCCCGGTAGTCACCGCGGGTGCCGAGGTCGACGGTGCGCGGGGCGGCGCCGACCGGCAGGTCCGCAAGGGTGGCGACCTCCCCGACCGGGACGGCCTGCTCGTCGGGGAACGGGTCGTCGCTGGACGGACTGTTGGTGAGGGTCCGCGCGCTCGTCACCCGGCCGTCGGTGATCACCGCGACCACCGTGCCGGACGGCGAGCCGGGTGGGACGGCCGGTCCGCTGCCCGGGAAGGCCGGCCGCCCCGGACGCTCACCCCGCATCGCCGTCGCGGGCGCGAGCTGCGCGTCGAGCCGGTCGATCAGGAAGTGCCGCAACGCCACCGTGGTCAGCCCGCCAATGGCGACACTGACCACGGCCAGCAGGGCGACAAGGGCGAACACCAGTCGGGTACGCAGGGACCGGCCGGCCAGCCACCGGCGGGCGGCGCGCACCGGGCGGCGGCTACTCGGCGGGCTTGAGGACATACCCCGCGCCACGCAGCGTGTGGATCATCGGTGCGCGCCCGGCGTCGATCTTCTTGCGCAGGTACGAGATGTACAGCTCGACCACGTTGGCCTGGCCGCCGAAGTCGTAGTTCCACACCCGGTCGAGGATCTGCGCCTTGCTGAGCACCCGGCGCGGGTTACGCATCAGGTAGCGCAGCAGCTCGAACTCGGTCGCGGTGAGGGTGATCAGCTGGCCGGCCCGGCGTACCTCGTGGCTGTCCTCGTCGAGGCTCAGGTCACCGACGGTGAGCACCGCGTCCTCCCGGGCGGCGACCGCGAAGCCGGAGCGGCGCAGCAGCGCGCGCAGCCGGGCGATCACCTCCTCCAGGCTGAACGGCTTGGTCACGTAGTCGTCGCCGCCGACGGTCAGGCCGGCGATGCGTTCCTCGACGGCGTCGCGGGCGGTCAGGAAGAGCACCGGCACGGTCGGGGCGTGCTCACGCAGCCGGCGCAGCACCTGGAAGCCGTCCAGGTCGGGCAGCATCACGTCGAGCACCACGGCGTCCGGCTGGAACTGCCGCGCGGTGCTCAGCGCCGCCTGACCGTTGCCGGCGCTGCGCACCTGCCAGCCCTCGTAGCGCAGCGCCATCGACAGCAGGTCGGTCAGGGTCGCCTCGTCGTCGACCACCAGCACCCGCACCGGCTCGCCGTCGGGGCGACGCAGCTCGATCCGGCCCGGCGCGACGTGCCCGTCCATCACCATGCCCCCCATCGTGGGTGGGGCACCTGTGCCGCGCCCCTGCGCCACCTGTGCGCCGGCTGTGCGGCCGGTGCGCGCGTCACCGCCGGGTCACTCGGACACCCCGAACGCGTCGGTGCGGACGAACCGCATGCTCCAGCCGCCCAGCCCGTCGGGCCGGTCGCGTTCGTAGAGGTGGTCGGGGCCGGGCTGGGTGGGGCCGGTGCCGTCCGGGTGGCGCATGATCCACCGCTGCGGCGGCGCGCCGTCCGGGCCGGCGGGCACCTGCCGCACCAGGCCGTCCGCGGGCCCGCCGACGAAGCGTACGGTGACCTCGCTCATCGCGGCGTCCCCCCGGTGACCGTGCCGGCACGCTCGGTGAGCCGGCCCTGGCTCGCAAGCTACCGCACCCGCCGTGTGCCCGCAGCGAGGTACGGCGGGATCGCGCGCCCACGATTCCCGCGTCGGTTTGCCCAGCTCGGAGCCCGGGTACCGCCATCGAAGCACCCGCCGCCGGCGGGTCGGGGGCAAGGAGTGGTCGATGCGGACGCTGGACGGGCGGTACCGGCTCGAACAGCGCATCGGCGTCGGCGGGATGTCCGAGGTGTGGCGGGCCCACGACGAGGTGCTGGACCGGCCGGTCGCGGTGAAGCTGATCCTGCCCGGCCCGGACGGACAGCACGGGCCGGTGGAGCGGATCCGGGCGGAGGCCCGCTCGGCGGCCCGTCTGGTGCACCCCAACGTGGCGAGCGTGCACGACTTCGGCACCTCGTCCACACTGCCCGGTCGCCCGGTGCCGTACATCGTGATGGAACTCGCCGAGGGCGAGACACTCGCCGCGCACCTGCGGTCGGGTCCGCTGGACTGGCGGATCTCCACGCGGGTGTGCGCGGAGGTCGCCGCGGCGTTGGCCGCGGCGCACGCCAGCGGCATCGTGCACCGGGACGTGAAGCCGGCGAACGTCATGCTCACCCCGGCCGGGGTGAAGGTTCTCGACTTCGGCATCGCCACCCCGGCCGGCGCACGGGACCCGCTGCCGTCCGGGATGCTGATGGGCACCCCGGCGTACCTGGCGCCCGAGCAGCTCGACGGCGCGCCGGCGACCCCGGCGGCGGACATGTACGCCCTCGGCGTGCTGCTCTACTACTGCCTCACCAGCCGCCTGCCGTACCGGGCGGCCAGCACCAGCGAGCTGCTCGGCGCGCGTCGACACCGGCCACCGGACCGCCTGCCGGAGATCGACGGGTTGCCGGCGGAGGTGGCCGAGCTGTGCCACTCCTGCCTGGACGACGACCCGGCGCGACGCCCGACCAGCCTGGTCGCCGCGCTGCTGCTGGCCGAGGCGGTGGACGCCCGGGTGTACGTGCCGATGCTGGTGCCGGCCCCCCGCGAGCCGGCCCCGGTGTCGCCGTGGACCGAGCGGGCGGCGACCGAGGCCACCGAGGCCGTGGCGCTCGCCGACGGGTGGGACGGCCGCTGACCGTGGCTCTCGCGGCGTTTCGGCGGGCCACGGCCGGGTAGCCGGGCGGTGAGCGACGGGAGAAACGCGATGCCGGATCAGAGTTCCTGGCTGCGTGAGGCCACCGCGACCGCCGAGGGCGGTCACGTACGCACCGACGATGGCGGGCTCTCCACCGCGCTGGCCTCACCGCTGGCGCCGCACTGCACGGGGCTGACCCCGGAGCAGTTGCTGGCCGCCGCCTTCGCGTCCTGCCTGCACCACGCGGCGGTGGAGGTGGCCGGGGAGATCACCGACGAGGCGCACACGGTGCAGGTGCGGGCGGAGGCGAAGCTGGGGCGCGACAACGACGGCCGCTACCGGGCCGACGTGCACGCCGAGATCTCCTCGGCCGGTCTGAGCCGGGACCAGCTCGCCGACCTGGTCGAGTACGCGGACCGGCTCTGGCCGTTCTCCAGCGGCGACAACACCCGGCACCGGCTGACGGTCACGCCGGCCGAGAACGGCCGCCACTGACCCCTCCGGGTGGGCAGGTCGGCGCCGACGTTCCGGCACGCGGCCCTCGCCCGTACGGGTGATGCTGACCCGCGGCCCGATCCGGCGCGCGGGCTCGAGCCGATGACCGCCTTCGTGCAGCCAATCGGAAATACCCGTCTGGCCCGATCGGCGAGGTTCTGGGCTTTCCGGTGGCCTTCGCCCCTTATTGTGTCCGCGATCCGGGCAAATTGTGGCGCATGCCACCGTAAGGGCCGATGGCATAGAGCCCTGAGCTATCTAGCCTCGGCGGGTGCATGCCGACGACCCCTCCGAGAAGAAGCTGACCGACGCGCGCCCCACCACCCTCTCGGGCGACGCCGCATCAACCGAACGGACGATCGGCCGTCACCGGGCCCCCGAACCGCCCCGCCGGAGCCTGCTGGGCTCCACGCCGGTGCGGGTGGCCCTGGCTACCGGTGTCACCTGCTGCCTCGGCCTGGCCGCCGTGGCCACCGCCCGCGGCGGCGAGGACGACGTCCGCCCCGTGGAGCCGCTCGCCGAGGCCGTCGCCGACCGCGCCGCCATCGCCGACCAGCGCGCCTCCCGGTCACTGGACCGGGACGTCGCCCCCGCCCGGGTCACCCCCAGCCCGGTGGCGACGCCCACCCCCAGCCGCGCCGCCGTCCGCACGGCCCCGAAGAAGCCGGTGAAGCCCCGCCGGCCCCGCCCGGTCGCCGGCCTCGACCAGGCGCAGATGGACAACGCCAAGATCATCGTCGACGTCGGCCTGGAGATGAAGATGCCGCGTCGCGCCCTGGTGGTGGCGCTGGCCACCGCGATGCAGGAGAGCAACCTCTACAACCTGGCCAGCGACGTGCTGCCCGAGTCGGCGCAGTACCCGAACCAGGGCAGCGGCTCCGACCACGACTCGGTCGGGCTGTTCCAGCAGCGGCCCAGCAGCGGCTGGGGCACGGTGGCCGAACTGATGCGCCCCTCGTACGCCGCCCGGGCCTTCTACTCGGCCCTCAACGAGATCCCCGGCTGGCAGGACATGAGCGTCACCGCCGCCGCTCAGTCGGTGCAGATCTCCGCCTACCCCGACGCGTACGCCCAGCACGAGGAGCGGGCCACCACCGTCGCGGCGGCCCTCACCACCTGAGCCGGGGCTGGCGGGTGTCCGCCGCCGGACGCCCGCTCGGCGGCTCCGCCGCGACACCGCCGGCGGCCACCCGCGTCGCCGGCGCGCCCGTGCCGGCCGCCGCCGTCGCCGTGTCGACCGGCACCGACTCGCCGTCGACGGTCACCCCGCTGAGGATCTCGTCGGCCCGCTCCACCCGCCGCCGGCGAGCGTGCAACGCCGCCTCGAACTCGCGGCGGGCCCGCACGGCATCGGCGTACGCCCGCTCGCGCACCTGCCGCGCCTCCGCGTGGGCCTCGTCCAACTCGACGCGCGCCCGGGCCAGGATGTCGGCCGCCTCCCGACCCGCCGCGTCCTGGGCGTGTCGGGGCACCGCGGTGTCCCCCAGGTCGAGCCGCTGGAGCAGGCCGCTGAGAAAGGCCGCCTCCTCGCGGATCTCGTCCCACTCCCCGGTGGCCCCGGCGGCGCTCCGCGCCCGCGCGGCGAGCCGGGCCAGCCGGACCCCCAGCTCGTCCAGGCAGGCGTCCACCTGCCGCTTGTCGTAACCGTTCTCAACGACGGAGAACCTCATCCTGTCGCCCCCCCAGGCAGCTGCTGTCACTTCCCCACTGGATCCTCGACGGCGGCGGCAGCGGCCGAGGGAGTTCGGGAGAAATGTTCAGCATCCGAGGGCGCGGGCGGCCCCGGCCCGGGTCAGGGGCGCTTGGGCAGGACGACGACCCGTCCGAAGAACTCGTCGATGCGGCGGACCACGTCGTTGAAGTCGTCCAGGTCGATCGGCTTGGTGACGTACGCGTTGGCCTGCAACGTGTAACTGCCGACGATGTCGGTGTCCGCGTTGGAGGTGGTCAGGACCACGATCGGGATGGTGCGCAGATCCTCGTCCTGCTTGACCGCGCCGAGCACCTGCCGCCCGTCCATCCGGGGCATGTTCAGGTCCAGCAGGATGACGTCAGGGCGTCGGGCCTGCTCGTGGCGGCCCTCGGCGCGCAGGAACTCCATCGCCTCCTCGCCGTCGCTGACCACGTCGATGACCTTCTCGACGTCGGAGTCCGCCAACGCTTCCTCGATCATCAGCACGTCACCCGGGTCGTCGTCGACGACCAGGATGCGTACCGGCTGCGGGCTGTCTACGCCCATCTTTTCCTGCCTCGGGTCGACGGAGACGGGACCTGACGGTCACCGTGTTGGCGGGGAAATGTAGCCCATCAGGAGGCGCTGCGGGACGCCGGGTCGACGGTGTCCGGTTCGTAGCGCAACACGTCCGCCAGACCGGTGACCCGCAACACCCGCTCGACCCGACCGTGGGCGCCGGTGAGCCGCAACCAACCGCCGTCGGCGGCGGCCCGGTTGTCACCTCGGACGAACACGGCCATCCCGGTGGAGTCGCAGAACGTGAGGTCGGCGAGGTCGAGCAGCAGCCGGCTCTCGCCGGCCTCGGCGAGTTTGTCGATCGCGGCGGACAGCTGGGGGGCTGTGCTCAGGTCCAGTTCACCGGCGAGCTGCAGGCGAGCGCCACCGCCGTCGCGCCCGGCGTACCTGACGCTGAACGTCACCGTTCTCCCCCTCGCTCCACCGGCTTCGGTGGGACGTTTGCAGTGCGGCAAGTATACGCAGAGGTACGTCGACGGCCGCAGGCCGCGGTGATCGACTCGGCTGCCGCCGGGATGGACGTTCAGCGCACGGCGTGGGAGCCGGCGGCGGTCGCACCCGACCGGCTCAGCGCGAGCGCCCGCGCCGCGCGCGGGAAGTCCCGCAGCACACCGGCGTAGTGCCCCAGGGTCAGGTCCACGGCGGCGGCCGGCACCCCGCGGCTGGCCAGGATCTCCACCAGCCACGACACGAACTCCGTGAACAGCGACGGGTCGTCGACGTACAGCGCGGCGGCCAGGAAGTCCACGATGTGGCCCAGGTCGCTCACCGTCGAGTCGAACTGGGCGGCCGTGTAGTCCCGTACCGCCGGCACCCGCTCCCGCAGGTCGGCGAGCGCGCTGTCGATCAACTCGCCCCGCCTGCGGACCAGGCTCGCGTACTCGTCGTCGACCAGGTGCGACAGCTGGGCCGGCGGGACCCGGCGCAGCGCCCGCTCGTCGGCGATCAGCTCCGCCGCCGCCGGCGCGCTCGGTGCCCACGCCGCGCCGAGCCGGGCGGCCCACCGCCCGTCCGGGCCGAAACCACGCCCGCCCACCACCACCGGTACGTCCGAACGCCGGCACGCCTCGATCATCCGGTGCGCGTGCGGCAGCCGCATCGGCAGCGCGCACGCCAGGGCGACCGCGTGCGCGTCGTGCCGGTGCAGGTACGACACCAGGTGCGCCGCCGGCACGCTGGCACCCAGGAAGGTCACCTGCCAGCCCCGCAGCCGCAGCACCTCGGCCACCAGCCGGGGAGGCAGGGCGTGCCACTCCCCGTCCATGCAGGCGACCACGACCCGCCCGCCGGTGGGGCGGGGGTTGGCGTGCGCGGCCACCGCCGCCACCACCCGTTCGCTGATGTGCGTGGCGGCGTGCTCCTGCGCCACGCTCCACTCGTTGCGCGCCCACCGCTCGCCCACCTCGGCCTGCGCCGGCGCGACCAGGTCGAGCAGCACCCGTTCGGCGGGTACGCCCGCGTCGAGCAGGCCGAGCGCCACGTCGATGGCGGCGTACTCGTCGGCGTCGCCGAGACAGTCCAGGTAGCCGCGGTACGCGTCGGTCGGGTCGACGGGGGCCGTCGGAGCGCTCACGAGTCGGTCTCCCTCCGCGGCTCGGCGCCGGCGGGCTCGGGCACCGAGTGCAGGTGCCGGGGGGTACGGCCGCTCGGGCCCACCGCGCGCAACGCCAGCACCGCGATGTCGTCGTGGTCGCCGTGCCCCAGCCAGTCGCAGGTGACCTGCTCGACCCGCTCGGCCAGGGCGGGCGCCGGCATGCGCTGACAACCGGTCACCGCGGTGACCAGCCGATCGGTGCCGAACTGCTCGTCGCCCCGGCGGCCGCCCCGCGCCTCGGTCACCCCGTCGCTGTAGAGCAGGCAGGTTTCGCCCGGGGCCAGCCGTACGGTCACCTCGCCGACGCGCGGATCGGGCACCACCCCGATCAGCATGCCGCGCAGCGGCACCGACTCGACCTCGCCCGAGGCGCGCAGCACCAGCGGCGGCAGGTGCCCGCCACCGGCCATGGTGAGCGTGAGACCCCCGTCGCGGTGCGGGCGGGCCACGCCGAGCACGATCGTGGCGAACCGGCCCTGACCGTGCGCCTGGGTCGTCTCCAGCAGCGCGTCGTTGAGCAGCCGCAGCAGCCGCCCCGGATGGGACTCCAACCGGTGCAGCGCCTGGAGACACTGCCGCAGTTGACCCGTGAAGACGGCCGCCTCGACACCCTTGCCCGACACGTCGCCGAGGAAGAACACCGAACCGCCGTCGGCGAGCCGGTGCGAGCCGTAGAAGTCGCCGCCGATCCGCAGCCCCGCCTGCGCCGGCCGGTACGCGGTGCCCCACTGCACACCGGCGGCCTCGACCGGCTCCACCGGCAGCAGGCTGGCCTGCAGGGTGTCGGCCACCTCCGCCTGGTCGCGGTAGAGCAGCGCGGTGGTCAGCGCGGCGCCGGCCCGGGCCGCGAAGGCGCGGACCAGCTGCACATCGTCCTCGTCGTACCAGCGGGTGTTGCGACGCGCCACGAACAGGACCCCGGCCGGGGCGTCGCGGCCCGGCAGCGGCACGACCCGGGCGGTGCTCTCGGCGACACTGAGACCGGGCAGCCAGCCGGCGTCGACCGCCTGCTCCACCAGCCAGTCCACCGCGTGCGGCTCCACGCCGGTCAACCCGTCGGCGATGGCCGCCGGCAGGTCGGAGCTCGGGAGCACACCGCTGTCCACAAGCGGCGTCTCGTCATCGCTGCGCGACGCGCGCCACCAGCGGGCCCGGCCGGCGCGCGGCGCGAGCACCAGCACTGCCACCTCCGCCAGGGCCGGCACGGCGAGG
Source organism: Micromonospora sp. NPDC005298 (assembly GCF_040607375.1). Classification (NCBI taxonomy): domain Bacteria; kingdom Bacillati; phylum Actinomycetota; class Actinomycetes; order Micromonosporales; family Micromonosporaceae; genus Micromonospora; species Micromonospora sp. NPDC005298. The sequence continues at coordinate 147,862 of NZ_JBEXGP010000008.1, forward strand.
CGGACGACCGCGGCGGCGGCCCGGTCCGGATGCAGCGGGTTGCCCAGCTTGTCGCCCACCACGGCCAGGAAGGCCGACCGTGCCCGCTCGGCCAGCAGCGCGTCCGCGCGGCTCGCGCTCTCGGTGACGTCCTCGACGTACCAGCAGAAGCGGCCGCCGGAGAGGGACACCCGGCGGGCGGTGAGCTGACGACCGCCGTGGGTGAAACGTGCCGGACTGTCGGAAGCGAGGCCGGGCACACCGGCGGCGGCGAGCTGCCCGCCGGGGAGCACCTCGGGCAGCAGCCGCTCGGCCACCGGGCTGACGTGCCGTACGACGCCGTCGGCGTCACAGACCACCAGGCCCTCGCGGAAGTGCTCGACGACCTCGGACCAGGCGGGCTCGGCCCGGCCCCGGTCGGGAGCCAGCGGCGGCAGCGCGGCGGGAGGCTGGGGCGCGTCGTCGGCGGACCACGTCAACGCCCGTGCGGCACTCGGCGTGGAGATCCGTCCGTCGCCCGGGTCGAAGCCCCTGACGTCGGAAGCAGTCACCAGCTGAGCCTCACTCCTCGTGGTCCACCGGACCCACGCGGGGGACGGCGTCTGGGATCACCTGTCTCCCGACCACCCTACGCCGGCATGCCGGAAGCGGCATCCCACGGCAGCCCACCGACCTGTGCCGCGTATCCGGCGGACCGCACGGCGCGTTGTTACGATCCTCCTCGAACCGGCCCGAGCGGCACCGGTGGAAAGGCGTGAGCGTGCAATCCCCAGTGCGACGACCCGAGGCCAGCGACCTGACCACGTCCGTCGATCTGTCCGACCCGGCCGGGCCGGTGATCCGGGTCACCGGTGAGCTGGCGTACGCGACGTGCGGGCCGTTGCGGGTGGAGGTCGACCGGGTGCTCGCCGACGCGCCACCGACCCTGGTACTGGACTTCACCGACCTGCACTTCATCGACAGCACCGGTCTGGCCGTGATCGTGCACGCGTGGCGGGAGGGCCGGGAGGTCGGCACCGACATCCGGCTGCGCGCGGTCCCCCCGTTCCTGGCGTCCATCCTCGACATCACCGGGGTGGCGGGGCTGCTCGCCCGGCACACCCAGGCGCGAACGGACGGGCGGCGGCCCGCCGCGACCGCCTGAGCGTTCGCCGCCACGCGGGCCACGGAAACGGGTCCCCCGGCTTTGCGTTCGGGCGCGGGACTGCGAACATGGTGGAATGTCCGACCAGCTGCTGACCATCGAGGTGACCCGGCTCGACGCCGGGCACCTCCAGCTGCGGCTGACCGGCGAACTCGACTACGACACCGCACCCGAGCTGATCGCGGCGGTGGCGCACCTGCGCGACGCGGACGGCCAGCGGTTGCTCGTCGACCTGGGCGGGGTGAGCCTCTGCGACTCCTCCGGGCTCAGCGCCCTGCTGGTGGTGCACCGCGCCGCCGGGTCGATCCGGTTGACCGGGGTCGGCCCACAGCTGCGGCAGATGCTCGACCGCACCGGCCTGACCGAGTTGCTGGCCGTCGAGCACGCCACCACCGACGCCGACGCCGACGTGCGCTCCATCGGCTGATCCGGGCCACCCCCGGGCGGGGTGGCCCCCGACCCTGGGACCTGGGGTCGGGGGCCGGAGGAATGTCTAGGGTGCCGTCATCGGCTGGAGCCGGGGTCCGTCGTCGCGGAGCGCGCCGACAGGCGTCGCGTCGGCGTCCTCGGGAACACCCGAATCGGGCGTCTGGTACAGGTAGCGGACGAACTCCCCACCCACCTCGTTGTCGTCCGCGCCGGGCCACTGGCCGATGCAGTCCATGCCGACCACCTCGCGCCCGGACCCGTCGGCCTCCTCCACCAACGCCCACAGGCTCACCGGATAGCACCGGGTGGCGTCGGGCGTGAGCTGCCAGCGCGCGTACCAGCCGGGTCGTGCGGGGACGATCTCGACGATCCGCTTCATGACGACCTTCCTTCCGCGTACCTCGGAAGAACTCCGGTCCTGACCCGATCCTGCGGGCCGTGCGGGTGAGCGTCCCTCACCCGTGGCGGATGAAGCCCGCCGCCGCCCGGCCGGCCCACCCGGCGGCGACCGTTTCGGCTGCCGGGGCGGCGGGAAGGCGACGGGCGCAGCCACGATCCCCAGCGGAAGGTGGTGTCACACCATGCGCAAGCAGATGGAGGGCGACAACCAGCGGCGCCGGGCACTGGCCCGGCAGGCCCGCGAGCAGGGTCGCCAGCCCAGCGAGTTCGGCGCCAGCCTGAGCGCCTCCAAGCAGGTCACCAGCCTGGAGCAGGGCAAGCGCGCCGGTCCCGCAGCGGCCGGGCGGCACAAGCAGGACTCCACGCGCGGCGGGCCCGCCCCGCCGACGCCCGGCACCCCGGACAATCCCCGACCGCAACCGCCCCTGCGTGACGGCGGGGCCGGGGTGAACACCGTGGGCTACCACACCCTCGTCGACGAGGTGGGTCGCCGGGCGGGCGTGGATTTCAGCACGGCCAAGGTCGGCGCCGAGGCGACAGTGCTGGTCCTGGCGTTCGCCCTGGACGCGGCGGAACGGCAGACGCTGCTCGACGCGGTGCCGAACTCGCTGCACGACGTCCTGCCGGTCGACGGCATCGAACGGCACCGCGACCTGCCCGGCTTCCTGGCCGAGGTGGGCCGGATCAGCGGCCGCACACCCGAGCAGGCCCGCTACCAGGCCGAGGCGACCCTCGCCGCGCTCGCCGACCAGGACGGCGACCTCGTCGAGTCGCTGCACGTGCCGGACGGGCTGCGCGAGCTGCTGAACCCGCCGGAGGCCGGCGGTGGTCTCGTGGGCGCCTCCACCACCACGCCGACCCTCGACGCCGACCAGCTCCAGGCGGCGCTCGACGACCTGCCGTACTGGGCCGGGGACAGCGACGGCCTGTACCGCGTGGTGGCGCTGCCGCCGGACAACCTGGACCGGGTGCTGGACCGGCTGGACCGGCTGCGCCAGGAGACCGGACGCGGCCCGAGCATCGGGCGTCCCGGCGGCACGGCTGCCGTGCTGACGGTACGGACCAGCCAGGCCGACGGGGTCACCGCGCTCGACGTGGACCTCGCCCACCGCATCGACGACGCGATCGACGAGGTGGGCGCGGGGATGGCCGGCTGACCGGCCACCGCGACGGACGACGGCCGGCGGACGCGGGGCAGCCCCCCGCTCCGCCGGCCCGCTCGGCTAGCGTGCCGGTCATGAACCGCACCGCCGACCGGCTGGAACTGGTGACCGACCCGGTCCGCCGGACCGGGCGCACGCTGCTGTCCGCCGGCGTCGAGCAGTCGTACGTGGACGTCGAGGACCCGCGGCACCTGCACTTCGAGTACGTCCGGCGGATCGCCGCCGCGGCCGAGCTGACCGCCCCACGGGGTGTCCCGCTGGACGTCCTGCACCTGGGCGGCGGCGCGTTGACGCTGCCCCGCTGGCTGGCGGCGACCCGGCCCGGCTCTGCGCAGCGGGTCGTCGAGCGGGACGCGGCGGTGGTCGCGCTCGTGGCCCGGGAACTGCCACCGCTGCCGCCCGAGGTGCGGGTGCAGGTCGCCGACGCCCGCGAGGCGGTCACCGCGTCCCCGGCGGCCAGCTACGACCTGGTGATCGCCGACATCTACCGGGCGGCCCGGATGCCCCGGCACGTCCGTACCGTCGAGTTCGCGGCCGAGGTGGCGCGGACCCTGCGCCCGGACGGCCTGTACCTGGTGAACGTCACCGACCTGCCGCCGCTGGTCGGCACCCGGGTGCAGGTGGCGGTCCTGCGGGCGGTCTTCGGGGACGTGTGCGTGCTCGGCGACCGGCGGATGCTGCGCGGCCGCCGTTACGGCAACCTGGTGCTCGCCGCGACACCCCGGGCCGGCGGGCTGCCGGTCGGCAGGCTGGCGGTGGCCGCCCTGCGCGATCCGGTGCCCGGCGGTCTGCTGCACGGCGCCGCGCTCGACACGTTCGTCGCGGGCGCCCGACCCGTCAGCGACGACGACACGCCCTGACGGGGCCGACCCGTCCGCAATCAGGGGTGATGCCGGGTTTCCGACGGCGTGCGCGGGGAAGGCCCGGCGGGTGAGCGACGCCGACACACGGGTGACCGCCCGCCGGACCCTGATCGTCATCGGTCTGGTGCTGGCGACCGCGTTCGCGTTGGCCTTCGTGTACGCGACCCGCCGGGTGCTGGTGTGGGTCGTGGTGGCCGCCTTCTTCGCCGTCGCGATCAAGCCCCTCGTCGACCGGCTGCAACGTCGACTGGTCCGGCGGCGGGCGCTCGCCACGCTGCTGGTGTTCCTCGCCGTGCTCGTGGTCGTGGCCGCTGTGGGCGCGATCATCCTGGTGCCGCTGGTGGACGAGCTGGGCCGCTTCGCCGACCAGGCACCGCAGCTGCTGCGCGACGCCCGCGCCGGGCAGGGACCGCTGGGGCAGCTGCTGGAACGCACCGGCGCCCGCCGGTACGCCTCGGAGCACTCCGACCAGTTGCGCGACCTGGGCACCCGGCTGCGCCAACCCGCCGTCGGGGTGCTGCGCGGCATCGTGGAGACGGTGGCCGGGCTGGTCACGGTCGTCGTGCTGGCGTACCTCATGGTGTTGGAATCCCCGCGGATCACCGGCGGCGTGCTCGCGGCGGCCGGGGACGGTCAGGGCGAACGGTTGCGCCGGGTGGGCCGTGAGGTGTCGCGGACCGTGACCGGCTACCTCAGCGGCAACCTGCTCATCAGTGTGATCTGCGGCGGCCTGACCTACCTGGTGCTGGCCCTCACCGGGGTGCCGTTCGCCGCCGTGATCGCCCTGCTGGTGGCCGTGACCGACCTGATCCCGCTGGTCGGCGCCACCCTCGGCGCGGTGATCGCCGCCGGCGCCGGTTTCCTGCACTCCCCCGTCGCGGGCGTGGTGGTGCTCGTGTTCTTCGTGGTCTACCAGCAGGCCGAGAACCATCTGCTCCAGCCGCTCATCCTGTCCCGCGCGGTCCGGCTCAACCCACTGACCGTGCTGGTCAGCGTGCTGCTCTCGGCGGAGCTGGCCGGCCTGCTCGGCGCGCTGCTGGCCATCCCCGCCGCCGGCATCGCGCAGACCCTGCTGCGCGAGTACGGGCCGCGCCGGCTGCGCCGGCCCGGCCCCGCCGTCCCGGGCCGCTCAGCGGACCCGGGCAGCGACCTCGGGTGACGTGCTCTCCAACGGCACCGCGTTCGCCGGAACCAACCCGAGCTGGACCGCCGAGCGGGTCAGCGCGGCGTCCAACGCCCAGTCGGCGCCGACACGGGTGCGGTTCCCGGGCATCGCCATCAGGTGGTACGCCCGGGTGACCGCCTTGGCCGGCAACCCGGCCAGGTTGACGTGCAGGGGGTTCGCCGCCGCGTCCTTGCCGCCCAGGTCGACCACCCAGCCCAGATCGTGGTGCTTGTACGGCCGGCGCCGCCCGAAGCCGTACGACGCGGCGATGTTGCGGGCGGCCAGCTTGCCCTGCCGCTGCGCGTGCTGGGCGGTCATCCCGCAGACCTGACCGGGGTGGGTGAGGTCGGGCACCGCGGCGGCGTCGCCGCAGGCGAACACCTCCGGGTAGCCGGGAACGTTGAGGAACTCGTCGGTGACCAGCCGCCCCCGATCGGTGCGCAGGCCCAGCTCGTTGACGAACGGGTCGGGCCGCACCCCCACGCACCAGACGAGGGTGCAGGTGGGCACGTACTCGCCGTCGGTCAACTTCACCCCGTCGCAGGTCGCCTCGGCCACGGAGGTGCCCATCCGGACGTCCACCCCGCGCCGGTTCAGCACCTTGTGCGAGGTGTCCGACATCCGCTTGTCCAGCTCCGGCAGAACCCGGGGCGCCACGTCGAGCAGCATCCAGCGGGGGCGGACCGTCAACCGGGGCCGCTGGGCGTGCAGCGCGTCGGTGAACAGCTGCCCGTGCGCGGCGACCTCGGTGCCCGTGTAGCCCGCGCCGACCACCACGAACGTGGACCGGGCCCGCTGCTCGGCGGGATCCTCGGCCTGCTCGGCCAGCTCGACCTGCCGGACGATGTGGTCGTGCAGGTAGACCGCCTCGGGCAGGCCCCGGAAGCCGTGCGCGTACTCGGTGACCCCGGGGATCGGCAACAGCTTGTTGACGCTGCCCACCGCGAGCACCAACCGGTCGTACGCCAGCCGGTTCTTCTCCCCCTCCGGCTGTGTGAAGCCGACCCAGCGGTTCTGCAGGTCGACGTGGTCCGCCTCCCCGATCACCACCCGTACGCCCTTGAGCGTCCCGGTCAGCGGCACGGCGATCCGTCGGGGCTCGATCACCCCGGCGGCAACCTCCGGCAGCAGCGGCAGGTACAGGAAGTAGTCGGTCGAGTTCAGCACCACGATCTCGGCCCGGTCCCGGGCGATCCGGCTCAACGTCTTCGCCGCGTGGTAACCAGCGAATCCGGCCCCCACGATCACCACACGAGGTTTCGTCATTGCGGGCCGTTTCCCGTCGAGGCCCGGGACAAACGTCAGCTCGGCTGGAGGCGTACGTGGCCGCGGCGGCCGACCGCCTCCATCGCCCACAGTTCGCCGTACGCGCGCACCCGCTCGGCGGCGATCCGGCCCAGTTCCTCCGGGATGTCCGGGTCGAGCACCAGCCGGCCGTCGACCGGGTTGAGGCCGAGCATGGCGCGGAGCAGGGCCAGCGGCGCGCCGGCCGCCCACGCCTGCGGGCTGCACGCGGACGGGTACGGGACCGCGAACAGCAGCCGGTGCCTGTCGAACCCGCTCAGCGCCTCCGGCAGCCGGTGACCGAACTGCTCGGCCGCCTCGAACATCGCCAGGCTGATCCGGTTCGACTCGGCCCGGTAGCCGTACCGGGCCAGGCCGAGCGCGGCGATCGAGTTGTCGTGCGGCCAGACCGTGCCCAGGTGGTAGCCGTTGACGGTCAGGAGACCGGGGTGTCCGGTGGTCGCTGCCAGCGCACCGTGACCGTCAGCTGACCCTGCACGCCCGTCCGGGCGATGACCGCGCCAGCCTCGGCGGTCAACTGAACCCCGAAGGTGATCTCGACCTCGTCGGGTCGGTGTGCCATCGACTGGAACCGGCCCAGGGCGACCGAGGCGGCGTCGCGGACCTCGGTGAGCGCCCGGTCGAACGTCTCGCGCGCCTCCCGGACCACCTTGCCGGCGGCGCCCGCGTTCGTCACGCCGGGCCGGCCGTCGACCTCGACCACCACCGAGCCACCACCGTCGAGGTCGAACCTGCGCAGTTCGGTCATCGTGTCGTCCTTCTCAATTCGTCGGGGGCGCTGCCGGTTCGCAACCCAGGTCCATGTACTCCGCCGGTGGCACCGAACGCCGCACGGCGTCGAGTTCGGCGAGCAGCGCGTCCAGACGGGCCGGGTCCTGGAGGTAGACCAGCACGGCCCGTTCGAAGGCGGTGGCCATCGCCGCCGGCAGCAGGTCCGACCCGTCGCGGCACAGCGTCCCGGACCGCAACCGGCTCGCCACCCTGCCGATGACGGGGTCGGCGTAGTCGCCCGACTGCGCACGACGGCTGAAGAACAGCTCGTCGCTGGACTCCCGCCAGATCCGCTGCGCCGGCTCGGACGCCAGGTACGCCATCAGGTCCCGGGCAGGCCCGGTGTCCCGGAACATGGCCGCGATGTCGTCGGACACCTCGCGCAGCGACGACGTGTCCGACGGGCCGACAGGCGGGGTGGGGAAGAAGTCGACCGGGCCACCCCCGTCCGGCCTCGCGTCCCGGTACGTGCGCAGCACGAACGAGGCCTGGTGGTCCAGGTAGCACCCCGGCGGCGCGGTGAGCAGACCACTGCCCGCGTCCGCCCACGTGGTGAAGAGACCCGCCCGCGCCGTCGCCGGTGACGACGACACCCCGATCAGCTCACCCCACGCCACCCAGGCGTCGCGCACCGGTCCCGTACGCCAGGGCAGCTCCCCCCGGGTCCACTGCTCGTACGCCGCCTGCCCCGACTGGTGCAGCAGGATGTCCTCGATCCAGTCGGTGCCGGGCCAGCCGGACACCGGCGGCGAACTCATTCCCAGGCACCACGGCACCCGACCGCCGGCCGCCACGCCCCGACTCTGGGCGACCAGCTCGGACCAGGTCGTCGGCGGCTGCCGGTGACCGACGGCGGCCAACGCGCGCGGCTCGTACCAGAAGATGCTCTTGAGGTGGGTGGCGACGGCGACCGCGTAGGCCCGTTGCGGGCCGATCGGTGTGGTCTTGCGGCCGAGACGGATCACCTGCGCGGCGGCGCCGGCGTCACCGTCGACGATCTCGTCGAGCGGACGCAGCTGGTCCTCGTTGACGTAGCGTTGCAGGTCGTTGAGGCGGGGCAGGACGGCGATGTCGGGCGGTCGGCCACGCTCGATGCCGGCCTGGAGGACCTGGCTGACGTCCCGGTGGCCCTGGTAGTCGACGTGGACGCCGGTCTCGGCCTCGAAGCCACGCAGGACCGCGTCGAAGGCGGCCCGCTCCGCGCCGGTCCACGACGCGAGGACTGTCACCTCACCGGCCGGCCCGTCGCCGGAGCATCCACTCAGGCCGGTGCCGGCCAGCAGCACGCCGACCAGCGCCAGCGCCGTCCACGAGAGGTTTCCACGGTGTCTCATGTCGACCGGTATCCGTATTCGGCCAGGCGGGGCTGGAACCCCGCGAGGATGAGCACCCCGATGCCGAGCGCCAGCAGGGGCAGGACGAACTCGACGGAGTTGCTGTCGGCGGCGCGGGCCGCGTGGGTCAGGGTGTCGGCCTCCGCCGCGCCCGCCGACGGCGAGGCCGCCGACGGCGACGGCGGTGCGGCGCTGGCCCGCAGACCCGCCACCGTACGGGCGCAGCCGCCCGGGCACCGCTTCCGCACCTCGTCGGCGAGCGCGTCGGCGGCCTCCTGACGCACCTGCTGGAACTGCCCCTGCCGGCTCTCCCGCACGGCCGCGACGTCGCGGCGGACCTGGTCGAGGTCCGCCGCCGATTGCAGACTCAGCGAGGTGAGCGCGACCATCCCCACCGTCGCCGCGGTGGCCAGCAGGAGGGGCAGGTTCAGTGCCCGCCGGAAGCGGCGGGACAGGTAGATCTGCGTCGGCACCAGCAGCGCGCCGAGGGCGAGCAGCGGCAGCAGCCACAGCGCCGGGGTCAGCCGGTGCGTCCAGCCGTTGTCCCGCTGCTCGTCGAGGACCGCCACCTGCTTGGCCAACAGGTCGTCGAGCAGACCCAGGATGTCGTCCATCAGGCTCGCCGCGTCCCGCAGCCAGGCGCCACCCAGAGCCGGCAGGCTGGCGTCGCGGTAGCTGGCGTCGGCCCGCCCGATCAGACCGGTGTACGTCACCAGCAGAGCCTCGACCGTCTGGATGTCACGGGTGCCTTCGTCCCCGGCCGCGTTGTTCTCGGCCACCAGGGTCAGGTACTGCCCGGCGCCGGCGATCTGGCGCTGGTAGTCCACCCCCGGGTCGCCCAGCAGCAGCCCGCCGTCGGTCAGGTTGCGTACCGCCGCCGCGTGCGCGCTGCGCAGCGCGTGCTGCGCGTCGTACACGGCGAGGATCGCCGGCACCGACCGGTCGGCAGCCGCGTCCGCCGTACGGGCCACACCGAGGAACACCGCCAGGCAGGCGACGAGGGCGACAGCCGTGGCCGCGAGCAGCGCAGCCCGCAGCCGCAGCAGCGTACGACGGGTGGTGCTGACCTGCCGCTGTCCCATCGGGCTCACGACCGTCACGGCACCTCCCCGCCGTCCCCGCCGTCCAGGACGGCGTCGCACTGCTCGCAGTACGCCGCGTCGGGCGGCGACAGGTGGCCGCACGCGGCGCAGAGCCGGTCCTCGCCCACCGGGGCGTCCAGGACCGGCCCGGCCGCGTCTCCCGGATGCGCGGTCCGGCTGGAGAACAGCAGGCTCACGTTGACGTCGACCCGGCTCAGGTTGGGTTTGAGCCGGACCAGACCGTCGGGTTCCAGATCCACCAGGTGGCGCAGCTGCTCCAGCGCCTTCTCGTCGCGGGTCAGCCGGGCCAGCTCGACCGCACGCGTCCACTGGGCGTGGGCCTCGACCCGGTCACCCCGGTCGTACGCGTCGCAGCCCGCGTTGATGACCTGACGCACCTCCTCCTGCCCGGTCACCTGCGAGACGCGGGGGTCGAGGCGGGACGACTTGACCAGGTCGTCGGTCCAGTGCACCAGCACGGGGGCGGGACCGGCCCGGACCTCCCCCTCGACGAGCAGGTTGATCCGCGCGGCCATCTGGTCCTCCTCCAGGTGCGCCACCGCGGGGTCGACGGCGAGGCAGAGGTGGTAGTCGCGCCGCTCCGCACCCCAGGACCCGGTGGCGAACTCGACGGTCCGGCCGTCGACCGTGTCGGCGTACCCGGTGAGGTCGGTCAGGGTGGGACTGGCCTGTTTGAAGAAGGTCACCGACGAGTACGGCATGCTCTGCACCCGGATCCGCAGGTCGGGCAGCAGCTTGCCGAGCGCGGCGTCGATCGTCTCCCGGAAACCCGCCTCCAGCTCGGCCGGGCGGCGTACCGCCTCGGCGGTGCCACGCAGCACGCCGGCGATCCGCAGCAGGTCCCGGGGATGCCACCCGTCGCCGATGCCCCGGGCGTCGCAGACGAATCGACCGGCGCACGTGTCGAGGACCCGCTCCAGCTCCTGCGGGGTCTCGTGCTGGTTGATGCCGTCGGTCAGCAGCAGCACGTGGCAGATCGCGGACGGGTCGTCCGGCAGCAGGTCCCGTGCGGCCGCCAGCCAGCTGCCCATCGCCGTCCCACCGCCCGGGCTGAGCCGGGACACCGCCGCCCGCGCGTGCGCCCTGGTCTCCGCCGAGGCGGTCGTCAGCTCGGCCGCCGACGGGTACACCATCCGGGCCCGCTCGGTCCCCTCGACCACCGCGAACCGGACGCCGTCGGGCAGCACGTCGATGGCGGCGGCGGTTGCCCGCCGCGCCGCCGCGATCTTGGTCGGGGGGTTCGCCATCGAGCCCGAGCAGTCGATCACCAGCACCTCGACCAGCCGTCGCGGGTCCGCCCGGGCCGGCCCGGCCGTCTCCGACCCCGGGGAATCGCCGACGACCGAGAGGATGGCGTGCATCTCGCGGCCGTTCGCCGGCAGGTACTTGTTCTGGCTGACCTGAAGGCTGAACTCCATGCCGGCGTCCACCGATTCACGCTCCGTTCCGGGTCGTCGTCTCGGTCACCATCGGGTGCGGGGTCGGACCGCGTTCGCCCGGTCGATCAGCACGTCGTGGTCGTCGGGGCGGTGCGCCTGCTGCCCGAGCGCCCGGTACGAACGCTCCAGCAGCACGCGTACCGCCCGCTCGGTCGGCGGCTCGCCCAGCACCGGGCTCGGGGCCAGCGCGTCGGCGGCACCGGAGGCCAGCAGGTCGAGCGCCATCTCCCGGATCGCCGTGGTCAACCGGTCGCGGGACTCGCCCTGCCGTTCGCCCCCGTCGAGGTGTAGCGTCGCCAGCCGCCCGACGGCCTGCTCCACCTCGGCCACGCTGGGCGGCCCGGCGGGCAACCGGGACGAGAGCACGCGCACCGCCGCGACGCGGGCCGCGTCGTGGTGGCGGGACAACGCGGGCACCTCGTCGAGGATGGCGACCGCGCCGACACGGTCGGTCGCCGCGAGCCGCAGCCGCGCCAGGCCGAACGCGGCGCTGGCCTGGAACGGGTCACGCCGCCACACCGCCGCGTAGAAGCGGGCCGCCAGGACGGTGTCGCCGGCACGCTCCGCGCAGTAGCCGAGCCCCAGCTTCGGGGCGATCTCCCCCGGGATGTCGCCGTACACCGCGTCGAAGTGTCGCCGCGCCTCGGCGATCCGGTCATCGGTCAGCGCCAGCAGCGCCTGGTGCCAGGCGATCCGCCAGTCCGCCTCGGCCCGCTCGCCGAGGACCACCCCGGCCTCGGCCAACGCCTCGGCCGCCGACCGGCGGTCGTGCAACGCGAGGTACGCCCGGCAGCGGCTCAACTCGACCTCCACCGACGCCTGGCCCACGGTGGCGAGTTTGGCGAGCAGGCTGCGGGCGTCCGGCGCCCCGACGGCGGCGAGGTCGTCGGCGGCCGGATCGTCCGGGTCGGGCCGGGGTGTCGGCAGGCCCAGGGCCACCACGTGGGCGGCCGGACGGCCGTCGTCGAGCAGCGTGGTGTCGGGGCCGTCGACCCAGGTGTGCAACGGCGGCACCGACCCGAGGCCGGCGTCGAGCAGCCGCGCGGACGGCTGGAACAGCGACACCGGTTCGGGTTGCCGCCGATCCGGCTGGCCCGCCAGGATCTCGCGCAGCACCCCGAGCAACTGCTCCGACATCTCGGTCGCGGAGGCGAACCGCCGGTCCCAGCGGGGGTGCACGGCCCGGGCGACGAGCCGGCGGAACGACTCGACGCCCAGCGCGTCCGCCGCCGCCCCCGGGGTGTCCGGCCCCGGCGTGCGGTGCTCGAACAGCTCCGCCAGTGTCCGGCCGAGCGCGAACAGGTCGGAGCGGGGCGTCGCACCCCGCGCCCGGAGTTCCTCGATGCTGACCAGGAAGTCGGCGGACCCGACCAGGTTCTCGTACGTGCCGTCGCTGCGGCGGACCCCACCCAGGTCGATCACCTTGATGCGGTCGGCCGTGCGCATCACGTTGTCGGGCTTCATGTCGGTGTAGAGCAGCCCACGCCGGTGCAGGTAGTCGAGTGCGGCGAGGATCTCGTGGCCGTACGCGAGGATGTGGTCCAGTGGGAGCGTGACGTCGGGCTGCCGGGCGTCCCCAGCGGCCACCAGCAGCCGGCGCAACGACATGCCGTCGAGGTAGTCCATCACGATGTAGCCGGTCGGGCCGGCGACCGGATCGTCGTGGGTGGCGAAGTCGGTGCTGCGCACGATGTTCGGATGGTCGAGTGTGTTGAGGAACTGCCGTTCCTGGATCGCCGCCGCGAGGGCCGCGTCGTCGTTGGCGTGCAGCACGCCCTTGAGCGCGACCTCCAGGTCGTCCTGGTGGGTGTCGCGGGCCAGGTAGACCCAGCCCTGCCCGCCGCGCGCCAGGCAGCGGACCACCTGGTAGCGGCCGGCGACCAGGTCGCCGGCGTTCAGGCTGGGCAGAAAGCTGAACGGCGTCCGGCAACGCGGGCAGAAGCCCTTCTCCAGACCGGGCCGGCCGCCCCGACCGCGACCGACCGGGTGCCGCCCCGGGCCGGGACAGAAACGGGCCTCCTCCGGCACCCGGGGCGGCCGGGCCGCGTCCCCGTCGGTCGAGAAGGCCAGCACCGGCAGGGAGACGAGACTGGCGACCGTCCAGTTGTCCCGGGTGCTCGCGAGCGGAGTCGCCGCCGCCGTGGACCCGCCCGGGCCGACGGCGGGCAGCGGCGCCAGGCCGCAGACGTCGCAGAAACCGGTGTCGTCGACGGTGCCGGCGCAGCCCGGCGTCCGGGTGCACGACATCACGACACACCCCTTGCGGTACGGGTGCCCACCGCGTGCCGGACGGCGTCCGCGTACCGGTGCACCGCCGCCGCGGCGGCCACCAGATCGCAGGCCCCGCCGGTGAGCTGCTCGTACGCCCGGCGGTAGAGCGGACTCAGCGCGGCGTCCTCGTCGAGGCCGTGGTCGACGGCCATGGCGAGGAAACCGTCGAGGCGACCGCGCAGCTCGGACCAGTCGGCCTCCACCGCGACGAGCCGCCGCCGGACGGCCTCGGCCTCGCGTACCGCGCGGTCGACGGCCCGTTCGGTCGACGCGAGCCGGGCGGCCAGCACGGACTCGTCGGTCATGGCGCGCAGCGCGGTGAGGCGGATCCGCAGCCTGGTCGACCGCGACGGCACCCGCGGTGGGTCGGCGACCACCGTGGCCACCGCGCGATACGCCCTCTCGGCGGCGGACTCGGTGGCCGCGAGGGTGGCGACGCGGCGCGCGAGCAGGGCGAGGCGCAACCCGACGGCCTCACCGCGAAAGGTCAGCAGCACCCGCAGGTCCCGGGTGGCGGCCTGGTCGACCAGCGGCATCACGACGTCGGAGAGCAGCGTCCCGGGATCGCCCGCCTCGTCGATGTTGTCGATGATCGTCGATCGTGGAGGCAGCGCGGCGGCGGGGCGGTCCGCCGTGTCGTCGGCCGCGCCGGTCCACTCGGCGATCCGCTCGGACACCGCCTCGGTCGCGCGACCGGTGACGTCCACGGCCAGGTCGATGCTGCCCAGCGGCGGCACGTCCGCGTGCTCGTCCGCCACGGCCGGTGCTCCGGTGGGGCGGAGCTCGCGGCTGGAGCGCACCGCGGCCTGGCGTACCGCCGCCGCCGAGGCGGACCCGGAGTGGACGGTGACGACGATCAGCACGTTGGCGTCGAGCTGCCGCGTGAACAGGTCGGTGATCTGCCGGGCGACCGCCGGGTCGACCGGGAGGTGGCTGGCCGCAAGGAAGCCGCGGTCGACCGACGGCGTACCGGGGACCAGGTCGCCGAGCCGGGGCAGGTGGTGCAGGATCGTCTCGACCGGGATCATCCAGGACAGGCCGCTGGCCGGGGAGGTGCCGGCGCCCACCGCGGGCGCGTCGTCGCTCTCCAGGTACGTGCTGACGACCATCCCGACGACCGTCCTGGTGATGTCGTCGACCACCGCGGCGCCGCTGAATCCGGGGCTGACCTGCGGGCCGGTGGTGGCCGCGTCCATCTGGACCCGTTCGCGTCGCGTGCCCGACGGGCCGGCGAGCCGCGCCCGGACGTACAGGCCGTGCTCCAGAGTGTCCGGAAATCCACGGACGACCACGTGCCGGTCCCACAGTCGCATCCGGCGCAGCGGTGCGTACGCGCCGGACGTCAGCGGTCGCGCCAGCTCCAGCAGGGCGATGTCGCCGCCACCCTCGTCGGTGGGCAGCACCCAGCAGTCCGGCACGACGCGCGCCGAGACGCTCGGCGAGCCGGGCTGACCGACCAGGTCGACGCCGATCGGCCCTCGCGGGACGGCGTGCGGGTCGTGCGACGCGTCGGCGACGACGTGGGCGCAGGTCAGGATGCGACGGTCGTCGATCAGCATGCCCGCGCCCAGGACCTCCCCCTGGGGGCCGCGGATACGGACCGGCCACGGCTCGTCGCCATGGTCGACCGTCACCGTCACCTGTCCCAGAGTAATCGAGCCACCAAGCCTCCAGTGCCCCGACCGATCGACGGACGCCGTTACGTGACCGGGTCTCCGCCGTCCCTGTCCGGCGCGGTGATGGCCCACCGCTCGTGGTCGCGCCACGCGCCGTCGACGAACAGGTAGTCGGGCGAGAAGCCCTCCAACCGGAAGCCGAGCTTGCGGGCCACCCGACGGGACGGCTCGTTGCCCGGCTGGATGTTCGCCTCCAGCCGGTGCAGCCCGACGGCCGTGAACGCGTGGTCGATCACCAGCGCGATACCCGCCGACGCGTGCCCGGTGCCGCTGTACGGCGCGAACGCCGCGTACCCGAGGTAGCCGCCGCGCAGCGCGCCCAGCACGATCCCGCTGATGTTCACGTAGCCGGCGATCGCTCCGGTGGCCCGGTCGCAGATCAGGTAACCGGCGTTGTCCCGGCGACGGATCTTGGCCAGGTAGCGGTCGTACTCCTCGGGGCTGCCCGGCGCGGCCAGCCACGGGTGGTGCAGGTCCCGACTGCGCCGCGCGCCGGCGACGAACTCGTCGACGTCGGCGGGGCGGGGCCGTCGGATCGCGGCGGGACCACCGGTGCGCAGGTATCTCACGGCCGACCACTCTGACCGACGCGCACTGTCGTTGTCCAACCGGTAGGTGTGATCGGGCTGTCGGTCAGGTCGCCGGGACCTCGGTGCTCTCCCGGGCGAGCACGGTGTGCGGCGCGACGACCTCGGCGACATCGGCGTCGGGTTGTCCGATCCGGGTGGTGAGACGGCCCACGGCCTCCCGGGCGAGGAAGCCGGTGTCGACGGCGACCGTGCTGAGGGTGGGTCGCGAGTAGCGCCCCTCCTCGATGTCGCCGACGCCGATCACGGCGACGTCGGCGGGGACACGCAGCCCGGCGTCGAAGACGGCCCGCATCGCGCCGATCGCGAGGGGGTCGGAGAGGCAGAAGATCGCATCCGGGTGCTCCGGGCCCGCGAACAGGTCGCGGGCCGCGCGGTAGCCGTCGGCCCGGCGGTCGTGCCGGGCGGGCAGCAGATCACGGGGCAGCGGCGTCAACCCGGCAGCGCGCAGCGCCCGGTGGTAGCCGGCCGTGCCCGGCGGCGGCACACCGCCGGGTCCCGGGGGGTACGCGCCGATCGCGGCGATCCTGCGGCGGCCGGTCCGTAGCAGGTGGGCCGTCGCGTCCTCGGCGGCCCCGGCGACGTCCACGCTCACCCTGTCGCACGACCCGTCGGTGCTCCCGCCGCCGATCAGCACGACGGGACGACCGGCGGCGGTCAGCGCCCGGGCCGTTCCGCCGGGTCCTCCGACCAGCACCCCGTCCACGGGCATCGGGCGGGTGGTGTTCGCGCCCTCCTCGTCGGGCCCCCGCTCCACGACGACCCGGTAGCCGGCACGCCCGGCCGCGTCGACGACCTCGCGGGTGAGGTCGTCGACGTACGGCGGGTCGGTGTCGGGCAGGACGAGGGCGAGGACGCCGACGCGCCCGGTCCGCAGGGTCCGGGCGAACGCGTTCGGCCGGTAGCCCAGCTCGGCGACGGCGGCCTCGACCCGGTGGCGTACGCCGGCGCTCACGTGGGGGTAGCCGTTGACGACGTTGGAGACCGTCTTGACCGACACCCCGGCGAGCCGCGCCACGTCCTTGAGCGTGGGACCCACGACCCGCCCTCCCCCGATCAAGTCACACCGGCAAAACGTTTTCACCGGTGTAGGTTCGACAGTCGCAGGCGATTTCACACCTGTCAAGGCGATACGGTGGTGTAACAGACAGGGGGTGGCCGGTGGACGACGACGCGGTGGTGCCGGTTGCCGCCCGGCTGATCCGGGACTTCGTGAACACCTACGAGCCGCAGATCGACGACGAGACGCTGACCAGCCCGGACGGGCTGCGCGACTGGTTCGCCGAACGGCGTCTGCTGCCTGCGGACGTACCCCTCGGGCCGGCCGACCTCGACGCGGCCGTCACGGTCCGGGAGGGTCTGCGCGCGGTGCTTCTCGGCCACGCCGGTCACCGCGCCGACCCCGGTGCGATCGACCGCCTCAACCACACGCTGGCGGCGATGCCGGTCGCGCCGCGCTTCACCGCCGACGGCCACCGCCTGGTCGCCACCGGCCACACCCCGCTGGACCAGGCGGTCGCCGGTCTGGTCGACGCCATCCGCGAGTGCGGCACGGACGGCTCCTGGCGGCGCCTCAAGGTCTGCGCCCGCGACACGTGCCGCTGGGCGTACTACGACGCCTCACGCAACCAGGCCCGCCGCTGGTGCTCGATGGCCGGCTGCGGCAACCACATCAAGATGAGGCGGGCATACGCCGTCCGCACCGGTCGGGCACCGTCCTAGGCGGCACGGGGGTGGGTCAGCAGCCGGAACTCGGTACCGTCCGGGTCGGCCAGCACCACCGCGCCGTCGTGGTCGTCGCCGACCCGCTCGGCCCCGAGGGAGAGCAGCCGGTCGACCTCCGCCCCCGGGTCGTCGTCGGCGGCGAGGTCGAACGTCACCCGGTCCCGGCCCCCGTTCGGCATCAACGGCGGACCACCCCAGGTGATCTTCGGACCGCCCAGCGGGGACTGGATCGCGGTCTCCTCGTCCTGGTCCCAGACCAGTGGCCACCCGAGCGCGCCGCTCCAGAAGTACCCGACGTCCCGCGAACCGTCACAGGACAGGTCACCGAGGAACCCGCAGCCGGCCAGGAACGTGTTGTCCGGGCCGAGGACGCAGAACTCGTTGCCCCCGGGGTCGGCGAGCACCACGTGGCTCTCCTCGGGAAGCTGGCCGACGTCGATGTGCCGCGCGCCCAGGTCCAGCGCCCTGGCAATCGTCTGCCGCTGGTGCTCCGGCGAGTCGCTCGTCAGTTCCAGGTGCGCCCGGTTCTGGACGACCTTCGGCTCCGGCATGAGCGGGAAGCGGAGCCGGAACCCGCTGTCGTCGTCCGGCAGCACCATGACGCCGTGGCGTGGGTCGTGGACCAACTCCCGCCCCAGGATCGCGGACCAGAACCGGCCGACACGTAGGGGTTCGGTGGCGCCGAAACACACCGCGAAGAGGTGACTGGTCATCGCTGCGCTCAGCTCCGATCCGACGACGGGAGGGCCAGCCGGCCCGGGGGTCGGAGCCTACGGATGAGCCCGCCGGGCCGCACCCGGGTATTTGGCCGAGGACCAGGGAGCAGACGAACGACGTCCTCCACACTTGGGTACGTGCCTTCCGGCAGGACCACTCAGCAGCTCGCACGTCGACCGAGCCGCCTGGCCGGTTCGCCCTCGCGCTGCTCTGGATCGGCTCCGGCGTCGTCGTCGGCGCGGTCGTCCCACTCGCGGGCGTCGCCATCATCGCCGGCTTCCTACCCGCCTACTACCTGCCCATCCGTGGCGAGTACGGCGAGGCGGACGGGGCCACCGACCGATCCGGGTGACGGAGGCGACCCGTACGCCGTCTTGGGAGATCGACCGGCTCCGGTGCTCGACGGAGCCCGCTCGGGTCAGAGCGGCCCGGGACGGGTCTGCTCCATCGGCATCGGGACCTGGAGGAAGGTGGTGCCGCGCATGTCCAGCCAGGCCCGGTCCGGGCCGCGGACCAACCGCACCATCACCTCCTCACAGGACGGGCAGCGCGCGACCAGGCCGGGGGCGTGCGAGTAGACGTGCAGGCTGGCCATCGAGCCGGTCATCCCGCAGTTCTCGCAGCGGCCCATCGCGGTGCTCAGGTCGACGGTGAACAGCTCACGCATCGGTCCGTCGAGCATGTTGCCGTCCAGGTACGACATCTCGGTCATCGGGTCTCCTTGAACCTGCTCGGGCGGGACGGTCAGCCGGTGGGGCCGAAGCGTTCGGTCTTGATCTGCCTCGACGGGTGACCCAAGCCCACCAGCAGGTCGGCCACGGTCTCCACGAAGCCGGTCGGGCCGCACACGTAGGTGAGCGGTCGCAGGTCCGGCGGCCAGCCGTGGCTGTTCACGTCGGCCAGCCCGACCCGGTGCGGTTCGCCGCGCCAGCCCTCGGGCGCCTCACGCGTGTACACGTACGCCACGTCCAGCCCGAAGTCGTCGCGGACCCGGCGGCGCAGCTCGTCGGCGTAGATCACGTCGGTGGGGGTGCGCACCGAGTAGATCAGCCGGAACGGCACCCGGCTGCCGGTCGCCCGGCGCGCCCGGATCATCGCCATCAGCGGCACGATGCCGGAGCCGCCGGCGACGAGCTGCACCGGCGCGGTCTCCTCGGGCCGCCAGATGAACCAGCCACCGAGCGGTCCGCGGACCTCCACCGGGTCGCCGTCACCGAAGACATCGATGAGGTACGGGGACACCTCGCCGTCGGGCACCCGCTGGACGGTCACCTCGATCCGCGGCCCACCCGGGCCGTCCACCACCGGCCCGGCGATCGAGTACGACCGGGCCGCCTGGTAGCCGTCCGGAGCGGTCAACCGCACGTCGACGTGCTGCCCGGGCAGGTGACCCGGCCAGTCCGGCACCTCCAGCACCAGCGTCTGCGCGGTCGGTGTCTCCACCCGCCGCTCCACCAGCCGGGCGACCTGCCAGCGGATCGGCATCCGGGCCGGGGTGCCCGTCGCCACGGCGCGCTCAGTCACCCTGGTACCGCTGCTCGCGCCACGGGTCGCCGTAGTCGTGGTAGCCGGCGGTCTCCCAGAAACCCGGCTCGTCCATCGTCTTGAGCCGGATCCCGCGCACCCACTTGGCGGACTTCCAGAAGTACAGGTGCGGCACCAGCAGCCGCGCCGGACCGCCGTGCTCGGCGGGCAGCGGCGCGCCGTCGAACGTGTGCACCACCCAGGCCCGCCCGCCGCGCAGGTCGTCGAGCGGCAGGTTCGTCGTGTACCCGCCGTAGGAGTGGGCGAGCGCGAAGTGGGCGCCGGTGTCCACGCCGTCGAGCAGCGTGTCCAGGGAGACGCCCTGCCAGGTGGTGCCCAGCTTGGACCAGTGGGTGACGCAGTGGATGTCGACGGTCGGCGTCTCCTGCGGAAGCGCCATCATCTCCTGCCACGACCACCGGAACTCGTTGCCGTTCTCGGCGGCGATGACGAACTCCCAGGTGTCCAGGGAGACCCGGGGTGTCGGGCCGGCCGACAGCACCGGAAAGTCCTCGGTCAGGTACTGACCGGGCGGCAGGGCCGGCTCCTGTGATCGGGGCCGACCCTGAAAGCCCGGTGACACGATTCCCATTGCACAGTCGTACCACCCGCGCCGGCCGGGGCGGGAGCTTTCCCGCGTACCCCCTCGCCGCCCCGGCGCGGCGCGGTCAGTGCCGTTCGGTGACGACCTCGCGGTCCTCGGGCACGCCGCCGCGGGTGGCGCGCAGGCTGGTGACGGTGACCACCACCAGCACGCCGATGATCACGCCCAGCGAGGCGAGGGTGGGGATCTGCGGGACGCTCTCCCAGATCCCGTGTGCCCAGTGCAGGCCGAGCTTGAGACCGATGAACGCCAGGATGATCGCCAGGCCGTAGCTGAGGTGCACCAGCCGGCTCAGCGCCGCGTGCAGGACGAAGTAGAGCGCCCGCAGGCCGAGCAGGGCGAACGCGTTGGTGGCGAAGACCAGGTACGGGTCCTCGGTGATGCCGTAGACCGCCGGGACCGAGTCGACGGCGAAGACGATGTCGGTGGCCAGCACCGCGACCACCACCAGGGCGAACGGGGTGAGTGCCCGCTTGGCGCCCTGCCGGACGGTCATCCTGGTGCCGTGGTACTCGTTGACCACCGGCATGATCCTGCGCAGCAGCTTCACCGAGCGCATCTTGTTGATGTCGACTTCCTGCTGGTGCCCGGACAGGGCGTCACGCAGCAGCTTCACCGCGGTGGCGACGAGGATGATCGCGAAGAGCAGGAACGCGAAGTCGAGGGTCTGCAACGCGGCCGCGCCGAGGGCGATGAAGATCGCCCGCAGCACCAGCGCGCCGGCGATGCCGTAGAGCAGCACCCGCTGGGCGAGCACGGCCGGCACCGCGAACGCGGCCAGCAGCAGCATGAAGACGAAGAGGTTGTCGACCGAGAGCGACTTCTCCACCAGGTAGCCGGTGAGGTACTCCACACCCTGCTGGGACCCGTAGCGGGCCCAGATCCAACCGCCGAACGCCAGCGGCAGGGCTATGTAGAACGCCGACCAGCCGAGCGCCTCCCGCATCGACACCTCGTGCGGGCGGCGCGTGACCAGGAAGTCCAGCACCAACAGGAGCAGCACACCGGCGATGGTCACCGCCCACAGGGTGGGGGTGCCCACCGACGACAGCTCACTGGCGGCGGACAGGTACGACACTTCGGTCATGGGGTCTCCTCGAACACCGTGTCATGTTCGAGGTCTCCTTCACCCACCACCTGGTGGGCAATCACCCGAGGCGCGCCGGGCGCGCCGTACTGACCGGAATGATTCGTGGGAAGTACTCCCCTCGCACGGACAAGGTTAGGCCAGGCTGATTCGCAGCGCCAAGCGGGACATCGATGGTTGCCCTGGTAAACCGCTGTGTGCCCACCGTCAGGCACGGCGCAGCGTCGCGCCCGGGGCCATCGCCTGCTCCACCAGGTCCCGGTAGTCGCGCGGCAACTGGGTGGCCACATCGTCGAACTCCCCACCGGTGATCGCCTCGCGCAGCGTCGTGAAGACCGCCCGTACGGCGTCCCGGGCGGCCGGCTCCGGCACGCCGGCCCGCAGCGCGACCCGCGCCACGAACTCGGCCGCCCCGAACCGGTCCGCCTGCTCGGTGCTCGGGCTCGGCTTGAGCACCAGTTGCAACGGCTGGGGCAGTTGCGCAGCCAGGTCCAGCACCTCGCCGCCGGTCAGCCGCTCACCGAACGTCTCCAACACGGCCCGGGTCAGTTCGACCGCCCGCTCGGACGACGTCGACGTGCGCTGGGAAACCTGGTCGATGAAGGTGTCGTAGTTCATCGCGTACTCCCTCGGGTCGCGTCGGCGCCTGCGGGTACCCGCGCCGGCCGGGTGGAAACGGCGCCGATTCGCGACCCGGGGCGGGCGTGACGCGACCGCGGGCGGGTAACCGCCGCCGGTCGTGACCACATCGATGCCCGAGGGAGCCGCTGCCATGGCGAGCTACGCCGACGTCCTGCAGTACCTGTCGAGCCTGGACTACCCGGCCGAGAAGGACGACGTCGTCCGCGAGGCCGAACGCGAGGGTGCCCCGCCGGACGTCCTGAAGGCGTTGCGCGCCCTGCCGCCGGTGGACTACGCCAACGGCCCCGAGGTGGCCCGGTCGGCCGGCATCGAGGCGGCCCCCGAGGTGGGCCCGTCGCAGCGGGCCGCGCAGGCCCGGGACAAGACGCACGACCGGGTCTCGCAGCATCTGCGCGGCATCTGACCCGGCGGTGAAGGCCCCGGCCCCGGCGCGCGGGGCGTAGGGATGCCCCGCACCGGCCCACTGTCCCGCCCTCCGGACGGGCACACCCCGGCCGCCGCGCAACTCGCCCTGGTGGGGGTCGTCGGCATCGTCGTGGGCGCCGGCCTCGCCCTGGTGCTGCCACCGTCGCTCGCCCCGCTCGCCGGCTGGGACGCGGCCGCGCTGAGTTGGCTGGTGCTGGTGTGGCGCAAGATCTGGCCGCTGGACGCCCGCCGCACGGCGACGCTGGCCGTGTACGAGGACCCGAACCGGGCCATCCGTGACGTGCTGCTGCTCGTGGCCTGCTCGGCCAGCCTGCTCGCCGTCGGGCTGGTGGTGGCGAGCGCGCACGCGGCGCCGCCCGGCCTGAGACGGGACATGTACGGCGGACTGGGCGTGTTCAGTGTCGTGCTGTCCTGGTTGGTGGTGCACACCGTGTTCGCCGCCCGGTACGCCCGGATCTACTACACCGGCCCGGACGGTGGGGTGAACTTCAACCAGTCCGAACCGCCGCGCTACTCCGACTTCGCGTACGTCGCGTTCACGATCGGGACGACGTTCCAGGTCTCCGACACGAACCTGACGAGCAACGAGATGCGGCGTACCGTGCTGCGGCACTCGATGCTGTCGTACCTGTTCGGCGCGTTCATCATCGCCGTCACGGTGAACCTGCTGGCGGGCCTGGCCCACTGATCGCCGGGACAGGCGGGCGCCCCCGGGTCACGAACCGCGACCGGGGGCGCCAAACCTGCCCAGGCGGTGCGCCGCGCCCGAACCGGATCGCGGCGACCAGGCGGTGGATGCCCGCTCGAACCGAGCGGCCAGCACTGCCGGGTACAACCATACGACAGAACATCCTCCATACGGTCAGTTTTTGCGGAACTGTGGGCCAGCGCACGTCACGGCCGGCCGGTCAGTTCCCCGTACCGGTGCTCCAGATCCACCCGCGCCAACGCCCCCACCAGCCAGGCCAGGCGCTCCGACCCGCCGCTGGCCAGACCCGCCAGATCGTCCGCGGAACGGCCCAGGCCGAGTCGCCGCGCCGCGGTCAGCGCCCGCCGGTCGGCCACCGGGGCGACCTCCCGCCACAGCGCCTGCGCCTCCCGCAGGAACAGGTCGACGACCTGCCCGTCGATGCCGGGCAGGTCGGCCAGCAACGCCCGCTCCCGGGCCGGATCGTGGTGCGCCGCCGACCGCAGCCGGCGCAGATCGCCCCGATACCGCTCGACGACCGTCCGCGCGAGATCACCCAGTACGGCGGCGAGCGCGTCCACGTCGCCGCGCTGGCCGCTGTCGCGCAGCACCCGCACCCGCTCCTCGTGCAGCGAACGGGCCAGCCGGGCCGGGCTGTCCCAACCCTCGTCGCGCAGCGCCCGCGCACCGTCCAACGCCCGCCGGAAGTCACCGCGGCGGGCCAGCAGCACCGCGAGGTAGAGCACCTGGAACAGGCTCGCCGGGTTGTTGGTGACCCGGAACCCGTACTCCTCGGCGAAGCCCCGCCCGCTGCCGGCGAGTCGGCGGGCCAGACGTTTCCGGTCCTGCACGGGAGTGATCAGAGCGGTCGGCATGCGGGCGACTACCCGCGCGACCGCCGGTCACACGCACCGCTCAGCCGTGCAGACCGCCGGTGCGGTCCCGTGCCTTGAGGCGGGTGGTGGGCAGTGCCGGCGCCGGCAGCGGCGGCGCCGGATCGTCGGCGACCACCCCGAAACGCCGCCCGGCCATCCAGTCCTCCCGGGCGGCGGCCACCTCCTCGTGCGAGCGGCCCACGAAGTTCCACCACATCACCAACGGCTCGTCGAACGGGACGCCGCCCAAGAGCAGCAGTCGTGCCCCCGCCCCGCCGCGCACGGTCACCTCCCGCCGACCCGACCCGAGGTAGAGCAGCGCCCCCGGCTCGAACCCCACCCCAGCGGCCTCCGCCGACCCGGACATCGCCAACATCGCGTACTCGAAGTCGGGCCGCAACGGCAGCGTCGTCGGCGCGGTGCCGCCCAGCTCCAGCTGCGCGCCCATCAGCGGGGTGTGCACCACCGCCGGCGACCGCTCGCCGCCCAGCTCACCGACCAGCAACGTGACGTCCAGCTCGCCGTCGCGCCAGCGCGGCAGGTCGGCGTGGTGGGCGAAGGCCGCCGCGCCGGCCCGCGCCGGATCCGGCAGCGCCACCCACAGCTGCACGCCGTGCATCACAGGTGGATGGGCGGCCGGCGACCGCTCGGAGTGGGCGATGCCCTGCCCCGACGTCATCACGTTCAACTGGCCGGGCCGGATCGCCTGCACGCTGCCGAGGCTGTCCCGGTGGATGATCTCGCCGTCGAGCAGCCACGTCACCGTCTGAAGACCGGTGTGCGGATGCGGCGGCACCTCCATGCCGGGCCGCTGCGCCACGTCGTCCGGGCCGAAGTGGTCGACGAAACACCACGCACCGACCATCCGGCGGGGACGCTGCGGCAACAGCCGGCGCACCGTCGTGTAACGGCCGAGCGGCACGTCGTGGCCCGGGAGCAGCACGCTGCCGGGATCGGCGTCGGCCACGCCAGGTGGTCGGGTCTGCGCCAGCATCGATTCGGTACGCTCCACCGCCCGACTGTACGCGCACGCCCACCCGCGACCACGGCGCTTCGGCCGCCGCACCTCGCCGGCTCAGCCCGCGTCGGTGTCCACCGTCACGCTGTTCGCCCCCGCCACCAGGTCGAGGTAGAGCCGGTCGGTCGACCGGTCCCAGCCCGGCGCACCCAGCAGCGAACCCGCGCCCACGCCGTTCCACCGTTCGTCGCCCACCACGACCGATCCGGCGCCCGCGCCGACGCGCACCCGCACCGGAGGCGAACCGGGCACCCGCACGTCCAACTGGCTCGTACCGCCACTCAGCCGTACGACGACGGTGCCGTCGATCGCCGGCAGGAGCACCTCGGTACGGCTCGACCCGCCGGCGAGTTCCACACCCAGCAGCCGCGCCCGCGTCAGGTCCAACACCTGACCACTCACCCCGCCGGTCAACTGGAGACGCCACGCGACCCGCTCGTTGAGCAGCACCCGGACCGCCTTGACGCCGGACGCGCCGGTGTCCGCCAACCCGAGCCGTACGGTCTCGCCCCGCACCTCCGGTCGCGCCACCACGCCCGCGCCGGCCGGGGTGTCGATGCGGTAGAGGTCGTCGCCCAGATCCGCCACCCGCAGGTCGAACGACGACACCCCGTCCACGAGCACGAAGGTGGCCCGCTGCCGCCCGGCCAGCGGAGCGGTCATCGTCTGCTCGGCGGCCCGTGCGGCACCCGAACCGTCGGGTCGGACGCCGTCGGGTCCCGTCCCGTTGGGGCCCGTCCCGTCGGGTCGGTCGCCGTCTGGTGCGCCCGTGGAGGCCTGACCGAGGCGGTGCGGGTCGGCGATGATGACCGCCACCGCCACGGCGCCGAGGATCAGCACGACCACGGCAGAGGCCGCCAGCAGGCGTGCGCCGACCGACCAGCGACGCGGTGCCGCAACGGGTTCCGGCTCCACCGCCACCTGGCGCTCGGGCCGCTTTCCGGGTTCGCGCTCCACGTCGCGCGGCGGCTGATGCGCCGCCTCGTGCTCCGGCCGTACTGGTCCGCGCTCGGGTTGCTGCGCTGCCTCGTGCCCGTCCTCTGTGCCGTCACCCACTGCGGCCATGCGTCGTCCCTCCACCGGTCCCCGCCGGAGGGTACGTACCCGCGCGCCGACCGGATCACTCCGCGCCTGCCACGCCGCTCCGCTACGTCGTCTCGACTGAATCTTGGACAGTTTCCGTTCGCGGTCGACGGAAACTGTCCAAGATCTGCGGCGCCCGGACATGCCGATGGCCGGCACCCCGTTGCGGGGGTGCCGGCCATCGTGTGGGTGGGTGGGTCAGCTGTTCCAGTGCTGGTTGACCAGGTCGGTGGCCTGCTGCTCCCACTGGGCGTAGGCGTCCGGGTAGGCCGAGACCTGCACGG
>NZ_JBEXGP010000009.1:0-170082 GCF_040607375.1 Micromonospora sp. NPDC005298
CCCGGCAGCTCCCACCAGGTGCCCAGTCGTGGATGGTCCGTGTCACTGGTGTGGACGAGCTCTTCGACACCCTGCCCGGCCCGCCGGGCCCGGGCATCGAGGCACTGACCCAGGTGTACGCCGACCAGCTCTCCCGGGTCGCCGCGACCGAGCACCCGGGTCGGTTCCGGCTGCTGGTGGCCGCCGAGTCGGCCGGTGCGTTGATCGCGGCGGAGATGGGTGTCGCCGGGCTGCCCTGGCGGGCCGAGGTGCACGACGCGATCCTCGCCGAGCTGCTGGGTGAGCCGTCTCCGGTGGGTGGGCCGCCGCGCCGGCTGGCCGAGCTGGCGTCCCGGATCGCCGACGCGTTCGGTGTGCGCCGGTTGCACGCCGACTCTCCGGCGGAGCTGTTGAAGGCGTTCGCCCGGGTCGGCGTGGAGCTGCCCAACACAAGGGCCTGGGTGCTGCGCGGGGTGGATCACCCGGCGGTGCCGCTGGTGCTCGAATACAAGGAGCTGTACCGGATCTGGACGGCGCACGGCTGGTCCTGGCGCGAGCAGTGGGTGCGCGACGGGCGGTTCCAGCCGGAGTACGTGCCGGGCGGGGTGGTCTCCGGCCGTTGGGCGACCCGTGGTGGCGGTGCGTTGCAGATTCCGAAGGTGATCCGCCGGGCGGTGGTGGCCGACCCGGGCTGGCGGCTGGTGGTCGCCGACGCCGGCCAGTTGGAGCCGCGCGTGTTGGCGGCGGTCTCCGGCGACGCCCGACTGGCGGCGGCGGGCGGTGCCGGCGATCTGTACGCCGCGCTCGCCCGGGACTCCTTCGGTGGTGACCGGGCGCGGGCCAAGGTGGCACTGCTCGGCGCGATGTACGGGCAGACCGGCGGGGAGGCGGTGCCCGCGTTGGCGGTGTTGAAGCGCAGCTATCCGACCGCGTTCGGCTTCGTCGAGGCGGCGGCACGTACCGGTGAGGCGGGTGGGTTGGTGCGGTCCTGGCTGGGGCGTACGTGCCCGCCGGGCGCGGTCGGGTTCGGTGACCCCGACGACGCGCCACTCGACCCGGACGCGGCGGCCGATCCGCGCGGGCCCCGGGCGCGGGCCGCCCGGTCGAGAGGGCGGTTCACCCGCAACTTCGTCATCCAGGCCACCGCCGCGGAGTGGGCGTCGACGTTGCTGGCGACACTGCGCGCGGAGTTGGCCGGCAGCGCCGCCGAGCTGGTCTTCTTCCAGCACGACGAGGTGATCGTGCACGCCCCGGCGGGGGAGGCCGCCGACGTCGCCGAAGCGGTCGGTCGGGCGGGGGAGCGGGCGTCGGCGCTGCTGTTCGGTGCCACACCTGTGCGTTTTCCGCTGGATCTGTCGATCGTCGACTGTTACGCCGACGCGGCCTGACCCGTCGTCCGCCAGCGTCCCGCGATGCCGTGGCCGGGGTCGTCCTGACCGCCGGCGCAGGTCGCGGTCCGGGCTCCGATGCGTAACGGTTGCACTATTTCTCCTTTTCGCCCCGCCACCCGCGAGCCGCCGTCCTCGTTGCAGTGTCCGTAGGAGGGGCCGACCGGTCACGGTCGGTTCCGTGCTGGAGGGGGCGCAGCTGAACCGGATCGCAGCAATGATCATCGCCGCAGGCGGGGGACGACGGATCGGTGGTCCCGAGGCCCTGCTGCACCAGGGGGAGAAGCCCCTGGTCAACCAGATGATCGACACGATGACCGAGGCGGGCTGCGAGCAGATCGTGGTCGTGCTGGGGGCCGCCGCCGATCAGGTCCGGGAAACCGCCGACCTGGGCAAGGCCACCGTTGTGATCAACAAGGCGTGGGGCACCGGGGTCGGTTCGTCCATCCGGGCCGGCCTGGCCGCCATGGACGACGAGGGGATCGAGGCGGTGGTGGTGGTACCTGTCGACATGCCGGGTCTGACCGCCGCGGCGGTCCGCCGGGTCGCCGCGCTGCCGTACCCGGACGTGCTGGTCTGCGCCACCTACGACGGGCTGCGCGGCTACCCGATGCTGTTCGGCCGTCGGCACTGGCCCGGCATCGCCACGCTGGCCAGCGCCGACGTGGGCGCCCGCCCGTACCTGCTGGCGCACAAGGACCAGATCGTCGACATCGCCTGCGACTCGGTGGCCGACGGCAGCCGCGTCGACACCCCCGAGTTGATGGCCCTGTACGGCCTGACCGTCCCACCCCAACGCGTCGGGGTCTGACACCGCGCCGATCTTGCTGTCGCCGATCCGCGTGGAATGCCCCGTATGTCGGCGCAGAAAGTGCACGATCGCGTGAGGGGTGGCGGGGCCGGGCAGCCTTGCGGGCTGCCCGGCCGGGGTTACTCCGTGGGGTTGTCCAGCTCGCCGGTGGCGGCTAGGTGCTGGTACCAGTGGGCGCTGTCCTTCCAGGTGCGGACCTGGGTGTCGTAGTCGACGCGGATGATCCCGAAGCGGCGGTCGTAGCCGTAGCCCCACTCGAAGTTGTCCAGCAGCGACCAGACGAAGTAGCCACGGACGTCCGCGCCCTGCGCCCGGGCGTCGGCCATCGCGCCGATGTGCCGGCGCAGGTAGTCGATCCGCCGGTCGTCGTGGATCCGGCCGTCGGCCGACACCACGTCGTCGAAGGCCGCGCCGTTCTCGGTGATCATCATCGGCTGGCTCGGGTACTCGTGGCGCAGGCGCAGCAGCAGCTCGGTCAGCGCCGGCGGGTCGATGTTCCACCCCATCGCCGTGTACGGGCCGGGCTGCGGCAGGAAGTCGACGTGCTCGGCGGCCACCCACGGCGTCGACGCGGAGGCGCCGTGCCCGTCGGCGTCGGAGCGGGCCGACACCCCGTCCCAGGCGCGGACGAGGGTGCTGGAGTAGTAGTTCACCCCGAGCACGTCCAGCGGCACCGCGATCACCTTCTCGTCGCCCTCGCGGACGAACGACCAGTCGGTCACCGAGGCGGTGTCGGCGAGCAGGTCGGCCGGGTACTCCCCGTCCAGCATCGGGCCGAGGAACGCCCGGTTGGCCAGGGCGTCGATCCGCCGTACCGCGTCACGGTCGGCCTCGGAGTCCGACGCGGGCCGGATGACGTGCAGGTTCAGCGTCACCGACAGCTCGGCGGCCGGCGCCATCTCCCGCACCACCCGCCCGGCCAGGCCGTGGGCGAGGTTGAGGTGGTGCACCGCGGCCAGGGCCGCCGCCGGTTCGGTCCGGCCCGGCGCGTGTACGCCGGAGGCGTAGCCCAGGTACGCGGAGCACCAGGGCTCGTTGAGCGTGGTCCAGGTGTGCACCCGGTCGCCCAGCGCGCCGACGATGCCGGCCGCGTACTCCCGGAAGCGCAGCGCCGTGTCCCGGGACGCCCAGCCGCCCGCGTCCTCCAACTCCTGCGGCAGGTCCCAGTGGTACATGGTGGCGACCGGGCGGACGCCCCGCTCCAGCAGCCCGTCCACGAGGCGGGAGTAGAAGTCGATGCCGGCCTGGTTGAACCGGCCCGACCCGCCCGGCTGCACCCGGGGCCAGGAGACGGAGAACCGGTACGCGCCCAGACCCAGCTCGGCGATGTGGTCCAGGTCCTGCTGCCACCGGTGGTAGTGGTCGGCGGCCACGTCGCCGGTGTCGCCGTTCAGGGTCCGCCCCGGTGTGTGGCTGTAGGTGTCCCAGATGGATGGGCCACGGCCGTCCTCGGTCGCGGCGCCCTCGATCTGGTAAGCGGCGGTCGCCGACCCCCACAGGAAGCTCTCCGGGAAGTGGTGTTGCGTCATCGTTCCGTCCCCTGGATCTCGCAGATGTAGCCCGTCGAGGTCCCGGCGACCAGTTCGGCGCTGGCCGTGACGCCGTCGTAGCGCACCTCGAACTCGGCGCCCGGACCGTGCCCGGGTGACGGTACCCGTACCCGGGTCCGCTGCCCTCGTGCCGGTGCGTAGAGCCGCAGCCGTACGTCGTCGGCCCACTCGTAGTCCGGTCGGTCGGTGCGGGAGCCGAACGGGATGACCGCACCGGGGCGGGCGAGCACCGGCAGGCTGTCGTACCCGTGTTTCTCGGTCACCCACGCCGGTCCGGTGAGCTGCGCGCCGGTGGTCAGGTGCGTCCAGGTGCCGGCGGGCACGTAGAAGGTGACCTCCCCGTCGGCGCTGAGCACCGGCGCGACCAGCACGTCGGAGCCGAGCATGTACTGCCGGTCCAGGTACGCCGTGGCCGGGTCGTCCGGGAACTCCACGATCATTGGTCGCATCATCGGCGTACCGTCGCGGTGCGCCTCCTGTGCGGCGGCGGCGAGGTACGGCATCAGGCTGAGCTTGAGCCGGGTGAACTGCCGCAGCACGTCGACGGCCTCGTCGTCGAACTCCCACGGCACCCGGTACGAGCCGGAGCCGTGCAGCCGCGAATGCGAGGAGAGCAGCCCGAACGCGACCCACCGCTTGAACACGGCCGGGTCGGGGGTGCCCTCGAAACCGCCGATGTCGTGGCTCCAGTAGCCGAAACCGGACGCCGCCAGGGACAGCCCGCCCCGCAGCGACTCGGCCATGGCGACGAACGTCGACTCGCAGTCGCCGCCCCAGTGCACCGGGAACTGCTGCCCGCCGGCGGTGGCCGAGCGGGCGAACAGCACCGCCTCGCCCTCGCCCCGTTCGGTCTCCAGCAGGTCGAAGACCGCCTTGTTGTAGAGGTACGAGTAGTAGTTGTGCATCCGCTGCGGGTCCGAGCCGTCGTGCCACACCACGTCGGTCGGGATGCGCTCGCCGAAGTCGGTCTTGAAACAGTCGACGCCCATGTCCAGCAGCGCCTTGAGCTTGCCGGTGAACCAGCGCACCGCGTCCGGGTTGGTGAAGTCGACGAGCGCCATGCCGGCCTGCCACCTGTCCCACTGCCAGACCGAACCGTCGGGGTTGCGGACCAGGTAGCCGGCCTCGCGGCCCTCCTCGAACAGGTAGGACCGCTGGGCGATGTACGGGTTGATCCAGACGCACACCTTGAGGTCGCGTTCGTGCAGCCGGCGCAGCATCCCCTCCGGGTCGGGGAAGGTCGCCGGATCCCAGACGAAGTCCACCCAGTGGAACTGGCGCATCCAGAAGCAGTCGAAGTGGAACACCGACAGCGGCAGCCCGCGCTCGGCCATCCCGTCGACGAACTCGGTCACCGTCTTCTCGTCGTACGAGGTGGTGAACGACGTGGACAGCCACAGTCCGTACGACCAGGCGGGCACCCGGGCGGGCCGGCCGGTCAGCGCCGTGTAGCGACGCAGCACGTCCTTCGGGGTGGGCCCGTCGATGACGTAGTAGGTGAGGGTCTGGCCCTCGACGCTGAACTGGGTCTGGGCGACGACCTCCGAGCCGACCTCGAACGACACGTGCTCCGGGTGGTCGACGAACACCCCGTATCCGGCGCTGCTGAGGTAGAACGGCACGTTCTTGTACGCCTGCTCACTGGCCGTGCCGCCGTCGGCGTTCCAGATGTCGACGGTCTGGCCGTTCTTGACGAACGGGCCGAAGCGCTCGCCCAGCCCGTACACCGTCTCGCCGACGCCGAGCGCGAGCCGCTCGTGGACGTGCCGCCGGCCCTCGGCGTCGGTGACGACGCCGACGCTGCGCTCGGTGGACGCGGTGATGAGCCGGTCGCCGTGCAGGAACTCGACCCGCCAGCCGTCGACGAGCGCGACCCGGGCGGTGAGGTCACCGGTGGTCAACGTCGCGCTGAGACCGGTGATGTCGACGGTGACCGGGTGCGCGTCGCCGGTCGTCAACCCGAAGTGCGGCTCGCGGGGCAGCCCGCCGGTGTGGTGGGCGATGGTGACGCCGACGACGCCGGGGGCGGGGGTGAAGAACCGGACGGTGACGACGGGCCGGTTGAGGGTGTCGCCGCGTCCGGTGATCCGACCGGTCGGCGCGAAGACGGTGAACCCGCGCTCGTCCGGCTCGATCGACTCGACGGCGCCGGGTCGCAGGACACTGACACCGGGGCGCAGTTGCCAGTACCCGTCGGTGAACTTCACTTCTCGGCTCCTGCCGTGATGCCGCGCGCGAGGGTGCGCTGGAAGATGAGGAAGAAGAGGACGGCCGGCACCAGGCTGATCAGCGAGCCGGCGTTCGTGGTCGGAGCGTCCATCAGGCGGTCACCCTGCAACGACGCGAGCGCGACCGGGATGGTCTGCGTCTGGTTGTCGATGAGCATGACCAGCGGGATGAGGAACTCGTTCCAGGTCCAGATGAAGAAGAAGATGAGCAGGACGGCGAGGGTGGGTCGCAGGTTGGGGAAGACCACCCGCCACAGCACCGTCCACTTGCCGGCGCCGTCGAGCGCGGCGGCCTCCAGCAGCGAGCGCGGGAACGTCCCCATGACCGAGGCCAGCAGGTACGTGCCGAACGCGCTCTGGATCACGGTGAAGATGATGATCACCGAGAGTTGGGTGTTGTAGAGGCCGATCTCCTTCGCCACGTAGTACAGCGGGTAGATCAGCGCCTCCTGCGGCAGCATGTTGGCCAGCAGGAACAGCCCGACGATCCAGAGCCGGCCACGGACCCGTCCGATGCCCAGCGCGTACGCGTTGAGCAGGGAGACGGCCACGCCGAGCACCGCCACGGACCCGGCGATGAGCGTCGAGTTCCACAGCTTGAGCGGGAAGTTCACGGTGGTCCAGTACGTGCGCAGACCCCTGGTGTAGAACTCGGTCGGCCAGCTCAGCGGCCCGCCCGACGAGTAGTCACCTGGCGACTTGAACGCGTTGAGCAGCATGAACGCGAACGGCACCAGCATGACGAGCGCGCCGACGGTGACCAGGGCGAGCACCACCCAGCGGCTCGCGCCACGGCGGTGCCGGTCGCGGACGGGCCGACGGGCCGGCGCCGGGGCTTTGGTGATCATGACGGCCATCTCACAACCCCCGGTCGCGGCGCTCGCTGCGGGCCTGCATCCAGATGAAGAGCACGGCAACCACGACGATGATCACCGTGAGCACGGTGGAGATCGCGGAGCCGTAGCCGACCTGGAGCTTCTTGAAGAACGTGTAGTAGGCGAAGTAGGACGGCACGTTTGTCGCGTTGTCCGGGCCGCCCCGGGTCAGGGCGAAGATCGGCCCGAACACCTTCAGCGCCGCGATGGTGCAGGTCAGGGCCACCACGAAGGTCTCCGGCCGGATCTGCGGCAGCGTGATGGCCCGGAACCGGTGCAGCCAGTTCGCGCCGTCGACCTCGGCCGCCTCGTACAGCTCGGGGTCGACCCGCTGCAACGCCGCCATGAAGACGACCACCGGGTAGCCGATCTGCACCCAGATCATCACCGCCATCACGGCCGGCAGCGCGGTGCCCGGGTCGCCGAGCCAGTCGTGGCGCAGCGCACCCAGACCGACCGCGTCGAGCAGGCTGTTGAACGCGCCGTCGGGGCGCAGGATCCAACCCCAGACGATGCCGGCCACCACGACGGGCAGCACCTGCGGGAGGTAGAACGCGGCACGCAGCGCGGCGGCCGTGCGCGGCCTGAATCGGCGGCCGATGACGTCGAAGAGCACGGCGGCGAGCAGCAGCCCGAGCACCGTGGGCACCACGACCATCGCGACGATCATCGCGACTGTGTTGCGGAACGACGCCCAGAACACGTCGTCGTGCAGCAACTGCTGGTAGTTGTCCAGGCCCACGAACGTCGGGTCGCCGATCCCCGACCACTTGGTCAACGACAGGTAACCGGTGCCGACCAGCGGCGCGCCGATGACCAGGACGAACAGCACCGCTCCGGGGAGCAGGTAGAGCCAGTACGCCGCGTCGCGGCCGCGCGGCCGGCGGCGGGGTACGGGCGGGGTGGGGTTCGCCGCCGCGGGTGTGGCGGCGACGGTCTCGGAGACTGCCATGGAAGATCCTTCCCGGCGGGGCGGGCGGGCGTGCCGGTCGTACCGGTCACGCCCGCCGCTCGCCGTCTCACTTGCCGGTGATCTCCTTGACGCCGTCGGCGTACGGCTTGGCGATCGTGTCGAGCACCTGGTCCGGGGCCTTGGACCCGTTGATCAGGCCCTGGAAGCCGCTGACCAGCACGTCGTAGTAGCCGGGCACCGGCCAGTCCGGGTAGAAGGCCAGGCCGTCCTGCTTGCTGACCGTGTTGAAGTCCTCGATCAGCTTGCGGTCCTTCGGGTCGGTGATCTTCGCGGGGTCACCGGCCACCGGAACACCACCGTTGTTGCCGATCAGGTCCTGGATCTCCGGACGCAGGGTGATGTCGATGAAGTCGTACGCCAGGCTCTTGGCCTTGCTGTTCGCCGGGACCACCCAGATGTTGCCCGACGAGCCGGCGTGCAGGTTGTTGCCCGGGAAGAGGAACGTGTCCCAGTTGGCCTTCATCTCGGCCTTGAACCGGCCGTACCACCAACTGCCCGAGACGATCATCGGCGTCTTGCCGGCGATGAACGCGGTGCCCATGTCCTCGGCCTTGAGGCTCGCCGAGTCCTTGGCGACGTAGCCCTTCCTCACCCAGTCGGCGAAGGTGTCCGCGCCGTACTTGAGCGGGTCGGCCTTGAAGTCGACCGGGTTCTTGTAGAGCTGGTAGTTGTCGACGAACTGCCGGTCGGCCTTGGACAGGGCCAGCTGGTAGAAGAGCTGCCCGGCCGGGTACTCGGCGCCGGCCATGCCCAGCGGGGTGACGCCCTTGCCGACGAACGTGTCCATCGCGGCGGTCATCTCCGCCATGCTCGTCGGCACCTTGACGCCGTTGCGCTCGAACAGGTCCTTGTTGTAGTAGACCGTGACGTACTCGCCGTAGTTCGGCACACCGAACCAGTTGCCCGAACCCATGACGCCCTTGTCGCTGTACCGGGCGGTGGTCTGCAGGCTGGGGCTGAGCTTGCCGGCCCAGCCGCGCTTGTCGGCCTCGGCGCTCAGATCGGTGAGCAGGCCCTGGGAGGACAGCAGGCCGGCGGTGGCGTTGCCCTTGTTGTACTCCATGATGTCCGGGCCCTCGGACGAGTTGATGATCATGCCGGCGTTCTGCTGGATCTGCTCGAACGCCTTGCGCTCGAAGCGCACCTCGACGCCCGGGTGCTCCGCCTTGAAGATCTCGATGGCCCGGTTCCAGCCGACCCCCATGGCGCTGTTCTCGCTCTCGTAGTGCCAGAGCTTGAGGGTCTTGGCCCCGCTGTCGTCCTCGCTGTCACCACCGCCGCACGCGGCCACGGCGGTCGTCGCGGTCGCCGCCAGGGCGATCGCGGCGACGATCCGGCGGAATCGCTGCATTGCTATCCTCCTCGTTGAGTATCTAGCGGTACCTCGATGAGGCCCGTCGTCGCGTTGCAGCGCGGCGGCGGGCTGTTTTCACTTGTCGGCCCCCATGAGCTGGCGGGTCCGTGGTGCGGCGGTCGAACCCCGGATCTCCAGCGCACACGGCAGCAGTTGCTGATGGCGCGCGCCGCCCGGGCCGTCCAGGTGGCGCAGCAGCGCCTCGATCGCGATCCGCCCCAGCGCCGAACCGGGGGACGTCATCGCCGTCAGCGCCGGAGTGGCCAGCTCCGCGACCTGCGGCGACGTGACCATCGAGACGAGCGAGACGTCGTCGGGCACCGACAGCCCACGGCCCGTCAACTCGCCGAGAATGCCGAAGATCGCTGTCTCGTTCATGGCCAGCACGGCGGTCAGCTCCGGGGCCTGCGCGAACGCGGCAGCCAGCGCGGCCCGCCCGCCCGCGGCGCTGTCCTCGGCGGCGATCATCACCGGCTCCAGGCCGTGGTCGGCCATCGCCGAGACGAAAGCGTCCCGGGTACGCAGCGCGGGACCGTAGCCGGTGGCCAGCGTCGCGGCCGAATGGTTGACGTAGACGATCCGTCGATGCCCCAGGCCGACCAGGTGCGCGACCGCCTCCCGCACGGTCTGCTCGAAGTCGATGTCGACGTACGAGAGCTCGCTGGTGTCGCCGGTGCGCCCGATCAGGACCAGCGGCACCTCCGCCTCCTGGAGCACGGTGACCCGCTCGTCGGCGAGCTGCACCTCCATCAGCACGACACCGTCGAGCATCCGCTGGGTGGCCAGCCGGCGCAGGTCGTCGAGGTCACCGCCACCGACCGGGGAGAGCACCAGGTGGTAACCGGCGGCGCTCGCCGCCGCGGCGGCGCCGGTGACGAAGGCGGTCTCGGTCGCGCCGAGCCCCCGCTCGTCCATCGGCATCAGCAGGCCCAGAATCCGGCTGCGCCGGCTCGCCAGGCCACGGGCCATCGCGTTCGGCTGGTAGTGGAGCTCCGCCATGGCGGCGAGCACCTTGTCCCGGGTGGCCTGGGAGATCGGGCGGGCGCCGGTCAGCACGTACGACACGGTGCTGACCGAGACCCGGGCGAGGCGGGCGACGTCGTGCATGGTGGCCACGCGCACCTCCTCCAGTCAGGCGTGGGACCGCTCCCGAAACGGCGTCGAAGCGTTTCGACGAAGCGGTTCGACAGGACGCTAGGCCACCTGTTACGGGGACGTCAATAGCCGATGTCGAAAAGACGTCCGCCCGCCCGAATGCCCGTGCGCGTGCCCGGCTCGTGCGCCTGCCCGGCCCCGTGGTGTGCCCGACCCGTCGGCGTGCCCGGCCCGTGCGCGCCGTGCGCATGCACGTGCGCGCCCGTGCGCAAGGGCGCGTGCGCAAGTGCGTGCCGCTGTCCGTGCGCTTTGCCCCATTTGGGTGCCCTGCCTGCGCTCGTGCGTCCCCCGGCCCGTTCAAGATCGTGCTCGATCCTGGATTTAGTGGCTTCCGAAGCGCGCGAGGCCACTACATCCAGGATCGAGTGTGATCTTGGATGGTGTGCGATGTGGGGTGTCCGCAGTTCGGGGTGTTGCGCGATGCGGGCGCGAGGGCGAGGCGCGAGGCACGAGGGGCGGTGTGGGGCGTGTGCGGACGTCGTTTGAGGTGACAGCCCGGACGGGGGCGCGCGGGCGTTGATCCAGCGCGAGCCTGCGGGTGACCCGCGCCAGGGGGGTGGCCAGGCCCGTGGATCGGAGCGGCAGCGACGTCAGGAGAGGCCGAACAGGGCGGCGGCGCTGTCCCAGCAGAGCGCCCGCAGCCAGTCGTCGCCGAGGTCGAGCCGGGTCAGGCCGGTCAGTTGGTCCGCGTACGGGTAGGGGATGTTGGGGAAGTCGCTGCCCAGCAGCACCTTGCCGGCGAGGCCCAGGTCGCGTAGCCGGGGCAGTTCGGCGGTGGGGAACGGAACGAACTGGTCGAAGAACGGGGTGAACGCCATGGTCGTGTCCAGCCGGACCCGTTCGTACGTCTCGGCCAGGTCGAGGAACGCCCGGTAGTCCGGTGCCCCGAGGTGGGCCACCACGGCGCTCAGGCGGGGGTGCCGGGCGAGCAGGGCCGCGAACGGCTCCGGCCCGGTGTGCGTGGTCCCGACCGGGGCGTGCCCGGCGTGCACCACCACCGGCACCGCCGCGTCGGCAAGCATCCCCCAGACCGGGTCCAGCGACGGATCCGTCGGCGCGAATCCACCCACCTGCAGGTGCACCTTGAACAGCCGGGCGCCGTCGGCGAGTGCCGCCTCGACGTACCCGACGACGTCCGGCTCGGGGAAGAACGTGGCCGAGGGCAGGCAGCCCGGGGTGTCCCGGGCGAAGTCCAGCGTCCAGCGGTTGAGGTCCGCCGCCAAGCCCGGCCGGTGGGCGTACGCCAGGGCGCTGAACGCCCGCACTCCGAGCCGGCGCAGGTGCGCGACCCGCTCGGTGTCGCTCCACCGGTAGCGGATCGGCCATTCGGTGCCGACCAGGGGGCCGGCCGCGTCGAAGTACGCCCACACGCGGCGCAGCAGACGCGGCGGCAGGAAGTGCACGTGCACGTCGGCGAGCCCTGGCAGGCCCAGTGTCCGCCAGATGTCCGGCACCCGCTGGTCGGCCTCGGGTGGGGACTGCGTCGCCGGTCCGGTCATATCTCGATGTTGAACCGTTGCAGCACCGACGGCGCGATCAGGCCGGCCGTGGCGAGCCCCGCCACGACGGTCAGGACGGCACGCAGCACAACCACCTCGGCCTTGCTGCCGGTACGCAGGGCGATGCTGTTCGGCAGGCCGATCATCGTCCACATGCGTCGTTTGATGGGGATGGGCCACAGGATCGGCACACCGGCTCGCGTGATCATGTCGCCGAGGATGTGCACGAAGCAGCCCACCCCCAGGGCGGTGCCGATCAGGGGGTAGCCCCGCCCGCCGGGCAGGTTCGCGAAGGTGAACCAGGCCGCCCCCGCCGACGCGAGGGTGATGATCACCCAGCCG
The DNA here is from genome assembly GCF_040607375.1 of Micromonospora sp. NPDC005298. Lineage (NCBI taxonomy): Bacteria > Bacillati > Actinomycetota > Actinomycetes > Micromonosporales > Micromonosporaceae > Micromonospora > Micromonospora sp. NPDC005298. The sequence continues at coordinate 12,155 of NZ_JBEXGP010000009.1, forward strand.
GCCCGCTCGGCCCACTCGTCGAACAGCCCGCGCAGGGCCAGGCCGAACATGAAGAACAGGATGGTGATCACCGCCCACTTGCCGTACGCGGCGCACAGCGCGGTGGTGCCCCACCCGACGAGGACCGTGAACGGCAGGGTGTGGGTCAAGGTCCGGTGCCCGTTGTTGCGGCGCGGGTCCTTGCTGAGCTTGGTGGCGTAGTAGACCCCGAGGGAGACCTTCTCCATCACCTCGGCGGCGAAGAGCGAGAAGACCCCGAAGGTGCGGGCCACGGTCGCGCCACCCTGGTTGCGGGTCACCTTGCCCGACATGTCGAGGTCGGGAAAGAGGGCGCCACCGGCGCACACCGCGGTGCCCACCGCCAACGCGAGAGGCGACTGGTGGTAGTCGGCGAACTGGTCCAGTGCCCAGGACCCGGCCAGCCACACCGCCGCGCCGGACAGCGCGTGCGACGGTCCCATCATCTCGGCTCACCCTCCCCAGGGATCTTGAGCGCCCAAAACTACGCCACTGTAGTCAGCGTCGGCGCCGCAGGGGCATCACCCGGACGGTCCACAGGGGACGGTGTCAGAGGGCTGGGGTGAAGCTCTGCCGGATCATCGGCAAGTATGCCGCGTTGACCTGCCAGTCGAACTCTTTTGTCAACCACGAGACGGTGTACGACCGTTCGGCCGACGTGTTGGCCAGCAGGCGAAAGCTGTGCACCTGCTCGCCGGCGGCGTTCTCCCAGCCGCACTCCCACACCGCACCACCCTCGAAGATGTCCATGGCGGAGATGTCCACCCTGCGGTAGCCCGGCAACGCCTCGCCGCGGGTGAGCCGAGCCTCCTCGGCCTTCCAGTACGCCAGCGGGTCGTCCCGTGGCGGCCCCGCCTCGACGCTGAGCACCCGGGCCCCGTCGGCCTCACGGAAGCACGTCGCCGCGCCCTCGGTCCAGCGCGCCCAGCCCACCGGCGCGGCGATCCGGAACCCGGTCGGGTCGTCGTGCCACGTCCAGCCCTCACGGAGCCCGTACCGCCCGTCGGCCGCCGGTGACGACGACACCACCGGAGTCGCCGTCGGGGGAGGAGGCGTCGAGCAGGGGAACGCGACCGGCCGGGCGGTGGCCGCGCCGCCGCCCGAGCCCGACGGCGGTGTCCGCTCGGCGTCCCGGGTCACCAGGGCCACCGTGACGCCGCCGGCGATGACCAGCGCGCTCGCCGCGCCCGCCAGGCCGATGAGCAGTCGACGCCGGCCGGCGGTCCGGCCCCTCGGACGGGCGGCCGGCCGGGGTGGGCCGTCGAGCGGGTCGACCGGAGTCTGCACCAGGCTCCGGCCCGCGTCGCGTACCGCCGCCACGGCCGAGGAACGGGCCGGCTCGGCGGGCTCGCCGGGATCGGCCGCGGCCCGGCGCAGCAGCGGCTCCGCCTCGGCTGCGGTCAACCGCCGCCAGGGATCACGCTGCAACAGGCCGGTGAGGACCGGACGAAGCGACCCGGCCCGGCGCATCGGGTCCGGCGGTTCGGTGGCGAGCGCGCTGAGCGTCGCCATCGCGCTCGACCGGGCGTACGGCGACTGCCCCTCGACTGTCGCGTACAGCGTCGCGCCCAGCGACCACAGGTCGGTACGCGGGTCGGACACACCTTCGCGGGCCCTCTCCGGTGCGACGAACTGCGGTGAGCCGAGCACCGTTCCCGGGCCGGTCATCGACCCGTCGCCACCGTCGAAGGTGGCCAGCCCGAAGTCGGTGAGCACCACCCGCCCGTCGTCGGCCACCAGCACGTTGTGCGGCTTCACGTCACGGTGCAGCACCCCGGCGGTGTGCGCGGCCCGCAGGGCGGCGAGCACCGCCAACCCGATCCGGGCGGTACGTTGCGGACTCAGCGGCCCCTCGGCGCTGAGGATCTGCTGCACCGAGCGGGACGGCACGTACTCCATCACGATCCAGGGGCTCTCCCGGTCGTGTACGACGTCGTAGATGCGGACCACGTTCGGGTGGTTGAGCCGGGCGGCGGTGCGCGCCTCGCGCAGGGTCCGTAGCCGCACCTGCTCGCGTTCGGCCTCGGCCAGCCAGGACGGCGGCACGACCTCCTTCACCGCGACGTCGCGGTGCAGCATCTCGTCGCGGGCCAGCCACACCCGACCCATTCCGCCGGTGCCGACCAGGTCGAGCAGCCGGTACCGACCCGCGATCAGCAACTGCTGCACGGTCGCTCCCCCTCGGTCACCCCGAGTTACACGATAACCACCAAAGTCGGTTTTCTCATCCGCTGACCGGCCTCGCTCCACGCCGGACCGTGGTCGGGATCATGACCAAACGGTGCAGGTCAGGAGGGTGGTCGGAAACTCTTTCGGACTGTCGTCCAGTCGGTGTCGGCCCGGGTCCAGTCCCTGTCGTCGGTGATCCAACCCAGCGTCCAGCGGCCGGCCGCGACGACCTCCTGCCGGGCGTGCAGCCACACGCCGTACGGGGCCGTCCAGCGGGACTCCCACTCCGCCCCGCCGTCGATCGCGGCGAGCCGGATCTCGTCGTACCCCGGCAGGGCCCCGGCCCTGGCGGCCTCGTCGCGGGCCGCGCGCAGCCGGACCACCGGGTCGGCCGTGTCGCCCAGGGCGACGCTGAAGGCCCGCCCGGTCGCCGGGTCCTGGAAGCAGGCCACGGCGCCGTCGCGGGAGTGGTACCAGGTCGCCGGTACCGAGACCCGGAAGCCGGTGGTGTCGGCGTGCCAGACCCAGCCGGGTGGCGGCCGGAACCGATCGCCCGGCAGCGGTGCGCCGGCCACCACCGGCGCGCCCGTCACATGCGGGCGGACACATTCGAAGGGCGGCGGGGGTACGTCCCCACGCCCCACCGGCGGCGGGCCGGGCCGGTCGGGGCCGCGCCCCGGCCCACCCGGGTAGCCCGGCCCGTCCGGGGGATCGTTCGAGGGTGTCGCGGCCGGCCGCCCGGCGGTGTCGCGTGGCGCGTCACCGCCGATCGCCACAGTGCTCCCCACGCCGGCGGCGGCAGCCACCAGCAGCGCCACGGCGACCAGGGCGCTCCGGCGGGCGACCCGACGCCCACCCGGTTCGGCGGGTGCGGGGGCGTGGGATGCCGGGTCGGTGGCGGACGCGTCGGGCTCGGGCAGCGGGATGGTGGCGTCCTGGTCGGCCGGGTCCTCGGCGTCGGCGGGCCGGACAGCGGACACCGGGTCGTCGCCGCCGGACGCCACCTGCGGACCGGGGTTGCCGGACGCCGCGGGCGTATCGGTGGGGGCGTCCGCCGCGTCGACGAGCAGCCGGCGGGCCGCGGCGTGGTCGAGACGGTCGCGTGGGTCGCGGTTCAACAACCCGGCGAGCACCGGCGCGAGCGGCCCGGCGTGCGGGGCCGGGTCCGGTGGTCCGGCGGCCAGCGCGCTCAGGGTGGCCATCGCGGTGCTGCGGGCGTACGGGGAGCGGCCCTCGACGGCCGCGTGCAGGGTCGCCCCGAGCGACCACAGGTCGGCGGCCACCGTGGACGCCCCCTCGGCGGCCCGCTCCGGGGCGACGTACTGCGGGGAGCCGAGCACCATCCCGGGGCGGGTCATCGCGCCGTCGCCGCCGTCGAAGGTGGCCAGCCCGAAGTCGGTGAGCATCACCCGCCCGTCGTGCGCCATGAGCACGTTCTGCGGCTTGATGTCGCGGTGCAGCACCCCTGCGGTGTGCGCGGCGTGCAGTGCGCCGAGCAGCGCCAGGCCGATCCGGGCCGCCCGGGTCGGCTCCAGCGGCCCTTCGGCGTCCAGGACGTCCTGGAGGGTGCGCGACGGGACGTACTCCATCACGATCCAGGGGCTGTCCTCGACCGGTACGACGTCGTAGAGCCGCACCACTGCGGGATGGATGAGCCGGGCCGCCGCGCGGGCCTCCCGCAGGGTGCGCGCGCGTAGCTCGGCCCGTTCGTGGTCGGCCAGCCAGCTCGGCGGCACGACCTCCTTGACCGCGACCTCGCGGTGCAGCATCTCGTCGCGGGCCCGCCACACCCGACCCATGCCGCCGCGACCGACCAGGTCGAGCAGGCGGTACCGACCGGCGATCAGCACCTGCGCACGCTCCTCCTCAGCCGCTGTCCGGGCTACACCCTAACCAGCGGGATCGGGAGTCACCTATAGGTCGTCTGACGTATACCTCAGCAGGCGGCGTGGTCGGCGGCGAGCAGGTTGCCCTCCGGGATGGCGATCCGGGTACGCCCGCCCGCCAGTTGGGCGGCGGCCCGCCGGGCCTGGAGGGGGCCGTGCTCCCGGCGGGCGCCGGCGTAGCTGGCGGCGGTACGCGCCGCGATCGTGGCCCAGCCGTACCGCTCGCCGACCATGGTGCGGGCCCTGCGGGCCAGCCGGCGCGCGAACACCTCGTCGCCGAGGAGTTGGCCGACCGCACCGGCGAGGGCGTCCGGGTCGCTGTGCGGGAACGTCACACCTGTCACGCCCGGCTCGACGATCTCGGCGAGGCCTCCGGTGCGGGCCACGGCGAGGGGCGCGCCGGCGGCGGCCGCCTCCAGCGCCACCATGCCGAACGGCTCGTAGAGGCTGGGCACCACTGTCGCGTCGGTGGCGCCGAGGACCGCGGGCAGCTGGGTGGAGTCGAGGAAACCGGTGAAGCGGACGGTCGAGCTGAGCGACAGCCGGCGGGCCTGGGTCTCCAACTCGGCGCGGTACGGGCCGTCGCCGGCGATCAGCACGCGCAGCCCGGGGTGCTGTTCACGCAGCCGGGGCACCGCGTGCACGAGGTGCTGGACGCCCTTCTCGTAGACCAGCCGCCCGGCGTACCCGACCAGCGGGCCGCTGCCGGCGAACCGGGCGCGGGCCGAGGCGACGGCACGCGGCCGTGCCCGCCAGGCGCGGTCGTCGACGCCGTTGGGTACCACGTCGACCTGCGTGCCCGGGATGTCGAACAGGGTGGTGACCTGGTCGCGCATGTACCCCGAGCAGGTGATCACGCGGGTGGAGGAGCCGCTGAGCCAGTGTTCGACGCCGTGGATGGTGCGGTTCATCTCCTCGGGGAGCCAGCCCTGGTGCCGGCCGGCCTCGGTGGCGTGGATGGTGGTGACCAGGGGCAGGTCCAGGTGCTGGGCGAGGGTGATGGCGGTGTGGGCGACGAGCCAGTCGTGGGCGTGGATGACGTCGTACGAGCCGGCTTCGGTGGCGCGTAGGGCGGTGCGGGTGAGGGTGTGGTTGAAGGCCATGGTCCAGGCCAGCAGGGAGCTGGTGGCCAGGGGGAAGGTGACGGGGTCTTCGGGGGCGCGCAGGATGCGTACGCCGTCGGCGTACTCCTCCAGGGGTGCGCCGTCGGTGTGGCGGGTGACGACGGTGACCTCGTGGCCGGCGGCGGCGAGGGCGACGGAGAGGGCGTGCACGTGTCGGCCGAGGCCGCCGACGAGCACCGGCGGGTACTCCCACGACAGCATCAGCACCCGCAGGTGCCGGGCGGGGTGAATGTCGATCACGTGGGCGTCGGGTGACATGCGGCCCCCTTTGAGTTGTCCCCGGGCGCGCGCCGACCGACACCGGAGTCGGTGTCGCCGTCGCGTCTGGATCGGGGCCAATCCTGCCGGGGCCGAGATAACCAGCGGCGACACCGCCGTTGCGGTCGTGTAAAGCGCTACTGGCCCTTTCGGCGTACCCGCAGCAGCTCGGCCACCGACCATGCCTGGAAGGGGCAGCCGGTCGCGGAGTGCGGCGCGACGCCGTCGGCCGTCTCGCTTACCGAGCCTAGTCCATATTCGGTCAGATGGGCCTCAATACCGATGAATACATCATCGACCGACATCTTGCTCCGGCTGCATGCGTCCACGTACGGCCCGAGCAGCCACGGCCAGACCGTGCCCTGGTGGTAACCGCCGTCCCGCTCGGCGGGACCACCCCGGTGCCGGCCCACGAACTCGGGCGAGTCCGGTGCGAGACTGCGCGGCCCGAGCGGGGTGAGCAGGCCCGCCGCCACCCGCCGCAGCGTCGGCTCGTCGGGCTCCAGCGGCGCGAACGGCAACGACCAGGCCAGCAGCTGGTTCGGTCGCAGCGCGTCGTCGTCGTGCAGGGCAGCGCCGCCCAGCGGGTACGCCGGCGCGGGCGCGTCCAGCACGTCGTGCAGCCAACCCGTCGGGGCCGGGAAACGGTCCCGGAACGAGGCGACCGCCTGCCCGTGCCGCCGCCACAGCTCGGCCGCGTCCTGCCCGGCCAGCTCGGTCAGCTCGGCGAGCCCGGCCAGCCCGTTGATCCACAGCGCGTTGACCTCGACCGGCTTACCGGTACGCGGGGTGACCGGCACCCCGTACACGCGGGCGTCCATCCAGGTCAGCGCGGTGCCCGGGGCGCCCTGGGTGAGCAGCCCGTCGGCCGGGTCGACGGCGATCCCGTAGCGGGTGCCGGTCGCGTGGGCGTCGACGACCCCCCGCAGCGCGGGCAGCAGCTCGTCACCGAGGTCGGTGTCGCCGGTGACCGTGACGTGCCGGCTCACCGCGTGCAGGAACCACAGCGTGCCGTCGACGGTGTTGTACTCCACCCGCCCGGTGTCGGCCGTGTTGGCCAGCATCCCCTCGGAGAGCGTCGCCGCGTACGAGCGCAGCAGCTCCCGACCCTCGTCGGCGCGGTTCGTGCGGAGGAACAACCCCTCGTACGAGATCATCGTGTCCCGCGACCAGGCGCCGAACCACGGGTACCCGGCCACCACGTCGACAGTTCCGCCACCGGGCCGCACCACGAACGCGTCGGCGGCCAACGCCAGGGTCGCGTCGACCGGGTCGGCGGGGCGGGCCGCCGCCACCACCTGCCGGTTGCGCCGCCGGGCCGTCGCCACGATCTCCTCCGCCCTGGGCGGCTCCTCGTCGAGCCGACCCGCCCAGGCGCGTACCGACACCGTGTCGCCAGGGCGCTCCAGCTCACCGGTGAAGCGTCCCGCGTACCAGAGGTCCTCGTCCGGGTGCAGACCCCGGTGGGCCTCCTCGCGGTGGTGCACGCCCAGCCACCACTGCCCCTCCGGCGTCCAGCCCGGACCCGCCAGCCGGTACGCGCCCTCGACCACCGCGCCGTCGGCCACCGCCTCGACCTGGGGTGTCGGGCCGTCGGCGCGCCGTTCGCCGTGCGCGTCACGCCAGGTGCAGGCGGCGGACAGCTCCAACCGGACCGGCCCGCCGGCGACCAGCCGGTGCACCACCGCCACGCAGGAGCGGCCCGGCAGCATGGCCAGCTCCCGTTCGATCACCACGGCGCCGATCCGCCACCGCCACCGGGGCAGCCCGTCGACCAGGTCGAAGCGTTCCAGCAGCTCGAAGCCGCGCGGATCGACGACGCCGGAGGACCACTCGTGCGCGCCGAGCCGCACCCGCGCGCCGGACGGCAGGGTGACCGCCGGATCCAGACTCACCAGTCCCACCTGGCGGGACGCGGGGGTTTCGCCGGGCACCACCAGCAGGCCGTGGTACCGGCGGGTGCGCAGCCCGCTGACGGTGCCCATCGCGTACCCGCCGACACCGTCGGGCACCAGCCATTCCCGGCTCGCCGCGCTGCCCAGATCGCCGCACACCTGCGGGCCGAAGTGAATGTCGATCAACTTTCCTCCACCGGCGGCGGGGTGTAACACGCCACGACGAGAATGGCCGCTGTGGTCAAGTACCGCGGCGGCGTCAAAGATGTGCACGTGATCACTGACCGTTCGTCCTCCGACGCCTCGCCACCCGACGCCGAGCGGCTCCGGCTCGCCCAGGCCGACTCGGGTGAGCGGGATTGGCGCGCATGGGGTCCCTATCTGTCCGAACGGGCGTGGGGGACGGTACGGGAGGACTACAGCGAGCACGGTACGGCCTGGGACTACTTCCCACACGACCATGCGCGGTCCAGAGCCTACCGGTGGAACGAGGACGGGATGGCGGGCGTCTGCGACGAACGGCAGACCTTCGCGTTCGCCCTCGCGCTCTGGAACGGCAGGGACCCGATCCTCAAGGAGCGGATGTTCGGCCTCGGCGGCGACAGCGGCAACCACGGAGAGGACGTCAAGGAGTACTGGTGGTATCTCGACAGCACCCCGACGCACTCCTGGATGCGCTGGCGCTACCACTACCCGCAGGCCGCCTTCCCGTACGACGAACTCGTCGCCGTGAACGCGCTACGCGGCCGGGACGACACCGAGTACGAGCTGGTGGACACCGGGATCTTCGACGACGACAGGTACTGGGCGGTGACCGTCGACTACGCCAAGGCGTCCCCGACCGACCTGTGCATGGTGATCACCGTGGCGAACCGGGGGGACCGGGCGGAGACCCTGCACGTGCTGCCCACCCTGTGGTTCCGCAACACCTGGTCGTGGGGCATGCCCGGCGGTGACCGGATTCCCCGGCTGACCGGCGAGGGCACCCGGCTCGTCGGTGAACACCGGGTGCTCGGCCAGCTCCTGCTGGAGGGCGACGGCGCCCCGGTGCCGCTGCTCTGCGACAACGACACCAACGCCGAACGGCTCTGGGGGCTGCCCGGCCGGTCGCCGTACCCGAAGGACGGCATCAACGACCACGTGGTCAACGGCGCGGCCACCGTCAACCCGGCCCGGGAGGGCACCAAGGGCGCGCTGCACTACGTGCTCGACGTACCGGCCGGCGGGCAGCGGCAGATCCGGCTGCGGTTGACCCGTACCGCGTCCCCGCCGGCCGCCGCCCCGCCGCCGCCGGCCGACCTGGGTGCGGGGTTCGAGGCCGTGGTGTGGGCCCGGCGGGCCGAGGCGAACCGCTTCTTCGCCGGGGTGATCCCGCCGGCCGCCACGCCCGACGAGGCGCTGGTCGCCCGGCAGGCCATCGCCGGGCTGATGTGGGGCAAGCAGTTCTACCACTTCGACGTCAAACGCTGGCTGGAGGGCGATCCGGGCTCGTCGCCGCCACCGGCCGGACGCCGGCACGGGCGCAACAGCGCCTGGTGGCACATGACGAGCTTCGACGTGATCTCCATGCCCGACCCGTGGGAGTACCCCTGGTACGCGGCCTGGGACCTGGCCTTCCACTGCGTGAGCATCGCCCGTGTCGACCCGGGTTTCGCCAAGGACCAGCTGCTGCTCCTGCTGCGCGAGTGGTACCTGCACCCCAACGGGCAGATCCCGGCGTACGAGTGGGCGTTCGGCGACGTGAACCCGCCGGTGCACGCCTGGGCGGCGTTGAAGGTGTTCGAGATCGACGGCGGCCGGGACTTCGAGTTCCTGGCCCGGGTGATGCACAAACTGCTGCTCAACTTCACCTGGTGGGTCAACCGCAAGGACACCGGCGGCAACAACGTCTTCGAGGGTGGTTTCCTCGGGCTGGACAACGTCGGGCCGTTCGACCGCTCGGCGGCGCTGCCGGTGGCCGGTGTGCTGGAGCAGTCCGACGGCACCGGCTGGATGGCCATGTACGCGCTCAACCTGCTGGACATGGCGATCGTGCTCGCCGAACACGACCGGACCTGGGTGGACACCGCCACCAAGTTCTTCGAACACTTCGCGTATATCGCCGCCGCCGCGTACGAGCAGGGGTTGTGGGACGACGAGGACGCCTTCTTCTACGACGTGCTGCGCCTCGCCGACGGCACGAAGGTGCCGCTGAAGGTCCGTTCGGTGGTCGGGCTGCTGCCGCTGGCCGCCACCACCCGGCTCACCGCGAAGACCCTGCACCGGCTGCCGGAGCTGGGCGCGCGGCTGCGCTGGTTCCTCACCAACCGCCCCGAGTACGCCCAGGTGATCGGCACCCGCCGGCTCGGCCCGGACGGACGCCAGCAGCGGCTGCTGTCGATGGTCGGTCCGGAGCAGGTGGTCCGGCTGCTCGCCCGGATGCTCGATCCCGACGAGTTCCTGTCCGACTTCGGCCTGCGGACGCTGTCCCGCGCGCACCTGGACAAGCCGTTCTCGGTCACCCTCGGCGGGCAGGAGTTCTCCGTCGGCTATGAACCGGCCGAGTCGACCAGCGGCCTGTTCGGCGGCAACTCGAACTGGCGTGGTCCGATCTGGATGCCGACGAACTTCCTGCTGATCAGCGCGCTACGCGACTACGCGGCGTTCTTCGGCGACGACCTCCAGGTGGAGTACCCGACCCGCTCCGGTGTGAAGCGCACGTTGGACGAGATCGCCGACGACCTCTCCGCCCGACTGATCTCACTGTTCACGCAGGACGACTGGGGGCGGCGGCCGATCTACGGCGCGTGCCGTATCTTCCAGACCCATCCGGACTGGCGGGACCTGGTGGCCTTCCCCGAGTACTTCCACGGCGACAACGGGGCCGGGCTGGGCGCCTGGCACCAGACGGGTTGGACGGCCCTGATCGCCGACCTGATCCTCACCCTGCGCCGCTGAAAGCGCCCACGAGGGGGCATTCGTTACATGGACACCCCGTGCGGAGGCATTGATATTCGTCACGCTCGTGCCTCGTCGTTCCGGGTTGTTACCCGCCTACCGCCCACCTAGCCTGAGCCCGCTCAAGTTCAACGGGGGAGCGGCGCTATGCAACTGCAGATCAGGCTTCTGGGCACTGTGGAGCTGTGTGTCGACGGTCAGACCGTCACACCCGGCGCGGCGAAACGGCGAGCGGTCCTCGCCGGCCTGGCCATGGAGGCGAACCACGTGGTCTCCCTGCCCCGACTGGCGGAAATGGTCTGGCCGGAGAGCCCACCGGCGTCCGCCGTGGCGAATCTGCGCACCCACGCGGCGGTACTGCGCCGCACACTTCGCGACCGCCTGATCGCCCGACCCAACGGGTACGAGTTGCGGCTGGTGCCGGGCGAGCTCGACGTCGCCGAGTTCCAGCGACTGGCAGGCGAGGGTCGTGCCCTGGCCGCCGTCGAGCCCGCCGACGCCATCGCCACGTTCAGTGCCGCCCTGGCCTGCTGGCACGGGCCGTCCGGTGACGGCCTGCCCCGGGGCACCGCGCTGGACAACCGCTGGACCAGCCTGAACGAACAGCGGCTCCAGGTGTTCGAGGAGCTGGCCGCCGCGCGGCTGGCCGCCGGGCAGCACGGTCACCTGCTGCCCGAGCTTCGGGCACACCTCGCCGCTCATCCCCTGCGCGAGCGTGCCTGGGGGCAGCTGATGCTGTCGCTCTACCGCTGTGGGGACGTGCCGGCCGCACTCACCGTCTTCCGGCACGCCCGGGCGACCCTGCACGAGCAACTCGGAATCGAGCCCGGCGAGGAACTGGTCGGCCTGCACCGGGCGATGCTCGACCGTGCGCCGGAGTTGGCGTACGTCCCGGTGGCCGCGCCGCCCGTCCCGGCGCCACCCACGCCGGCTCGACCCGCCCCCGGCTGGGCGGTGCCTCGCGAGCTTCCCGCCACTCCGGCGACGTTCGTGGGCCGTACCCGGGAGACGGCCGACGTCGTGGCCGCGCTCAACGCCGCGACGCCGGCCGCCGTGGTCGTCGCCGGCGCTGCGGGCAGCGGCAAGACCGCCCTGGCGGTACGCGCGGCGCACAGCGTCGCCGGTGACTTCCCGGACGGGCAGGTCTTCGTCGACCTCGGCTACGACACCGCGATGACCCCGGGCGAGGTGCTGGCCCGGGTGTTACGCGCGCTCGGCGTCGCCCCGGCCGACGTCCCCGCCAACACCGACGAGCGGGCCGGCTGGTTCCGCTCCCTGGTGGCGAGACGGCGACTGCTGCTGGTCGTCGACGGGGTCACGCGGGCGGCCCAGGTGCGACCGCTGCTCCCCGCCGGCCCCGGTCCGGCCCTCGTCGTCGTCGGTCAGCGGCACCTCAGCAGCCTGGACGGCGTACGCCGGGTGACGCTGCATCCGCTCGACGGGGTGCCGGCCCGCGACCTGCTCGCCGCCTTCGCGGGTCCGGAGCGGCTGGTCGCCGACCCGGCGGCCACTGTGGAGCTGGCGCGCCTCTGCGCCGGGTCGGTCCTGGCGCTGCGGATCGCGGGCAGTCGCCTGGCCGGGTATCCGGCCATGCCGGTGGCCGGTCTGGTCACCCAGTTGCGCGACGGGTCGGACCGGTTGGACCTGCTGGCATACGAGGACCTTTCCGTGCGGGCGAGCCTCGCCGCCGGTGTGGCGGCGGTCCGGTCCGACGACGAGCTGGCCGGGCGGCTCCTGGAACTGCTCGCCACCCAGCCGGACCACCCGGCCCTGCTGGACCGGGCCGCGGCGCAGCTCGGGGTCTCCATCCAGCGGTTGCACCGGGCCCTCGAGGGCCTGGTCGACGCGTACCTCGTTCATCGCGCCGCCGGTCGCTACACACTGCCCGCACTGGTCCGCGACTACGCCGCCGAACTGGCGCTGCCGCCCACGCCGACGGGCCCACTGAGCAAGCGACGGGTGCATCCGCCGGCGGCGGCATGACCCACGCCTGACTAGCCGGTCCGCCGTCCTCACGGGGACGGTGCCAGAAAGTATGCGCGCGGTATGCGTCCCGTGGAACGGTGCGTTCGCGCTGCTCCACCGGGTTAGCGGAGCCAAACCTGGAAGGTATCGGGGAGATAGTCGGCTGAGTATTCCTCGTTTCTAGCCTTCACCCGTTGTGCCTACGAACGGGCGGAGGGTTACGGGTGAAACGACGATCACGAGGTCCCCTGATCGGGGGACTGGCGCTGGTCATGGTGGCAACGCTCGGCGGGATGGAGGTCCTACCGGACCGCACTCCCGAGCGAGTCGACCAGGTGGCCGAGGCGAAGGACGACGCGGGCCTGCTCTCCCGGCTGGGCGGTGCCGCCCGGCAGTTGGTGAACGGCGGCCCGCGCGGCGTGGAGCCGGAGGTCATCGGCGCCGGATTGTCCGTGACCGAGCAGCCCCCGGCGGCGAAGAAGCTGCCGGCGCCGAAGCGGGTGCGGGAGGTCCCGAACCGGCGTACGGCCAACGGGCGGGTGTTCCAGCTCTCCGACGGACGGCTCCAGGCCGAACTGTCGGCGCTGCCGCTGAACTACCGGGACGCCAAGGGCCAGTGGCAGCCGATCGACACGCGGGTCGTGCCGGCCAACCGGGGCGGGTACGTCCAGCAGAACGCCACAAACAGTTTCACAAGCCTCTTCGGGGGACGCACCGACAACCTGGTGCGCTTCGAGCGGGACGGCCGCGCGGTGCAGTTGGGCCTCGCCGGTGGCGAGCGGGCCGCCGCGCCGACGGTTGACGGCTCGACGGTCACCTACCCCGGCCTGGCCGACGGTGCGGACCTCGTCTACGACGTCACCGCCGGCGCGCTGAAGGAGAAGATCGTGCTGCGCCAGGCCCCGCAGGGTCCGGTGTCGTACACCTTCACGCTCGACACCAAGGGTCTGGTGGCGCAGCAGCGGGAGGACGGCTCCATCGCGTTCGTCAGGCCCGAGGGCGGTGACCCCGAACTGGTCATGCCACCGGCGTACATGTACGACAGCGCCAAGACCCCGGTCACCAGCACCGCTGTCAGCCAGCGGGTCCAGCAGACGTACGGCCAGACCACCGTGACCGTCTCGGCGGACGCCTCGTGGCTGCGCGACAAGGCCCGGACGTACCCAGTGGTGATCGACCCGACCATCAAGATCCAGCCGGTGCCGATCGACGGCCAGGACGTACAGATCTCCTCGGGCGCTCCCACCACCAACTTCAACAGCACCTACCAGCTCAAGGTGGGCACCGGCAACGACGCGACCTGGCGTTCGCTGCTGAAGTTCGACGTGAGCCAGATCCCGGCGAACACGACGATCGACGACGCCGAGGTGATGGTCTACTACGACCAGAGCCTGGACGGCATCTACGCCAACGACGTGCCGATGGAGGTCCAGCGGGTCAAGACGAACTGGACCGAGGGCTCCGCGAACTGGAGCACCATGAGCGCGGCCGGCGACACCTCGCTGCCCGGCACCATCGTCACCGTGGACGACGGCGACACGAACGCCACGGCCAAGGGCACCTGGACCGCCTCCACCAGCAACCTCACCGCGTACGCGGTGGGCCAGGACTACCGGACCAACAGCGACGCGACCACCGGGGACACGTACACGTACACGCCGACCATCACCGAGGCGGGCGAGTACAAGGTCGAGGCGCACTACGTGGGGGCGTCCGACCGGGCGGATGTCGCGCCGTACACCGTGTACCACAAGGGCGGCACCAAGATGGTGCCCGTCGACCAGCGGACACCGACCGGTACGGGCGGGTGGACCACCCTGGGCTTCTACCAGTTCGACGCCGGCACCACCGGCAAGGTGGTGCTCGGCGACCAGGCCAACAAGGCCGTCATCGCCGACGCCGTGCGGTTCAGCAAGAACGGCGCCCTGAAGGAGGCGTCGCACTCCAGCACCTGGCTGTCGTTCCCGGTGCGGGGCCTCGTGCAGCAGTGGGCGAGCGGCACCCAGCCCAACTACGGCGTGATGCTGAAGGCCAAGAACGAGTCGCTGGCGAAGCAGGGCGGCGCGATCTTCGAGGCCTCCGAGTACGCCTACATGAACGACAGGCGGGACTACAACCTGCCGAAGCTCGTCGTCACGTACGGTCGGCCCGGTGTCGCGGTGAACCCGCCGACCACGATCACGTCGACCGGCGCGGTGCTGGACTGGCCGAAGTACAAGGACCCGGACGGGCAGACCGGCACCGCCGACGACGTCGTCGAGTACCAGGTGCACCGCAGTCCGAACCAGACCTACACGCCGAGCGCGGCGACGCTGATCGCCCCGGTCTCGACAGGCACGTTGTCCTTCCAGGACACAACCGCCACGCCGACGCCGGCGGACAAGACCAACCCGATGGACCGGCAGTTCTACTACTACATGGTGGTGGCCAAGACGGCCGACGGGCAGCTCGTGGCCGGGCCGACGGTCCCCGCCATGCTGCCCAAGGCCGGTCAGATCACCAAGGTGTTCCGGACCGGGGTCACCGACACCAGCCTGTCGAAGAAGCTGCCCACCACAAACGTCAACGTCTACGACGGTGACCCGTACGTCGGCGTGGGCAACAACTCGCCCACCTACGGCGTGACCCGTGGCGTGGTGAAGTGGTCCTCCCTGGCCGGGGCGATCCCCACCAACGCCCAGGTCACCGGCGCCCAACTGCGGATGTGGAACGTCTCCCTCCAGCCGGGCACGGACCAGTCCCAGTACGTCGACGTCTACAAGCTCAACCGGGGCTTCACCGAGAGTTCCGCGACCTGGAACACCTACGACGGCACCAACGCGTGGACCACGGCCGGCGGTGACTTCGACACGTCGTGGAAGGCCGGCTTCAACGGCTTCACCAACGACCCCGAGTGGGAGACCTGGGACGTCACCACGCCGGTGAAGGGCTGGGTCTCCACGCCCAGCACCAACAACGGCCTGCTGCTGCGAATGCGTGACGAGGTCAACCAGAACGCTCGGGCGATGATGCTCGCCTCCGAGGCCGAGGACCCGATCTTCGAGCCGACGCTGGAGGTCACCTATCTGGAGCAGACGCCCGAGTCGACCTACTACGCGGCGAAGACGCCCACCAACCTCGCGCCGGCGTCGACCTACACCGCCCCGGTGTCGGTGTCGAACCCGACCCAGGCGACCTGGAAGACCACCGACTGGGAGCTGGCGTACCAGTGGACCCGGGCCAACGGTGAGGCGGTGACCGACGCCAGCGCGATGGTCGCCACCCCGCTGCCGGCGGACATCCCTGCCGGCGGCACCGTGGACCTGACCGCGCAGGTGAAGACCCCGGCCAGCACGGCCGAGGGCAACAAGCGCACCGACTACGTGCTGAGCTGGCAGTTGCGCAACAAGCTGACCCAGCAGTGGCTCTCACAGATCGCGCCGATCGCGGCCCTGCCGCAGAACGTGGCGGTGGTGGAGCCGACCTCCGACCAGCTCGGTCTGGAGAAGTTCTACTCGTACGTGGGGAAGAACACCGGTGCCGGCGGCACCCTGATGAACAACCTGTACTCCGGCAACACGGTGTGGTCGTACGACGCGTTGAGCAACCCGTCGCGGGGCCTGTCGACGTTCGTCCGGATGTCCTACAACTCGTTGGACACCTCGGACACCGTCGCCGGGTACGGCTGGTCGTTGCAGGCCTCGTCGCTGATGCGGTTGGGCAGCCCGCTGGACTTCCACCCCAACCCGAATCCCACCAAGATCACCATGACCGATGGTGACGGCACCAGTCACTGGTTCACCTGGGACTCGGCGACCTCCACGTGGAAGAGCCCGAAGGGCGTGCACCTCTACCTGGAGAAGATCACCACCTCGGACTGCAAGCCGAACACGCAGGAGCCGAAGGCCTGGCGCCTGACCAAGCCGGACCGCACGCAGTTCTGGTACGACTGCGAGGGCTTCCTCACCAGCACGGTGGACAAGAACGGCAACACGATGACGTTCACCTACGAGGAGCGGAAGTCGAACAACAAGCCGACCAAGTTCCTCCGGTACATCACCGACGCGGCTGGCCGGAAGACCCTGACGATCGACTACTACGCCAAGGGTCAGACCTACGACTACATCAACGACACCACCTGGGCCCGGGTGTCCGGGGCGACCAACCTGACCAACCCGAAGATCATCGACCACATCTCGCAGATCACCGACATCTCCGGTCGGAAGATGACCTTCGCCTACACGGACAAGGGTCTGCTCGGCGAGCTGATCGACGGATACGGCTCCAGCGGCACCATGGGCGCGCCGAAGACGTTCAAGTTCGCCTACGACATGACTCAGGGCAACAAGAACGTCAAGCTGGTCAAGGTCACCGACCCGCGCGGCAACGCCACCGAACTGCGGTACTTCTCGCCGTCCGCCGGGGACGACCCGACGTGGCACTGGCGGACCAAGAACTACACCGACCGGAACGACAAGACCAACCTGACCCAGTTCGCCTACGTCGACCCGGACGCCACGAGCAACATCCGCACGACGGTCACCGACGCGGAGAACCACTCCACCGTCTACCTCCAGGACGGCTACGGCCGGCCGATCGAGACCACCAACGCGAAGAACCAGCTCACCAAGCTGGAGTGGGACGGCGACCACAACGTCACCAAGCTCACCGAGGACAACCAGGCCGTATCGACCTGGGCGTACGACGCCAAGACCGGTTACCCGACGGAGATCAGGGACGCCGAGGCGGTCAAGAACGGCACGGCGGGCACGGTGCTGACCTACCAGCGCCAGCTCAACGGCTACGTCGCCGACCTCACGGAGAAGACCAGCCCCGAAGGCCGAAAGTGGACCTTCGGTTACGAGCCGGACGGCGACCTGTCCTGGGTGGCCGACCCGATCGGTAACACCACGACCGATCCGGACGACTACAAGACCGCGTACACGTACGACGCGTGGGGCCAGATGTTGACGGCGATCGACGCCAAGGGCTACTCCACGGTCTACAACGGCTTCGACTCGAACGGTTACCCACAGACCATCACGGACGCGGACCAGAAGCAGACGAAGTTCGTCTACGACGGACGCGGCCAGGTCTTGAAGGTGACCGACGCGCTCACTCACGACACCACACAGACGTACGACACATTCGGTCGTCCGCTGGTCAGCAGGGTGGCCAAAGACCAGGCAGCCAACGAATGGATCACCATTCCTGCGCCGGTCTACGACGATAACGACAACATCATCAAGTCGACCGCAGCAAACGGCGCGGTATCAAGTGCGCAGTTCGACGCGGCGGATCAGATGGTGCACGCCTTGGCTCCGCCCGACCTGACCAACGGTCCGGTGCGGAAGACTTCCTTTACCTACGACAAGGTGGGCAACCTCCTCACCACCACCGAGCCCCTCGGCAATCTCTCGCCCGAAGCTGGGGACTTCACCACGACCAACCACTACGACTCCATCTACCAGCTGACGTCGGCGACGAACGCCGTCGGCCACACCATGAGCTACGAATACGACCGCGTGGGAAATGTGGTCAAGGTCGTTGACCCTCGCAAGAACGCCACTGCCGACACTCAGGACTTCACCAGCAGCTACGTCTACGACTTCGCGCATCGCCGGACCAAGACCACAGACGCGGCGGGCAAGTCCGCCACCATCGCCTACGACCGGGATGGTCTGGTTACGGCAACGACGGACGCGCTCGGTGTCACGACGGAGATCACCCTCGACGCGAGGGGCAAGCCGGTCCAGGTGAAGGTGCCCCACAAGAACGACAACGGCACCATCACCTACCGCATCACGAAGGCGGAGTACGACCGGGTCGGGAACCAGACGAAGCTGATCAGTCCGCGGGGTGTCGCCACCGGCGACGATCTGGACGACTTCTCCACGGTCAAGGTCTACAACAAGTTGAACCAGCTGGCGGAGACCCGGACCGCCTACGACAAGGACGACACGCGCTACACCACCGCAGACGTCACCACGTACACCTACGACGCAGTCGGTCGCCTGGCGACCCTCAGCATGCCACCGTCGTCGGGCGAGTCGGAGCGCAACAACACCGACTACACCTACTACGACAATGGTTGGACCAGGACGAGCACTGATCCCCTGGGCATCAGCACCTCCTACGACTACACGGAACTCGGCAAGCAGAAGGCACGCACGCTGACCCCGGCAGGGGAGCCTCGCACCTCGTCGTTGAACCGGACCATGACCTGGTCCTACTACCCGGACGGCAAGCTGAAGTCGCGCTCCGACGATGGCGTCCCGGTGGGGAAGCAGTCCGTTGTGGTCGACAACTCCGACTTCAACAACGTCAGCGCCAGCGGGACCTGGACCACGGCCAACACAGCCACCGGCAGGTACGGCACCAGCTACGCCACCCGCCCAGCGGGAGCCGGCGCGAACACGTTCACCTGGCAGTTGAACGTGCCGCAATCCGGCACCTACGAGGTGTTCGCCCAGTATCCACAGCTGAACGGGGCGGCTGTCGACGCCAAGTTCACGGTCAGCCACAGTGGCGGTGCCGCCACGAAGACGGTCAACCAGAGCGCCAACGCCGGTACGTGGGTGAGCCTCGGCTCCTACAGCTTCACGGAGGGCAACACCCACAAAGTGGCGCTGTCCGACCAGGCCAGCGGCACGGTGATCGCCGACGCGGTCAAGCTTGTCCGCGACAACTCCGCCGATATCGACGACGAAGCGCACAGTTACGCGTACACCTATGACCCCAACGGCAACCTGAAGACCGTCAACGACACCTCTCGTGCGGCGAGGGTCGACCTGTTCCAGGTCGACTACACCGGTCTGAACCAGGTCAAAACCGTAATCGAAAGCAAGGCCGGTGCGGTCAAGAACAGCACCTCTTTCACGTACAACGAGAACAGCTCACCGCTGACCACCACACACGACAAGCAGTACGCCAGCTACACCTATGACCCGCGTGACCTGGTGTCGCAGGTGGTGAACGGCACGTCAGCGACCGATCCGAAACGCAAGACCACGACGTTCGCCTACACCGACCGTGGCGAAAAGTCGACGGAGACGAAGGGCAACGGCAACACCGTCGGCTACACGTACTACCTGGACGGGCTGCTGAAGACACAGGTCGAGAAGAAGTCCAACGCGACGTTGGTCTCGGAGCACTCGTACACCTACGACCTGAACGGCAATCGGGTACAGGACGTCGCGAAGAAGATGAACGCCGACACCCACTCGGCGTACCTCAGCACCATCAGTGGCTACGCATACGACCCACGCGACCGGTTGTCGCGCTTGACGAGGACGGGTGACGGTGCGGACACCGAAACCTACATCCACGATGCCAACAACAACGTCATCAGCCAGACCATCAAGAATGCCACGACGACGTTCAATTACGACCGGAATCGCCTGCTCACCGCCAGTGCGGGCGGGGCGACCTCGTCGTACAACTACGACCCGTTCGGCCGCCTGGACACCGTGACGGCCGCTGGCACGGTCATCGAGCGCAACGTCTACGACGGCTTCGATCACATGATCGAGAACCGCAAGAACACTGGCACCGGCACGTCCATTACCAAGTACACCTACGATTCGCTCGACCGGACGGCCACCAAGACCGCCAACGCTGGCGGCGCAAAGGAGAAGACCACCACCTTCAACTACCTCGGCCTGTCGAACGAGGTGCTGGACGAGGAGGTCGTCGGGAAGATCACCAAGTCGTACCAGTACTCACCCTGGGGCCAGCGGTTGTCCCAGATCACCCACAACAGTGACGGCACCGAACAGAAGGCCTACTACGGATACGACCCACACACAGATGTTGAGCAGCTGACCGACGACAGTGGTGACACGAAGGCCACGTACGGATATACCGCTTACGGGAAGAACGACGATTCGCAGTTCACCGGAGTCGACAAGCCGGATACGGCAGATCCGACCAAGGAGCCGTACAACGCCTACCGGTACAACGCCAAGCGGTGGGATCAGACCTCCGGCTCCTATGACATGGGTTTCCGGAACTACGACCCAGGCCTGAACCGGTTCCTCTCCCGAGACAGCTACAACGGGGCTCTCTCGGATCTCAACCTGAGCCTTAACCCGTACACGGGCAACCGGTACGCGTTCGGAGGCGGCAACCCGATCTCGATGATCGAGCAGGACGGCCACACTCCGTACGTGGACGACGCCGAGCGCGCGTCCATGAAATCCTGGATGACTTATTACTACCAAAACGTCCAGGATGTACCAAAAACCGGAAAAATGGACGCGGAATACGGGTACGGGGTCACGAACAAGACGCTGTTCGGTGCGGCTTCCGTTTATGACAAGGACGGCAATCTCCTCGCCTCAGAAGACAATATCCGAAGTGGGGGTGGCACGCTTCCTGGGGAAGGGTCGAAGGTTCAGCAGGACAAGCACGTGGAGAAGCGGGCGATCGACTGGTTCGACCGGCAGGGCAAGCTGCAGCCCGGCAACACTCTGGTGATCGCCGTCAACAAGGAGGGCGCACCGCCGTGCTCGCGTGGTAAGAGCTGTGACAATGCAATGCTCAAGGCCGCCCAAGCCAAGGGGATCCGCATCATCTACCTCGAACCAGGGAAGACGCCGGTGGTCTACGGTGGCGAGAACGCTAATGCGCACATCAAGCCCGCCTCGCTGCCGATTCCCAAGCGTGCGATCATCTATAAGCCGCCCACCGGCGGTGGAGCGGAGGTCGAGGTCCCCCGTGGACCAGGAGGAACTGGTGGCAAGACGGCAGGGGCAATGGGTCTTTTGAGTGTCGCTGGCGATATTTACTTCATCTACAAGGCTGGTGGCATCTTCGCCCAAAACCAAGAGTCCAAGGACTACGTGATGGACATGCTCTGCGAATTCGGAAACAAGTTGTACTGCCGGGTCGAGATGCCGACCGCGTAAGCCTTTCGCACTTCCTTATGATGGCCATCTAGGCCGTCCGGTAAGGGCCCGCAGTGGATACTGCGGGCCCTTACCGATGATCTGCTAGGATTCCGCCATGCCTCAATGGTCAGCTTTCAGCCGTGAGTTCGATTGGTCCTCAGTGAGCCACGCATACGGTCCGGCCATCGAAGTGCCGGGCCTGCTTCGCGCCTTGAGGTCGGGCAAACAATCGGTCCGGCAGCAGGCCTATAGGGATTTGGCTGACCTGATGGTCGACCAGGGCTCACGCTCCGCAGCCAGTGTCGCCATCGTCCCCTTCCTGATCGACGTGGTCGCCGATGCCGCGGCACCTGACCGCTTCGCTGCCTGCCAGGTGCTGGCAGCCATCGCGGTGGGAGATGAGAGTTCGTGGCTGAGCGACCCCGTCGACCCGAAGGAAATGCGGTCGGAGGTTGCTCGCCGCGCCGGGATGACCAAGGAAGAACTGGAGGACGATCACCGCGCCTGGATCGCGTCAGCGCGCACCGACGAGGAGCGGGATGCGCGGACCCGACGGGCCGAGTGGCGGGATCTTGAGGCTGAGCGGGACGAGGAACGGTGGTCTATCGAAGCCTATGACGCGGTCCGTGCCGGGGTGCCGGTATACCTAGAGGCTCTGGATGCGCCCGAGAAGGCCTTGCGGTTGCATGCCACGTACCTGCTCGCCTGGTTCCCCGAGGAGGCCAAGAGCATCACCCCGGCCATGACCCGCCTGGTCCGGGAAGAGCCGGATCCGATCGTGGCGGCGGCCGCCTGCGTTGCGGCTGGCCTTGCCGGCGTCAAGGGCGACGCCGCGCTGATCGAAGCCCTGTCAGCACGCCGGGCCAGTGGCAATCGGGGCGAGGCGTGGTCAGCCGTTCTGGGTCTGTCGCGGATCGTCACCCATCCCGACCGGTCGCTCGTCGCCGACCTCTACTCCTGCTTGTTCGGCGCGACGGGCCCTGTGCCGTACTGGCCGTTCCTTGAGGGCGACATGTCGGCGATGGCGGCCTTGACGATCCGGGATCTCGGCGCGGATGTCGCTCAGGACCGGGTCGCAGTTCTTGCTGAGCGGATCACGAACCTGACCACTCCTGGTGACTCATTCACGCTGCTGACCGCCACCCTGGACGCGGCGTTCCCGAACGGGCCGATGCCAACTGGCACCCCATTCGACGATCTTGATCAGAATCAGAAGACCGCACTGTTGTCGCTGGCTGATTCGCGCGTGCTGGAAGGTGGTTCGATGGTGTCCATGCTCCTCGGTCGTTACAACCTGCCCCAGACCGCGGCTGCCCTGCGCGCCTACTGTTCCCGGTAGCCGGGAGTGCCAATCACGAGGTTCTGGCTGGGGATTAGCTGACGGCAGGATGGCGCCCCACCAGTGCTCGGGACGATGAGGTAGGTGGGTTCGATGGTTCCAAGGTTCTCAATGGGTGAGTCGCTCCAGGAACTCAGTGGGGAAACCACCTTGTGGATCGTCGGCGTCAACCTTGATCTCGTCTCGGGCTACGCGCTCTGGGGAGGGGGTGACCCGGACCGGTTCCTGACGGACGGTGGCAGGCTCGTCCTGACGCCGACAGTTGAGAGACTGATCGAGGAGCTTCCTGGATCAGGACCGCATTCGTTTCGGGACGACGAGCGGTTTCAGACGTTCCGCAGGCAGGTGAGGCGGGCCTACCAGCCCGGCGCGGAAGGGGGCGACGAGAGCGGCGTGTACGACTTCGCCGCGACTCTTCGCGCGATTCGAGAGCGAGAGGTGCTGTACGCGCCCCATTCAGGGATGGCGGCGGACTGCCTCGGCGCCGCGCTCGATCTTGGTCGACAGTACGGCGAGGGCTCCGTGGGCTACCGAACAGCTCGCTTCGGCGTCCTGGATCGTCTTTACCGGGCGACCTGGGGTGAGCTGGAAGAGGACCATCTCGATTATGTGGAAGTTGAGGCTGCGTTCACCCAGCTGATCGACTGGATCGAGAGCACCACCAGATGACGACGCGTCCGTCGAGCACCGCGATCTGCTCTCACGGCAGTTGGGTTGACATCGCGAACGACACTCCCGGTCGGTGCTGGAGATGCGCTGGAGGCTTAATGGTTGGGGTTGTGTGAAGCGCGCTTGGTCGGAAGCGCGGCAGCGGAATGCTGACAGCGATCATTTGCGGTCGGCCGACGGATGACCGTCCTTGGTCTCGATCCGGTCCAGGTCTGGCGACAGATCGAGCGGGCGCGTTGACCTGACCCGGGCCATCCGCTTCGCTCTGCGTGGGCGGGTGGCGCTCGGAAACGGGGGCACTGCCATGGATTCTGCGGAGGCACCGGCACGGCGGCGGTCGCGACGGATGGCGGCGGCGGGCGCGGCGATCGTCGTGTTGGTGGCGGCGGGTGTGGTCGGGTGGCGCGTCACGATGGCCGAGCGGGAGGAGCCGTTGCGGCCGGTTGCTGCCGGGGTCGGGGAGGTGTTCACCGATTTGCCGGCCCATCTGCCGAGGCCGACGCAGGTGACGGCCCTGCCGACCGATCGTGCGGCGGGTCCGGGCGCGCTGATCTACCACCGGAAGATCAGCAACGGCAGGTACGACCCCGGCGGTCGTTCGTTCGAGCAGCACGACGTCTACCTGGTGACACGGTCGGGTGAGCAGTTCCGGATCGGCCGTACCCCCGCCGACATGGGCCCGCTGAACCTGTCACTGTCACCCGACGGGCGGTGGCTGGCCGCCAAGCGCGACGATCGGTGGCGGATCCGGGACCTGTCGGGCACGACGGAGTACGAGGTCGAGGTCGGGTACGAGCTGTGGCTCTGGTCCACCGACGCCCGGTCGGTGCTACTCGCCGAGCCGAGCGCCACCGGTCGGACGTTCGCCAGCATGGCGCTGCCCGGCGGTGGCGTACGCCTGCTGGGCCTGCCCCTGTCCGCCCTCGGCGGCGAGGTGGCGTTCATCGCCGGCCGGGAGGTGGCGGTGTACGACGCGAACCCACTGGACAGTGTGTCCGCGACGCGGGATCTGACGCTCTCCCTCCGCGACGTGCTCACCGGCTCGTCCCGGCAGCTCACCGTGATCAGGGCCGGTCAGCTGGGGCCGGGCGAGGCGGTGGGTCCGATGGTCGGCCTGTGGCGCGCGGGCGGAGACCCGCCGACCATCTGGATGGAGGTGGGCCGACCCGACCTGGTCCCCGCCGACCTTCCGGAGGCGCCACTGGTGGCGCCGTCGGTGGCGCTGCTGGGTGTGGACGTGGCATCGGGAGCCCCGACGACCAGGATCGAGCTGCCCTCCACCGACGGGCGGCAGGTCTGTCTGGGCGTGGTGGCCGACGGCGTCGCGCTGCTGCGCTCAACCGCTGGCGGCACCGAGCTGGTCGTCGTCGACCCGCGCCGCGACAACCGCCGTGTCGTGACGACGTTCCCCGAGGCGGTGAGCGTCCTGGTCCCGGGAGCGCGGGCGTAGTCACCCGGTGAAGGGCTCGGGTCCGAGTCGGCCCCAGGCCACGTAGGCGGCCACGGCGAGATAGACCGCGTTGAGCACGATGAACCTGGCCTCGCCGTAACGGAGGTGGGTGATCATCGCGCCGATCATCAGCAGGATCCAGCAGATGGCGGTGACCGGCACCATGACCGGTGCGATGTCGAGCACGGCGGGCAGGATCAGGCCGACGGCGGCGAGGATTTCGAGGATGCCGAGGGTCTTGACGAAGCCGACGCTGGCGTCGCCGGTCCACCCGCCGCCGTTGTTCGCCGCCAACTTCTCCTTGGGTACGAATGTCTTGGTGATGCCACCGGCCAGAGCGACGGCCGCCAGCAGTCCGGCGGCGATCCACAGAGCCACGTTCATCGGGGTTCCTCTCGTTCGGGTCGCCCACAAGACACCGCCGGTCCGAGCGCTGTGACCGGTCGACGGGTGACGGGTCGCACAGGAGCGCGGTGTCACAGGAGGCCGTGCTGTGGTGTCTGGTGGGCGAGAAGGTGACGTCGAGTGGCAGGAGCCCCGTCATGAGCGCAGAACCCGCCGTCGACGCGTTCGTCAGGCACCGCGATCTGCTCTTCACCGTGGCGTACGAGATGCTCGGCTCGGCCGCCGACGCTGAGGACGTACTCCAGGAGGCCTGGCTGCGGTGGGCGGACGTCGCCCTCGACGCGGTGCGCGACCACCGCGCGTACCTGGTCCGGATCGTCACCCGCCAGTCGCTCAACCGGCTGCGGACGATCGGCCGGCGCCGGGAGTCCTATGTCGGCTCCTGGCTGCCCGAGCCGCTGTTGACCACGCCCGACGTCGCCGACGACGTCGAGCTGGCGGAGCACGTCTCGACGGCGATGCTGCTGGTGCTGGAGACGCTCGCGCCGACCGAGCGCGCGGTGTTCGTCCTGCGTGAGGTGTTCGAGTTGGGTTACGACGAGATCGCCCACACCGTCGGGAAGAGCCCTGCCGCGGTCCGCCAGATCGCCCACCGGGCGCGGGCGCACGTGGCCGCGCGTCGGCCGCGCGGGGCGGTGTCCGCGGCCGAGGCCCGACGTGCGTTGGAGGCCTTCCGGCGGGCGGTCGAGATGGGCGACGTCCAGGGTCTGCTCGACATCCTGGCACCGGATGTCGTTCTGCTCGGCGATGGCGGTGGCATCAAGCAGGCCGTGCTGCGACCCATCGTCGGAGCGGACAAGGTGGCCCGTCTGATGGCGTCCCGCACGGTCGAGGTCGCCGCACTGTCCCTGCATCCCGCCCAGGTCAACGGCTACCCGGCGCTGATCGTCCGGATCGACGGCGAACTCGACACGGTCCTGACGCTGCGCATCGACGACGGCCTGGTGAGCGGGCTCTACGCCGTCCGCAACCCCGAGAAGCTGTCACACATGCGACGGGAGACCGCGCTGAGTCGCTGAATCCGGTAGCCCGTATGGGCTGTGCCCGCCATTGAAGATTGGCTCCGACCAATTGTCGGGACACCCGAGGCGACCCGGAAGGTTGGTTCGGCCCGCCGGTTTTCCCAAACTTCGAACTGAAGCCACAGTAACTGGCCGGTTGGCGGACCAACTACCGTGATCGGTATGGCAGGCCGGCGACCACGGTTGTTCATCAGCAGCGCCCAGGGTTACCTCAGTCGATACCGAAGTGCCGCCATCGAGATGGCGTCCCGGGTCGGGTTCGAGCCGGTCTACATGGAAGATTTCGGTGCCCTGTCACCTCCTCCCATCGACGTCTGCCGCGAGGGCGTCACCAGCAGTGACGTGCTGCTGTTGCTGATCGGACACCGGTACGGTTCGCGTCCGGCCGGCGAGTCGCGGTCGTACACCGAGATCGAGTACGACTGGGCCAGTGATGGCGGACTGCGCGTGCTCGCGTACGTCGTCGACCCGGATCATCCGTGGCCGCCGAAGGAACTCGACCGGTCCGACGAGGACAGGTTGGCTGTGCGGACCTTCGTCGAGAGGGTGGCGTCCAGACACACACTCGACCGCTTCGGGGAGGTCGGCGACTTTCGCGCGGACCTGGCGGTCGCTCTCATGCGTGAACGGGACAGTTTGGTCAACTCGGAACGATGGGCGGCCGTCGCGGGATCGGCCGCATCGGCGCGGCTCGCCCCGGCACTGGCCGCCTATCCCAGCTACACGGGCGCGGCGCATTTCACCGGCCGGTCCGGAGAGCTCGCCCTCCTCGATTCCTGGTGTGCGGGTGAGAGTGGGCCGGTACGGGTGCTGGAGGCCATCGGGGGTACCGGCAAGTCCGCGCTCGCCTGGACCTGGCTGACGACGAGTGCCGTGGCCGGCGCTCCGGGCTGGGCTGGTCGGTTCTGGTGGAGCTTCTACGAGGGGTCGTCCTCGGTGACGCACTTCCTCGTCGAGTTCCTCGCCTACGCCCAGCCGCACCGCGACACCTCCGCGCTGACGTCGACGCAGCTCGTGAGCGCGGTCGAGGACGTCCTGGAGTCGTCGTGCCACCTCCTGGTGCTGGACGGGGTCGAACGACTGACGCAGGCCTACCACCACCTCGACCCCTCGAAGGTGACCGACGAGGACGTGGCGGGCACCAGACACGCGCGACCCAACGCGGTCATCGACGTCGCCGCCTACGACCTGTTGGCCCGCCTTCCACGGGCGAAGTCGTCCCGCATCCTGATCACCACGCGCCTGACGCCCGACGCGTTGCTCGGTCTCAGCGGTCGGCCCGCCGCCGGCGTGACCGTGCAGAAGCTCGGTGGGCTCGGCCCGGCGGCGACAGCCGCGCTCGTCACGGAGTTGGGTGTCGCCGGTGAACCGGAGGCGATCGCCCGCTTCTTCGGCAAGCTCGACCACCACCCGCTGGTCATCGAGATCGTCGTCGGACTCGTGAACAACTATCGTCCGGCACCTGGCGACTTCGACGCCTGGAGCAACGACCCGCTGCACGGAGGTGCCTTCCGGCTCTCCGAGTTGGAGTTCGTACATCGGCGCGCGCATGTGGTGGCCGCGGCACTCAAGAACCTGGGTCAGGGGAGCGCCCGGGTCCTGCGGTACCTGTCCGCCCTGTCCAGCGCCGCCGACTGGGACCTGGTCCAGGATCTCAACCCCTTCCTGCCCGCCAAGCCCCGACGCCGGCCACCCGACCTCAGCGCCCTCGGACCCCGCCCGCGGCTGACCTGGATGCCACCTGGGCCGGAACGTGCCGCGGCCCTCGCCGAACGGGACCGTTGGGACGCGCAGGCACGTGATCTGAAGGAGGCCGCCGATCGGGCGTATGCAGGGGCGCTGAGGACCTGGTCGGCTTCCCGGGGGACCCGGCTCGCGCTCGTCGAGCTGGAGAACGCCCTGCGCGACCTCGAGGACCGGGGGCTGCTGTGGTGGGACCGGGTGACCAACAAGTACGACCTGCATCCCGTGATCCGGGCAGCCGCGCACGAGGGCATCGACGCCGACGGTCGACTGGACGTGTCCAGCCGCATCGTCGACCATTTCGCCACCTGGCATCCGCCGGCAGACGTCCGCACCGTCGAGGACCTCGCACCGGCGATCACTGCTTTCCGGGCTCTGGTCGACGCCGGTGACATCGAGGCGGCACTGCGGGGCATCGCGGGGCACCTGTCGCTGCTCCTCGATCTCGGTGCCTTCTCGACAGTCGTCGAACTGCTTGAGCCGTTGGGAGACGTGCCCGACGACTGGTTTCGCCAATACCTCATCGAGGCTTATGCGGCTCTCGGCAATGTGACCGAGTCTCTGGCCTACCACGAGAGAAGCATTGTGGAGGCGCTGGCCCAGCGCAACGCGATACTGCTCGGTATCTCCATCTCGAACGTCTCGCGTCACATGAGCGATGTGGGCCGCTTCGCTCAACGGGCGAGGGCGCTCACCCTCCTCGAACAGCTGCTGAAGGCCACCGGTGAAGATGGGGGAGACAAGGCGCGCATCCTCACCCAGCGCGCGGAGGACTCACTCCGGCTGGCCGACCTGGACAGGGCCGCCGCGCTCCTGACCGAGGCGCGGGCGTTGCCGGGAAATCCGTACGACCGTGGGTTCGCCCGCCTCCTGGACCACCTGGAACTCACCCTGCGGCTGCGCAGGGGGACCCTCACGTTCGACGATCTCGCGCGTGCCGAGAGCAGCGTCCGGTCCATCTACGATCGGGCCAATCTGCTGGGCCTGCGATTCGCGCTTGCGCAGAGCACAGGGGATCTGGAGGTGGCCCTGGATGCGGCGAGCGAGATGGTGCGCCTCCACCGCGATGCGGGATGTCCACACAGCGCGGCGCTGGTGGCGTGGGCGCTGGCCGCGTTGGGCCGACCCGAGGCGCCACAGGTTCTCGACGAGGCCCGGGCCATCGAGGATCGGCTGGATCCGTGGTGGCGGCAGTCGGGCTACATCGCCGACAGTCTGATCCTCCTCGGTCGTGCGGAAGAGGCACGGCCGTACGCGCTCCGCGCCTACCGGTCGGCCCAGGCTGACGGCCCCGGGTTCCACGATGTCGAGCAGGTGGCCGGGGCGGTGGCCCGTCTGGAGAAACTCGGCGAGGCGCTGCCCGACCCTGAGCCCCGGCACGCTGTCCCCTTCGAATGGGAGCCTGCCTTCCACGACTTCGTCGCCTCGTTCAACCAGTTCGATCTGGCCTTCCTGCGGCCGTACATTCGACGGTCGGGTGTCGACGCCTCCGTCGCCGCAACCTGGCCCGACCCGCTCGACGGCTGGCGGGAATGGGCCGGTGCCGTCGCCAGGGACATCGTCGGCGACGCGGTCGACGAGTCCGCCGCGGTCCAGGCGCAGCTCGGCAACTCCCTGGAGATGCGAGTCGGAGAAACCCTGGCGGCGACTCTCGGGGCGCACGGACACGCCGAGTTCCAACGACTGCAACTCGTCGACTTCGAGACCATCGAACGCTTCATGAAGGAAGGTCTCACCGACCCCGCGTGGGCGGCCGACATCTATGCCGCGCTGGCCCAGCCCAGGGAGGCGGTGCCCGCCGCTGTCGTGAACGTCGCCACGCAGTTCTGGCTGACGAAGCACAGGTCGCACTACCGGCGCTTCGTCGAGTCGGTGCTGACAGCCCTGAGGGCCGCGGTCATCGCGGAACTGCCCCCGCCTCCCGGACGTACCAAGACGGGCGGGCGGTGACGCCGTTCGCGTTGACAGGCTCGCGCGAACCTCCGCGACAGTCACCAATCCGTCACCGGACGACTGCGGGCGGTGTTCGCCTCTACGCTCGTGTGCGTGTCCGGACCTGCCGAGAAGGCCACCGAACAGGACCGACGCGACCTCATCGTCAGGGTCGCGCGAGAGCTGGCCGAGACGGAGGGTTGGGCGGGGGTGAGCACCCGCCGGCTGTCCGAGCGGGCCGAGATCGACATCGGGGACATCTACCGGCACTTCGCCGATCTGGAGGCGCTGCTCGCCGCCGTCGCGGTGTGCGCCTTCGCCGATCTGGCCGCCGACCTCGCCGAGGCGCACGCGGATGCCACCGAGGAACCCGAGGGCGCCTGGCCGGCGGTCGCGGCCGCGTACCTCGACTTCGCGTACGCGAATCCGGAGGTCTACGACGCGATGCTCGCGCTGACCCCCGACCTGGCCCTCGGCGTGGACGGGGTGCCGGCCGCGCCGCGTGCGGTCTTCACCGAGCTGCGGGCGGCCCTGGCCCCGCTCGCCGAGGGGCGTGATCCGGACACCCTCGCCGAGGTGGGGTGGAGCCTGCTGCACGGCGTCGTGATGCTCACCCGGGGCGGCCGGTTGCGACCCGAGGGGCAGGAGGAGCGCGAGGCGATGATCGCCGAACGGTTGCTGCGGTGGCCCTGCCCGGCGGGCGGGAACTCGGTGGGGGCTTCGGCGGAGATGCCCTAGAGTTCCGGACCGCAGTGGGCATGATCGCGAGGGGGCGGCATGACGGTGGACGTGACAGCCCGTCGAGGGGCGCAGGTGCTGATCTTCGACGCGGACGACACCCTGTGGGAGAACAACGTCGTCTTCGAGCGGGTGATCGACGACTTCCTGGACTGGCTCGACCATCCCACTCTGGACCGGGCGCAACTGCGGGCCGTCCTGGACGACATCGAGCGCGCGAACACGGTGGCGCACGGGTACGGCAGCAAGGTCTTCCTGCGCAGCCTCGCGGACTGCCTGGAGCGGCTGCGGGAGCGACCGGCCACCGACGCCGAGCGGCAGGAGATCGACCGGTTGGCCCTGGCACTCGTCGAACACCGGGTGGAGTTGATGCCGGGCGTGGCCGACGCGCTCGACGAGCTGGCCGGCCGGCACGAGTTGCTGCTGCTGACCAAAGGGGACCGGACGGAGCAGCAGCGCAAGCTGGACGCCTGCGGCCTGCTGCACCACTTCTCGGCGGCGCACATCGTCGCGGAGAAGAACCCCGACACGTACCGGTGGCTGGTCCGGGAGCACGGCTTCACGCCCGGCAGCGCCTGGATGATCGGCAACTCTCCGAGGTCGGACATCCTGCCGGCCAGGGCGGCCGGATTGAACGCGGTGTTCATCCCGAACGAGAACACGTGGGTGCTGGAGGACGACGAACTGGATCCGGCCGACGGCGGCGTGCTGCGGCTCGCCGCGTTCCGGGACCTGCTGCGGCACTTCTGACCGCCCGGCGCGCCCGAACAGCGTCCGCGATCATGGTCGCGTTACGCCGACATGCCTGTTTTCCACCTTGGGATCAGTCACGCCGTGGGCCGTCCGACATGGCTTGTCCAGCCCGCCGGGAGCCGCCTAACCTGGGCCGGCGCTCACGGCCCTTCGGGGTGTGCCGGGGGCGTGGCGGCGTTCGGTGGGTGAGCACCGTGGAGCTGAGTGCACGGCGGTCGGATTCCCGGTCACCCGCGCGTGGTGTCGTGCCACGCCCGCGCGGCAGGGTGCCGGAGCTGTCCGCTCCCATGCCGGACAGCCGAGGGTCAGGGCCGGGTAGTTGCGGACCCGGTCCTGATCCGGCTGCCGCCGGTCACGGGGCAGATAGCGGGCCGGTCAACTGTCAGGATGGGCGATATGAAGCGTAGAAACCTCCTCCTCGGCGCCGCGGGTCTGGCGGTGCCGGCAGTGCTCGCCCCGACGGCCCCCGCGCAGGGCGTGGGTCGACCGTCGGCGCCGGCCGTGGGGCGGGTCTCGCTGTCCAGTCCGCGCCTGCCGACCCTGCCGAACCACCGGCTGGCCGCCCGGTTGGCCCTCCTACCGGCCCAGACGCGGCAGGCGATCATCGTCAGCGCCACGAGTTTCACCACCACGTACGCCACCCTCGAGGCGTACGTGCGGGTCAGCAGCGGCTGGCAGCCGGCCGTGACGCCGATGCCCGCCCGGATCGGCTCGAGGGGGTTCAGCGACAACCACGTGGAGGGCGTGCCCACCACCCCCACCGGCATCTACTCGATCGGCCCCACCATGTACGGCATCGCCGCGAACCCCGGCGTGCGGTATCCGTACCACCGGCTGGTCAGCGGCGACTGGTGGAACGAGAACCCGTCGTCCCCGCGGTACAACACGTTCCAGCAGAGCTCGACCAACCCGGGCGGTGCCAGCGAGGCGCTGTGGCAGGAGACCCCCGATTACACGCACTTCGCGGTGATCACCTACAACATGCCGCCGAACGTGCCGACGCCGATCCCGAACGCGGGCAGCGGCATCTTCCTGCACCAGTTCGGCACCAGCAGCGGTAACGCCACCGCCGGCTGCGTCGCCCTGGCACACGACCACCTCGTCGACGTGCTGGCCTGGCTCGACCCGGCGCTGTCACCGCGGATCATGCTCGGCCCGTACGGCCAGCTCGGCCGGTACTGACCCGGGTTACCGACGGGGTCTCGCGCTCAGGAGCCGTCGCCTCGGACGATCGCCACCGCCACCCGGCAGAACTCGTCCATGTCCGGGTTGAACCCGGCCGCGATGTCGGGATGCAGCCCGGACCGCGTCTCGTCCAGCAGCCGCTGGCAGACCTGCTCGACCGGCTCACCGGCGTAGTCGCCGCGGACCCGTTCGATCGCCGCCTGGAGCGCCGAGGTCAGCTGGTCCTCCAGCGGGCCGCGCAGCTTCTGCTGCACGGGGTCGAGCCCGCGCGG
Organism: Micromonospora sp. NPDC005298; assembly: GCF_040607375.1. Taxonomy (NCBI): domain Bacteria; kingdom Bacillati; phylum Actinomycetota; class Actinomycetes; order Micromonosporales; family Micromonosporaceae; genus Micromonospora; species Micromonospora sp. NPDC005298. The sequence goes on from NZ_JBEXGP010000009.1 coordinate 44,785, forward strand.
GTCGAGCGTGACATGTGGCTCCGACATCGGTGCTCCCTTCGTCGGCGTCCGCGATACCCCATCGCGGACGTCGGTCAAACCCCGGTCGGTACGGCGGCGACCCGCACCTGGTACGAGAAGTCCTCCGCCGGCTGCTCGTGGTACGACAACCTGCGGATCTGCCGGTCGTCGTCGTAGAGGGCGACGTCCACCAGGACGCCGAGGTGGGACAAACCGATGCTGGACACCCGCTTCTTGTCCTGCAACACCGCGCAGACGCCGCCGAGCAGGGTGCTGGCGTCGGACGTGCGGTGCCCGGGCGGGCAGCGCAGCACCAGGTCGACCTCGACGGGCCCGGCCAACGGCGTCCAGCCGGTGCGCTGGGCGGCCGTCAGGGCGGCCTGGAGCAGGGTGCGGACCCTCGTCGCCTGCCGGTGCCCGGCGGCGAAGATGGACAACGCTTCGGTCTTGACCGGTGGCAGGCCGCTCACCTCGAACGTCAGGGCGAGAGCGCGGGTGTCCTGCACGACGGCACCTCCTCGTTGGGACGATCCTGCCGAACGGGGGGAGCGGCGGTGGGACGATCCCGCGATTACCAACCGATCGGGCAGGCTGGGGTCGGCCGGAGGCGTGTCGACGGCGGCGGCGAACGCGCTGGCTGCGGCGCTGGGGAAAACGCTAGCGGACGCCGCCCGCGCTGGGTAGTCGGTCGTTCACCCGGTGGGACGTGGTGCGAAGGCGCAGAACTCGTTGCCCTCCGGGTCGGCCAGCACCCACCAGTGGTGGGCCGTGTCGACCGGATCCCGCAGCAGGGTCGCGCCCGCGTCGAGCAGCGCGGTCGGTTCCGGGTCGACCATCTCGACGTCCCAGTGCATGCGGTTCTTGACCGTCTTGGGCTCGGGCACCCCGGCGAACACCCAGTAGTCCCAGGGGAACCCGGCCGCGCCGACGACACCCGCGTGGGTCCCCTCGTCCTCGACGGTGCCGCCAACCACCCCGGCCCACCAGGTCGCCTGCGCAACCGGGTCGGTCGAGTCGACGACCAGCTCGAACGGGCCCGGCCGGGTGCCCTTCCGGGCCGGGAACCCGCAGAACTCGTTGCCCTCCGGGTCGCTCAACACCCACCAGGTCGCCTCGCCGCCCGGCTCGCGGACCAGTCGGGCGCCGTCCGCGAGCAGCGCCGCCGGGCCCGCGTCGGCCAACCGCAGATCCAGGTGTACGCGGGTCTTGTCGACCCGCGGCTCGGGCACCCGGTTCACCCAGATCGACTCGGCGTCGGAGCGGGCGGAGCGGCGATCGACCCGGGTGTCGCCGTCGCCGGCGTCGGCCACATCGCCATCGAGCATCCTGGCCCAGAAGCCGCCGAGTGCGAGCGGATCGTCTGCGTCCAGGCAGAGATCCTTGAATCGGGCCAGCATCGTTTCATCATGCCGGGTCCGGGCCTACCTGTCCGGCAGGAAGGTGGCACACCGCACGCCATCCTTGACGTTATATAACGTCGCACGTACTATCCAGGCGTGCATGAATCCACATTCCTCATCCTCACGGCTCTGGCCGGGCAGCCGTTGCACGGCTACGGGGTCGTCCAGGCGGTCGAGGAGTTGTCGGCGGGCGACGTGAAGCTGCGGCCCGGCACCCTCTACGGCGCACTCGACCGCCTGGTCGAGCAACGCCTGATCGAGGTCGACCGGGAGGAGGTCGTCGACGGGCGGCTGCGCCGCTACTACCGGCTCACCGAGGCGGGGGCGGTCGCCCTGCGAGCCCGGGCCGAGCGACTGCGTCGGCATGCCACGGCGGCCGAGACCCAGCTGGGCAAGCGCCTCGGCGGTGCCCTGGCCTCCGGCACGGTGATCGCATGACCGCCGCCGAATGGTCGAGCGAAGACCGCAGTCTCGAACGCCACTACCGGAAGTTGCTGCTCGCCTACCCGGGCCGGCACCGGCGGCGGTACGGCAGCGAGATGATCACCACGCTCCTGGAGATGGCGGTCTCGGGCCAGCGCCGTCCCCGGCCCGGGGAGGCAATGCACCTGGTCGCCAGCGGCCTGCGCCAGCGGCTCCGGCTGCCCGCGCGCGGGCCGCTCCCGGTGATCGCGGCGGTTCTCCTGGCCCTGACGACGGGTGCGTTCGGTGCGGCCGCCGGGTCCTGGGCGGGCTCGCAGACGTTCGCGGAGCTGCCTGACGACGCCGCGGTCGCCGCCCTGGCCGAGCGGGCCAGTGGGTCCACCGACGACACCGTCCAGATGCGCATTCCGTCGCCGTGGCAGGAGGAGTCGATCTCGACGACCACCGTTGTCGGCGGCACCTGGGACGCCGAGCAGGCCCGGCAGCGGTTCGCAGCCGGCGGGTGGTCGGTCTCCGACATCGCACCGACCGACGGGCGGGCGGTCACGTACAACCCCGACACCAGATCCCGCGTCGACCTCCCGATGCGCAACTCGACGTTCAGCGCCAGCTCGGGCGGGTTGACACTCCAGGTGCGGGGCTACCTCACCGCCGACCGCGGCTCGGTCCACGTCATCGGTTGGTCAGAGAGCAGAGCATCGTTCCTGCCGTTGATCGTGACGGGCACCGTGCTCGGACTCATCGTCGGATGGCTGATCGCGGCGGCCCTCGCGTACCGGATCGTGGAGGCGTCGGCCGAGCGGCGGCGTACCGCCGCCGGGCTCTGGGTCGGGGCACTGGTCGCGCTCGCCCTGCCGGCGGCAGCCCTCTACGGCAACGTGCTGCGGGCCTTCCGGGACCACGGCGACGTCGGCCCGGTCTTCACCGTGCACAGCGCGTTCACCCCCGGCGCCTACTACCCGTTCGGGCCGACCTGGCAGATCCTCGCCCTGACCATCGCCGGGGTCGTGCTCGCGGGCGCCGCGATCCTGCTCGCCCGCCCCGGCGCCCAGCCCGGAGCGCGGACAGCGGTGGTAGCGAGCTGAAACTCCGCCGCTGTTGTCCGACTCCCGGGCCGGTAGGGCGTGATCGAGCCCGGGGAACGCGATGAGAAGGCCCTGCGGGTGGGGCCTTCTCATCGGTTGTGGTCAGTGCTGCTTGGCGTACCCGACGAAGGCCTTCCAGGCCGCCGGGTCGACGCGCAGGGTGCCGCCGTCGCGGTCCTTGGTGTCGCGCACCAGCACCACGGTCGGCAGATTGTCGGCGACCTCGACGCAGGACCCGCCGTTGCCACCGGACCGGGTCGACTTGCGCCACTGTGGGGTCAGCATGCCCATGACTTCGCCACTTCCTTGATCAGCTCGGTTGACTGCCGGCGGGGGAGCGCCTCGTTCCGCACGATCTCCCACGTCTTCGCCAGCTTAGCGACGTCGGTCGGTGCATCGACGAACTGCGCGGTGAGCTGGTTGTCCGCGTGAGCCACCCGTTCACCGTCGGGCATCTCGGCGATGATGAACTGCCCCGCCAGCCCCAGATACATCCCAGCATCCACCGGCACGATGTGCACCTGGATATGCTCCGCCGTCGCCAACTGGGCGAGGTGTTCGCACTGCTCGACCATCAGACCCGGCTGGTCGAGCACCGGCCGGCGCAGCACCGCCTCGTCCAGCACGGCGATGAGCTGCGGCGGGCACGGGCGGTGCAGGATCGCCTGGCGCTCCAGCCGGGAGGCGACGATGCGGTCCACGTCCTCGGCGTCGAACCGGCCACCGGCCAGTGTCGCGCGAGCGTACCGCTCGGTCTGGAGCAGACCCGGCACGTACGCCAACTCGAACCAGCGCAGCGTCGTCGCCTCCCGCTCGAACTCGATCCACTCGCGCAGCCAGGCGGGCTCGGCGTCGAGCCGGGCCAACCCCTCCAGCATGCGCAGGAAGCGCCCGCCGGTCTGGTGGTGGTGATGTGGCCGGCCCAGGGCGGCCGAGTCGATCAAGCGGCGTCGGGGCGTGGGGCACAGAGGGCCGGTGGCGGTGCGCATACTCGCCGTGACCGCCAGGTTTCGCGACTTCACGGGCGGGGCAGAGTAGCCGTTACAGAGCGTTCGCGCCGGAGTTTTCGCAGCTCACCGGCTCGGAGGCGTCTCGCCGTGCGCCGGGGCACGGATGCCCTCCCCGGTCTTTCGCCGAAGAGAGGGGGAGGGCGATGACGGACCCCGAAACGGCTCGGCACCGACGTCGACCGGTTGCCCGGCTGGGGGCGGCGGCCGCCGCGCTGGCGCTGGTCGCGCCGCTGGCCGCGTGCGCCGGTGACGACAGCGGCGGCACGCCGACGATCAACCTGTACTACCCGCCGGAGCAGAACCTCCAGAAGGTCGTCGACGACTGCAACGCGCAGGCCCAGGGCCGGTACAAGATCGAATACCGGGTGCTGCCGCGACAGGCCGACGACCAGCGGGTGCAGATGGTGCGGCGGCTCGCCGCCGAGGACCCCGGGATGGACGTCCTGGGTCTCGACGTCACGTGGACCCAGGAGTTCGCCAGCGCCGACTGGATCCGGGAGTGGACCGGCCAGGACAAGGCCGAGGTCGAGCAGGGCACCCTCGCCGGGCCGCTGGACACCGCCCGCTACGAGGACAAGCTCTTCGCCGCGCCGAAGAACACGAACGTGCAGCTGCTCTGGTACCGCAAGGACCTGGTGCCGCAGCCGCCGACCACCTGGGACCAGATGATCAGCGCGGCCCAGCAGCTCAAGGACCAGGGCAAACCGCACCAGGTGCTCACCATGGGCGCCCAGTACGAGGGCCTGGTCGTGCTCTACAACACCCTGGCCGAGAGCGCCGGCGGGAAGATCCTCTCCGACGACGGCAAGAAGGCCTTGATGGACGAGGGCACCGTCCGGGCGCTGGAGCAGTTGCAGCGCTTCGCCACGTCGGGCGTGACCTCGCCGTCGTTCAGCAACGCCACCGAGGACCCGGTCCGGTTGGAGTTCCAGTCCGGCTCCGGCGCGTTCCAGGTGAACTGGCCGTTCGTCTACCCGGCCCTCCAGGAGGCCAACCCGGACCTGGCCAAGCAGGTCGGCTGGGCCCGCGTGCCCGGCATCGACGAGGGCACCCCCAGCAAGGTCACCATCGGTGGGGTGAACCTGGCCGTCAGCTCGTACTCCAAGCACCCGGACCTGTCGTTCGAGGCGGCCCGCTGTCTGCGCAGCGCCGAGCACCAGAAGTTCTCCGCGATCAACGACGGCGTGCCGCCGACCATCGAGGCGGTCTTCGACGATCCGGAGATGACCGAGGCGTACCCCATGAAGGACACCATCCTGGAGGAGCTGAAGGAGCCGGCCACCCGGCCGCTGACCCCCGCCTACCAGAGCATCTCCACAGTCATGTCAGCCATCCTGTCCCCGCCGTCGGCGATCCGTCCGCAACAGACCGCCGACGAGCTGCGCGGCGCCATCGCCGACGCCCTCGAATCGAAGGGGGTCCTGCCGTGAGCATCAACGCCACGCCGACCGGTGCGGACACCGCCGTCGAGGAGACCGAACGGCAGGCCGCCGTACCCGCCCAGCGTACCGGCGGACGTCGCAAGGCACCGCTGAGCGAGAACAAGAAGGCCGAACGCAAACTCGGCTGGCTGCTCTGCGCGCCTGCCGCGCTGGTGATGGTGGCGGTGACCGCGTACCCGATCATCTACTCGGTCTGGCTGTCGTTGCAGCGCTACGACCTGCGCTTTCCCGACCAGCGCGAGTTCATCGGGCTGGAGAACTACGTCACGGTGCTCACCAACGAGTTCTGGTGGACCGCGTTCGGCGTGACCATGCTGATCACGGTCGTCACCGTGGCCGTCGAGCTGGTGCTCGGCATGGGGTTGGCGATCATCATGCACCGCACCCTGGTCGGGCGCGGTCTGGTGCGCACGTCGGCGCTTATCCCGTACGGGATCGTCACGGTCGTGGCCGCGTTCTCCTGGCGGTACGCCTGGACGCCGGGCACCGGCTACCTGGCCGACCTGTTCAGCGACGGCGCGCCGCTGACCGAGCGGGCCAGCTCCCTGGCGATCATCATGCTCGCCGAGATCTGGAAGACGACCCCGTTCATGGCGCTGCTGCTGATGGCCGGGCTGGCGCTGGTGCCCGACGACCTGCTCAAGGCCGCCTCCACCGACGGGGCGACCGCGTGGCAGAAGTTCACGAAGGTGATGCTGCCGGTGATGAAGCCGGCGATCCTCGTCGCGCTGCTGTTCCGCACCCTGGACGCGTTCCGCGTCTTCGACAACATCTTCGTGCTGACCGCGGGTGGCAACGAGACCTCGTCGGTGTCGATGCTCGCCTACAACAACCTGATCCGGGGTCTGAACCTCGGCATCGGCTCGACGATGTCGGTGCTGATCTTCATCACCGTGGCGATCATCGCGTTCGTCTTCGTGAAGTTGTTCGGTACCGCTGCCCCCGGCAGCGACGACTCCGAGAGGCGCTGAGATGGCTGTCGAAACCACCACGCGGGCGAAGCTGCGCTGGGGTCTGCTGGACGTCCTCGTGGTCGTCTTCGCACTGGTCCCCGTCCTGTGGATCGCCTCGCTGTCGTTCAAGACGCCGGCCACCCTCACCGACGGGAAGTTCATCCCCCGGGAGTGGACGCTCGACAACTACCGGACGATCTTCGACACCGACCAGTTCGTCCGCGCGCTGATCAACTCGATCGGCATCGCCCTCATCGCCACGCTCATCGCGGTGGTGCTCGGCGCGATGGCCGCGTACGCGATCAGCCGGCTGGACTTCCCCGGCAAGGGCCTGCTCGTCGGCGTCTCACTGCTCATCGCGATGTTCCCGCAGGTGTCGCTCGTGTCCCCGCTGTTCGAGATCGAGCGTCAGCTCAAGATCTTCGACACCTGGCCCGGCCTGATCCTGCCGTACATCACGTTCGCGTTGCCGCTGGCGATCTACACGCTGTCGGCGTTCTTCAAGCAGATTCCGTGGGACCTGGAGAAGGCGGCGAAGATGGACGGCGCCACCCAGGCCCAGGCGTTCCGCCGGGTGATCGCCCCGCTGGCCGCACCCGGCCTGTTCACCACGGCGATCCTGGTGTTCATCTTCTGCTGGAACGACTTCCTGTTCGCCATCTCGCTGACCTCCACCGAGCGCTCCCGCACGGTGCCGGCCGCGCTGTCGTTCTTCACCGGCGCGTCGCAGTTCGAGGACCCCACCGGGGCGATCTGCGCCGCCGCCGTGGTGATCACCGTTCCGATCATCCTGTTCGTCCTCTTCTTCCAGCGCCGCATCGTGTCCGGCCTGACCTCCGGCGCAGTCAAGGGATAGGTGAGTAGTCATGGCTGACATCGTGCTCGACAAGGTGAGCAAGAGTTTCCCGGACGGGACCGTCGCCGTGCAGGACGTCGACCTGGAGATCGCCGACGGCGAGTTCGTGATCCTGGTCGGTCCCTCGGGCTGCGGCAAGTCCACAACCCTCAACATGATCGCCGGCCTGGAGGACATCAGCTCCGGCGAGCTGCGCATCGGCGGCCAGCGGGTCAACGACAAGGCCCCCCGGGACCGGGACATCGCCATGGTGTTCCAGTCGTACGCCCTGTACCCGAACATGACCGTGCGCGAGAACATGGCCTTCCCCCTGCGACTGGCGAAGCTGGACAAGGAGACCATCAACTCCAAGGTCGAGGAGGCGGCGAAGGTCCTGGAGCTGACGTCCCTGCTGGACCGCAAGCCGGCCAACCTGTCCGGCGGTCAGCGGCAGCGGGTGGCGATGGGCCGGGCGATCGTCCGCCAGCCAAAGGCGTTCCTGATGGACGAGCCGCTGTCCAACCTGGACGCCAAGCTGCGGGTGCAGATGCGCACGGTGGTGTCCCGGTTGCAGAAGAAGCTCGGCACCACCACCGTCTACGTCACCCACGACCAGACCGAGGCGATGACCCTCGGCGACCGGGTCGTGATCATGCGCGGCGGCGCGGTGCAGCAGGTCGGCCCGCCGCAGGAGTTGTACGACCACCCGCGCAACCTCTTCGTGGCCGGCTTCATCGGCTCGCCGTCGATGAACTTCCTGCACGCCGCCGTACAGGACGGCAGCCTGCACACCGCGCTGGGCGACGTGCCGCTCGGCGACCGGGTGCGCCGTGAGCTGGAGGCCGCCGACGCGCCCCGCGAGCTGATCCTCGGCATCCGGCCCGAGCACTTCGAGGACGCCGAGCTGATCGACGACGACACCCGCCGGAAGGGACTGGAGTTCGAGGCGCCCGCCGAGATCGTCGAGTCGATGGGCTCGGACAAGTACGTCTACTTCACGGTGGAGGGGGAGAAGGCCAGCGCCGCCGAGCTGGAGGAGCTGGCCGCCGACGCGGGCGCGGCCGACTTCGCCGGCGCCGGTGGCAACCTCGTCACCCGGCTGTCCGCCGAGTCCCCGGTCGCCGAGGGGCAGACCCGCCGGGTCTGGTTCAACCTGGAGAAGATCCACCTGTTCGACCCGGCCAGCGGCCGCAACCTGACCCTGCACGAGGGACGGGCGTCCGGCGCGCTCGCCGACTGACGACCCACCATCCCGCGATCTTGCAGCTTCGGTCGCCGACCTGGGCGGGTATGTCCGCTCTGTCGGGACAGAAGTGCAAGATCGCGGGAGCGGGTGGTGGCGGGGCGTGGCAGGGTTGGGGCGGGTTGCGTCGTGAAGCGGGGGGATCGATGGATCGGCGACTTGTCGCGTTGGCTGACGCGCACGGAGTGTCCACCTGGTACGAGGACTGGCGGCACCGCCGCGTCGACGTCGCCCCGGAGACAGTCGTGGGTGTCCTCGGTCTGCTCGGTGTGGACGCCACCAGCCCGTCCGCCGTCGCCGACGCGCTCGCCGCCGTCCGCGCCGTCGACAGGGCCGCGCTGCCGCCGACCGTGGTACTCACCCACGGCACCACCCGCGCGCTGCCCGGCCCCGGCGTGGTGACCCTCGAGGACGGGAGCCGCCGGACCGTCGACACCGAACTGCCAGGTGACCTGCCGCTGGGCTGGCACCGACTGGCCTGCGCCGGACGCGAGGCGACACTCGTCGTGGTACCCCGCCGGCTGCCGGCGCCGCCGCCCACCTGGGGCTGGATGCTCCAGCTCTACGCGCTCACCTCGGAGCACTCGTGGGGCATGGGCGACCTGGGCGACCTGGCCGAGTTCACCGGCTGGGCCGGCACCAACGGGGCGGGGCTGGTGCTGCTCAACCCGCTGCACGCGGTCGGCCCGTCGCACCCGGTCGCCGCCTCGCCGTACTCACCGGCCAGCCGGCGGTTCGTCAACCCCCTCTACCTGCGCGTCGCCGACACCGCCGCGTACCGGGCGGCGGACCCGCCGACCCGCGCGATCGTCGACGCCCTCCGCCCCGACCGTGGCGACCTGATCGACTACGACGAGGTGTGGGCCACCAAACGGCACGCCCTGGAGCTGCTGCACCCGTATGCCGGGCCGGTGGACCTCGACGCGGACCCGGCGCTGACCTCGTTCGCCACCTGGTGCGCGTTGGCCGAGCGGCACGGCAACGACTGGCGGGCCTGGCTGGCCGAGCTGCACCACCCCGACGCGCCCGCGGTCGCGGAGCAGCGCCGCCAGCTCGCCGACCGCGTCGCCTTCCACGCCTGGCTGCAACAGCTGTGCGACGAGCAGCTCGACGCCGTGACAGCGGCGGCCCGCGCGGCCGGGATGCCGGTCGGCGTGGTGCACGACCTGGCCGTCGGTATCGACCCGGGTGGCGCGGACGGCTGGCAGCTCGCCGACGTGCTGGCCCAGGGCGTACGCGTCGGCGCCCCACCCGACGACTTCAACCAGCTCGGGCAGGACTGGGGGCTCGCCGCGTGGCGACCGGACCGGCTCGCCGCCACCGGCTACGCGGCCTACCGGGACATGCTGCGCCGTACCCTGCGGCACGCCGGTGGCCTGCGGGTCGACCACGTCGCCGGGCTGTGGCGACTGTGGTGGGTGCCACCGGGCGGTGGCGCGGCCGACGGCACCTACGTGCGCTACGACGCCGAGGCGATGCTCGGCATCCTCGCGCTGGAGGCACACCGGGCCGGCGCGGTGGTCGTCGGCGAGGACCTGGGCACCGTCCAGCCGGAGGTGACCCGGGGGCTGCGGGAGCGCAACATGCTCGGCTCGACCGTGCTGTGGTTCACCCGCGACGACGACGGCGACTTCGTCGCGCCGAGCCGGTGGCCCCGCAACGCGCTCGCCACCATCTCCACCCACGACCTGCCGACCGCGCCCGGGTTCCTGGCCGGTGAGCAGGTGCGGGTACGCGACGAGTTGAAACTGCTCAGCACCGACACGGCGGTCGAGCGGGCGCGGGCCGCCGAGGAGCGGGAACGGTTGCTGGCGATGCTGCGCGCCGAGGGTCTGCTGCCGGACGGCGAGCTGTCGTCCGACGACGAGGAGGTGGACGACGAGGAGGTGGTGGTGGCGATGCACGCCGCCCTCGCCGCCAGCCCGGCGCGGCTGCTCGGTGTGTCCCTCTACGACGTGCTGGGCGAGGTGCGTCAACCCAACATGCCCGGCACCGTGGACGAGTATCCGAACTGGCGACTGCCGCTGCCGGCCACCGTGGCGCAGATCCGCACCGACCCCCGGGTGGCCCGGATCGCCGCGTTGCTGACCGAGGCCCGGCCGCGGCCGGCGCGCTGACCTCGTCGGTCAGGCCGGCCACTCGAAGCGGGGCGGCAGGCCGAGGAAGTCCGCGTACCGGCCCAGGGCCTGCTCCACGCGGGCGCGTCCGGTGGCGGCCAGGGGCGTCAGCGGCTGGATCGTCACGGTGACCGTGGACCGGCCGATCCGGCGCTTCCACACACCCACCACCCGACCGGCGTGGACCACGGTGGCCTGGAAGATCCCGTTGTTGCCGGGGACGACTGCGCTCTGGTGGGCGGGGTCGAGCATGAGCGTGCGGTCCCGATAGCCCAGCAGGTACTCGTCGAAGCCGGGCAGCGCGAGCAGCTCGTCCTGCGGACTGCGTGGCGCGTCGGTCGACGCCGCGTCCACGTACATCGGCTGGCCGTCGACCCGTACCGTGCCCAGCGCGTCGCCGGCGGCGCTCAGACCGCGTCGCGCGTCGGTCAGGGTGAGGCCGGTCCAGCCGGCGAACTCGCGGTCGGTGACCGGGCCGTGCCCCCGGACGTAGCGGTGGGCGAGCACCGCGAGGGCCTCGTCCCGGTCGAGGCGGCGCGGCGCGGGCGCCCACTCGTCGAGCAGCGCGAAGGTCTGCTCGGTGCCGACGTTCGGGGCCAGGCAGGTCACCCCGCGTACGCTCGCGAACCACAGCAGGTGGTAGCCGCGCTGCCCGTCGGTGCTCAGCCCCGCCTCGCGCAGGGTGGCCAGGCACTGCGCCCGGGTGAGTCGACCGCCCCCGGTCAGCGCGGCACCGAGGACGTCAAGCGCCCGGTCGACGTCGGCGTCGGTGAGCCCGAGCTGCGCCCGGCGGGTCGCCGCGCCGGCCAGCGAGCGGACGCCGGTCACCTCCAGCATCCAGCGCGCGTCGGCGGGTGGGACGAGGTGCACGGTGCCCCGCATCGGCCAGGTGCGTAGCGCCTCGCGCCGCTCCAGCGCCGCCTGCACGTCGGCCACCCGGCACCCGGGCAGGCGGGCGCCCAGCGACCAGAGCCCGCTGGCCAGGTCCTGCGCCTGCATCGCGCCGAACCACCCGACCACCTCGGCGACGGTGCCCGGCCGGCCGCCGGGGTGTGGGCGCAGCAGCAGGCTGGTCATCCGCAGTGCCAGCGCTTCGGCTGCGCTGAGATCGGCAGGCATCGCCACGCCCCTCTCCGGTGACCGGGCCGCCAGCCTAGGTGACGGCACCGACAGAACGTGCCGGCGTGAGGCGTAACGGTGGTCGAGCTGGGAAAGCGGCCGGCCGGAAGTACGCGCGCCGCGCGTGGGAAGGGAGTCTCATGACTGCCGCAAGCGAGCCGGCCCGGGGTGCCGGCACATCGGCCGGGTCCCGGACCCATCGGGGGGACGCCCGCGCGAAGACGAGCGCGGCCGCCACCTTCGCTCTGGTCTTCGGCGTCGCCGGTCTGCTCAGCGTGCTGACCGCCATCCTGGCCTGGATCGGGCTGGTGCTGGGCATCATCGGGATCATTCTCGGCATCGTCGGCCTGAAGATGAGCCAACGGCCCGGGGTGACCGGTCGGGGCGTGTCCATCGGTGGCCTGGTGTTGAGCATCCTCGCGGTGCTCATCGGTCTGGGTCTCGCCGCAGGCATCACCACCTTCGTCAACAACCAGGGCGCGGTGGACCGCCTCCAGCAGCAGGTCGACGACCTGCGCGACAAGCTCGACTGACGGTGGGCCCGGTGGTGGGGCCACGGTGTTCCGCCGACCCCCCACCGGGCCGACTCGACCCGTCCGACCGCGTCGACCCCGGTGGTCAGCGCGGCGCACGTGGTGGTGCGGAACGAGTAGCGCGATCGGGCTGACGGACCGGACCGGGGCCTGTGGCGTCGGCGACGAGGGTGGGTGTGGGCAGGATGCTCCCGCCTCCGCTACAGTCGAAGCGGATCCCTGATCCGTTTTGTCCGCCCGCGCGAATGAAGGAGAGCCGGTGTCGGCGACCAGCCAGTCCCCGGAGGTGCCGGCCCGAGGCAGACGGGCCGACGCGGTGCGCAACCAGCAGGCGCTGCTCAGCGCCGCCGCCGCGGTGTTCGTCACCTCCGGTGTCGAAGCCCCGATCCGCGAGATCGCGGCCCGGGCCGGAGTCGGCATCGGGACGATCTACCGGCACTTTCCGACCCGGGCGGATCTCGTCGTCGCCGTCTACCGGCACCAGGTCCAGGCCTGCGCCGACGCCGGCCCCGTGCTGCTGGCCAGCGCCGACTCGCCGTTCTCCGCGCTGCGACAGTGGGTCGACCTCTTCATCGACTTCCTGGTCACCAAACACGGGCTCGCCAACGCGTTGCAGTCGGACACCGGCGGCTTCGACGCGTTGCACACCTACTTCCTCGACAACCTGGTGCCCGTCTGCGCGCAACTGCTCGACGCCGCGGCCGACGCCGGCGAGATCACGCCCGACACGGGTGCCCTCGAACTCATGCGCGGCATCGGCAACCTCTGCATCGGCGGCGACAAGGACCCCCGCTACGACCCCCGCCGCCTGGTCGCCCTGCTCCTGCGCGGCCTCGCCCAACCGCGGTGACCGGTGTCGGCACTCCCGACCGGCACCCGCGGAGATCACAGTAGGGTGGGCGGCGTGCTCCGCCAGGTCACCGCGATCCGCTACGTCACCCCGCTCCGCGAGGGCGGCTCGCTGCCGGGCGTCGTCGAGGCCGACGACCTCGGCACGTACGTGGCGAAGTTCTCCGGCGCCGGCCAGGGGCCCAAGGCGCTCGTCGCCGAGGTGATCTGCGGTGAGCTGGCCCGCCGGCTGGAGCTGCGCGTGCCGCCACTGGTCGTGCTCGACATCGACCCGGTGATCGGGCGTGCCGAGCCCGACCAGGAGGTGCAGGAGCTGCTGCGCAACAGCGGTGGCCCCAACCTGGGGATGGACTTCCTACCCGGGGCGCTGGGCTTCGACCCGGTAGCCCACCCCGTCGACCCGATGCTGGCGTCGCGGGTGCTGTGGTTCGACGCGTACGTGGAGAACGTCGACCGGAGCTGGCGCAACCCGAACCTGCTCGTGTGGCACCGGGAACTGTGGCTCATCGACCACGGCGCCACCCTGTACTTCCACCACAACTGGCCCCGCGCCGAAGCCGCCGTACACCGGCCCTACCGGGCCGACGACCACGTGCTCGCGCCGTACGCCGACCGGCTCGCCGACGCCGACGCCGAACTCGCCCCGCAGGTCACCCCGGAACTGCTCACCGAGGTGCTGGAACTGGTGCCGGCGCGGTGGCTGACCGCCGCCGACTTCGACTCCGCCGACGAGGCGCGGGCCGCGTACGTGGCGCACCTGTCCCGCCGCGTCGCACGGCCGGCGGACTGGCTGCCGACAGGGGGCGTGGCGTGAGGCATCCCTTCGAGTACGCCCTGATCCGGCTGGTGCCCCGCATCGAGCGCGGCGAGCAGATCAACGTCGGGGTGCTGCTCTACTGCCAGCAGCGCGACTTCCTGTCCGCGCGTACCCACCTGGACGTCGACCGGGTCGAGGCGCTGGCGCCCGACGTCGACCTGCCGGCCGTGGCGGCGGTGCTCGACTCGTGGGACCGGACCTGTTCCGGAAACGGGCCGGCGACCCGGATGCGACTCGGCGAGCGGTTCCACTGGCTGGTCGCCCCGCGTAGCACGATGATCCAGACGGGGCCGGTGCACACCGGGCTCACCGCCGACCCGGCGGCCGAGCTGGAACGGCTGATGGCGGTTCTGGTCCGCTGAGCGGACGTGCCGGCTGTGGTCCGCCGAGCGGACGTGCCCGGTTCGGTCTCCCCTGATCGCGCTGCGCCAGCGTCGTTGCCGGCGGAGCGCGATCCCCCGTTCAGGCTTTCGGTGCGGGGCGGCGGATGGCTTCCGTCGGCACCGGTGACATCAGGATCGCTGTCCGCGACGGTGGGGAGGTCCGGGCGACCGGTAACTTGCGGAAAACTTGAGGCCGGAGTGCCCGGGAGCGCCTCCCCGGGCGGCGTTTGCCGCAGCAGGCCACGGGTAGTCGCGGGAGCTGACCCAGACGAGAAGGGGACATCTGATGGCTGCCCAGACGAAGGTAGCGGTGATCTACTACAGCGCCACCGGCATCACCTACCAGATGGCGCAGGCGGTGTGTGAGGCCGCGGGGGACGCCGGTGCCGACGTGCGCCTGCGCAAGGTGCGTGAGCTGGCGCCGGACGAGGCGATCCGCTCCAACTCCGGTTGGCAGGCGCACCACCTGGAGACCCAGGACGTGCCCGAGGCGATGGTCGACGACCTGGCCTGGGCCGACGTGGTGATCCTCGGTGCGCCCACCCGGTACGGCATGGTGGCCGCCCAGCTGAAGCAGTTCATCGACACCACCGGTCCCCTCTGGGCGCAGGGTGCGCTGGCCAACAAGGTCTACTCCGCCTTCACCTCGACGGCGACCTCGCACGGCGGCCAGGAGACCACGCTGACCTCGCTCTTCAACGTCTTCTACCACTGGGGTGGCGTCGTGGTCACCCCCGGATACACCGACACCAGCCAGTTCATCGCCGGTAACCCCTACGGCCCCTCGCACACGAGCAACAACGGGGAGGTCGCCCCGGACGCCGTCGCGCTGGGCGCGTGCGCGCTCACCGCCCGCCGTGCCGTCCAGATGGGCGCCGCGCTGAAGGCGGGCCTGGCCGCCGGCTGACCACTGCCGGGGACCGGCGACGCGGACGGGGGCTCTCGACCCGTCCCCGCCGCCGGTCCATCCAGCCGTACCCGCCCGGAGGGCTGACTACGCCCGACCGCCGGCCGTGGGCAACTCGTCCGGCCGGGGCGCCGGCAGCAGGCCGCCCAGCAGTTCGGCCAGGACGGTGAGGCCGTCCGGGCTGAGCACCGACTCCGGGTGGAACTGCACACCTGCGAAATCCCGCCCGCGCAGCGCGTGCACGGCGCCGTCGCGTACGTCCCGGGCCAGCTCCACCGGCCCGTACGGGGTGTCCAGCCGATCCGCCGTCGCCTGGGCGGTGAACGTCGAGTAGAAGCCCACCCGCCGGGCCCGGCCGAACAGCGACACCTCCCGCTGCAACCCCTGGTAGGGGGCGTCCCGGCGGTGCAGTGGCAGCCCCAGCAGCCCGGCCAGCACCTGGTGGCCGAGGCAGACCGCGAGGGTCGGCCGGCCCTCGGCGAGCAGCCCGGTCAGCAACTCGCGCAGCGCCACCATCTTCGGCTCGTCCCGGCTGCCCGGGTCACCCGGCCCGGGGCCGGCCACCACCAGGTCGTAGTCGTCGACCGGGCCGCCGTCGTGCCACGGCCGCAGGGTGACAGTGAGACCCAGCGCGGCCAACTGGTGGGCCAGCATGCCGGTGAAGGTGTCCTCGGCGTCCACGATCAACGCCCGGCGGCCCACCAGCCCGGGCAGGCCCGGCGCGTCCGGCGCCCGCTGGTCCAGCCAGAACCGTGCCAGCGGCGCGTTACGCGCGGCCAGCGCGTCGCGTACCGCCGGGTCGTCGGCCAGCCGCGCGACCGCCCGCCGGTCGCCGGCGGGCGCCGCCGGGCCGAGACCGAGCGCGGCCAGCACCCCGGCGGCCTTGGCGTGCGTCTCGGCCACCTCGCCGGCCGCCGTCGAATGCCGCACCAGGGTGGCGCCGACCGGCACGCGCAGCTCGCCGGTGGGGGAGATCTCGGCGGTACGGATCAGGATCGGCGCGTCGAGCGTCTGC
The DNA here is from genome assembly GCF_040607375.1 of Micromonospora sp. NPDC005298. Lineage (NCBI taxonomy): Bacteria > Bacillati > Actinomycetota > Actinomycetes > Micromonosporales > Micromonosporaceae > Micromonospora > Micromonospora sp. NPDC005298. The sequence goes on from NZ_JBEXGP010000009.1 coordinate 60,916, forward strand.
CGGCCGGCCTCGTCGTGACCGAGCAGGGCGAGTACGCCCGCGTAGTAGCCCCGACCGCGACGCTCGTGGCGGGCGATCACCCGGCAGGCGTTCTCCATGGGGCTTCCGGTCACCGTCGGCGCGAACATCGTCTCGCGCAACACCTCCCGCACGTCGCGGGTGCCGCGCCCGGCGAGCAGGTACTCGGTGTGCGCGAGGTGCGACATCTCCTTGAGGTACGGGCCGATCACCTGGCCGCCGTGCTCGGCCACGGTGGCCATCATCTTCAGTTCCTCGTCGAGCACCATGTACAGCTCCTCGACCTCCTTGGGGTCGGCGAGGAAGCGCAGCAGGGCCGCCCGGTCCGGCACGCCGCCGGCGGGCCGGAAGGTGCCGCTGATCGGGTTCATCATCACCAGCCCGTCGTCGACGCTGACGTGCCGTTCCGGGCTGGCGCCGACGAGCGTCCGGGTGCCGGTGTGCACCACGAACGTCCAGTACGCGCCGCGTTCGGCGACCAGCAGCCGGCGCAGCGCGGCCAGCGCGGCCACCAGCGGCGGGCCCTGCACGGTGGCGTGCAGGGTGCGGTGGATGACGAAGTTGGCGCCCTCGCCGCGGCCGATCTCCTCGGCCAGCACCCGGCCCACGATCCGCGCGTACTCCTCGTCGGTCACGTCGAACGCGGCGTCGACGGCGCGGACCGGCTCGTCGGGCAGGTCGGCCAGGACGTCGGCCAGCGGAATCCGGTGGTGCTCGCGGACCTGGAGGCACTCCAGCGGGGCGCCGTCGTCGACGCAGGCGAAGCCGCGTTCGGCGATCTGCCGGAACGGCACCACGGCCAGCGTCCGCGCCCCCGGCGTGCCCTGCGGCAGGGGAATGTCCGCCAGCCGGTCGACGGTGTCGACGGGGCCGGTGAACAGCTCCAGCTCGTCCGCGCCGTCGCGGCGCAGCAGCGCGAAGGGGCCTGGATCGGCGCCACGGGTCACGGCGGCGAGCAGGTCGGTCAGGTGGGTCATCGGAGTCTCCGTCAGGCCGGGCGCCGCCCTCTCGGGGTGGCCGTCGGGGCCGGAGATCCGGCGGCCGCCTCAAGTGGCGGCCGCGTGGATGGTGCTACGCGCGGAGGGTGGCCGCCGGGTCGGCGGGCCACCAGCAGGTCGGATGCGCGAGCATGGATCCACCCTACGCGCCCGCGGTCGCGTTGGCACCGGGTAACTTGACCGGCGATGAACATTCTCGCGCTCGACCTGGGCACCTCCTCGGTACGCGGGCTGGTGCTGGACGCCGACACCCAGCCGCTGCCCGGTGCCCTGGCCCGGCGCAAGGTCAGCCTCGCCATCGGCGACGACGGCACCGGCACGCTGTCCGGTCCCGGCTACCTCGCGTGCCTGGTCGAGTGCCTCGACGAGCTGGCCGGCGGGGGGCACCTGCGCGACGTCGACCTCGTGGCGGTCTCCGCCCAGTGGCACTCGGTGCTTCCGCTGGGCCGCGACGGCACGCCGCTGGGCCCGGTGCTCACCTGGCTGGACACCCGGCCGGCGCCGCCCGCCGGGGCGACCGGGCCGGCCGACGCGGACGACTTCCACCAGCGCACCGGGTGCTGGTGGCACCGCTCCTACTGGTCGGTGCGGCTGCCGTGGCTGCGGGAGGGGTCCGGCAGCCCGATCGCCCGGTTCGTCGGCCTGCCCGAGTACGTGCTGGGCGAGCTGTTGGAGACAGCGCCCATGTCGGTTTCCCAGGCCTCCGGCACCGGCCTGCTGGACCTGGGCAGCCTGCGGTGGGACGAGGAGGCGCTGGCGCTGGCCGGGGCGCGACCGCAGGATCTTCCGCCGCTGGGAGAGCTGGACTGGCACGGCCGCCTGCGACCCGAGATGGCCCGCCGCTGGCCGCAACTGGCGGGCGCCCGGTGGTCGCCGCCGGTGGGCGACGGCGCGGCCTCGAACGTCGGCTCGGGCTGCGTCGACCCGAGCCGGGCCGCCGTCACGGTGGGCACCTCCGCGGCGGTACGACTGATGCAGCGGGTCCCCGCCGGTGAGCCGCTGCCCCGGCTGCCCGAACAGCTCTGGCGCTACCGGGTCGACCACGACCACGTGGTGACCGGTGCGGCGTACTCCAGCGGCGGCAACCTGTTCGCCTGGGCCGACCGGGAGCTGCGGCTGCCCCGGGGCGCGGAGCTGGACGCGGCGCTGGCGCTGGTGCCGGCCGGTGGTGGCCGGCCGGCCGACCCGCGTTTCGGCGGCGACCGGCCTCCCGGGCTGGCCCCGGCGGGCTCCGGCGAGCTGCGCGGCCTCAGCTTCAGCACCACCGGAGTGGACATTCTGGCCGGCCTGATGCAGGGGCTGTGCATGCTCGTCGCGGACGACCTGGCGGTGCTGGAGTCCACGATCGACGAATCGGTGGCGGTGGTGCTCGGCGGAGGCGCGGTGGCCGCGTCGGTGTGGTGGCGGCAGGCGTTCGCCGCCGCGCTCGCGCCGCGACCCGTGTCGCACCAACGCAACCCGGAGATCGGTGCCACCGGAGCGGCGTTGGTGGCGCTCGGCCGGTTCGGGGACGCGGTGGAGCTGGCCGACATCGGCCGGACGGACGAACTGACGTCACCGACGACGGCAGGACGATCCCACCCGCAGTATCCTTCCTGAACTTCCCCCATGTTCGGGCCGTTGACAGCGCTCCCGAGCCTGGTTGGATGGACTGCGCTCCCCGGACCGCGGTGGACGCGGTAGGACGGAGGAGGCAGGGTGGCGGCAGGTCCCGACCCGGCGAACGGCACGGTGTCGAACCATCGCCGGCGTCGCTTCGACGTCCGCGTCGTTCCCCATCGGCGTCGGTCCCCGTTCCGGCTGCGGGACTGGCGGATGAGCACCAAGCTGGCCACCGTGCTGGTGGTGCCGTCGGTGGCGTTCCTGGTGCTCGCGGGTGTGCAGACCAGCACGCTGGTGGGGCGGACGACGGCGTTGAACGACTTCGCCCGGCAGGTCGGCATCGGCCGGCAGATCACCGCGGCGGTGCACCAGCTCCAGCAGGAGCGGGACCGTGCGGCGGGGGAGTTGGGCGAGCTGCGCCGAGGCGCCGACCGGGAGGCCGCGGCCAGCACCCTCAAGCCGTTGCAGACTGCCGCCGACCGGGCGATGGCCGACCTGAGTCGGGCGGCGCAGCCGCTGGCCGACGCCGACGCGTCCTGGCGGGTGGCCTTCTCCGAGGCGCAGGAGGCGTACGACCAGGTGATCGACATCCGTCCGGCGATCCCGCCGGCGGTGCTCAGCAACGACACCATCCTGAGCAACTACCACCGTGCGGTGGGCGCGCTGCTCGACCTGCTCGCCGAGCCGACGCCGGGGCAGGGCCAGGCGGCGTTGAACGACTCGGTGCTGCGCTACGTGCAGTTGGCGCGGGTCAAGGAGCTGTCCTCCCGGGTCCGGTCCCAGCTGTACGCGGCGTCCCGCGCCGGCAGGTACGGCACCGAGGACCGGGTGATCCTCGCCGACCTGCGCGCCCAGCAGCTGACCGCCCTCGGCGCGTTCCGGGTGGCCGCGACGACCGACCAGATCCGGCGGTACGACGAGACGTCGGTGGACCCGGTCTTCGTGGTCGCCACCCAGTTGGAGGAGCGCAGCCTTCCCGTCGGGAGCGCGGCGCCCGACGTGTTGCCGTCCGAGCAGTGGTGGTCGGCCAGCCAGCAGCGCCAGGAGTTGTTGCGGCAGGTCGAGGCCGGGGTGCTGGACGACGCCGTACGGCAGGCCGACGAGGCGAGTTCCGGGCAACTGCGGACCACTCTGCTGGTCGTCGGCGGGGTCGTCGCGGTGCTTCTGGTCGCCCTGCTGATCTCACTGCTCGTCGGGCGGTCGGTGGCCCGGTCGATGCGGCTGCTGCGCAGCCAGGCGTTGCGGATCGCGCAGGTCGAGCTGCCGGACGCACTGGACCGGCTGCGGACCGTCACCGGCGGGGTGCCGCCCATCGACGTCGCACCGGCGGTGGTCCGGTCGCTCGACGAGATCGGCGAGCTGGCCGAGGCGTTCGTGGCGGTGCACCGCAGCGCGGTCACGGTCGCCGTCGAGCAGGCGATGATGCGCCGCAACGTCAACGCGATGTTCGTCAACCTGGCCCGGCGCAGCCAGGTGCTGGTGGAGCGCCAACTGGAGCTGCTGGACGACCTGGAGCGCGAGGAGAGCGACCCGGACCAGCTGGAGAACCTGTTCAAGCTGGACCACCTGGCGGCTCGTATGCGCCGTAACGACGAGAGCCTGCTGGTGTTGGCCGGCACCGACTCCACCCGCCGCTGGAACCGTCCGGTCGGCCTGGGCGCGGTGCTGCTCGCCGCGGCCGCCGAGATCGAGCAGTACCGGCGGGTGCGGATCGAGCCGGTGGGCGACGTGTACGTGGTCGGGCACGCGGTCGGTGAGCTGGTGCACATGCTCGCCGAGCTGCTGGAGAACGCCACAGCCTTCTCCCGGCCGGACACGGTGGTCGTGGTGGACGTGCGGCTCGAGGCCGCCGGTGCGCTGATCGAGATCGTCGACCGGGGCCTGGGCATGAGTCCGGCGGCGCTGGCCGAGGCGAACGAGGTGCTGGCCAGCCCGCCGGCCGCGGACGTCGCGGCGGTCGAGCGGATGGGCCTGTTCGTGGTGAGCCACCTGGCGGCCCGTCTGGGTGTGCGGGTGCGGCTCGCCGGGGGGCAGGACGGTCTCGTCGCCCGGCTCGCGTTGCCGGCCGCGTTGCTGGCGCCGGCGGGCGGGGTGGAGCTGGATCCGCCGGCCCCGGCCCGGATGGTGGCCGCGGGCGCCGCCCGGCGGGTGGGGGCGCAGCGCCAGCCGGCGAACCAGGCGCCGGTCATGGCCTCTCTGGACCTGCCGGTGGCCGGTCGGCCGCCGGCGAGCGCGGTTCCCCGTCAGACCCGCCCGGTGCCGGTACGGGCCGAGGATGTGCTCACCCCGGCCGCCGCGCCCGGTGCCGGGGGCGGCTGGTGGTCCCGGGAGGGCCCGTCCGCGCCCGCGTCGTCCGGGCCGGCCGTGCCGCCGGCCACTCCGCTGATCGGTGGCACGAGCGAGCGGGGCCTGCCGATGCGGGTGCCCATGGCGCAGCTCTCCGCGGTGACCCGCCCGGCCCGACCCGGTTCGGCCCCGGCGCGTGACGACCTGGACCCGGACGCGGTCGGTGGCATGCTTTCCCGGCTCTACAGCGGGGTACGGCGTGCCGAGGCCGAGGACACCACTGAGATACCCGTGCCACCGTCCATGGGGCACGACGAAGGGGGACGACGACAGTGACGACGTTGAGTCAGGAGGCGCGGGACCTGAGCTGGCTGGTGAGCGCCTTCGCGGACCGGGTGCCGGGTGTGGCGCACGCCGTGGTGGTCTCCTCCGACGGGCTGCTGGTGGCGATCTCCGATCACCTGCCGCGCGACCACGCCGACAAGCTCGCCGCGGTGACCTCCGGGCTGATGAGCATCACCGCGGGCGCGGCCCAGATGTTCGACGGTGACGTCGTCAAGCAGACGGTGGTCGAGATGGGTCGGGGGTACTTCCTGGTGATGCAGGTGCGGGACGGGTCGATCCTGGCGACCCTCGCCGCCGGGGACGCGGACATCGGCGTGGTGGGTTACGAGATGGCGCGGCTGGCCAAGCAGGCGGGGGAGATGCTGACCCCGGCGCTGCGGGCGGAGTTGCAGCAGGCGTTGCCGCGCTGACGAGGTCGACCGCTGCCCGGACGGTCACGGCTCCGCGCCGGAGCCGAGCCGTCCGGGCCCGGCCGTCCGTCCGGGTTGCCTGCCTTCAGAAGCCGCCGTCGGCGATGACGGACCGATACCAGTGGGCGCTGCGCTTGAGCACCCGCCGCTGGCTGGGGTAGTCCACGTAGACGAGCCCCCAGCGCTGGTCGTACCCCTCGGCCCACTCGAAGTTGTCGAGCATCGACCAGACGTGGAAGCTCTCCAGCGGCACGCCGGCGCTGATCGCGCGGTGCGCGGCGGCGAGGTGGTCGCGCAGGAAGCTGATTCGGCCGCTGTCGTCGACGGTGTCGTCGGCGGCCAGGGTGTCGGGGGTGGGCAGGCCGTTCTCGGTGACGGTGAGCGGGATCGGGCCGTAGTCGCGGGTGACCCGGGTCAGGATGTCGTACATCCCGTCGGGGTAGATCTGCTGCCACTCGGCCTCGGAGGTCGGCCAGCGGTGTTCGGTGCCGCCGTCGGCGGTGACGTAGATGGGCGTGTAGTACTGCACGGCCAGCAGGTCGACAGGCGAGGAGATCACCGCCAGGTCGCCGTCCCGGATGCCCCGGACCATCCGGCTCTCGGGGCCTAGGTCGGCCAGGACGTCCTCGGGGTAGCTGCCCTTGAGCAGGGAGTCCAGGTAGAGGCGGTTCTCGTAGCCGTCGTACAGCCGGGCGGCGGCGGCCGCCTGCGGTGAGTCGTCGGCGGGGTAGCAGGGGTGCAGGTTGAGCGCGGGGCCGATCCGGGCGGTGCCGTCGGCGGCGCGCAGCGCGCGTACGGCGAGCCCGTGGGCGAGCTGGAGGTGGTGGGCGACCAGGTACGCGGCGTCCGGGTCCTGCCGGCCGGGGGCGTGGTGGCCGATGAGGTAGCCGTTCTGCACCACGGTCTTGGGTTCGTTGATGGTGAGCCAGACGGGCACCCGGTCGCCGAGGGCGGTGAAGACGGCGTCGGCGTAGTCGGCGAAGCGCAGGGCGGTGTCGCGCGACTCCCAGCCGTCGGCGTCCTGCAACGCCTGGGGCAGGTCCCAGTGGAACAGGGTGGCCATGGGGGAGATGCCGCGGTCGTGCAGTCCGTCCAGGAGGCGTCGGTAGAAGTCGAGGCCGCGCTGGTTCGGTGCTCCGGTGCCGTCGGGTTGGATCCGTGGCCAGGAGATGGAGAAGCGGTAGCTGCGCAGCCCGAGGTCGCGCATCAGGTCGAGGTCCTCGGCGTAGCGGTGGTAGTGGTCGGCGGCGACGTCGCCGGTGTCGCCGTTGCGGGTGCGCCCGGGAGCGCGGCTGAACGTGTCCCAGATCGACTCGCCGCGGCCGTCCTCCTTGGCGGCGCCCTCAATCTGGTACGCGGAGGTGGCCGCGCCCCATCCGAAGTCGTCGGGGAAGCGCAGCGGGCCGGCGGGCCCGGTGGGTATCGACATGGATTCTCCTCGTGGATACGGGGCCACCGCCGAGATTCGGGAGCGCTCCCAGGATAGGGCAGGAGCGGCCGTCCCGGTCAGCCGGCCGTCATGGCGGCCGACGATGTCGGGTTGAGGCGGGTGAGGGCCCCGGACAGCGAACGAGGCCGACCGGGCGGCGCGGTGCGCCTGTCCCGTCGGCCTCTTTTCCCATCGTGTACGGGGGTTTAGTGTGGGGACGGGGGAGGGCAACCCCCGTCCCCACCGTAACTGCACACACACGGGCGGAATTTGGGTCCTGCCGTGCGTGTCGCGCGGGAGCCGGGCCACGCGAGTGGCTCTGGTTCCACCTCCCTCCGTGTGGCGGGACGATGGCTGACGGCGGCGTCCGGGCTGGCCCGCCGTCGGCCTTCGGGTTGGTTCCCCGGGGCCGTCCAGAGACGATCCCGGCGATCTTCTAGTTGGAACCTTGTCGATGGAAGCGCTCCCATCGACCGATGTTGCGACTGTAACGCCCGTCACGCCTTTGTGAAAGACCCAAAACGAGATCGAAACACGGAGCTGATTCGATCCGCTGTGCGCTTGTCGTGGGAGCGCTTCCATGGCACACTGTCGATTCGACGCGACAGGAGCCACATCGCGTGAGCGCGGGTCCGCCGAGGGCAGCCGGCAGCACGACTTCCGGTCACGGCACCCCGAACGCGGCCGACGGGACGCCCTCCCGTGCGACTCGCACCGCCGTACCCCGGCCGGGCCCGGGGGAGACCACCTTCCCGGCGCCTCGAAACCCCCGCGCACCACCACCATCGCGGGCAGGCGCCCCGCCGGGACCATCCCGGCCTGGCCCGAGGAGACACCGCGCACATGAGACAACTGGCACGACGCCGCCGCGTGGCGATCATCGCCGCCGTCGCGCTCGCCGTCGGCGGGGTGACCCTGCCCGCCGGCGCCGCGCAGGCCGCACCCGCCTGCGACGTGGTCTACGCGACCAACGACTGGAACAACGGCTTCACCGCGAACGTCACAATCAAGAACCTGGGCGACGCGGTCAGCAACTGGACCCTCAAGTGGACCTTCCCGAACAGCGGCCAGCGGGTCACCCAGGGCTGGTCTGCCAGGTTCAGCCAGACCGGCAGCGAGGTCACCGCGACCAACGAGTCGTACAACGGCAACCTCGGCACCGGGGCGTCCACCACCATCGGCTTCAACGGCTCCCACACGGGCAGCAACCCGAAGCCCACCTCGTTCACCCTCAACGGGACCACCTGCAACGGCACCGCCGCCAACCAGCCGCCGACGGTCTCCCTCGGCGTGCCGTCCGGGCCGTTCACCGCGCCCGCCGACGTGCCGCTGACCGCCACCGCGAGCGACCCGGACGGGACGATCAGCAAGGTCGAGTTCTACCGCAACGGCCTGCTGATCAACACCGACACCTCCGCGCCGTACGCCTACACGCAGGAGGACCTGCCGGCGGGCAACTACACCGTGCAGGCCAAGGCGTACGACAACGCCAACGGCATCGGGGTCGACGAGAAGGCGTTCACCGTCGGCGCCGCCACCGGCCCGACGCTCGTCGCCACCCCGTCCGCGGTGAGCGTGAGCGAGGGTGGCACCTCCACCTTCAACCTCAAGCTCAGCGCCGCTCCGACGGCGAACGTGCCGGTCACCCTCACCCGCACCGGCGACGCCGACATCACGGTCTCGCCGGCCACCGTCACGCTGACGCCCAGCAACTGGAACACCGGGGTCACCGTCACGGTCGCCGCGGCGGAGGACACCGACACCGCCGGTGGCGCCGCCACCATCACCGCCGCCGCCACCGGCCTGGCCTCGCTGGCGGTCGCCGCCACCGAGATCGACAACGACACACCGGGCGGCGGGGACAACGCCTACATCAAGAAGTTCCTCGACCAGTACGGCAAGATCAAGAACTCGGGCTACTTCAGCCCCGAGGGCGTGCCCTACCACTCGGTCGAGACGCTGATCGTCGAGGCGCCCGACCACGGCCACGAGACGACCTCCGAGGCGTTCAGCTTCTGGCTGTGGCTGGAGGCCTACTACGGACGGGTCACCCAGAACTGGGCCCCGTTCAACAACGCCTGGACGGTGATGGAGAAGTACATCATCCCGACGCACGCCGACCAGCCGACCGCCGGATCCGCCGGCACCCCGCAGTACGCCGCGGAGTACAACCTGCCCAGCCAGTACCCCTCGGCGCTGAACCCCAACATCCCGGTCGGACAGGACCCGCTGCGCTCGGAGCTCCAGTCCACCTACGGCACCGGCGACATCTACGGCATGCACTGGCTGATGGACGTCGACAACACCTACGGCTTCGGCCGCTGCGGTGACGGCACCACCAAGCCCGCGTACATCAACACCTTCCAGCGGGGCACGCAGGAGTCGGTGTGGGAGACCGTCCCGCAGCCGTCCTGTGACACCTTCAAGCACGGCGGTCAGTACGGCTACCTCGACCTGTTCGTCAAGGACACCGGCGCCCCCGCCAAGCAGTGGAAGTACACCAACGCCCCGGACGCCGACGCCCGCGCCGTGCAGGCCGCCTACTGGGCGCTGACCTGGGCCAAGGCCCAGGGCAAGCAGGCCGACGTCGCGGCCACCATCACCAAGGCCGCCAAGATGGGCGACTACCTGCGGTACGCGATGTTCGACAAGTACTTCAAGAAGATCGGCAACTGTGTCGGGGCCAGCACCTGCCCCGCCGGCAGTGGCAAGGACTCGGCGCACTACCTGCTGTCCTGGTACTACGCCTGGGGTGGCGCGTACGACGCCAGCCAGAACTGGTCCTGGCGGATCGGCTCCAGCCACAACCACTTCGGCTACCAGAACCCGTTCGCGGCCTGGGCGCTGACCAACACCCCGGAACTCAAGCCGCAGTCCGCGACCGCCGTCGCCGACTGGACCAAGAGCTTCGAGCGGCAGCTGGAGTTCTACACCTGGCTCCAGTCCGCCGAGGGCGGCATCGCCGGTGGCGCCACCAACAGCTGGGACGGCAGCTACGCCCAGCCGCCGGCCGGCACCAGCACCTTCTACGGCATGTTCTACGACGTCGACCCGGTCTACAACGACCCGCCGTCGAACCAGTGGTTCGGCATGCAGGCGTGGTCGATGCAGCGGATCGCCGAGCTGTACCTCCAGACCGGCAACGCGAAGGCCAAGGCGCTGCTGGACAAGTGGGTGCCCTGGGCGATCGCGAACACCACCCTCGGCGCCAACTGGTCGATCCCCTCGGACATGAAGTGGACCGGCCAGCCGACCACCTGGAACCCGAGCAGCCCGCAGCCCAACACCAACCTGCACGTCGAGGTCACGGTCAAGGGCCAGGACGTCGGCGTCACCGCCGCCTACGCCCGCACCCTGATCGCGTACGCGGCCAAGTCGGGCAACACGGCTGCCAAGGACACCGCGAAGGGTCTGCTCGACGCGCTGTCCGCCGCCAGTGACGCCAAGGGTGTCTCCACCACCGAGTCGCGGGGTGACTACCGGCGCTTCGACGACACCTACGACGCGTCCACCGGGCAGGGCCTCTACGTCCCGCCGGGCTGGACCGGGAAGATGCCCAACGGCGACGCCATCGCCGCGGGCAAGAGCTTCCTGGACATCCGTTCCTTCTACAAGAACGACCCGGACTGGCCCAAGGTGCAGGCGTACCTGAACGGCGGCCCGGAACCCACCTTCAACTACCACCGCTTCTGGGCGCAGGCCGACGTCGCCATGGCGTACGCCGACTACGGCAACCTGTTCCCGAACGGCTGACAACGACCCGGGGTGGGCGGCGCCCCCGCCCACCCCGGGGGTTCGGCCGGGTCCGGGGGAACGACGGGACCCGGCCGGCGGACGGCCTGACACCCACGGTCAGGCCGGGGTGGGCCGGCCATCCGGACAACGCAGCGGAGCGGTCGGCCCGCCCCACCCGCCCGGACTGGAGGAAGCCGCGAAAAAGCCCAGAAATTCGGGCCCTGGCGGGATCACACCAACGACTGTGACGGAGTAACGTACGTCACCGGAGAGGCCGCTCCCCCCGTGGCGGCCTCTCCACTTTTATGCCCCCGGACCGGCGCCCGGCTCACCCTTCGGCAGGGTCCCCAGTGACCGGATGACGCAGCCCCGGATGCCCGGCCGGCAGCGACCGGCGCAGCACCACCCAGCTCACCGCGAGCGCCGCCGCGACCAGCGGCCACGTCAACGCCACCCGCGCCACTACCAGCCCGAGGACCTGCCCGCCCAGGTACAGCGGCACGAACACCGCCACCCGTAACGCGTACGTCGCCGTCCACACCCAACTCGCCCGGCCGTACCCGCGCAGCAGCACCGGGTCGCGCCGCCAGCGGGTCCGCTGACCCAGCGCCGCGCCGACCAGCACCCCGAGCAGCGGCCAGCGCACCACGATGCTCACCGTCCACACCAGCGCGCTCGCGGCGTTGGAGAGCAACTGGATGACAAAGAAGTTCTCCGCCCGGCCGGTCCGCACGGCGACCAACGCCGCGACGCAGACCGCCAGGAGTCCGATCAGTACCGAGCGCGGCCTGCCGCCCCGACGCAGGCGTACGACGGCCACGACCGCGCCGACGCCCAGCGCCGCGCCCACCCCGGCCCACAACGACTCGCCGCCGAGCAGCCAACCCACGGCGAACGCCACCGGCGGCAGCGTGGCGTCGACGGCCCCGCCCCGGCCGCCCAGCAGGTCCGCCAGCGACTCGACCCGCGCCGGACCGCCACCCGGCTCGCCACCGACCGGCTGCCGATCGTCGTGCCCGACCCGGCCGACGTCGCGCTCAGGTGTGTCGCCCACCGCCACCTCCTCGCCTCCGTACCACCTAACCATCGACAGGCGGCGGCCCACCGCCCGGCCGACCGACCCAGGCCGCTACGGTGTGCGGATGCGCGCGACGGCACGGGGTTGGACTGCGGTCTGGTTGGTCGTACTGGCCCTCGTCCAGGCGGCCGCCTTCCTCGCCGTCTGGCGGGTGGCCGTGCACACCGAGATCGGCCAGTGGGTGGACACCGTCGCCCTGACCGGCAACCGGATCGGGCAGGACCGCATCGACGGTCCGGTCGACCGGATCCTCAACGCGATGTCGGTGGTGTCCCTGCTGGCCGCCACCGCCGTGATCGGCTTCATCGCGCTCATCCGGGGCCGGATCGCGCTGGCCATCACCGCGACGCTGCTGATCGCCGGCGCGAACGTCTCCACCCAGCTGCTCAAGTACGGGCTGAGCCGGCCGGACTACGGCGTCGACCCGGAGCGCGCTGCCGTCGGCAACAGTCTGCCCAGCGGACACACGGCGGTCGCCGCGTCGGTGGCGGTCGCGCTGGTGCTCGTGCTCCCCCGCAAGGTACGCGCGGTCGGCGCCTTCCTGGGCGCCGGCTACGCCGCCCTCGCCGGGGTGGCCACCCTCTCCGCCGGCTGGCACCGACCCAGCGACGCGGTCGCCGCGTACCTGGTGGTGGGTGTGTGGGCGGCGCTGGGCGGGCTGCTCCTGCTGATCACCCAACGGGAACAGGCCGAGGTGGCCCCCGGCGACGCGCACCGGGTCGCGGCGCTGGTGCTCGGCGTTGCCGGCGTCCTCGCCCTGATCGCCAGCGGGCTGGCGCTGTCCTGGCTCGTCGACCTGCGCGGCACCGGGCCGGGCGAGCTGAGCCGTCGTCCGCTCTTCGTCGGGTACGCGGGCAGCGCCGCCGGCATCGCCGGCACGATGGCGGTGGTGATGGCGCTGGTGCTGACCGTCGTGCACCGACTCGTCCCCCGGGTCAAGGGCTGAACCCTCGACCGGGGCGCGGGGTCAGCTCGCGGAGCGGGGTGCGGGAACGTGCGGGGCGACGCGGCGCAGGTGCGTCAACACCACCGGGTCGATCCGCCCCGGCACCAGACGCTCCTCCAGGTTCTCCAGCCCCGCCCAGGAATTCAGCGCCCCCTCGGGCCCGTCGCCGGTCACCGGGTGGCCGAGCGCGCTGAGCAGAGCCGCCACCTCGTCGGCGACCGCGCCACTCAGGTCGAGCAGGGTGGCCGGGTCGGGCCGGCTGAACAGCATGGTGTGCACGGCCAGCAGTCGACCCAGCTCGGTGACCGGGTCGGGGTGGTCGTCCACCCGCAGGTCGACGAGGACGTCGCTGCCGCCGCCGTACCCGCCGCCGCGCTCGACCACCAGCAGCCCGGCGCTCTGCCGGCCGCGCCGGTCCCCGCCGGCCTCGTCGCCGGCGCGTAGCGCGGCGACCAGCCGCTCGGCGAACGGCAGCGTCGACCCGGCCAGCCACGCGTCGGCCAACGCGTCGACCACCTCGGGGCCGGCGAGGATGTTGCCCTGCGCGGCCCAGCCGTCGCCGGTCCGCCCGCCGGCCCACGGGTGGCAGGCCGACCCGGTCCAACTCGCGCCCGGACCGGTGGCGGCCACCACCCCGAGCTGGCGGTGCTCCCGTTCGGGGTCGGCGGCGGTCAGGCCGGCCACCACGTCCTCGGCGGCCACCCCGGTGCGCAGCAGCGTCAGACCCTGGGGACGGTAGGCCAGGTTGACGTGCGCCTGGGCGGCGAGCGCGCCGACCTCGGCCTCCGCCGCGGGCACCAGCGCACCGGCGGCGAGGAACTTGCTGGCCACGACGACACCGTGCAGGCGGCCGTCGGCGGAGCGTGCGACGAGGGAGAAGGTCACCCGCCGAGACTAGCTGGCCCGGCCGGCATCGAATCGACCTGCGCGGATGGGTCAGAACGGTGGCGCGGCGGGCTCCGGCGGTGCCCCGCGCGCCCTGCGGGCGTCGGCGACCGCGACGGCGCCGAGTGCCAGCGCCGCCACGGCGGCGGCGGCCAGGCCGGGCAGACGCAGCAGCGGTACGGCCGCCGCCGCCAGCACCAGCACGGCGATCCACCGCGACGGGGAGACCCGGCCGAACACCTCGTACTCGAAGCGGGCGCGACCGGCCAGGAACAGCGCCGGCCCACCGAGCACCACGGCCAGCCACGCCGGTGGGAACCGTTCCGCCGGATGCTCGATGAGCAGCTCGTAGCCGATCGCGGTGGCGGAGAGGCCGACCACCATGACCAGGTGGGTGTCGGCGGCCGAGCGGCCGATGGTGGCCGGGTGGCGGGCCTTCGTCACCGCCTCGCCCAGGATCCGACCGGCGCGCTGGACGTAGATCCGCCACAGCAGGATCGACGTCGCCAGGGCCAGCGCGAACGCCCACCCGTGCCGCGACCCGTAGGCCCCCCTGCTGTACGCGAAGCCGGCCACCAGGATCGTCTCACCCAGCGCGACGAGGAAGAACTGCTGGTACCGCTCGGCCAGATGCTCCCCGGCGATCTCCCACTTCGAGATCGTCGACCTGCCCAGCCCCGGCACCGGCCAACCGCACCGGGCGGCCAGATACTCGATGGCAAGCGCCGCCGCCCAGAGCACCACCTGCGGGTTGGTCGGCAACATCGCCCCACCGATCCACAACACCCCGGTGAGGGCGAAGATCACCGCCATGCGGACCTTCAACCGGCGGTACGGGTGCGGGCCCAGCGCCAACGACAGGATCACCGGCCGGGACACCTGCGCCACCACGTACGCCAACGCGAACATCAGGCCGGCCTGGCTGAACGCCCGCGGGATCGCCACCCCCATCACCATCCCGCACACCAGCGCGGTCAGGACGACCGTCTGGAGCGGGATCTTGTACGGGTCGTACCTGCTTGTCGTCCACGCCGTGCCCTGCCAGACGGACCAGAGCGCCAGCAGCAACAGCAGCGTCTTGCCGCCTCCGGTGACCGCCGCCCAACTGTGCTCACGGGCCGGCGCGCTGGTCAGGTCCTCGAACGCCCGCGCGGAGATCCGGGTGAGCGCGAAGACGTACGCCAGGTCGAAGAAGAGCTCCAGGAAGGTGGCCCGGCCGGGCGCAGCCGCCGCCGGGACCGGCTCCAGGCGGCCCGCCGCCCTGGAACCCATGCTCAGCGGCCTGCGCCGGTGGTCCGTTCCACGTCGAAGTCGTAGCACCCTTCGCCGGCGCGACAGCCGGAAACCGGCGATTCTGCCCAGTACGAAGATCTTGCTCGGGTACCCCGTCAACGGGCACGATCGATCGGTGACGAATCGATGGGGCATGACCGTGCCGTTGGGCGGGATCCCGCTGAGCGACCATGAGGCGGCGTACGCCGCCCTCGACCGGGCCGGGTTCACCGACGTGTGGTCGTCCGAGGTCGCCGGGGCGGACGCGTTCACCCCGCTGGCGCTCGCCGCCGCCTGGCAACCCCGGCTGCGGTTGGGCACCGCCATCACCCCGGTCTTCACCCGTGGCCCCGGGCTGCTGGCGATGAGCGC
Source organism: Micromonospora sp. NPDC005298 (assembly GCF_040607375.1). NCBI lineage: Bacteria > Bacillati > Actinomycetota > Actinomycetes > Micromonosporales > Micromonosporaceae > Micromonospora > Micromonospora sp. NPDC005298. Next base: position 76,292 of record NZ_JBEXGP010000009.1, read on the forward strand.
GGCGGCGCTTGCCGAGGCCGCCCCGGGCCGGTTCGCGCTGGGCATCGGCGCGTCCTCGCCGGTGCTCGTCCGGGACTGGAACGCGCTGCGCTTCGACGAGCCGTTCCGGCGTACCCGGGACGTCCTGCGCTTCCTGCGCGCCGCGCTGCGCGGCGAAACCGTCGACGAGGTCTACGACACCTTCACCGTGCGGCGGTTCACCCTCGAACGGCCGCCCGCCGTGCCGCCGCCGATCGTGCTCGCCGCGCTGCGTCCCGGGATGCTCCGGCTGGCCGGCGCCGAGGCCGACGGGGTCATCCTCAACTGGCTCAGCGCCGACGACGTGCCACGTGCCCTCGGCGAGCTGGGTGAGCGCCGCGCCGGCTTCGAGGTGGCCGCCCGGATCTTCGTGTGCCCCACCGAGGACGCCACGTACGCCCGCGCGCTGGGCCGCCGGCTGATCACCAGCTACCTCACCGTCCCCGCGTACGCCGAGTTCCACCGCTGGCTGGGCCGCGACGAGGTGCTGGCGCCGATGTGGCAGGCGTGGGCCGCCGGTGACCGGCGCGGAGCCAGCGCTTCGGTACCGGACGAGGTGGTCGACGCGTTGGTGCTGCACGGCACTCCGGACCGGTGTCGTGCCCAGGTGCGCCGCTACGCCGACGCCGGCGTGGACGTACCGGTGATCGCGCTGCTGCCCACTCCTGAGGTGACCGCCGGCGGCGCGACGGCGCTGCTCACCCTCATCGCCCAGCTGGGCACGGACACGGCGGGAGCATCCGCGTGAACCTCACCGACCGGATCGTGGTGGTCACCGGCGGCGCCGGTGGCATCGGAGCGGCCCTGTCCCGCCGCTTCGCCGCCGAGGGCGCCGCCGCCGTGGTGATCGCCGACCTGGACGCCGACGCGGCGGACGCGGTGGCCGAGGGCATCGGCCCGGTCGCGCACCCCATCGCCCTCGACGTCACCGACGAGGAGCAGGTCCGCGACCTGGTCGCCGACACCGAGGAGCGCTACGGCCGCATCGACCTGTTCTGCGCCAACGCGGGTGTGACCACCGGCGGGGGAGTGGAGGTCGACGACGTCGGCTGGGACCGGGCGTGGCGGGTCAACGTGCTCGCGCACGTCTACTCGGCCCGGGCGGTGCTGCCCGGGATGCTCGACCGTGGTGGCGGGCACCTGCTGCACACCTGCTCGGCGGCGGGCGTGCTCACGGCGGTGGGCGACGCCGCGTACACCGCGACGAAACACGCCTCGGTGGGGTTCGCCGAGTGGCTCGCCATCACCTACCGGGACCGGGGCATCCGGGTCAGCGCGCTCTGCCCGCAGGGCGTGGACACGCCGATGCTCGCCGAGGGGATCCGCGACGGCCACCTCGGCGCCCGGGTGATCGCCGCTTCCGGTGCGGTGCTGACCCCGGACCAGGTCGCCGACGCGGCCGTCGCCGGGCTCGCCGAGGAGCGTTTCCTGATCCTGCCGCACCCCGAGGTCGCCGACTACGCGCGCCGCCGTGCCGAAGACCCCGACGGCTGGCAGGCCGGCATGCGCAAGCTCGTCCGCCGCCTGACCCGCTGACAGGCTCGTGCCTGGTCCGGCCGAGCCGGACCAGGCACCCGATTGCCTAGGGCGGGTCGGCCAGCCGCTCCATCCGGGTCCAACCGGACCAGCCCCGTTCGCGCATCAGGTCCCGCATTCGCTCCGCCCGCGGGTCGGTCTCGACGGCGAGCGCGTCCAGCAGGTCAGGCAGATCGCCCTGCGTCTCGTCGTCGAGGACGTCACCGGAACGGTGGGCCTGCTCGGCCAGGGCCGCCATGATGTCGGCGGCCTCCTCCAGCAGCCCGTCCTCGGTCACGTCACTGTCGAAGATCTCCGACAGGACCAGGTAGAGCCGCACCATCCGCGGGTCGTCGAGCTGCGCGAGCTTCGCCGGCATCCACTCGACGAGACGATCGGGCCAGCGGGCCGCGACCAGGATCCACCCGTCCCTCTCCGCCTCCACCATCCGCTTCGACACCCCGAGGTCGCGGAGCCGGTCGAGGTAGGAGACCACCTGCGGGGAGAGCGCCAGACTGTCCCCGGCGGTGAGCTGCGCGATCTGTTTGCGGCTGGTCTCCAGCCGTTCGATCTCGTCGAGCAGATGGCTGTCGATGCCCCGGATCGCCTCGGCGAAGGTCGACGCGTCGGCCTCCAACATCTCCGCGATCCGGGACAGCGGAACGCCGGCGCTGGCGAGGGTACGGATCTTGATGAGGGAGACGACCGTCCTCGCGCCGTACCGCCGGTAACCCGACGCGTCCCGTTCCGGCTCGGGCAGGAGCCCGACCTGGTGGTAGTGCCGCACCGCCCGCACCGTGACACCCGCGTACGCGGCCAGTTGACCGATCGTCAGCATGCTCTGATCCTGCCCCCCAACACCTCGGGATCCGACCCGACCCGGCTCAGGAGATCCGGCGACGGTAGGACACGGTGGCGAACAGATAGGCGACGACGAGGATCCCGACGCACCAGGCGAGGGCGGTCCAGACGCCGGAGCCCACCGGCTGCTCGGTGAACAGGTCCCGGATCGTGTTGACGATGGACGTGACCGGCTGGTTCTCGGCGAAGGCGCGTACCGGGCCGGGCATGGTGTCGGTGGGCACGAAGGCCGAACTGATGAACGGTAGGAACACCAGCGGGTACGAGAACGCGCTCGCGCCGTCGACGGACTTCGCGGTGAGGCCGGGGATCACGGCGATCCACGTCAGCGCCAGGGTGAACAGCATGAGGATGCCGGCCACCGCGAGCCAGGCCAGCACTCCGGCACCCGAGCGGAAACCCATGGCGAGGGCGACGAGGACGACGACGACCAACGAGATCAGGTTGGCGACCAGCGAGGTCAGGACGTGCGCCCACAGCACGGCCGGTCGGGCGATCGGCATGGACTGGAAGCGTTCGAAGATCCCACCCTGCATGTCCAGGAAGAGCCGGAACGCGGTGTAGCTGATGCCCGAGGCGATCGTGATCAGCAGGATGCCGGGCAGCAGGTAGTTAACGTACGAGTCGGTGCCGGTCTCGATCGCGCCGCCGAAGACGTACACGAACAGCAGCATGAAGGCGATCGGCATGACGGCGGTTGTGATGATGGTGTCGGGGCTGCGGGCGATGTGCCGCAGCGAACGACCCAGCAGGACGGTGGTGTCGCCGAGGAAGTGCTTGTTCATCACTGTTCCTTGTCTGCTCTGCTACCGACGTCTGCTCTGCTACCGACGAGGGTGAGGAACACGTCCTCCAGGGTCGGCTGCTTCTCGACGTACTGGACCTCGGCCGGCGGGAGGAGCCGCTTCAACTCGTCGAGGGTGCCGTCGACGATGATCCGGCCCTCGTGCAGGATCGCGATCCGGTCGGCGAGCTGCTCGGCCTCGTCGAGGTACTGGGTCGTGAGCAGCACAGTCGTGCCGCCCGCGGCGAGCTCCCTGACGGCCTGCCACACCTCGAGGCGCGCCTGGGGGTCCAGACCGGTCGTCGGCTCGTCGAGGAAGATGACCGGGGGATTCCCGATGAGGCTCATCGCGATGTCCAGACGACGGCGCATCCCACCGGAGTACGTCGCCACCCGTCGGGCGGCCGCGTCGGTCAGCGAGAAGCGCCTCAGCAGGTTGTCCGCGATGGCGCCGGCATTCTTGAGGTGCCTCAGCCGCGCCACCAGGACGAGGTTCTCCCGCCCGGTGAGGATCTCGTCGACCGCCGCGAACTGGCCGGTGAGACTGACCGACTCGCGTACCGAGGCGGCCTGCGTGGTCACATCGAAGCCGTCGACCCGGGCCGTCCCGGCGTCGGCCCTGAGCAGCGTGGCCAGGATCTTCACCACGGTGGTCTTGCCGGCGCCGTTCGAGCCGAGCAGGGCGAAGATGCTGCCCCGGGCCACGGTGAGGTCCACGCCGCGCAGCACACGCAGCTCCTTGTACGACTTCTCCAGCCCCTGCACGAGGATCGCGGGCTCCGGGCCCGGACTGGTTGTTGGCGGGTTGCTCATGGCAGCCAGCATGGAGGGTTGACGCAGCGTCAAGGTCAAGCCGCTGACGCGGGAATGTCGGTGCCGGACCGCTGCGGGGTCAGCGCCGGCGCAGCGGGCCGGGGTGCACGGACCAGAGCAGCCGCCGCCACCAGGGCCGGGCGGCACGCAACCCGTCCACGTACGCGGTGGCCACCACCCCGGCCCGCTCGGCCTGGGCGGCGGTGGCCGCACCGGGCGCGAAGGCCACCTCGTTGACCAGGGCGGCCAGCTCGTCGACCTCGGGAACACCCGCACCGGACGGTCCGCCGGGAGCCTCGAGCAGGGCTTGCCGCGCCCGCCCGGCCACCTCGGTGGCCGCCAGGTCGTCGCCGACCGGCCGCCCGGCCAGCCGGAGCGCGTCGGTGACCTCCCGCCAGGCGCCGGCGATGCGCTGACCGGGGTCGCCCCGCACGAGCCGGCCGCGGGTGAGGGAGCGGCGCATCGCCACCAGGGCGAGCAGGAGCGCCCCCACCACCAGGACCAGACCACCGCTGCCGCCGGCGACCAGCACCGGCGTGGAAACCCCGCCCCCGCCGGGCGGCCCGTCGGCGGCCGCCACCGGCTCGGGCGACGCCGTCGGCTCCACGGTCGGCGCCGGGGCCTCCGACGGGGGAGGGTCCTCCGGCGTCGGCCGGAAATCCTCCTCCACCGGCCTCGGCTCCTCGTTCGGGCGGGGCAGCGGGTCGAACGGCACCCAACCCAGCCCGTCGAAGAGCACCTCCGGCCAGGCGTACGCGTCACCGGCCCGTACCGTTCCCTGCCCGCCCGACCGGAAGCCCACCACCACCCGGGTCGGCAGCCCGCTCAGCCGGCCGAGCACCGCGAACGCCGCCGCGAACTGCTCCGAGGTGCCCTCCTGCCCGCCGCCGTTGCGGGGGCCGAAGAGGAAGAACCCCAGATTCGGGTACGCGTGCCCGCTCGGCGCGTCGGCCACCACCCGGTAGTGCTCGGCCAGGAACTGCTCGATCGCCGACGCGCGCGCGTACGGGGCGCCGTTCTCCTCGGCGAGCTGGGTGGCGAGCCGCCGCAGCGTGTCGGGTACGCCGTCGGCGACCCGCAGCACCCGGGCCACCTCGTCACCGGCGGGCACGTTCGCGGTGGTCAGCAGGTTGGTGTCCGGCAGTTCCCGGACCGAGGTCACCGTGTAGCGCAGCCCCGGTGCCAGCCCCTCCGGCCGGATCAGCGTCCCGGTCGCCGGGTCGTACGCCACCCGCGCGCCGCTCACCTCGCGGGGCGTCGCCACGGCGGGCAGCAGCCGACCGCTCAGGTCCGCCACGGTGATCTGTTGCCGGACGGTCCGCGCCGTGCCGTCCCTCGCCGGCGCGGTGGCCGGCAGGATCCGCCCCGCGTTGCGGTACGTCGCGCCGACCCGCCAGGTCACCCCGTCGTAGTCGCTGAGCACCGCCAACCGGATCCGCGGGCTGTCGCTGCCGTCACCGGCCGGCGTGGCATCCCCGCCCGGACCGTCCGACGGCAGCGTGCTCACGTCGAGGAGCTTCTGCTCCGGGTGCAACGCCCAACCGGAGATCCGGATCAGCGGGTTCTCGTCGAGGGACTGCACCTGCGGCGGCTCCACGTACCGGCGCGGATCCACCGGTCGGCCGTCGACCTGCGCGGCGACCACCGGGCCGAGCAGCGCCACGAGCCCGACCACCAGGGCCACCCCCAGTGTCGACGTGACGGCGAGGCGCAGCCGCACCGCCGCGCGTACCCCGGGGGTCAGGTCGGCGCTCGGATCGCCGCCGGGCTGCGCCGCGCCCGACGGTACCGCCAGACCGACCGCCGCGACCGCGACGAACGCCAGCGTCGGCCCGACCGCCGGTTCCGCGTTCGGGCCGACCACGTAGAGCGCGGCGGCGTACAGCCCCGCCGCCGGCAGGTAGCCCAGCAGCACCCGACCGGTACGCAGCGCCACCTCCGCGCCGGCCAGCCCGGCCAGCCAGGCGGCGACCACCGGCACCAGCACCGTGTCCGGTGTGGGCTCCACCGGGATCATCGCGGTGAGCAGCCGGGGGATGCCGTTGCGCGCGGCGTCCGAGCTGACCTCCAGCAGGCTGCCCGGCAGGTTGGCGCCGGACGCCGCGAGCCGCAACGACAGCAACGTCCACCCGGCCATCGCGGCCACCGACACCGGCGCCACCAGCCAGGACGGCAGCCGCCGGGCGGCCACGCTGACCAGCACCGACCCGACCGCCGCGCCGACGACCAGCCGGGTCAGCAGGTCACCGGCGTACACCCGACCGAGCACCACCCCGGCGAGCGCGGTCAACCCGATCAGCGCCAGGGGGACCACGGCCGCCCGCAACGCCCGCGCGAGCCACGTCACCACCGGCGTACCCCGTCCCACTCGGCGGCGAACTGCGCGCCGTCGGCCGCGTCGACCACCACCAGGCCAGCCGCGCCCGGCGGCGTCGGCTCGGCCGCGCCGAACACCCCGACCACCACCGACGGGTACGCGCCGCGCAGCGCCCCGACGTGCCCCAGCTCGTCCCGGCCACCGGGCCCGGTCAGCACGACCAGCGTGTCACCGAGCCGGTCCTGGCGCAGCCGGGTGGTGGCCGCGCGCAGCGCGTCACCGTCGCCGGAGAGCTCGACGGCGGCGAGCCGGTCCAACGGTCCGAGCACCCCGTCGCCGTCCCCGCGCCCGGCCGACTCCGGGTCGACCAGCAGCAACAGCACCGGCAGGTCGGCGCGGTGCGCGGCGGTGACGACCGACGCCGCCGCCTCGCAGGCCGACTCGAACGACTCCGCCACACCGTCCACCCGCTGCGGGTGCGCGACCGCCCGGTTGTCCAGCAGGACGACCAGACGCGGCAGGCTGGTGTCCACGTTCTCCCGCACCATCAGCTCACCGACGCGGGCGCTGGTCCGCCAGTGCACCCGGCGCAACTCGTCACCCACCACGTACTCCCGCAACGAGTCGAAGGTGATCGACCCGTGCGGCACCCCGTCGACCCGACCGTCGAGGCTGCGCCCCGCACCGGTCGGCACCGCCGTCAACGGATGGACGCGCGGGTGCACCCACACCGGGGTCGTGCCGCCGTACGGGCGGGCCAACGCCACCAGACCCAACGGGTCGCGCCGCGTCACCCGCAGCGGCCCCACCGGCACCACCCCACGACGCTGGGTCGGCACCTCGTAGCGCACCTCGGTGTCCTGGCCGGGCCGCACCCGCAGCAGCGGCACCGGCACGACCCGCCTGCCGCACCGGTCCTCGGCCAGCAGGTTCGCCGACCGCAGCCGCCCGGTGTTGCGGACGGTCACCGTCATGCTCGCCGGCTCACCCCGCGCCACCCGGTCCGGGTCGGCCCGCCGCGTCACCGTCAGCCGCGGCCGCCAGGCCGCGACCAGCGCCGCGTAGCCGACCGCCGCGCCGGCCGCCGCCCCGAGCAGCGTCAACTCGGGGTACGCGAACCGGAAACCGGCACCCAGCAGGACGACGGCGGCGACGAGCAGCCCGACCCCTCGGGCGGTGATCCCCATACCGCTGCTGCCGGTCAGCCCTGCACCGGAGCCGGTTGCCCCGACGGCAGCGGCACCGGCACCGACGCGATGGCCTGGCGCAGCACCTCCGCAGCGGTCACCCCGCGCACCTGGGCGTCCGGGGTGAGCAGCAGCCGATGCGCGAACACCGCCTCGGCGAGCGCCTTCAGATCCTCCGGCATGATCCAGCCGCGCCCGTCGATCAGCGCGTACGCGCACGCCGCCCGGGTCAACGCGATGACACCCCGGGGACTGACGCCGACCCGCACCTGCGGATGGGTACGCGTGGCGGCGGCCAACCGGACCGCGTACGCGTAGAGCGGCTCGGCGATGTGCACCCGGCGGGCCATCCGGACCATCTCCCCGACCGTGGTCGTGTCGGTGACCGGGGTGAGCGCCTCGGGGGAGCGCACCGTCGCACCACGCAGCACCTCCACCTCGACCGCCTCGTCCGGGTACCCGACGGAGAGCTTCACCAGGAACCGGTCCAACTGCGCCTCGGGCAGCCGGTAGGTGCCGTCCATCTCCACCGGGTTCTGGGTGGCCACCACGAGGAACGGCGACGGCACCGGATGCCGGACACCGTCCACGGTGACCGTCCGTTCCTCCATCACCTCCAGCAGCGCCGACTGGGTCTTCGGCGACGCCCGGTTGATCTCGTCGGCGATGACGATGTTGGCGAAGACCGGCCCCGGGTGGAACTCGAAGTCCCTGCTCGCCTGGTTGAAGATCGTCACACCGGACACGTCCGAGGGGAGCAGGTCGGGAGTGAACTGGATGCGACGCCACTCACCCTTCACGGTGGCGGCGATGGCCCGCGCCAGGGTCGTCTTACCGACCCCGGGCACGTCCTCCAGCAGCACGTGCCCCTGGGCGAACAGCGCCGTCAACGCCAGCCGCACCACCTGCGGCTTGCCGAGCACCACCGCGTTGACGTTCTCGGCCAGCCGGGCGGCCAGGGCGGCGAAGCCCTGCACCTCCGGCTGGGTGAGCGGCTCGTGGATGTTCACGGTCGGCGGTGCTCCTTGCCTGGTGGTTCAGCAGGTGGGCAGGACGTTGATGTTGTCGCCGCCCTCCAGGTTGAGCCAGGCCCAGGGAATGTAGTTCTTCCCGCTGTACTCGACCTGCACCCACCAGGTGCTCTGCTTCTGGTTGTTGTAGATCCACGAGTCGACGTTCTCGCCGGACTTCTTGCAGTACGCCTTGAGCCGGGTGCCGGGCTTCGCCCAACCGGCCTGCTGGTCGTTGTCCTGACGGGTGACCTTGAAGATCTCGTTGCCGTTGCGGCCGTCGACGTCCCTGTTGCAGTAGGTGCGCTGGTCGCCGTCCGGGCCGTTGTTGCACGTCGCGATCCCGTACAGCGGCGCCGTCTGCTGCGCCCGGGCGGCCGTGCCCTTACCGGCGGCGTTGCTCGCCGTCACCGTGAACGTGTACTTCGTGCCCGGCGTCAACCCCGGCACCGTGATGCTGGAACACGGCCCGGCCTTCGCCGGCTCACCCGGCGTACTCACCGAGCAGGTGGCCCGTCCGCCGCCCGCGTCCACGGTGAACGTCACGGTCGCCGAGGTCGCGGTCGCCGACGAGCCGGTCACCGTGACCCGCGGCTCGGCGACCGTACGCGCCGTCGTGGTGGCCTCCGGGCCGGCCCCCGCCTCGTTGACCGCCTTCACCTTCACCGCGACGTTCTGGCCGTTGCCCAGCCCGGTGACCGTGGCACTGGTGTCCGTCGCCTCGCTGACCCGCCCACCGACGTCCACCAGGTACTTCGTCACCGGCCGGCCGTTCGCCTCGGCAGGCGCCCACTGCACGCTCACCGCGCCCGGCTGGTCGGCGACCGTACCGGCGCGCAGGTCGAGCGGCTTGCCCGGGGCCGCGAACGGCACCACCGTGTTGCTCACCGGTGAGGCCGCCGAACCGGCCCCCTTGCTGTTGACCGCCACCACCGCGAACGCGTACTGGGTGCCGAACTCCAACTCCCCGGCGGGCACCACCAGCTCGGTCTTCGTGGACTCACCGGCCGGCGCGTTCGTACCCGCCGAGCTGGCCGTCACCGCGTACTTCGCGATCTTGTTGCCCTGCCCGTTCGCCGCCGGCCACCGCACCAGGACCGTGCCGTCGGGTCGCGCCTGCGCGGTGACGCTCGCCGGCGGATCGGGCACGGCCGCGGTCGGGGTCACCGGATTGCTGCTGCGCGAGGGACCCGCACCCTTGGCGTTGACGGCGTGCACCGCGAACCGGTACGTCGCACCGTTGGTCAGGCCCTTGACCTCCACCGCACGCTGGTTGGCGCCCACCTCCAGGCGCTGGCCGGCGCCCTCCACCACATACCTCATGATCTCGGCGCCGTTCGCGGCGGCCGGCCGCCAGCTCACCCGGGCCTGGGCGTTGCCGGCGGCGGCGGTGACACTGCGCGGCGCGCTCGGCTTACCCACCCGGGGCTTCTTCGGCGGTGGCGGCGGCGGAGGAACCGGCGGCGAGTCACCGCCGAGCACGTCGTTGGCGTACTTGTCGACCTCGCGCACCTGATGCTTGTCGTCCACCACCCGGGCGGTCGCCGCGTCGGGGGAGTTGATGAACAGGTGGTTCTCGCGGACCTCCAGCTCCAACGGGCCGTTCGCCCGGCCACGGATGGTGTCGACCAACTGGCCGCCCGCGTCGAAGGAGTAGATCGTGCCGATGGCCTCGTCGGCGCAGTAGAACCTGTCCGCCCACGCCACCGCCGGGCTGAGCCGCTCACCACTGCCCGGGACCGTGAACGCCCGCTCCTGCCCACCGTCACCCACCACCAGCACCCGCCGCTCCCCGGTCACGGTGACCGGGACGCGCGGCCCACTGGTGCGCGCGGGCAGCGCCGCCGGCCCGGAGAGCGTCAACGGCGTGGGGTGCACCTCACCACGCTGCACCCGCACCAGCTTGCCCGCCGTACGGTCGAGCACCGCCACCCCGTCGTCCAGGGTGGAGATCACCAGCTCGTGGCTGGCCTCCGCGACGTCGTACGTCTCGACCCGCTCCGGGCTGAGCCCACCACCGGCGGGCGGGCCCGACGCTGGCGCGGACGGCAGCTTCGCCGGGCTCACCGCCGACACGGTGCCCTCGCTGGGCACCGCGATCCACAGTCGCCCCTCGCCGTCGAACGTGCCACCGGTGATGCCCGGCGGGTAGCGCACCGGCTCGCCGACCGGCGTCAGGGAGCGCGGATCGAGCTGCCGGACGATGCCCTGCACGGCGTCGACGACGAACGCCGCGTCCTCGTGCAGGGCGACACTCACGCCGAGGCCCGGCGTGGTCGGTGTGGTCGCGGTGAGTTGCAGGGTGGCCAGGTCCAGAGAACTGACCTGCCCGCTCTGCAGGTCACGCAGGATGAGCAGCCGATCGGTCTGGGTGACCTGCATCGGGTGCCGGCGCGCACCGGCGACCTCGGTGCGGGTGTCGACCCGGGCGGTGACCCCGTTGACCCGGGCCAGCTCGCTGCGCGCCGCACTCCACAACCAGGAACTCGCGTCGTAGTTCGCCACCGCGTTGTCCGCCGCCCCCAACCCGAGGACGGTCAACCCCATGGCCGCCAGCAGCGCCGTCACCGTGCCGACTGTCACCAGCCCACCGCGCAGCCGGGACCGTGAGCGGGGGGCGTCGGTCCGCATGGCGTCGTCGATGCTGGCCACAGCCGGCTGCCTCCCCTGAGTCGTGGCAGGTGGCGCGCCTCGCGGCAACCCCTCCCCTGAGCCGGCTGCCATCATATGGCCCGGCCGGGGCGGGGGGAACCCGCACCGTCACCCCTGTGGATACCCAGCGTGTGCGTTGTGGACGACCAGGTCAGCTCGGACGCGGGCGGTCAGCTCCGCGGGGTGGAGCGTTCCCGCGCCGTGCAGACCTGGCCCGAGGTCGCGAAGTTGTCAGTGGAGTAGACCGCCAACACCGTGAAGCAGTAGTCCACCCGAGGGCTCAACCCGTTGACCGTGTAGCTGGTCCGGCCCGGGTCCACCGTGGCCATCACGCCCAACGCCGACCCGGCCCGACCGCCGGCCACCATGAACGGCACCGCCCCACCGGTCGGATCCGTCCAGCTCAACGTGATCGTGACCGAGTCGTCGCGCAACTTCAGGTCACCCGGCGGCGGCCCGGCCGCCGTCACCGCGACCGTCGGCGTGGGAACGGCGGTCCCGGCCGGCGGCGGGTCGTCGCGGGTCAACACCACCGCACCCAGGCCCACCAGCGCCACCGCGGCCACCCCGCTCGCCACGACCGCGCCGATCAGCGTCGCCCGGTTCCGGCCCGTCGACCCGTCGCCGTGCGCCTGCGGGTACTGCCCCGGCTGGTACGGATACGGCTGCTGGACGGGGTACGGGTGGCGCTCGGCCGGCGCGTCCGCCCGGAGGTCGCCCCCGGGCGGGCCGCTGCTCACCGGCTGGACAGCCGACATCACCACAGTCGCGTCGGACATCGCCACGTCGGTCAAGTGAGGTGGGGTCACGTTCCCGTCGGCTGGTCCGGCCGGCTCACCGCTCACCGGGGACTGCGCCTGCGACGCGGTGCCGCTGCCGCGCCACGACGGTGCGGTCAACCCCCACGGAGGTACGGGCGGCGCGCTCACCGGCGGCGCGGAGACCGGGTGGCGGTACGGCGGCCCGGAGGTGGGGTGGGCCTGTGCGGGTGGTGCGGAGGCGGGGTGGGCCGGTGGCCCGGAGACCGGATGGGCGGGGTAGGGCGGCCCGGAGACGGGGTGGGGGTGCGCCGGTGGACCGGACGCCGGGTGGGCTGGTGACCCCGACGTCGGCTGCGGGACGGCGGACGGGGTGCCGACCGTGGGGGAGGGCGCTCCGCCGGTCGGCTGCGCCAGCCCGGTGCCGCGCCGCGCCCGGTCGGCTTCGCTTCCGCTGACGGATCCGCTCGTGCCGTCGGGCGTGCTCGCTCCGTCCGGGCTGACCGCAGTGCGGGCGGCCTCCTCGGCGAGCAGCGGTTCGATCTGCCGTACCTGGACCGTCGGGTTGTCCCAGCGGGGCGCCGGTTCCGTCGGTACGGGTGCCGGCGGGGTCGACGGTTTGGGTGGCACCACGGCGGCCGGGCGGGGCGCCGGTTCCCCGACGCGTGGGCGTGGCGGGACGGCCGGCCCGGACGGCCGGTGCTGCGTCGGCTGGCCCCCGACCTGGTCTGGAACTGCCGGGCCGACCGCTGGCCGCGTGGACGCGCTTTCGGGACCGCGTTGCCGTGGCGGCAGCCCGGGTGCGGTGTGCCGCTGCGGGACAGGGGCGGACCGCAGCTGCGCCGCAACGGTGGGCTGGCTTGGCGCGGGGGTCTGCGCCGGGGCGGTGGGCTGGGCTGGCGCGGTGGGCTGGGCCGGGGCGGTGGTGTGCGCTCGGACGGTGGGCTGCGCCGGGGTGGTGGGCCGCGCCGACGCGGGGGTGGTGGTCTGCGGAGGTGCGGTGGGCTGCGTCGAGGCGGGCGTCGGCCGGACGGGTGCTGGTGTCGGCGGTGCGGTTGCGCCGGGACGCGCGGCGGGCACGGTGGGTGCGCGTACCCCCTGAGGTGTTGGCGCGGACGTGGCCGCCGGCTGCGGGGGAGCCCACGGTGCCGCGGACGCCGGGGTGCCGCCCGCCGTCGGCCGCATCGCGGCCAAGGTCGCCAGGGAGAGCGTCGGGCCCGAGAGCGCCGACTGGCCGCCCGCCTCCACCGGGACCCCGCTCGCCGCCGCCGGCCGGCCGGGCGCGGCGTCGCCCAGGTAGGCGCGGGCGGCCCGCACGACGGGGTGATGCTCACCGAGCGCGGCGGGCCCGGCGGTGGCGACACGGGTGTAGTTGCGGCGCGCCTCGTGCCGGTTGCCCAGTTCCTCCGCCACCTCGGCCAGCTCGAAGGCGAGGGCGAGCAGCATCGGGTCCGAGTGCTCCCACCGCCGCTCACCCGCCGCGAACGCCTCCTCCAACACCCGGCGGGCCGCGAGCGGGTCGTCCGCCTCACGGTGCAGGCGGGCCAGCAGATGCCCGGTGTGCAGCATCTCCGGGTGGTCCTCGCCGAACATCGGGCGCGCCGATTCGACGGCCTCAGCCAGCAACTGCCGGGCGGTGCTCAGATCGCCCGCGGCACGCACGGCGAGGGCCCGGTGCTGGGCGGCTGCCAGGGGAGAGGGTTGGGGCACGAGCCAATGCTGCCGGCAGAGGGCGGCCGACCGCTACCCGGACACGCCTGCGGTCGGCGTCGGCGGCTTGATGAGGCCCTCTGAGCAGCGGCGGGAGCGGTCAGGCGAGACGGTTGTATGGCGATGTGCATGATCCACGAGCGCCGTGTACAGTAACTCCCCGTGCGGCCCGCTGGGCCGGCCCTCCGATGCAAAGATCATCTGGGTCGGCGAGGTAGGCTGAACGTGTAGGTCCGGGTGGCGGAATGGCAGACGCGCTAGCTTGAGGTGCTAGTGCCCGTATAGGGCGTGGGGGTTCAAGTCCCCCCTCGGACACATCATTACCACATATCGATCATGGTCCGCGCAGGGTGCCCTGCGCGGATTTTTCTGTGGTTGGTGTGCAGTGTTCCTGGTCGCAGACGATGGTGATCTTGCTGCTGCGCAGGAGCGTGACCAGGTCGTGTGGGCTCTGGATGGCGCTGGCGAGGCGGGGATGGTCGGCGAGTCTCGCGATGATGTGGTCTTCTCTGAGGTAGAGGATCTTGCGCCGGTGATTAGAGGGCTGTTGGGTGCTGGTGTGGCCGTGGCGGCATCGGTAGCCGGGGCGTTGGTTGATCCAGTGAGATTCCAATCTTCGGCCGCATGGTCCGCAGCGCAGTAGGCCGGTGAAGAGGTAGTGGCGGGTGGTGCCGTCGTGGGTGCTGCGGTGGGAGCGGATGGTTTGGGCGGCGACGAAGTCCTGTTCGCTGACCAGCGCGGTGTGGGCCTGTTGCTTGGAGACCACCCAGTCCACGGTGGGGTTCCGTCGGATCGGTTCTCGCGCCGAGCGGCTAGCGTCGGCGTCGTTGTGCGCGGGTTGCCGGTTCCAGACCTGCCGACCCGTGTAGCGAGGGTTGGCGAGTATCGCCGCGACTGTTCGTAGGGTCCACCGGTCGCCACTGCGGTGTGGATTGCGGTCGGGATCGATGCCCGATGGGGGCGGTATCCCGGCATCGTTGAGGGCGCGCGCCATGCTGGCGAGGCTCTGGCCAGCCAGGCGTTGAGCGAACATCCACCGCACGTGTACGGCCGTGGCCGGATCCGGTTCGAGGCGTTGAAGCCGGCGACCCCAGCGCGCCTGCGCGGCGTTCGGATGAGGGCCAGCGTCGGTGAGTCGGTATCCGTAGGGCGGCCGGCCTCCGAGATACCGTCCCTGCTCCCGAGCTTGGGCCCGCATCGCCGTGACGACCCGGAACCGGGCGCGCTGCACCTCACGTTTCGACTGGGTGCCCAGCATCATGATCAGCGCCTGGTGGGTCGGGTTGTGGTGATCGACAGGCCCGTCCGTCTCGGGCAGCCACAGCTGCACAGCGTGCTGTTCGAGCACGGGAGTCAGGTGCTGCAGCTGATTGGCGGAGAACGCCCGCTCGTACTCGCCGACCACAATCGCGTCGAACCCGCGATCTGGATCGTCGAGCGCGGCCAGCAGCGCGGCGGCCTGCGGACGCTGCCGCCAACCGCGGCGTCGAGAGCAGCCGACGTCGAAAAACTCGGCGACGATCACCCCGTGAGCGGCGACGAGCTCAGTGGCGCAGTCCCGTTGCCAGTGCCGGGACGTCACCCGGTCCTGGTGCTCGACGGTCGACATCCGACCGTAGAACGCAAACCGCAGACCACGCCGCCGTTCGGTAGGCAGCTGCGGGCCGGCCTGCGGCTGCCCGTTGAGCCATCGAGTCAGGGGATCCTCGAGATCGTCACGCTGGTTATCCGACACGCCGATATTCCTACGAAGGATCTTCACAGTCGAGTCGGACAAGCAGTCCGCTGGCGCTGGTCGAAGGACCGTCAGGCCGGCGTCGGTGGCAGTCAGTTTGTGCACTTTGTTGGCATACCGAACATCCGCTCGACCGCCGGGACAATGCGTGATGCGCCGTTAGCGGCTTATCCGCGCACGTCAGCCGGCGGTGCGCGAGCTCACCACCCGACCAAAAGATGTGATCGTCTGGCGTGCCAACCATGAGCAAAATTACGCCAGAGGGGTCTGAACGGCAGCCTGGAGCGCGAGGAGCCTTCTGTTTTCGCAACTGGCCTACCTGGTGCAGCCCGTGATCGTCCCGCGCGCGGCTTACCACCAGCCGCCATGCGGGCTTCCTAGTCGATGGCGTGACAGTTAAGCTACACAACGTCAAGTCCCCCGCCAGACGCCAGGTGAGCCGCCACCATGGACCTCATATCTCAGTTCATCGCTAGGTACACCAAAGAATACGACTTCTACGACCAGGCTGGACGCCTCGCGGCCAGGGAGCTTGAGGCCACCCTGCAGGCTGCGGGCATTAGATCCCTGGTGACCTATCGCGCCAAGTCCATTGCCCGCCTGCGCGACAAGTGCCTCAAGCGCGAGCAGCAAAATCCTTATACAACAGTAGACGAGATTTTTGACGATATCGTCGATCTTGTTGGCATCCGCGTCGCACTTTACTTCCCGGCCGAGCACAAGCAGGTTGACGGGATCGTGAACAGACTGTTTGCGGTGTTCAAGATGAAGCACTTTCCAGACGATGCCGAGCCGCGTAAAGACAAACGCTTCAGCGGATATGCTGCCACCCATTACCGGGTGCAGCTCAAAGAACAGGACTTAGGCGACACCGAAAAGCGCTACGCCATTGCCAAGATCGAGATTCAAGTTGCATCAGTGCTCATGCACGCATGGTCGGAGGTGGAGCACGATCTTGTGTACAAGCCCCTCGCAGGCGAACTGTCCGAGGATGAGCTCGCTATTCTCGATCAGCTCAACGGTCTAGTGCTTGCAGGTGAAATCGCCCTGGAGCGGCTGCAAAAAGCAGGCGAGCGTCGGGTTGCACATAGCGGCCGGACGTTTGTCAACCATTATGACTTGGCGGTACACCTGCTTAGCAGGGTACCGTCACGTTTAGATCAGCCTGTCAACGAGGAAGGGCTCGGGCGCGTTGATCTGCTCTTTGACTTAATAACCCGACTGCAATTGGACACCCCCGACAAGCTCCTGCCGTATCTGGAGGCGCTGGACGACGACCTAGAACGCCGTCCCCTGGCACAACAGGTTATTGACGCGATGCTTGCCGAAGACCCATCGCGCTATGAGCTGTTTGCCAGGCTGCGCGAACGACGGCAGGGCACCCTTTTGAACTCAATCGCGGGGTGGGAGGACACCGCTACCCACATGGGTGCGTTCCTTATGTACTGGGTTGAGTTTGAGAAGCTGTTAAGAAGCAGCGGTGTGATGCGCGGGCGCAGCAAATATATGCTGCCCAGGGGCCACGACTTGCTTGAAGCAGGCTTACTCCCCCCTAAGATGGCGATGGAGTATGACCGGATCCGCCAGTTGCGGAACCGCCTGGTGCACGGCTTGGAGCCGCCATCCAAGATGGATGTCACCGACTCAGTGCAGCGCCTGAAGGAGGTAGCCGCTGAGATCCTGCGGCGACTCAAGCGTCGCAGCAACAGTGATGCCGATTACCGCGAGGAAGAATAGCCGGGTTAGGCGACAATAGCAGTCGGTTGCACAATACAGGGTACTGAATCCAGGGTCGCGGCAATAGTGGTTCTAGTTGTTGGCCGCGCGACGGCTGGTATAGGCGATGCGGTCGGTAATGGCCGCGGCAAGAGCCCGTAGGCCAGTTCATCGTGCTGCCCGCCGCAGCGATATCGGCGAGCCTGTTGCTGATGTGTCGGACGATCTCCAGCGCATATTCACCGATCAGTTGAACGACGAACGGAGCGATGCACTCTTCGGCAAGGGGCAGAAGTCCTATCGACCTGCCTTCGGCGGACGTGGCCGTCGTGATGCCTGGTGTAGACGCAGTGCAGCCACGGTCTGCTGGACCGTCGTTAACCGTCGGTGCGTCTCGGCGGCGGGTTCGTGGCGTAGACTCGGACGCCGCTTCGTCTGGCGGGATGACGTGATCACTAACGCCGATCGGACCTAGGTAGCAGCGAGCTAAGCGCTCCTACGCTGCTGCATGGCATAGGCTCAGGCCGCAGCCTCACCAGCGCGGACTTGTACCTGCCGAGAATGTCATCCGGGCAGGTCAGGCCGCATGGTCGTACTCGTGCAGGATGCCGCCGAGGCGGTCACGACGACGGATGTTCAGGCGGTCGAGCCTGTGCGGGTCGGTGATCGGTTCGGGTAGCGGTCTGAGTGGTCGGACGTTGGCTATGCCCTGATGCGGGCGGTGCTCGTTGTAGAAGATCTCGTACCCGCGCAGCGCATGCAGTAGGTGCCGCTGGTTAAGGATCAGTGTCCAGTCGAGGAGTTCGCGGCGGCAGGTCCGTACCCAGCGTTC
Organism: Micromonospora sp. NPDC005298; assembly: GCF_040607375.1. Lineage (NCBI taxonomy): Bacteria > Bacillati > Actinomycetota > Actinomycetes > Micromonosporales > Micromonosporaceae > Micromonospora > Micromonospora sp. NPDC005298. Next base: position 94,200 of record NZ_JBEXGP010000009.1, read on the forward strand.
CATGATCGCATTCATCCGAGGTATCCGGACACCGGTGCGTACCATGGTGATGCCGGCGTCGTCGAGAATCGTGTCGAACGCGGCGGGGTACTTGCCGTCCCTGTCGCGGATCAGGTACTTCACCGGGCAGCCCGCGTCTTCGAGGTCCATGACCAGGTCGCGGGCGATCTGGGCCACCCACGCCGCGGTCGGGTGCCCGGTCGCACCGAGGAACCGGACCCGGCATAAGGCATGGTCGATGACCGCGAGGACGTAGAGACGGGCGCCGGTCAGCGTGGTCGTCTCGAAGAAGTCGGCGGCGATGACGGCCTGCGCCCGGGTGCGCAGGAACGTGGCCCACGTGCTGGTGGTGCGCTCGGGCGCCGGATCGACACCCGTCTCGTGGAGGATCTCCCAGACGGTGGACGCGGCGACCTTGACGCCCAGCACGAGCAGTTCGCCGTGGATCCTGCGGTATCCCCAGGTGCTGTTCTCCCGGGCCAGGCGCAGGACCAGCCGGCGGACCGACCGGACGGTTCGTGGCCGTCCGGCCTGGTGAGATCGGGAACGCCGGGCGTGCCGGCGAGCGATCAGATCCCGGTGCCGGCGCCGGTCCGTCCGGGCGGCTTCGTACCGCAGCACAAGGGCAGGCCTCCACCTCGGGCGCTTCGGTCTGCGCGACGCCTTTGGGCCGTATCGCCGCTCGCAGGCACGGTCGGTCGTCTCGTCGCTCGCCGAGCGTGACGGTGACGCGACGCGCTGACGGCTGGCCAAGCCGGCAAAGGGCCCGGCCCTCCCGACGGCGTGCACGTCGGGGCCATGCACCGCTTCAAGGGTCTCCCATACCAGCGGCTCATCATCGCCGGCCAGCGACGGGCTCGTCCCCCGACACGGCATCCATCGCCTTCAGGGTAGCGACCCAAGCGCTATCAGCAGGAACGAGCCCGAGACCGGCCCCGACCCCGACTCTTCGTCGCGGCCACCCCCGCACGGGAACACCTCCTCGTCGTCTTCTGGCACGGCAACCGCGGACCCTCATCCCGGCGCCTCTTGCAGGGGTTGACGACAGGCCTTGGTGGTCATACTCCAACATGGACTTGTGCGTTGACATCTGGTCTAGATCGTCGATACCTTCGAGGGCTGCTCGCCATATGATTGCCAGGGGGAACGCTCGGTGGCTCTTGATAGTCCGAAGTTGCAGACGGTGTTGGCAGACATCGGGTCGGGAGTGCTTCAACTTCCGGATTTCCAGCGTGAATGGAAGTGGGACGACCAGCGCATCCGAGAGCTGATCGCGACGGTCACCCTCGACTATCCGCTCGGGGTCGTCATGACTCTCGAAACCGGTGGCAAGAAGCCGTTCAGGCCGCGCGCGCTCACCGGTGCGGAGTCCGGTCGGTCCACCGCCCCTGACCTCTTGCTGCTGGACGGTCAACAGCGGCTCACCTCTCTGTTCCAGGCTCTGCACCTCGACCAGCCGGTGCGGACCACCGACGAGCGCGGTCGAGAACTTGAGCGCTGGTACTACGTCGACATTGTTAAGGCCGTCGGCTCATCCACGGACCGGGACGAGGCCATCGTGTCCGTACCGAAGGATCGGGTTCTGCGTTCGGACTTCGCCCGTCGGGTGGAACTCGACCTCAGCAGCCGGACACTGGAATGCCAGGCAAGGCATTTTCCTCTGAGTATCGTCTTCGACAGCAGTAAGGTCACCGCCTGGCAGCGCGAATTCGTCCTGATGGACGAGGCCAACTGGGATCTGTGGCCCAAGTTCGAGCATGAAATTCTGCATAACGTCCGCTCCTTCCAGATCCCCATGATCAAACTTGCCGCTTCAACCACTAAGGACGCAGTGTGCTCTGTGTTCGAGCGGGTCAACACCGGCGGTGTTCCGCTGAACGTATTCGAGCTGCTGACCGCTACCTATGCCGGCGACGGCGAGTACGAGCGGACCCACGGCGACTACTACCGGCTGCCGGACGCCTGGCACGACATCAAGAAGAGCCTGACCACCTCCTATCCGGTGTTCGGACGTACCGAGCAGGGTGTTGACGACGGGCTGAGCAGCAGTGATTTCCTTCAAGCGGTCACGCTCGTCAGTACCTGGGAACGCAAGCGGGAGAAACCGTCCATGGCGGTTTCCTGCAAGCGGCGCGAACTTCTGAACCTGCCGCTGGCGGACTTCATCAGGATCGCGCCCCGGGTCGCGAGTGCGTTCGAGTGGGTTGGTGAGTTCCTCAGCGAGCAGTTGATCGTGCGCCATGCCGACCTGCCCTACCGGACCCAACTTGTACCGATGGCCGCGGTGCGGGCGATCCTCCTCGACGGTGAGGCGGAGGATCCGGGCACCCGTGAACTGCTCACCCGCTGGTACTGGTGCGGCGTGCTGGGCGAGATGTATGGCGGGGCCACGGAGAGTCGTTTCACCCGCGACGTCGAGCAGCTCATCGCGGCGGTGAGAGGCGAATCGCACGGATCGTCCATGTCTTCCACGCGGACCGGCCTGCCTGACACGATCATTGAGGCGGCCTTCCTGGCTGACCGGCTGGACACCCTGACCACCCGCAACAGCGCCGCCTACAAGGGAATCTATGCGCTCCTCGTCAAGCAGGGGGCGGTCGACTGGTACCACAGCGAGGGGCCACTGACCGCCAGCGCTCTCATCCAGCACGCTGTAGCGATCCGGCAGGTGTTCCCGAAGCACTGGCTCACCCGAAACTGTCCCGACGACAACCGCGGCAACTCGATCGTGAACAAGACCCCGCTGTCCTACCGGGCGAGCAAAAGCCTCATCGGGTCACCGTCGAGCTACCTCAAGGTGCTACCCCGAGAGGCCGGCACACGGCCCGAATGGTTCGACGATGTTGTCGCCACCCACGTCATCGATCCAGCCACACTGCACAAGGACGACTTCGACGCTTTCTACGCCGACCGGTCCGCTCGCTTGGTTGAACTGGTGAACGAGGCGATGGGTAAGCGCACAGTCTTCCGTGCCGAGTCGGACCGATGAGCATGGTTCATTTGCACCGTCCCACCCACGAAGAACTCCTCGCGCTCAAGGGCAAGACCCTGCGAACCTCCGACCTCCTCGCCATGTTCGGCACGCGAGTGCGCAACCACCAAACCGTGCCGATGATTCAGGAGGCACTGCACGAGGTCGGGCTGGACACCCGCCCGTCGTTCACGACATGCGGACTTTCGACCGAGATGCTGGTCGTTGCGAAGAGCCTGTTCGCCGCAATCGAGGATGAACCCGAAGAGGAGGTGCTCCCCGGCACGCTGCCTCAGCAGTCCTTCAAAATCGGCGATGTTCCCTCGGCTCGCAACGGGGTGGAATCGGTAAATTCCGGCGATCTGCTCAGCACCGCGACCCACAGGATGCGCCAGAAGAACTACTCGCAACTGCCAGTGATCGACGGCCTTGCCGACCTCAAGGGCGTCATCACGTGGGATTCGATCGCCGCTCGCTACGAAAAGGGCGAGGTGCCGACCCTGGCCAGCGCGATGGTCCGGGACGACCTGCCGCTCGCCGAGGTGCACCACGACCTCTTCACGCGTCTGCCTGAACTCCAGCGGTGCGGATACCTTCTAGTGCGGGAGAATAACGGCACCTTCGCCGGGATCATCACGGGTGCTGACATCACGGCACGCTTCCACACCCTCGCCCAACCGTTCTTCCTCGTCGGCGAGATCGAGTTTCGCATCCGGCGGTGTCTCGGACCCAAGCTGGCGGGCGATCCGGTCCGAGCGCTGGGCAGGAGGTATCAGTCCGGCGATTTCTCGCAACTGATGTTCGGCGACTACTTCAAGTTGCTGGCCGCCGATCAGCAGGACGCACGGCTGGCTCAGCTCGCCGACACCAACTGGACGACACTGGGATGGACCGGGGTGGACCGGGTTCAGTTCGTAGCCCAACTCGACCGAGTTAGAATTATTCGCAACAAGATCGCGCATTTCGACGAGCAGCCGCTGAGCGAGCAGCAGACCGACGAGCTGTACCAGTTTTCGGGTCTGCTCAAACAACTTCTCTGACGAACGACGCGGCTTGCCTGCGGTGGCGTTGCGGTTCTTCTGGCCCTTGGCGCGGTCGACGTAGCGCCAGCCGCTGCCGTCGGAGATGTTCCCCGAGCTTCTTGACGTCGACGTGCAGCAACGACCCGGGAGTCGGGTGCTCGTAGCGACGCACGGGTTCGCCGGTGACCCGGTCGATGAGAGAGCCGGTTGAGCCGGCACCGCGTCAGCACTGCATGCACTGTCGATGAGGCCATGTCGAGGCGGTCGGTGATCGCCTCCGGTCCCAGGCGGTGTTTCCACCGTAGGCGCACCACTTTGCGGTCCTCGCAATCAAGATCCGCCAAGTCGTGTCGTCACACAACCTCACCCAACGTGCCTGGGCAGTGCAGCTAGCTCTCGCCGCGCACCATCTGCTGCAACTGCTTGGCCTCACCGCCGGCTGACGCCCTCAGTTCGACCTCGACTCAACAAGCCGGGAAGGCAAACGATCATTCGGTGCAATAAGGAAAGAAGGCTCCTGGTGCGTGTACCGCTGCGAACCGGGGCACGGAATCCGTAGTGACCGTCCGTGATGGTCCATGATACGTTTCGACCTCCGGTGAGCACGGACTCGGGGCGGTGGCATGGAAGCGTTGCTGGCTGCGGATCCGAAGCAGATCGGCCCGTACCGGATTGTGGGCCGGCTAGGAGCCGGTGGCATGGGGCAGGTCTTCCTTGGTCTCTCGCCGACGGCGGACGGGGTGGCCGTGAAGGTGATTAAGAGCCCGCTGCTCGACGACGCGGACTTCCGGGAGCGTTTCGCTCTGGAGGTTGTCAATCTCAAGACTGTGTACGGTGCCCGAGTAGCTCGGTTCGAGGGCGCTGGCCTGGACGATGAGCCGCCCTGGCTGGCGGTGGAGTACATCGAAGGGCCGACACTGCGGCAGTACGTGGAGTGTTCAGGGCCGCTCGAAGTTGCCTTGGCCGCTGTGCTCGGGGCCCAGTTGGCTGACGGGCTGAGCAAGATCCACGAGGCTGGTGTGCTGCACCGGGATCTCAAGCCGCAGAACATTCTGCTGAGCAAGGACGGGCCGAAGGTGATCGACTTCGGGCTCGCAAAGGTACTACTGGATCGCGATCATCAGGTGACCGAACCTGGCCGCATGGTCGGCACGTTGGCTTACATGGCACCGGAGCAGGTACGGGCCGAGCAGGACCTGCAGGCGTCCACGGATGTCTACGCCTTGGGTGCGACGCTCGCGTATGCGGTCACCGGCCGTCCGCTGTACCCGGGGCCGGGCGGTATCGTGCTGGCTCATCGCATCAGTGACCCCGTAGTCCAGCCCGACCTGACCGGCGTACCGAAGGAGCTAGTGACACTGGTAGGTCTGATGCTTGCCCACGAGCCGACCGCGCGGCCTGGCGTGAAGGTGGTTCACGACCAGCTCATCGCACTGGCCAAGGCGAGCGGCCAGACCATCGCCACTATCCGTCGACGTCTGATTAAGGCGACTTCCGCCCCTCCACCACCGATCGCTGTTCCGCCCGAACTGGCGGATCCCCTTGCCGACCCGGAGAACGTCAAAGATCGACCCGATCCGGTACCGGAAGCGCCGAAGTCGGCTCCGGCTTCCGCCGCGCCACCGGAGCTGGACGTGCGCTGGCTGGCGGACGAACTGCGGACCAAGTACGCCCGGGACGCCGGCTTCTGACGAGCCCGACGGACGCCAACCAGAGATCACGGGTGTGAGAGATATGAGCACGGAACACCGGTCACCTTTTCCGCCGGGGGCGCGGATCCTCGTAAGAGACGAGGAGTGGCTGGTCAAGCGAGCGGTTTCTACAGATAACGATGGGACGAAGATCGAGGCGATCGGGGTCTCCGAATACGTCCGGGACATGCCAGCCACGTTCTTCACGAAGATCGACACCGTCGAGGTTCTCCGCCCGGAGGACACCGTGCTGGTGACCGACAACTCGCCACAGTTCCGGCGTAGCCGCCTCTTCCTGGAGGCGGTCCTGCGCCGGACGCCGCTGCCGCGGTCGGAGCCCGGCCTGGCGTTGTCCGGAGGGTTCGTCGCCGACCCGCTGGTTTACCAGCAGCGGCCGGCCGAGTTGGCGCTGTCGGGGTTGCGTCCGCGGATCCTGCTCGCGGACGTGGTGGGTCTGGGCAAGACGCTGGAGATTGGCATGATTCTCGCTGAGCTGATGCGCCGCGGCCGAGGCGAGCGCATGCTGGTGGTCACCCCGCAGCACATCCTGGACCAGTTCCAGCGGGAGATGTGGACGCGGTTCTCAATCCCGCTGGTGCGGCTCGACTCCACTGGCTTGGAGCGGATCCAGCGCGAGATCCCGGCCGGCCGGAACCCCTTCACGTACTTCCGGCGGATCATCATCTCGATCGACACGTTGAAGCGAGTCGCCGAGTACGAGCACCATCTAAAGAACGTCTATTGGGATGCAGTCGTCATCGACGAGTCGCACAATCTGATCGGTGGAACCAGCTTGCGTAGCCGGCTTGCCCGGCTGCTCGCCTCACGCAGTGATGCTCTGCTGTTGGCCAGCGCGACACCGCACAACGGCGACAAGCATTCGTTCGCTGACCTCATCCGACTTCTTGATCCCGCCGCCATCGCCGACAAAGACAACTACAGCGCTGCCGACATCGCCCACGTCTATCTGCGTCGGACCAAAGTCAGCCCTGAAGTTCGTGACCAGATCGGCGAGCAGTGGGCCGACAGGGGCCCATCGGTGCCGACGCACTGCGCGGCCACCCTGGCGGAGGAAGCGATCTTCCAGGAGCTGACGACTACATGGCTGGCAAAGGATGGGGTGAGCGCAGGGGCTGGACGACGATTGCTGCCGTACACGCTGATCAAGTCGTTCCTGTCCTCGCATCGAGCCTTGGCCGACACCGTCCGTAACCGGCTCGGCTCGCAACATTGCACCGATCCCGGTGAACGCGCCGCGCTGACCCGCCTGCGGGACCTAGCCCGCGTCATGTCGGACGGTGACTCGGCGAAGTTGGCCGCTCTGATTACTCTGCTTACCGACATCGGCGTCGGGGCCAGGAGCGACAGACGCGTGGTTGTCTTCTCGGAGCGGGTGTCCACCCTTGAATGGCTCGCCGAGGTTGTTCCCGGGCGACTCGGGCTGTCCAAGGCCGCCGTGCGCGTCATGCACGGCGGCCGTACGGACAGAGAGCAGGAGCAGATCGTCGAGGAGTTTTCTTTGGCCGGCAGCAACGTCCGGCTGCTGCTCACCGGCGATATCGCATCCGAGGGCGTCAACCTGCATACGCAGTGCCACCATCTGATCCACTACGACCTGCCGTGGAGTCTGATCCGCATCGAGCAGCGTAACGGCCGGATCGACCGGTACGGGCAGCAACATCAGCCGCAGTTCGACGCGCTGATCCTCACGTCGTCGGTCGACGGCGCTCTCGACGACCGGTCTGTCGCCGAGCACCTGCTCAAGCGGGAGGAGGAGGCCCATCGCAGCCTGGGCAGCGCCGAGGCGGTCACCGGCGAGTACCTGCCGGAGCGGGAAGAACGTCGGCTCGTCCAGGACTTGCTGGCAGGCAAAACTGTCGAGCAATCACTGAACGCGGCCGAGGAACGCGACGTGCTGGCCGACCTGCTGGGTGGCGTGGGTGAGACTCCCAGCAGTCCGGTGCCCGAGAAGGCGACCGTCCCGACGTTGTTCGAGAGCACGGAAGCCTTCGTCGACCAGGCGCTGAACGAGGTCTTCGACGCAGCCGAGGACACCATCGGACTGCGCCGGGAACCAGGACTGCTCAGTTTCGACGTACCGCCGGACCTCTCCCCACGCCTCTCCGACCTGCCGCGCTCCTATCTGGCGTCGCAGCGCACCGACCGAGGGCTGCGGTTGCGGGTTACCTTCGACCGGGACGTGGCCCAAGGAAAGTTGGCGCAGGCACGGCGGCTCAGCAAGACCGCATGGCCGGACGTCACGTTCGTCAGCGACGTTCACCCGATGGTCGAGTGGCTGGTCGACAAGGTCCTCCTCCGGCTCGGACGACAGCAGGCGCCGGTGCTCCTGGCCGAGGTGATCGAGCCGACCTACCTGGTCCAAGGCGTCTACTGCAACCGTCTCGGCCAGCCGACCGTGGTCGACTGGATGGCCGTGAGCGGTCTTACCGGGCAACCCGTCGTCACGTCGTTGTCCGACGCGCTTGCGGCAGCCCGGGTCGGTCCGGACATGACCAATCCGCTGGCGCTGCTCGACCTGGAATCGCTGCAGAAGTGGGTTCCCGCGGCGATCGACGTCGCCCGCAGCCATCTGGCGGCGGAGCGGCAGCACTGGGACGAGATCGTCGAGCAGCCGATTCGCGACTACCGCCGGCAACTTCAGCGATGGGAGCAGGCCAGCCTCTTCGACGAGGACCAGAGCAGCGCCGGGCAACGCAGTCGCCGCCGACGCGCGGTCGAAACGACGGTCGCCGAGCAGGAGGAACTGGTCGGGCGGCTCGCCACCGATGGGGAACCGTTGCTGCGGCTGCTCGCCGTACTCGTCGCCCGAATCGATGAAGGGGCGCAAGGACGATGACGTTCGACGCGATCGCCAATCGCGGCGAATACCTGTCCGCCTACTACCTCGCCGAAGTTCTGCCGCGCGACCTGAAGAAGAAGGACGAGGGCCTGCTCGCGCGGTGGGGGAAGGAGGAGACCGATGGCCGGTCGACCCCGCGTGTCGGTATCCGGGCGTTGCGCCGCGACTACCTTGACGCGAAGACTGACCTGGCCGACCTCGGCGACGCGGAGAAACGCCGCGCCATTCTGCACGACTTGCACACGACCGTTTTGACCCGGCTCGGCTACCTGGAACCCGGCTCGACACACCGCGAACCGCAGTCGATCACCATGGAGCGCGCCGGCCGCGAACACGAGGTCGTCGTCGCGCACGCCGAGCCGGGCATCGCGGTCATCGAGTGCGGCTGGGCCACCGACCCGGACGAAGTGGTCGATCCCGGCGAGGACGCCGGTCGGCTCCGTTACCCGGTCGAGCTGGACCGGCGGGAACGCATCGAGGGCGGGTTCGCCCTGGCCGGCTGGCTGTTCGGAGCCGAACAACAGCCGCCCCGCTACGTGCTCATCCTCTGCGGAGGGGTGCTGGTTCTCACCGACCGGCTCACCTGGGGCGAGGGCCGCTACCTCGCCGCCGGGCTGGACGCCGCGTACGCTCGCAACGACACCCGCGCCGCCGGGGAACTCGACGTCATCGCCGCATTGTTCAGCGCCGACGCTCTGCGTCCTCCGCCCGAAGGCGGCGCCGAACCTCTTGCCGGTCTGGTCGCCGGCTCACGCCAGAACGCCGTCGGCGTCTCCACGGAACTGCGCGAAGGCATCCGATCGTCCGTCGAGCACATCGCGAACGAGGTTCTGGCCCGGATCGCCCAGGCCGGAGTCCGCCCCGAAGCGCTCATGGACGCGACCGATCTCGGACGTTCCCTGGCCAAGGAAGCCCTGCGGTACCTCTACCGGATCCTGTTCCTGCTCTACGCCGAGGCCCGCCCCGACCTCGGTGTGCTGCCGGTCGACTATCCCGAGTACATGGAGGGCTACAGCCTCACCCGGCTCGGCGACCTGGTCACCCGGCCACTCGTCGGCGAGGCCGCCGCCAACGGCTTCCACCTGTACGAGTCGCTCGACCTGCTGTTCCACAAGGTCAACGGCGGCTACCACGAGCGCGGCGGCACCGAGGTCACTGACGGGACGAGCGAGGGCGAGGGCATCCGGTTCGAGCCGCTGCAGTCCAACCTGTTCCTGGACGGCACCATCAAACACATCGGGCCCAAGGCGTTCATTCACCCCGATGACGACCCCGACGAGCCCGACGCGCGGACGATCGACACCAGGCTGCGCAACGCCACCCTGCATACCGTCCTGCGACTGCTCATGCTCACCCGCGGCAGCAAGAAGCAACGCGGCGGCTTCATCTCGTACGCCCAACTCGGCATCAACCAGCTCGGCGCCGTGTACGAGGGGCTGATGTCGTATACCGGCTTCATCGCCGACGAGGAGCTGTACGAGGTTGCAAAGGGCGGCGACGCGAGCGACGGCAGTTGGATGATCCGAGCCTCCGCCGTCGATGCGTTCCCCGACGAAGTCTTCGTCACCCGCTCCGATGAGGAGACCGGCCGCCGTGATCGGGTCCGCTACCCGGCCGGTTCATTCGTTTACCGACTCGCCGGCCGGGACCGGCAGACCAGCGCCTCCTACTACACCCCACCCTCGCTGACCGAGGTCACCGTCAACCTCGCTCTCAAGCAACTGATCAAGGAGCGCCCGCCGCAGCGCGCGCAGGACCTACTCACCTGGACGATCTGCGAACCGGCTCTCGGCTCCGGCGCCTTCCTCAACGAGGCGATCAACCAGGTTGCGGCCGAGTACCTGCGCCGCGCGCAGGAGGAGACCGGGAAGTCCCTGGACCCCGAGCAGTACGCCATCGAGTTACAAAAGACAAAGGCGTACATCGCGCTGCATAACTGCTACGGCGTCGACCTCAACCCCATGGCGGTCGAGTTGGCCGACGTGTCGATCTGGCTCAACGTCATGCACGCGGGCCTGCAGGCACCGTGGTTCGGTCTGCACCTGCGGCACGGCAACTCGCTCATCGGCGCTGGCCGCCGCACGTACCCCAAGAAGGCCCTGGCCAAGCGCGCCTGGCTAACCACCGCGCCGGAAGACCGGCCCTTCCGCGACGGCCAGCTGCCCGACGACGAGATCCACCACTTCCTGCTACCCGCCGACGGATGGGGAGCCGTCGCCAAGGAGAAGGAAGCCCGCACCTGGGCACCCGACGACGCCGCCCGACTCCGCGACTGGCGCCGGGGCATCCTGCACCAACCTGGAACCAAGGGATCGCCATCCCAGCTCCGACGGCTTCAGAACCTCGCCGGTCGAGTGGAGCTGTTCTGGGACCTAGTCCGGCAACGCATCAAATTGTCCGAGGACATGGTCCGCCGCCACATCGACGTCTGGGGCGCGACCGGCCTGCCGGACGCCGACGACTCGGCTCCGCGTGAAGAGATCCTCGCCGCCCTCGAAGCCATCGGCGCGCCTTACTGGCGCCTCAAGACCCTGATGAACGCCTGGTGTGCGCTCTGGTTCTGGCCGCTCGACCGCGTCGGCCTGCTCGACGGCAGCGCACCCGAGTACGAACAGGCGGCGACATCGGTGTCGCGCATCGAGGAACGTGTGGTCCTTGAAGACCCACCGGCCTTCACCGGATGGGGCGATGACGGTCTGTTCAGCCTCGCCGACCTCGGGCAACCCGAGCAGCTCACGATCGCTGCCCCCACCCAGCCCTCGAACAAGAAGATCAGCAAAGAGCGGATCACCGTACGGCTCGCCCGCAAGGTGCCGCTCGCGAGTCTGGACGACTGGCTCGCCTTCTGCGAGGCGCTCCTCGGCACCAGCGACATCCCGGCCGACTCCTTCGTCGCCACGTTCCACGACCTCGAAACCCTCGAACAGTACGAGGAAGAGCTGCTTCGCTGGACCGGCATGGAGCCACCCACGAGGATCGCTGAACGCTTCCCGTGGGTCAGCACGGTCGAGGAGATCGCCGATCAGCAGGGCTTCTTCCACTGGGAGCTGCAGTTCGCCCAGGTCTTCGCCAACGGCGGATTCGACCTGCAGGTCGGCAACCCGCCCTGGGTGCGCCCAGATTGGGATGACGACGCTATTCTGGCCGAGAATGACCCTTGGTTCAAATTGGCGAAAGATCGCACGCTTGAGGAGCGAGAAAGGCGTAAGTCGCGAGTCCTGGGCGCCCACGCTCAACGCCTAGAGTACCTGGCATTCCTTGCGTCGAGTTCCGCGACATCATCCTTCCTGGGATCGATTTCTTCGTATCCGCTATTGGCTGGCACTCAACCCGATCTCTATCGAGCGTTTATGTGCCAGGCGTGGGTCAATTCTGGGCAAATCGGTGTCTCGGCTCTAATCCACCAGGACAGTCATCTTACCGGTGTCAGAGAGGGCGTCTTTCGCTCGGCCACGTATCGTCACCTTCGACTTCATGCTCACTTCATCAACAGGCGCCTAATCTTTGCTGATGTCGACTGGAACCGTCCTTTCTCTATCAACGTTTACGGGCCCCCCCGTGACAGTATCGGGTTTTACCACTTGTGCTGGCTGTTCGACCCCGGAGTGTTGATTCCATCGTTGGATCATGATGGCTCTGGGGATGTGCCGGGGTTGAAGTTTAAGGGTGTCTGGGATCTTCGCCCGCATCGAAAGCGGGTAATCCAAGTGGATATCGAAGTTCTCAGGAACTGGCAGCACATTACTGGCGACCCGGCCCAAGATGTTAGTCAGACAAAACTGCTATACCCGGTCTCGAGTCTGGAGCAGGCTGCCATCTCTGCGCTGGCGACGCGGGGTACCCGACTCGGGGCGCTTTCGCCCAGCATCACGAGCGGTTTCCATGAGTCAGGCGCGAAGCGCGATGGCCTTATGCGTTCCGAGACGCGCCAGTCAACTCGATGGGATGAGGTTGTACTTCGTGGTCCTCAGATTGCAATCTCGAATCCTTTTGCGAAGCAGCCTCCTCGCACTCTGCACACTGACAAAGCGGTCGATCTGGCGACGATTACTGATGACGCGGTCCCATCGACGGACTACGTGATGGCGCGCGGTGCGAGATCCATCTCTTCTCGTGATCACTGGATTGATCAGAGTAGGTTAGGTGATCTCTCTTCCTCTGTCGCTGCTAGGCGTCATGCAGTTTTCGAGTTGCGCGGGAAAAATTCAGTCGAGCCGACCGAAACGGCTATCCTGGACTACTTCCGCTCGGCTGCAAGCCGGCCATACAGCGACTTTTACAGGGTTGCCTGGCGCGAAATGATTCCTGCTTCAACGGAGCGCAGTCTTTTTCCTGCGCTTATACCGCCGGGTCCAACTCATGTTGATGCAGTTAGGTCGATGGCTCTACGTGACAACAGGGCGACGGTATTGGTAGTCGGGTTCTGGTCGTCCCTCTTGTTGGACTATGCGCTCAGAGTTTCAGGCCGATCGCACCTCAAATCAACCGACGCGAAGATGCTTCCTGCCCCCGAATCCGGCCACCCGCTATCAAGTGCCTTGCTTTTGCGTACGTTGCGCCTTAATTGCGTGACATCTAACTATGCGCCAGTGTGGTCGGAACTCTTTGATAATTCGTGGTCCGATGACGAGAGCTGGGCCGTTAAATGGGTTGGGCTGCCGCCGTTGCAGAAGGTAGGTCCGACCTGGGACAGAGCAACGCTGTTGCGCTCTGAGCGGGAGCGGCGTGCGGCGCTGGTTGAAATGGATGCACTAGTTGCGGTTTGGTTAGGCGTTGGTGCAGACGAACTTGTCTCTATCTACCTGTCGAGGTTCCCGCAGTTGGTCGACTACGAGACTCAGATGTGGTTCGACGCGAACGGCAGGAAGATCGCAGGGAACTTCAACCAATACGGGACCGGCCAGACGAAGGAGCACTTCGTGCAGTTGATGGCCCACCTGGAAGACCCTGCGCAGGCACCGCCCCCGGAGGGATACTCCGCGCCGTTCTTCAAGGCGGACCGACCGACGGAGATGCGGCAGGCGCATGCGGTTTTCAGCGGGCGGCTGCAGGCGGCCAAGGATGCGGGGTGGCGGCCGTGAGGCCAACGCTTGCCGCGGAGAGCCTGCGGCATACGTTGACGCAGTACCTGACGACCACGTTCGCGCTTGCGGACACCGGCGTCCGGGAGGCACTCGCGGGGTTCCTCAACCACCCGGAGCAGGGCATCTTCCGCGGGCCGTATCTCCACGTCCGGATGCCGTTCCGGCGGGTCGGCAAGAAGTGGCGGTCGCCGCTGGACTGGCTGCCGACCGGGTTCTCACCATACGAGCATCAGGCGAAGGCATTCGCCCGGCTGAGTACCGTCACCGGTCCCGCGCAGCCGACTCTGGTCACCACCGGCACAGGGTCGGGCAAGACTGAGTCGTTCCTCTACCCGATCCTCGACCACTGTCGGCGCGCCCGAAGGGCCGGACAGACCGGGGTCAAAGCCGTCTTGCTCTACCCGATGAACGCCCTCGCGACCGACCAGACCCAGCGGATCAACGGGCTCCTCGTCAATGAGCCGGCGCTGGCGGGGCTGACCGCTGGGTTGTACATCGGTGATGTCGCCGAGGTGACCTATCCGCGGGTGATGACAAGCCGGCACGAGATCCGCGACAACCCGCCCGACATCCTGATCACGAACTACAAGATGCTCGACCTGCTGCTGCAGCGGTCAGACGACAAGAAACTGTGGGAGGACGCCGAACTTGCGTTCGTGGTGCTCGACGAGTTCCATACCTACGACGGCGCTCAGGGCACTGATGTCGCGATGCTCCTTCGCCGGCTGGCCGCAGTGACCGGGCAAGCCCGGGAGGGTCAACCGCTGGGGGACATTTGCCCGGTCGCGACGTCGGCGACCCTAGGGTATGCAGGGTCGGCCGACGTCGTCGAGGATCTGCGCCGGGTCGCGGCACAGGTGTTCGCCACCGAGTTCGACAAGCATTCGGTAATCGGCGAGTCTCGGGCCGGCGCGGACGAGGTTCTGAAGGAGATCGACTTCTCGTTCCCCTTGCCGGAGCCGGCGGAACTCGCGGCGTTCCCGGATCCGTCTCGGGAACCAGAGTCGATGCGCTCGATCGCCGAGGCGGTGCTCGGCAGCGACGACCTGACGCCGATCGCCCTCGGTGCCGGCCTGCGGAAGCACATCCTGACCCAGGCGGTGCTGCGAGTGCTGGGTGACCGGCCACAGACCTTCGCGGAAGTTTTGGAGCTGGTGCCGCGCGAGGGGGCGTACTCGTGGGGTCGGGCATTCCGCGTCGAGCCTGAGTTGGCAGCGACCGCGCTGGCCCGCTTCGTGGCGTTGCTGTCGATGGCGCGCCTGCCCGAGGAGCCCGACCTGCCGCTGTTGGCGGTCGAGACCCACATGTGGGTGCGCGTCGTGTCGCGGCTGCTGCGTGCGGTCGCTGTGGCTCCGGCGTTCGGATGGTTCGGTGAGCTGCCGCGGGGAGCCGAGGTGGAGACCTCGGACATGGACTCTGTGGTTGCCGACCGGCGGCACGCGCTCCTGCCGGCGATTTATTGCCGACACTGCGGCCGGTCGGGCTGGTCGGCGATCTCGCCAGAGCGTGACCCCGAGGAGCTAGTCGGCGAGCCGGAGAAGATCTACCGGGCCAGCGTCGGACGTGACAAGAGGCGAGTACGGTCCCTGATAGCCGCGACTGGCGAGGAGATTCAAGGCGGCACCGGAGCCGGGCTCCTGGTGCTCGAAGCATCCGGTACGCGGATCCGTCCGTTCAACCCCGGAGCCGACCGTGCGGGCGTGCCCAACGGTGGGGTGGTTGTTCTGGGCGATCTGTACCGGGATCGCGATGCCGAGAACGACCGATGCCCGGCGTGCGGGCTCGATGCCGGCATCCGGTTCCTCGGCGCGGGCCTGGCCAGCCTTGCTTCAGTAGCGGTGACCCAGTTGTTCACCGGTGGCGAGCTGGTCGGCAACGAACGCAAGACGCTGCTGTTCAACGACTCGGTGCAGGACGCGGCGCATCGCGCGGGATTCGTCGCCAACCGGTCTTACAGTTTCTCGCTCCGGGCGTTGCTGGCCAACCAGTTGACGCCGGGCGTGCCGGTGCGCCTCAACGAGGTCATCGCGGACGTGATTCAGGCCGCGAGCGACCCGGCGACGCTGGCCGCGGTGGTCCCGCCGGATCTGCACGACGATCCGGGCGTCGACGCGCTGCTCTCCGGTGGCATGGCTGATCGAGACACCTGGCGGCTGATCGGGGAACGCCTGGCGTTCGCTGCGGTGATGGAAGTCGGCCTGCGGTCACGGCAGGGCCGGACGCTGGAGTTGACCCGCACGGCCTCCGTCGAGGTCGTGATCGACGACCTGCCCAAGATTGTCGCGCTGTGCCGAGACGTCTTGTTGGATGGACCGCAGCGCACGCTTGATTCGCTGCCCGACGGTGCTGCCTTCGCCACCATGGTTCGCGGGCTGCTCGAACGGCTGCGGATCCGCGGAGGCGTCCGGCACACCTGGCTGCAGCCGTACGTGCAGCAGGGTGGCCGCCGCTGGCAGGTGTGGGGCGGCCGACCCGACGGCATGCCCGCCTTCCCGCACGGCCTGTCGGCGCCGTCGTTCGCAATGACCGGGCCGAAGAGCCGTACGGAGTTCGACATCCTCTCCGCGGCGAACAACTGGTACCAGGACTGGGTGATGCGCTGCCTCGGCCTCTCCCGCACCGAAGCCGACCGCTATCTTCCGCAGTTGCTCGCGGTCCTGGCTCGGGAAGGGGTGCTTGCATCTCGGACGATCGTGGATGGCTCGACAATCGTCTATGGATTGCAGCCAGGGCACATCGACGTGGTCCGGCTCAGCGATGACGAGGCCGCCGCGGCCGGTGTGCGCTGTGACTCCTGCGCGTGGGAGCAGACCGTGCCGCCGACCCGCGTACCCGATTGGGTAGGGCAGCGGTGCCTTCGATACCGATGCGGCGGACGGTTCGTCGTGGCGCACGATGCGACTGCGGCGGGTGACTACTACCGGCGTCTCTACCTCGACGGCGGCGTCTTCCGGGTGGTGACCGCCGAGCACACCGGCATGCTCACCCGAGGGCAGCGCGAAACCGTCGAGGAAGCGTTCCGCAAGAACGAACGGTACACCGACCCGAACGTGCTTTCCTGTACGCCGACGCTGGAACTGGGCATCAACATCGGCGACCTGTCAGCGGTGATCCTCGGTTCACTGCCGCGCGGGCCGGCCAACTACGTGCAGCGCGCGGGCCGCGCGGGCCGCACCAGCGGTAATTCCCTGGTGCTCACCTTCGTCGGGCGACGGGAGCGCGACCGCTACTACCTGAACGAACCGCGCGACATGATCGCGGGCCAGATCCGCCCACCAGGTTGCTACCTGTCGGCGGTCGCTATTCTGCGCCGGCAGTACCTGGCGTATCTGATCGACCTCGCCGCCCGGGACCAGCTCACCGACGTCGCCCCGATGCCGCGATTGGCGTCCGTGCTGTTCGGCGACACAGGCTGGCTCAATGACCTGGTGGCCACGGCTACTGCCGAGGGCGAGCGGCTGGTCGCGGACTTCCTGAACCTGTTCGCCGGGGCCGTCGACGAAGGCGCGGCCAGCGAGCTGACCGCCTTCGCCACCGACGGGATCGCCGCGGCTATCGCCGACTTCGTCGCGAGCTGGGAGGAACGCCTCGCCGGGTTGCGCCGACGCAAGGAGGCCATCAACGCGGCGATGGCCAATCTGATCCAGTCCGATCCGTCGCAGGCGCGCGAGCTGCGCGCGCTCAAGGCTGAGCGGAAAGCCGTTGGCGACCGCCTCGGCGACATCGGCGGTGCGAGCGCGCACACCACCATGGTCGAGTTCGGGCTGCTGCCGAACTACTCGCTGATTGATTCCCGGATCCTGCTGGACGCCACCCTGACCTGGGAGGAGCCGACCGACGACGGAGATCGCCGGTACGGGGGTGAGCTGCGCGAATACTCGCGGCCCGCCCGTACCGCGCTGGTCGAGTTGGCACCGGGCAACACCTACTACGTGCGCGGCTACCGGCACACCATCGACGGCCTGGAGATTGGGAGGCCGGACCGGCCGCTGTACGAGCGCTGGCGTGTCTGCCCGTCCTGCGGCTACGTCCGCACCGCCAATGCGGTGGCTGACACCAGCAACTGTCCGCGCTGTAAGACGCCGGCCATCGCCGACGCGGGCTGCCTGCACTACGTTCTGCGCCCGACGGTCGTGCGCTCCCGGGACCGGCGTGACGACGCGCGAATCCGCGATGACTCCGACGAGCGGGCCCAGCGGCGGTACACGACCACCTTCGCCGTGGACATCACCGCGATCGAGAATCCGTGGCGCCACAAGAAAGTCACCTTCGGCGTCGACTACACCAGACACGCGAAGATCCGCGAGTTCAACCTCGGCACAGCCCGTTTCGACCGACCTGCCGCCGACGCCTTCGCCGGGTCGCTGGTGCGGCTCAACCCCTTCTACACCTGCGTGGACTGTGGCGGCACCACCGCAGACGGTCCGCCGCCGACCGCTACCAGCATCCCGGGCACCGACCCGCACTCCGGGGCCAGCCCTGCGCCCAGCGGCAACGCGCCCGGAACCGAGCACCACCAGCCCTGGTGCCGGCACCGCCGTTCGCCCTACACCGCCACCCACACACCGCTGCTGCTTGTGCACGAGTTGGAGACCGAGGCGCTGCGGATCCTCATCCCGGCCGCGACCGCCCTCGTCGACGAACGCGTGGTGTCCTTCGCTGCCGCGCTCATGCTGGGCATAACCGTCAAGTACGGCGGCGAACCGGACCACCTTCGGGTCGTTAGGGCCCCTATGGCCGACAGCAGCAGTGACAATGTCCGTCAGTTCCTGGTCGTGTACGACACCCAGCCCTCCGGAACCGGGTACCTGCACCGCTTGTCGGCCAGCAAAGAGTTCCACGAGGTGCTGAGGACGGCCGTCGAGACAATCACCACCTGCGAGTGCAACCGTGAGGGACGCAAGGCATGCCACCGGTGCCTGCTGCGGTTCGCCCGTGACGAAGATTTCCCGCTGATGAGCCGCGACGAGGCGCTGGAGATCCTGCGCCAACTCCTCGACGACTGGCAGATCTCCACGGACGCCGGGCCGGCCGACCAGATCTCGCTGACGCCTCTGGTCGAGAGCGAGTTGGAGCGTAAGTTCCTGCACAAACTCATCGCTTGGGCCGAGCAAGACCCGACCGTACGGTTGACCCGGCGAGCCGACACGGACGGCGCTCGCTTTGCCGACCTGCGACTGGAAGCACCTGACGGCCGCGTCGTGCACTGGCGGATGAAGTTGCAGAACACGATCACCGGCACCCGGCCGGACGTGCACTTCAAACGCCTCGATGCCGCCGCGCAGGAGGTCGCCGTTTACCTTGACGGCTACCAGTACCACGCGAGCCCGCCACCCGGACTGAACCGGTTGGCCGACGATACCGTCAAACGCACCCGGCTCCGGGCTCACGACCTGCACGTTTTCGCAATCACCTGGGACGACGTTCAGTCCTGGCGTAACGAAGGCCTCCGTCAGGAGCCGGTATGGCCGCCCTACCAGGGCCTCGCTCAGCAAGCCGCGCGCGACCTCTACCGTCAGCGGACGGGCAACGATCCACAGCAACTCAACAATCTCGTTTGGGGCAACCCGATCGACCTGCTCCTGCAATTCCTGCGCGACCCCGACCTCGACCTCTGGCGCAACCGAGCCGAAGCCACCTTGGCCGGCTTGCTCCGCCAGCCCGACAATCAGCGCATCATCACCGACTCGAGCGTCCTCGCCGCCAGCGTGAGTGCGGCGGTCTACGGCGAACCGATGCCGCCTCCTGTGGCCGGCGGCCGGATCACCGTTGTCCGCGCCGACGACGCCAACGGCTGCCCGCTTGTACTAGTACTCGACCAGCGGACCGACCCCCGACGTCCGATTTGGTCCGCCTTCACCGTCGTTGATGACCGTGCCGCGACGGTAAGTGCCGATTTACGGCACAAGCGCCGGTGGGCGGCGTGGCTCTGGTGGGGCAACGTCATCCAGTTCCTAGCGCATGGCGACGGCGATGCCGCGCAACTGGCCCAGACCATCCTCGATTCGTTCGATCCGACGCTGCTAGCCGCAGCGGAGGGCACCGGCCTCATCGCGGCCCACCGCCCGGAACCGCTGGACGAGCAGACCGCCACCTGGCTCGGTCGCAGCGCCGAATCAGCCCCACCCGCGACGGCACCTACCGACGAGGTCGATTCCGCCTGGCAACGTGTCGTCGACCTGGCAGACCTGGAGGAATCCGGCGTGGAAGCGCTGCTGCATGGCCTGATCAGCCGTCAGGTACCGGCCCCCGTGGCCGGCTACGAACTGAATGAGGACGGCTGGCAGGCCGACTTTGCCTGGCCCAACCTGCGGGTAGCCGTCGTTCAACGGCTTCACGGCCCAGCGGCCGAGATCGAAGAGCAGGACCGCGACGCCGCCTTCGCTGCCGCAGGATGGCACGTCCGCCCGGCCAAGGAATGGGATATCGACGAACTTGCCGCCCTGGTCACCGGAGGAGACGCATGACTGACACCAGCCGACGCCCGGTTATCTTGCAGATTTTGGACCGCGCGGACAAGGAGATCCTCGCGTTGTCCCGGGCTGATGCCGGAGCCGTTTACAACTTCCAGTCGAAGTTCCGGCAGAACCCCCAAGCCCACGGCCTGCGGCTCAAGCAACTCAAAGGCTCACGCCTGTACTCCGCGCGCGTCACCGACGCGCACCGCGCCATCCTGCTAAACGTCGGTGAGCGGCACTTTTTGCTCGTGTCAGTTCGGCATCGCAGCGATGTCTACGACGATCTCGACCGGTATTCGTATCAGATCAACCGCGTCACCGGCGGCATCGAGGTCATCGACCTTGCCGCAGTCGGCGACAGCATCGTTGGCCGACTCTTGCCCGCCGACGACCCGGCAGCTGTTCCCGAGAAGCCTGTCAAGGCTCCCGCTCTGTTCGACCCATACACCGATCAGCAACTGACCGACCTGGGCGTGGCGGAGCCTCTGCTCCCCAGTATCCGTCGCCTTCATACCGATGACGACCTGCTGCGCTTCGCCGACTGTGTGCCCGCCCTTACCGCCGACATTCTGCTCGCCCTGCACGACGGGAAGACCTATGACGAGGTGCTCGACCTCGTTACCACTCCGGTCAGGGCCGACGAGCCCGTCGACACCGACGACTGGGCGGCAGCCTCGAACAACCCGGCCACCCAGGTCACCACCGACGACTCCGCGTTGCAGGCGATCCTGGCGGAATCTTTCGCTCGCTGGCAGGTGTTCTTGCACCCCACCCAAAGGAAGGTCGCTAACCACCCCTACCCGGGGTCCGCGCGGGTCAGCGGTGGACCCGGCACCGGCAAGACCATCGTTGCCCTGCACCGCGTCAAATGCCTTGCCGAGCGTCTCGAACCTGGCAAGGACAAGCCGATCCTGCTGACCACCTTCAACCGGAACCTCGCCGCTGACCTGCGCTCCCGCCTGCTCGACCTGGCCGGAGCGGATCTCAGCGCCCGCGTCGACATCGTGAACATCGACAAACTCGCCAGCCGCATCGTCAACGAGGCCGGCTCCGATGCCAAACGCCGCGTCATCGACGAGACCGCCGCCCTCAAACGCTGGAACAGCTTCCTGCTCGAACTGGGCGAATGCCGCTTCGACGCCGAGTTCCTCAACGCGGAATGGGCGCACATCATCCTCGGCCAGGCCGCCACCACCCGCGACGAATACTTCCGCGTGCGGCGCGTCGGCCGCGGCAAGCCGATCACCCGCGACGACCGAGACACCATCTGGCAAATCACCGAGCGTTTTACCAAGGAACTCGACCGCGAAGGCGTCTGGACCTGGCGCCAGATCGCCGCCCGCGCGGCCCGACTCGAACTCGACCGCGAAGCCCGCATCCAAGCCGCCGGGGACACGGCAGGCCAAACCCTGCGCTACCGCTACCAGCACATCGTCGTGGACGAAGCCCAGGATCTGAGCCCCACCCACTGGCGCCTCTTGCGCGCCATGACCCCGGTCGGCCCGGACGACATGTTCATCACAGGTGACACCCACCAGCGGCTTTACGATAATCAGGTAGCGCTGTCGACCGTCGGTATCAATATCCGGGGCCGCAGATCCTCCCGGCTTACTATCAGTTACCGCACCACCCGCGAGATCCTGAAGGTCGCAACCCAACTGCTCACTGGGGAAACCTACGACGATCTGGACGGTGGAACCGACACCCTCAACGGCTATCGTTCCCTGTTGCACGGCGTAACCCCGACCTTCCGTGGCGCTCCGACCTGGGCTCAGGAACGCGGGTTGATCATCGGACAGCTTCGGGCCTGGGGCAACGCATCCGACGGCTCGGCCGCTGTCTGCGTACCCACGAGGGATTATGTCAACGACGTGATCCAGTGGCTCATCGACGAAGGCATCCAAGCCGTCGAAATTGGCCCCGATGGCCCGGTCCGCCCGGACGGCGTGCATGTGGGGACCATGCACCGCTTCAAGGGCCTCGAATACCAGCGGGTCATCATCGCCGGTGCCAGCGACGGTCTCGTTCCGCGGCGTGCGATCGACCGTTTCCGTAACGATGATCCCAAGCGTTATCGGCAGGAACGTGCCCGAGATCGATCCCGCCTGTTCGTCGCGGCCACCCGAGCACGCGACGACCTAGCCGTCTTCTGGCATGGGTCAAGAAGCCCATTTATTCCCGCAAGTTTGCTGCAGCAAGACGCTGTGCGGTCTCGAGAGGGTGGTTCGGAGTGTTAGGTCTCCGTATCTGGGCGAGGGTGAATACTCCGGGCTGGTCTTCGGTGAGGACCTGGCGGTTGACCATGCGTTTCAGCTTCGCGCGGGTGCCTTCGACATGTTTCGGCGAGGGCTCGACGCCGAGGGCGAGCCAGATGCCCTTGGCGCGCATGCCGGCGGGCTCGGCACCAAGGACAGCCAGGATCTGTTGGTAGGGGCGCTGGCGATTGTCGGGTCGTCGGCGGTGAACTCGGCGGCGGCGAGAATGCGCAGGGTGGCGCGGGTCGTGGCAGGTCGGCCCAGTTCGCCGTCGAGGCGGGCGAGTTCGCCGGTCAACGTGGTGATCTGCTCGCGTAGCCGGTCGGCGTCCTGGCGTGTGGTGGGTTCGCGGTCGGCGATCAGGTCGAGGACCGTGGGAAGGTTCACCGGTGCCGCCAGGAGGGTGTGCTGGTCCCGGTCAGCCGCCGCACGATGTTCGCCGTCGATGCCCACAGGGTTCGGGACACCGAGGACTCTGGTCGGCTTTCGTACTCGCGCGCGAAACGGCGGTGCAGCATCAACGTGCCGTTGACCTGCTCGACGATCCACCGTTTGCGGATCGGCACGAACCCGGGCTTGGTGTCGGATCGTTTGACGACCTCGACGTCGATGCCCAGGACGGCGCCGTGCAGCGCGAGGTCCTGCTTGAACCCGGCGTCGACCCAGGAGCGGCTCACCGTCGGGGTGTGCGCGACGACCTTGTCGAGCAGTCGGATGCCGATGGCGTTGTCAGTGGTCAAGCGGGTGGCGTTGGTCGCCGAGCGGGCGACGACCGACGCCGCGGTCACCACGACCGCGATGATCAGACCCAACGCGTCCACGGCCAGGCCTCGCTTACGCCCCGACACCTTCTTCGCCGCGTCTTTGCCGGTCGTGGTGGCCGGGATGTGGTTCGCCGCCCTGATCGACTGGGTGTCCAACACAACCGCGCTCGGATCCTCCCGACGGCCGACCTTTTCCCGGGCCTGGCAGCGCAGCAGATCGTGGATCACCAGGTCGGTGCCGTCGTCACGCCACAGGGCGAAGTAGTAGTAGGTGGCTGACTTCGGCGGCAGGTCGTGCGGCAGGTACGCCCACTGACAACCCGTCCGGTTCTGGTAGAAGATCGCGTTCACGATCTCCCGCACGTCGTAGTCGCCTGGCTGGCCCGACACCGAGACCGCAACCCGCTTGGCCTTCCACGCCTGCAGAAACGGTCCGATCAGCTCCCACTGCTCGTCGGTGACATCGCTGGGATACCGCTTTCGATCACCCATGACCGGGCTAACGCCCCATCCGCCCGACAGTCACGACCAAAACTCACATCCCGCAAATCGGCCAGTCACTATCCACAGCGAACCTAACGGAAGGCCTCCAACCGGACGCAACGCATAGATCAGATCAAGTAACTGCGGACCGCCCTCTCAGCGGCTGTCTTGGCGTCCGGCGTACTCCTGGTTGTTCAGACGGCCAGCATCGATGAGTACTACGCCTGCCAGCCGGGGCCGATGTTCGAGAGGCACCTCGTCACCAACCTCAAAGTGCCGCCGCACGTCGTCCGGTGGGGTAGACGCTCCATAGCTGTAGTGTGACTCCAGCGCAGCTTGACCTGCTGTGGCGAAGAACCGTCTCACTGCCGTAGCCACGTTTGCTGTTCCGGATTGGCAGACGAGCCGGTACCAGGGCCAGGCATCGGACAGCACGATATCCGAGCGTAGGGCGTGGCCAGCACGAACGTGCGTGAGCGCGGCGGAAACGGGCAGTAGAGCGCATCCCCACTGAGAATGATCTAGATGTCCGTGTGGGCATGCTCGGTTGTTTCCGATGGCAGGGAAACTTCCCGGCTGGCGGTCGCTGTAGAGGCAGTACAGCCCGGGGATGTTCTCCTTGCGGCAGGAATCTGCGAAGACTTCTATTTGTAGCTGACCTGGATGGCGAGCAGCTGCACGCTGGTCCAGCGCAAACCGATCGGAGTCCGGGCTCAGCCGCTTGGCCTGCATACGGAACCCGAAATAGCTGCCGTGATGGTGCACCCACCACTCCCAATCCGCGCCGGTGTCTGCTTCGCGATGGGATCCGAACCGTTCCACCCGGACCCGTCTGGGATGGGTGAGAGCGAGGTGCAACAGGAGGTTGTCGGTGAAGGTGGTCTCGACCGGTACCAAGCGGACTGTACGACCGCGGTCGTACATTGTGGCGACGTTGTTGGCCAGCGCGCGGAACGTCGGGCAGAGAGTCGTATCTGCTACAGGCCCGGGGGCGGCGTGCGTACGCCGGTAGTCCTCCAAGCCGTCGCTGGTCAGCGACCAAATTCCCCTACCAAACTTGCCCGGTGGATAGAGGACACCGTCGTCGACCAGCGCGCGACGCGCTACGGACATCTGGTTGCGCCATGCCAGCTCGCCGCCCCTGCTGGACAGCTGCGCGAGGTCTTCACTCGTGAAGCATGTGCTGTATAACCTTTCGATCTCCTTCAAGGCGACGGGCCGCGAGGCTTTGCCTCCAAGGTTTCCCAAGGCATGTACGAGCCACCTGCCGAGCTGGCGAGTGCCGGTCGCTGCCACTGAGGTCGCCTCCTTAACGCGCTATCGATCACGCTGCTTCAGCCTGTGTCGGCTGTCAACACCAGCCACGACGGGGGTGTTCTGCCGGCGGGGTAGTACGGCCGAAGTTCAGGCGGCGTGGACATCAAGGAGTTCCTGGTCGTGACGCTCCAGGAGGTCGATGAGCCCTGGATGCAGGGCAAGGTCGAGGCGTGGGCAGCGCCGAATTCACTGGCACTTTGCCGATGCAGTCGAGGCATTGCGTCCGACGTGGACGTCCGTAAGACTGGCGGGGGATGATCGTCATTCTGTGGTCGACAGATGACCGACCGTGATGGTGGCGTGCGAGTGAGGTCTGTTCTGTGGGTGGCTTCACCTCCGGCGTGAGCGAGTGGCTCGGCCTGATCTCCGGGCTGCTGGCGGTGGTCGCCGCTGTCCTGGGGTTGCCGCCCCTGATCGTGCGTCTCCGCGAAGCTGGCAGGAACCGGTCAGGAAAGCCGAAGGTGCTGCTGCCGTCTCGTACCCAACTCGTCGACCGCGGCAATGAGGTTGCCCAGGCTCTGCAGCATCTCGACCGCGGCGAGTACCTGATTTCCATCGAGGGCAGCATTGGTGTCGGCAAGAGCGCGCTGGCCACGGAGGTGGCGCATCGGCTCGCCGAGCGCCGGCCGGCGAGGAAGCCGGTCCATGGGTTCACGTCCCTGGTCTGGTTCGACGCTCATAACAGCGTGCTGAGTCTCGCGGACCTTGCCCGCACGCTTGGACTCGCCACCGGAAGTCCGGCGCTGTCAGCGGCTCCCGCCGAGCACAAGGCCGAGGCGCTACGCGCCCACCTGGCTGACCATCCAGCTGTCCTGGTTGTCGACAACCTGCGGCTGACCGCTGCCGATGCGCAGCACCTGATCGACTTCCTCAGGACCCTGCCGAGCGGCTCGCTGGCCATCGTTAGCGCCAACACTCCCGGTCGGCTGCCGGCACCGCGGGTGCTGCTGCAAGAGCTTCAGTTGCAGTACATGCAGGAGCTGCTACTTCGGGAGGCCCGGCGCCGTAGCGTTCCGGAGATCGTCGGCGCTGACGCAGCCACGTTCGAGCGTATCCATCGGTTGCTGGGCGGCAATCCGAGGGCGATTGAGCTGTTCGTGCTGGCCTGTTCGCGAGACGGCCGGAGTCTTTCGGACCGGCTTGGTCAGCTTGAGAGCGGGTCGACGCAGTTGGCTGACGCGCTATTCAGCGTGGTGTGGCAGGACGTGAACGACATGGGGCGCAGCCTGCTGCGTGTGTGCGCTTACCTGGGCGGCAGCGCCGACGCTGAGCAGCTGCGAGTGGCGCTCGCGGTCCCGGCGGCCGACGTGGGCGCCCTCGTCGAGCGGCTGTGGTCCGATGGGCTGCTCTCGTCGCGCCAGCAGCACGGCGTGACGGTGTACACATGCTCGGCTGCGCTGCGGCTATTCGTGCTCAACCACACAGCGTCCGGCGAGACTGTGTCATTCGCGGGAAGGCTGGCGGAGCACTTCATCGCCCGCTTCAGCCAGGACTGGGAGGACGCCGCCGGCGCCGGCGCGCACATCGAGGCGATTCGGCTGCTCGTCCGCGACCTTCACCGGCGTGAGGCGTACGAGCAGTGCGTGAAGCTGTTCGAGGTCACGCTCGACATCTTCTTCACGTTGGGTCTGTTCGACGACCGTATCGAACTCGGCTGGGTCGCGTACGAGGCAGCGACGGCGCTGGGGAACGATGAACAGCGTTCGCTGGCCTTGTCAGTGATCTCATCTACGCACGCGGTGCGCGGTGAGGCTGAGGAGGCGGCTCGCACGGCCCAGCTGGGGCTCGGTATCGCCCGGGACGCCGGCTCGGCACGGGAGATCGCCCGACAGCTCCGGTGCGTCGGCTTCGCACTGTTCCGAGCCGGCCAAGCGGCCGAAGCCCTCGCCGTGGTCAAGAACCCTCAGGAAGATGCCGAGGAGATCGCCCGGGCAGCTGGCGACCCGAACAACATGATCGACATACAGTCGCTGGTCGGAGCCGCCTACTGGCATCTGGGCGAGCTGGATTCGTGTGAGCAGACGGTGCGCCGGTTCCTGGAAGCCTGTGAGCAGTTGCCCTGGGAGCGGGGCAAGGCATACGCGATCAGGGATCTGGCGGAGGTGAGTCTGATGCGGCGGGCGTTCGCGGACTCGGGTCTGCTGCTTCGTCAGGCGCGGCAGATCGCTGAGGAGTACCGCGACGTCCGTCAGCTGGTCCGCATCGACCTGACCGATGCTCGGCTGAACCTCTTCCGGGGGCGCCTGCTCAGAGCACACGGGCACGCGCGTAAGGCCGCTGTAGACGCACGGCAGCTGTCGTTGTCTGGCGAGCAGTCCGAAGCGGAGGCCACTTCGCGCTACGCGACCCGAGCGCTGTTCATGCCGTGGTTGTGGCTGGCCGCGTACCGGCGTCCGAAAATCAGGTTCACCAGCCAGACGGTCGGCGGCGACTGATTGCGCGCCACCGAGAGATGAGGAGCAGGTTTTCATGATCCAGCAGACACGTCACCGGATCGGTGTGGGCAATGACGAGCTCGCTGCCGTCGTCGCGACACCGACCACCGGGTCGCCGCAACGCATGGTCATGATGCTGCACGGCGGACCGGGTGGGCAGAAGGACGGGCCGGCTGACCTCTACGTCGACCTTGCCGCGCGTCTCGGCGCTGCCGGGATCGCGTCCGTGCGCTTCGACTTCCGCGGCTGCGGCGAAAGCACCGGCAGCTACCGGGACATGACCATCGCCCGACAGGTTGAGGACCTGCGAGCGGTCCGCAGTTTCGTCGATGACCGGTATCAGCCGACTGCCTGGGCGCTGGTAGGGGAGAGCTTCGGCGCCACCGTCGGCCTGGCCGGCTACGACCCGGCATACCGGGCGGTCGTGCTGCTGTGGCCGGCCATCTGGCTGCTCGACGGCGCGTTCGAATCCTACGTGAGTGAGGAGAACCTCAGCGCGGCGCGGCGCGACGGTTATGTGGATCTCGACGGCGAGCAGATCGGCGTGGCTTTCCTCGACGAGCTGCAGGACGTGCAGGACATCAGCGCACCGCTGCGTGGCTTGTCCACGCCGGTGCTCTTCGTTCACGGGGAGGCCGACGGCGAGGTGCCATTCGGGCAGAGCGTGCGCGCGGCCGACCTGGTCTCAGGACCGCACAAGGTGGTCGGGGTGCCCGACGGCGATCACTGCCTCGAAGAACCGCAGGAACGCGAAATCGTGTACCGCGAGACGGTGACATGGCTCCGCGAATACCTGTAAGTATCGGCGCACTATTTCTCGCGCCGACCACCTACCGGCACCTGCCGACGATCGGCTGGGCGGCGCACGGCGAGATGCAGGCCGAGCTGCGCTGGCAGGTCGACCACCACTTCGACAGCAAGATCATCGTGATTGCCGACCGGCGACTCGGCAACCCCGCAGCCGCCCGCCGCGCCATCGACGATGCCAGGAAAGCTCTCGCCAGTCAGGATGTGCTACTGGTCTGCCTGGCGGGCCACGCTGACACGTTCACCCGCCGTGACGGCGACATCACCGCGTTGGCGCTGCCCGGCTCCGTTCCGGGACGCCCCAACAGCATGCTTCGGATCGATGAGCTGTCGGCGGTCGTTCTTCCAGAAGCGGGAAAGCCGGTCATCGTCTGCGCAGACCTCGTCTCCACTCGCGACACGGTGGGCGCCGTCGCCCCCGCGTTCGCGGGCGCCTTCGTGCTCGCATCGCCAACCGCCGCGGATACAAGGCCCGAGAGCACCTGCCACGATGC
Source organism: Micromonospora sp. NPDC005298 (assembly GCF_040607375.1). Lineage (NCBI taxonomy): Bacteria > Bacillati > Actinomycetota > Actinomycetes > Micromonosporales > Micromonosporaceae > Micromonospora > Micromonospora sp. NPDC005298. The sequence continues at coordinate 122,841 of NZ_JBEXGP010000009.1, forward strand.
CCTCGCTGCGGTCCTCGGCGACCTCGCAGCCTCGGGAACCCAGCAGGCAGTGCCGCAACTGCTGGACCTTGCCCGGCAACGCGTCGTCACCGCAGGCGGGAGCCCTCACCTCGCCGTCGGCGCGAGCCAGGCTGCGATCACGTCCCGGTACGTCAGCGAGCAACTGCCCGATTACGTCCGCGAGGATCTCACATCGCCCGACCCGGGTTCCCGCCTCGACGCGGTCACCGAACTCGCCGCGCTGGCCGCATCTACCCCGTTCGCGCGCGCCAGCCTCCTGCGGCTGGCGGCCAGCGACCGCGCCGAGGCCGTCCGCAGCTATGCGGACACGATGTCACGGCAGGACCGGCAGCCGTCGCTGCGTCAGTTGCTGGCCGACGGCGTCATCCCACGCGAGGTCCACGAAGCAGCGCTGAAGGAACCGGCGGTACCCGACCTGCTGCCGCACACCGGCGGCGAGGTAATCCTCGGCGTCGACGCACCGGACGGACAGGACGACTGCCGCCCGCGACACACAGTTCGCCTACAGCCGTACCGGCTGGCCCGCACCGTAGTGACCAACCGCCAATATCTTGCCTTCCTCGCAGCCGAGGGCGGCCCCTGCCCCGACCACTGGCAGGCCGACGACTCGCTGTGGTGGCGGGACGACCTTCCCGTGGTCATGGTGTCCTGGCTCGACGCGTTGCGCTACTGCGCCTGGCTGACCCGCCACCTGCATCACACCAGGGCGCTGGCTCCGGACCAGCGCATCGTCCTGCCCAGCGAAGCGCAGTGGGAGGCAGCCGCAGGCAACGATCGAGGCGGGCGACACCCCTGGGGAGACGTACCCGATCCACGTCGGGCCAACATCCGCGCCACCGGCATCGGCGCGGTCGTCGCCCCCGGCCGGTTCTCCCCTGACGGCGACAACGAGGCCGGCTGCCAGGATCTGATCGGCAACGTCTGGGAATGGACCCGCAGCCTCTGGGGGCACAGCGGACACCAACCGACATTCGGCTATCCCTACCGCCACGACGACGGACGCGAGATAGCCAGCACCCGACCGGGGGAGCGATACGTCATCCGCGGCGGAGCTTTCTACTACGCCACCGAGTGCGCGAACTCGTTCACCCGCAATCGCATGCTCGCCACCGATCGCCACCCCGCCGGCGGGTTCAGGGTGGCGTCCACCAACGCCAGGGAGACGACGTCGTGAGCGGCCAAGCGCATTGGGATGAGGAGATGACCGTCCTCGGACCGGGCATCTCCGAGGCGGTCCGGTGGGCAGGTCTCGCCGTCACCGAAGCGGCAGGAATGCACCTCACAGACACCAGCGGGCGCAGGATCGCCGACCTCATGGGCGCCGCCGGCGTCAACCTCCTCGGCCACTCGCATCCGGCGTATGTCGAAGCCCTGACCCGACAGATGGGCAGCTGGATGATCGGAGCGCACGCCAGCGACGCCCGGCTGGAGATGACCCGCCTGCTGCGGCACCTGCTGCCGGCTCACCTTGACCGCATACAGCTCTACAGCAGCGGCAGCGAGGCCGTCGAATCGGCCATCCGGCTGGCGAAGTCCGCGACCGGCCGCTTCGAGATCCTCTCCTTCTGGCAGTCCTTCCACGGCCGCACACTGGGCAGCCTCGCGCACACCAGCGGGGCACGCACGGGCCTCGGACCCACCGCACCCGGCAGCATCAGCGCCCCGTACGCGAACTGCTCACGTTGCCCCCTGCGCCTGACCTCGCCAGCCTGCGGGTTCGCCTGCGTCGACCTCGCCCGCGACATCCTGCGTGAGCAGTCCACCGGATCCCTCGCAGCGATCCTGGTCGAACCCGTCCAAGGCCGCGCAGGCAACGTGGTGCCGCCTACGGGCTACCTCCGTGCCCTGCGCCGCCTCGCCGACGAACATGGCGCACTGCTCATCGCCGACGAGTCCATGACCGGCATGGGCCGCACGGGCACCATCCTCGCCAGCGACCAACCAGACGTACGCCCCGACGTCGTCGTACTCGGCAAGGGCCTGGGCAACGGTTACCCCGTCTCCGCCGTCTGCGCCCCGGCGGACCTCATGCAGCGAGGACCCTTCGGTGCGCCGAGCGCCAGCTCCTCCAGCTACGGCGGCTTTCCGCTCGCATGCCGTGCTGTCGCCGTCGTGGCCCAGACCGTACACAGGCAGCAGCTGGCAGACAGAGCGGGCGAGGTGGGGGCTCGGACGCTCACCCGGCTGCGCCAGGACCTCGCCGGGCTGGCGCTGGTCAGCAGCGTCCACGGTATCGGCATGGCGATCGGGATCGGCTTGAACGTCACCGGCAAGGAGCAGCTGCGCGAGGTGTTCCAGCAGCTCGTAGCCGCCGGAGTATTGGTCATGACCGGAGGGCACACCCTGCGGCTCTACCCGCCGCTGACCGCCGACGAGACCGAACTCACCGCAGCCGTGGACACCCTCGTGTCAGTGCTACAGCGCTACAAGGCCCCGACATGATCAACGTTGGTGTCATCGGATACGGGCGGGCAGGCGAAGCCCACGCCCGGTGCTACGACACCATGCCTCAGACCCGGATCGTAGCCATCCTCGACCCCACGCCAACCCGGCGCGACGCCGCACGAGCCCGATTCCCGCACGCCGCCGTGGCAGCCACTCTCGACGACATCGACGTGGATATCGACCTGGCGCTGATTTGCACGCCGCCGACCAGCCACGAGGCCTACACCGAGCAGGCGCTCATGCGCGACGCCCACGTGTTCTGTGAGAAGCCCACCTTCCTCGACCCCGGCAACGGAGCGAAGTTGATCGCGCTTGCCCGGCAACGTAGCAGGGTCATCTACCCCGGCCACAACTACGTGCACTCGCCGCTGCTACAGCGTCTCCGCGAACTCGGCGCTCCCGAACGAATCGGACCCCTTCAGCGCCTCGACATGAGAATCGAACGCCCCACGTCGGCAAGCGGATCTCCGGACTGGAACCCGTCGTGGCGCCGCAACCCCGCAGTCTCCGGGGGAGGTGTCCTTGTCGATCACGGTCCGCACTGCGTATACCTTGCCGAATGGCTGACCGGGATGCACGTCCGCCTGGTCGGCTGCAGGATGGGATACAGCACCCTGGGGGTAGAGGACCACGTCGAGTTGGTGCTCGACATGAGCGGCAAGATCGAAGCCCACATCCTGCTTTCATGGCGAGCCCCGCAGCGGAGGAACACCTACAGCCTCACCGGCACACACGGCACGGTCGTCCTGAACGACGACACCCTCGTCGAGGACAGCCCCGCCGGGCGGCGAACCTGGCGACTGACCGAGATGCCAGAGACTCGCCACGCCCACGACGACTGGCTACCCGCCCTCGCCGATGATGTACTCCGCCAGGTGGCCTCGCCTGCTATGGAAGCAGAGCTGGCGCGATCCGCGCTCGTCGTCGCACACGCGATCACAGCCGCCTATGCATCAGCCGCTCAGGGTGGCCTGCCGTACCGCCTGCCGGGCGCAATCAGCTGACTCCCTTGATCCGGACCGGTGAGGTTCCAGCGAAGATGGCGACGGTCTCACAAGCTGCGCACTACATCGGCTCGTGGATGAAGTCGACCCCGAACACCTGCCCTGCCTCGTCATACTCGGCGACGGTCGGGTCCGTTGAGTAGACAGCGAGCACGGAAGCCGGGTCGGCCGCGACGTCCCTACGCGGCCAGATGGAGAACGACGTCCGCCGAGGTGTCGTCAGGTAGCTGAGTTCGCGCCGGACTCCGAGCGCCGCACGCATCATGTGCTTCTGGAATGCGGTGTTCTTGCACTCCACGGCCATCCGAACAAGGTTGTGTGGAGGGAAGCCCGACCTGATGCCAGCCGGGAGGATCACGATGTCGAGTTCATGGCAGTCGCCCCGCTGTGGGGGCAATTCACCTCGGCGGAGGTGGTGGCTCAATGTCAGAATCTCGATGTCGGTCCAGACCTCCAACAGCGACTGGCCCCGTTGACGCAGCGCAAAGTACGCGAACGAACGATCGATGGGTCGGGACTGCTCCCGGTTCGGTTGACTTCTGACCTGTGAGGATGTGTTCCTCGCTGGAAGGATGTCTGTCATGCCGAAAGCGTTCCCCCTGGAGTTCCGCCGTGACGTGGTCGCGGTCGCCCGCAAGGGCGAGGCGCCGATCGCGCAGATCGCGAAGGACTTCGGGATCTCCGAGGCGTGTCTGCACCGCTGGCTGAAGCTCGCCGACGTTGAGGACGGCGTCCGTCCCGGGGCCACCAGCTCCGAGTCGGCCGAGCTGCGGGAGCTGCGAAGGCGCAACAAGGTCCTGGAGCAGGAGAACGAGATCCTGCGCCGGGCGGCGGCGTACTTCGCCAAGGAGATCTCCCCAAAATGATGTACCCGCTGGTCGGTGACCTGGCCGCGGACGGGATCCCCGTCGCGGTGACCTGCCGGGTGTTGGGGTTCAGCAAGCAGGCCTACTACGCATGGCGCACGGCTCCGGTCTCACAGCGGGACTGGGACGACGCCCACCTGATCAACACCGCCCTGGACATCCACGCCGACGATCCGGCGTTCGGATACCGGTTTATCGCCGACGAGCTACCCGCCCACGGCATCACCGCCGGCGCCAACCGGGTCGCCCGGCTGTGCTCACAGCAGCGGATCTGGTCGGTGTTCGCCAAACGCAAGGGCCTGACCAGGCGGGCCGGGCCGCCGGTGCACGACGACCTGGTGCAACGACGGTTCACCGCCGACGCCCCGAACCGGCTGTGGCTGACCGACATCACCGAACACCCCACCGCCGAGGGCAAGCTGTACCTGTGCGCGATCAAGGACGTGTACTCCGGCCGGATCGTCGGCTACTCCATCGACACCCGCATGAATGCCTCCCTGGCCGTCACGGCGCTGTCCAACGCGACCCGGCTCCGGGACCCGGCCGGCACCATCGTGCACTCGGACAGGGGCAGCCAATTCCGGTCCAGGAAATTCGTGAAGGCGTTGGGGCGTAACGGATTGGTCGGCTCGATGGGCCGGGTTGGCGCCTGCGGGGACAACGCCGCGAGACTGCCCCGGGTTCGGTTGACTCGCGGCGTCGAGTGGTTCAGAGGAAGCGTTGACCCATGACGAGACCACCGGAGCGGTGATGTAGGACTTCCCGCAACGCTCGGATCAGTCCGGCTCTCGCAGCGGCCCACCTTGGGTGCTATCCGCAGCGTTCACTGGGCCCTCTGCTCGGTGCCCCACCAGGTCAGTAGACGTCGCGCGAAGGCCCGGGTCTCCGTGTCGCTGACGGTCATCCCGAAGTGGCCACGGATCTCAGCCGACAGGTACTCGCTGAGATCGCCCGCGCCGGCACCTTTGGTCAGTCTCGCCAGCAGCGGTGCGATCAGGCAGTCGTATTCGTCGACGTTGGCCCGCGGGTCGTGGACGCCGATGAAGTCCCACGCGTTGAGCAGCCGGCGAAGCCCGCCCGTTTGCTGCTCTGCGCTGCCGTGGGCGAGGCTCGTGAGGTCAATCCCCGGCGAAGCCGGCACGCGGGAAATGTGATCACGGCATAGCTGACGAACCGTCGTCGCCAGTTCCTGATTGCCGCGCCCCCAGTCCTGATCCCACTCGTCGACCAGCACGTGCAGGTCGGTGAATGGGCTGTGCCAGATCTCGTCGAGATCCAGGTGCCGTGAGACGAAGGCCGAGGCGTGCTCGCTGACGGTTCGTTCGTCGACCTCGCCGTTGATCAGCCGTTGCGCCAGCGTGGCCAGCCAGGTGTCCGCCGCTTGCGCTGCGGACGGAACACGCACGCCCACCTCGCTGAGGGCGTCGGGCAGGAGTTCGCCGATCAGTCGGGTGTCGGTGCCGTCGAGTCCGGCCAGTTCACGCAGGGCCGGCCCGTCGTGTCCGTCGGCGAGCCAGTCCGCCGCGTACCAGGGCATCCGCTCGACATCGACGCTGCACAGCGCGTACTCGGCGGCAACCAGTTCCGGCGGCTTACCCACCGGTCGGTTCCTGTTCCCGCAGGATCGTGCGGGTGTGCATGAGGGCGAAGCCGAGCAGGTTCAGCCCGCGCCAGCGTGCGGGGTCGGTGGCGTGTGGGTGGTCGGCGGCCAGGCCGATGCCCCACACTCGGTCGAGTGGGCTGGCCTCCACGAGCACCCGCTCGCCGGTGCCGAGCAGGTAGGTACGCAGCGTCGGATGCTGGTCGAACTTCGCCGTGTTGCCGGCCACCACGATGTCGTAGCGGTGCTGCTCCCATGTCTGCTGGTCGAAGTCGGTGACCTGCCGGCCGAGGGTCTTTGCCGCGTGCGGGTGCGCCACCGTGAGAATCTTGGTGGCCGTCGCGTGATCGCCGAACAGGGTGGCCTTGCGCCACATCATGTGATGCTCGGTGGTGGCGAAGGGCTGGCCGTTGAGGGTGAACGGCGCCGGCCACCACTGGCTCAAGCATCCGGCCCCGATGCTGCCGTCGCGCTGTGGCTGGTGGCCCCAGAAGAACAGGAACTTCACCCGGGCACCCGCACGCACCGCGCCGCTCAACTCGGCGACGCTGCTCACTGACGTGACCATGCGAGCGAGTGTGCGGCACCAGCAGGCTCCACCGCATCGCCATTACCGCTGCGATAGCGGCCACGTCGCCGTCGGCGCCCCGAGCGGCGGCGGCACTCGGGGCGGAGACCAGCCAGCAGCTCGCCGGTTGGCCGGCGAGTAGCCGCTCCGGACAATGACGGCGCGCCACTGGCTGGAACCTCGCAGCGACCTCCGCGCGGCGGTCGCCCCGTGCGGCCATTAGATGTTGAGGTCGGCCCACTGTGCTGAGGTCAAGAGTTGCCCACGTTCCAGCCGGTGGGCGATCGCGTCTTTGGTGGCCGGGCTCAGGGTGTCGGGTATTTCGTCAAAGGAGGGTGGCCAGGTATCCAGCAGGGAGAAGACCTCTTGACCGTCGCGCATTGTCAGCAGGAGCGTGCACCGCCAGTGCGGAGAGTGCTCGGGTCGATGGGCGGCACGGTGCACGAGCACGGGGCGCAGGTAGTGCGTGGCGTGCGGAGCGGCGTACTCGGTCAGCCAGCCGGCTCCGTGGTTGCGGTTGAACCGATACGCGATCGCTTCGGCGTCCAATCGGATGAGGCCGCTGGTGTCGATCGCCTTGACAGTTCGAGGAAGGCCGCCGGGCGCACGAGGTTCTTGCATGATCTGATGACGGTACCGGCGGCGTGGGAAGCGTGCGACGGCAGCGGACCTGCGGAGACGGTCCCGACCAGCGAGGCGACGGCGATCCGCACGCGCTGACGGCGTCGAGCGGCGGGCAACGATGTGGCCCTGCCACAGCCGAAAAGCCGCGCTCACCCCAGCGTTCCGGCGAGGACCGCCGATCTAGGCCGAGTGAACCGCCCCGGGAACATCGAGTCCATCAAATTCGGGACAGTCTCGTCAGAGGGTTGAAGACCGCTTGGCCCTCTGAAAGGCTGCGTAGGCTGTCCTGGTGCCGCTGGCTCGACGCCACTGCCCGCATGGTCCTGCCGGTGTGACTGTGGCGGTGCGGAACGCGTTGTCCCCTGCCGGGCAGAAAGACGAGTATCTCCCTTACGTCTCGCGCGATATCTGGGGGGCCGATGACGACGGCGTGGATGGTTCGAGCAGGACGCGAGGGCGAGCGCGAGGCGGACGCCCTTGAACAGTCCCTCGTCATTGCCGGCTGGCCGGAGGTGGGCGACCTCAGCCAGGTGGCGACGCGCAGAGAACTACACGCGGTTGTTCGCGCTGCATACCCGAACCGCTCGCGAACCGTGGTGGCGAACTGGACTGGGCAGCTGTGGCGTCTCATCCAGGTCATGGAGGTCGACGATTACGTAGTGCTGCCACTGAAGACCGTGCCGGACCACGTCGCCATCGGCCGGATCGCCGGTGGATACCGTTACCGCCGGGATGCCGCAGCGGATCGGCGCCACGTGCGCCCGGTCATCTGGATTCAACGGGCGCTGCCGCGATCGGCCATCGGGCAGGATCTGCTCTACAGCCTGGGGTCACTGCTGACCATCTGTCAGCTTCGGCGTAACGGAGCCGCGAGACGGATCGCTGCACTCGCCGAGACTGGCGTCGACCCCGGTCCGACCGCTGAGGAGATGTCCAGCAACGAGTGGGTGACCCCGGACGACTTCATCGCCCGCGCCGTCGCAGCTGAGGACGGCCTGGAGTTAACCATCCGGGAGCTCCTTCGACAGTGGGACGCCGGGCGACGGACAAGCTCGGCTGTAGCTGTCATACAACGCGATCTCAGCGAGAACGGTCTCACCACGGTTCCGCCCTTCACTGAGGGCTGGATCGGCAGCAGCATCCGCGTCTTCAAGTCTGGCGCCGAGGCCGACGACTCCACAGACGAGACTGCAGCCGAAAAGCTGATCGACGATGAGGACAGTGCTCAAACCGATTCTAACGAGCCTGCCGACGACGAACTCGTCCCGGACAAGCCGTTTACCCTGCGGTTCGGTAACCTGCTGCGGACGGACACCGCAGTGGTATCGGTGCGCCCCACGGATTCGATCGTGTTGGCCCGGACACTGATGCTGCGGTACAACTACTCGCAACTCGCAGTGATCGACGATGACGGCACGTTCCAGGGGGCCATCAGCTGGGAGTCGATCGCAAAGGCGCAGATGGCGCATCAGGCAGTGCCGACGGTCGATCAGGCGAAGCAGACCGTGCCAGACGCCGCCTACGACGAGCTGGTGTTGCCACGCATCGATGAGATCTCCAGCCGTGGCTTCGTCTTCATCCGGTCGAGAGACGGCAAGACGATCGCGGGGATCGTGACAGCTGCCGACCTGACCAACCGGTTTGGTGAGATCGCCAGGCCCTTCACGATGATCGAGGAATGTGAGCGCCGACTGCACCGTAGGGTGAAGTCCAGGATCGCCCCGGACATCATCGAGACCGCCACGAACAAGAGACACAAGGACGCTGACAGCTTGACCTTCGGAGCCTACGTCCACGTCTTCAAGGACGAGAAGCACTTCCTGCTCCTCGACTGGCCGCTCGACCACGCCCAGTTCGTTCAGCAGGTCAAGGATGTCGCCGGCATCCGTAACAAGATGATGCATTTCTCGCCGGACCCCATCCCGAACGAGTGGGGGGCGATCGACGGTCTACTCGCTATGTTGCACGCCGTCGACCCCCTTCCCTGATCCGGCAGCGCCCACCAGTGCTGCCAGTTCGCGGTCGGGGCTGACGTTCGTGGCGTACAGGGGGCTGCAGGGCGTCGTGGCCAGCCGCAGCGAGAGTGTGACGAGGCTGGGGTGAGCGGAATCGTCGGTGTAGATCTCGGCGAGCTTGGTGAATTCGTTCATGATCCCGACGACGCTGCGGTTGGCCGTCGTGGCGAATCGGCAGTCCTGCATGTGCCGCAGCTCGTCGGCGATGAAGGCCCTGGGCACCTGGTGGGCGTCGAGGACCGTCGCGATCTCGTCGGGGACGCGGGCGGGAAGGCTGCGCGCTGGTGCCAGGGGCAGCAGGACCGGTAGCAGGGTTCGCTCGTTGACCAGCAGCGCCAGCCGGGGCCGCCAGAACAGCGCGGTGGCGTACCACGGGCCCAGCAGGGTCGTGTCGTGGTCTCCTTCGACAGCCCGAGGCGGGTGGGTGTGATCGAGGAGTTTCTTGGTCGCGCGTACGATCAGCATGGTGCTCTCCAGCCCGTCAGGCGCGGTGGCGGCGGGCCTTCTCGATGACGTCGCGGCCGTCGGCGTTCTGCTGGCGTGGCGCGTAGCCAACTTTGCGCAGGGCGGCCATCGTGTCAGCCGTGGTGGCTTGGCTGGCCAGCACGGTCGGGGCGAGCAGACGCAGGTTGAGCTTGTCCAGCCGCTTGTCGGCGCAGATCTGCGCCAGCAGCGCGGTATCGTCGCTGACCAGGGTGCTTGCCAAGGGCGCGACCCGTACCGACCCGTGTTGGCGGGCGACGTCGGCCAGCAGGTAGACCAGTGGTTGCGGCAGTCCGCCTTCGGCGATCTTCGTCAGGGCCTTGGACAAGCGCTGCTCGGTCCAGCCTGCGTCGTAGGCGCCGCGTACCGCCGCGGGGCTGAAGCGCCAGGTCGTGGCCGTGCCGCGGGACTCGACGACGGCGGTCGCACCGAGGAGCTCAGCTAGATCCGGGCTCGGTGTTCCCGCCACGACCGCGGTCAGGTCGGCCTGCAGCCGGGCGGTGCGGGCGACCTCACCCAGGTCGCCGACTGCCTCGGCGATGTCCGTGTCGGCCAGCAGCGCATGCCCGGCAGGGCTGACAGCGCCCGCGCCGATGATTCCCAGGGTTGCGGCCTCGTCCAGCACGCCGCGTACGGTCGTAGTGCCGCCGAAGGTCAGCGGCTGCTGCCACCACATCCACTGGGCGGCCTGCTCGAGGTTCGTCGTCGCCCGGTCGCCCAACGCCCGCAGTGCGGCGATCCGGGCTTGCGCAGACCAGCTTTGGCGGTGCTCCGGAACCCACGGCCCAGTCTGCGACGACGGCAGATATTCCAGCTCGCGCCACGCCTTCAGCATCACCGCGAGCCGCCGGTCCAGACCGAGCTTGAGCCAGCGGTCGTACGCGGCCGTCGGGACCACGCGACCGTCGAGGTCGGCCAGCCTGGCCCCCTGGGCGACCGCTAGCAGCAGCCGCACGGTCGGAACCGTCACTCCCAGCGTCTTCGCCGTCCGGGTCAGCTCGCGCATGCCCACGCCGCCGGCCTTGACCGTGACTAGCGGCTCACGTCCAGCCCCGTCCAGCAGCGCCGACAGCAGCCCGACCACGGCGATGCCCTGGGCCTGGGCGTCGCGGCGCACTGCCGGGGGATTCGGCGTACCCCAGGTGACCGATGGTTCCTGCGGCTGGAACGGCGCCCGGTAGTCCGCTCCTCGCACAGCGAGCGCAACCTGACCCGCCAGCTGATAGTCCTCCCAGGTCACCCGGTAGACCAGCCCGTGCTCCTCGGCCCAGTCCAGCGGATGCACCTGCCGATAGCGGCTCGTGTACCGACTCCGATGTGCGATGCCGCTTCCGCCATGGCAACGGATCCGTCCACCGTCGCGGTCAGCCTCCTCCAACACCGTCCGCGTCGCGGCCGGCATCCGCTTGACCAGAGCGTGCACGCTGTCCGGGTCGAGGAAGAACTCCGCTACTGCCTCCAGTAGGTCCGCTTTGCGGCCTTTCGTGGGCAGCCCGAGGTTGTTCGCCACCACCTTCAGATCATCGACGCTCAACACGGCGGCGAGCTGACCAGCGGCCGGGCCGACACCCAGCGGACGGGCGAAGACCTCCCGCAGTACGCCGTTTACCGTGAGCCGGCCCCGCAGCCGCGAGATAAGCCCTGCATCGGCGGCACGCTGCAGGTACGGCGTCGCGTCGGCACCGACCAACGCCGACACCTCCACCTCGGTGACCAGGCCACCCAACGCCAGAGCCGCCTCCAACACCTGAAGGGTCGGAAGGTCAGGGCCAGCAAGCTGATCATACGGATTCACGGCGGCGCTCCCAGACACACGGCGACGCCCTGAATCCAACCCCACGGAACCGTCTCCGCGTGACGCGACCCGCCAGCCGCCAACCTGAGCCCGGCGACCTGGCTCGCCGCCGGTGGTTCCAAGCCGAGGCCGTACCTCCGACAGCCGGAGGTCGAGCGGCCGGGAACGGTCTCCAGCCGCTCCGCATGGGCGGGGCCGGCCGGCCCCACTGCGACGATGCGGGCTGAATGCGGCGAAGCGTCACCTATCGTTTCAGCAACCCCGTCCCTTGGCGGGTTAACACCTGGAGAGTTAACGAAGTTTTTTTAGCGCCCGTCCTCTGCGGTCCGGGCCCTAGAAAAACCCTGGTCGTGGCTTTCTGTCAACGACAAGGCAGGTGAGCATCTGCGAGTGCTCATGGTTGTCGGTGTCCCCGATGTCCTCTACCTTCGATCGAGTCCACTTGCGACGGCCGGGGAGAGAGATGCAGCAAGTCACACGTTCGGAGATTGCCAGGCTGGCCGGGGTCAGCCGCGCGGCGGTGACCTCATGGGCCAAGCGCCGCGACTTCCCACGTCCCGTCGGGGAGAACCGCTTCGCGCTTCCCGAGGTGCTGGAGTGGCTCGAGCCCCGCCAGGTACACGGCTCGATTCGCGCGGCCGACGACGGGACCGAGTACAGCTACGCCGACCGGATCCGGCGGAGCCTCGCCGCGGCGAAGCCCAGCCACATGCCTGGCATAAACCTGCCCGGCGATCCCACGACCGTCGAGATCGACAACCTCATTCTGCGCCTCACGTTGATCTTTCTGCGCGAGCGCGACCCGCAGGGTTGGGCCGGGCTGAACGATCTGATCACACCGAATGCAGGGGCCGAAGGGGCGCGATGGCTCATCGACCGCATCGCGACAACCGCCGGGAAGGCGGCGCGGCGTCACAGCGTCTCGCCCGAGGTCTTCGCCGCATTGCGGCGGCTGACCCCGGAAAGCGTCTCTGAAGTCCGGGGACTCATGTCCGGCAGCTCGGAACTCGGCGCTGCGAACGTGCACACCCTCGTTGACGCGTACGACGCCGCCCTGCCCCCGGGCGGCTTCCTCACCCCGCGCACGGTTGCGGCCCTCCTTGCCAAGGCGGTGATCGACGATTCTGCCGAGTCCGTTTACGACCCGTACTTGCGAGCTGGCGAGCTGCTCATCGCTGCGGCCGACGTGGCGGCCCGGCCGGGGAGCCTACGGTTACACGGGCTCGGCCCCGATGCCGCTGCTCTAAGCCTCTCTGGACTCACCCTGCTGGCCCTAGGCGAACCAGCCGACCTGCGTCCGGCGGAACAAGCTCGGCGCGCACCGGTCACGCACGTCCTTGCCAATCCGCCGTTTGGGAGCGATTCGTGGCTCGACCGGCGCCCCAACACCGACTGGCAACCATTCCCACCACCGCCAGCCCGATCCGCCTTCCGCTGGCTCCTGCATTGCATCGAACAGTTGAGCGACGATGGCCGGGCCGCAATCATCATGCCACGGATAGCCGCCGTCTCGACCAACGCCCGCGAGCGGGAAATCCGTCGCCGACTGGTCGACGATTCCATGGTGGAAGCAGTCATTGCCCTCCCACCCGGCCTGTACGCCGGCACGTCCATTGCCACCAGCGTCTGGATCGTCCGGCGGGCACCCGGGTCGGACCAGCCGATCCTGTTCGTCGACGCGGTAAACCTCGGTGTGTCAAGCGGTGGCCGCACACTGCTCGATGAGGGAGGCCAGGCCGACATCCTGAGAGCATGGCGATCGTTCCTTGCCGACCGTGCGGCCGGTCGGCCACACCCGGGCATCGAGGGTCTGAGTGCCGCCGTCACCAAGGCCGTCATCCGGCCGGAGTCCTACTCGGTCAACCCTGCGGAGTACTTACCAGGCCCGATAGGGCTCCGTGCCCCCGACGCCGAAGCCGCCCGCGCCGGCCTGGGCGCGACTTACTCGCGGGCCTTCCACTGCCGCAGGGCGGCCGAGGATGCGGCGGTCGTTGCTTCCCAGCCGCTCGGCGCGCAGATCGTCCGTCTTGGCGACGTCTGCGACGTCAAAGCGGGCTATTCATACTCGCGGCTGCGAGCTGAAGAGCGATCCGACGAGCAGGGAGTCCCCATCGTCCTGCCGCGGCACCTGCGTGACGGGAGAATCGTGGCGGACAAACCGCCGCGAGCCCCACGAGCAACCGCTAAGGCATTGAAGGACTACTGGCTACGCACCGACGATGTGCTCTGCGTGCGGACCGGGGCACTTACGGCACCCGCCCTCGTGCGACCGACCGAGTCGGATTGGCTCCTGAGCACAAACCTGCTGCGTCTGCGAGTCTCAGACCCCGACGTCCTCAACCCCTACTACCTGTACGCATACCTGCGCTCCGCAGCGGGCACGGATGGGATGAAGGCGTTCGTACGGGCTACCGTAACCGCATACGTGACCGCAGCGGACGTCGCGGCGATGGAGATCCCGTTGCCGCCGCAGGCTCGGCAGCAGTCGCTGGTCGCAGCGCTACGCGCACTTGACGAGGAGGTCGTGGCGGCGCGCGACCTGGCCGCCCGGGTCGCCGAGACCCGCGATGTGGTAGTCCGCCGGCTGTTTGGCGGTGCCCGATGACGAGACGCAAGCTCTCCCGCGAGCACCGATCCGTCGCGGCCGCCGTAGTGATCTCCGGCGGTGTCGGGGTCGTCGCAGCCGTGCTGTTCCAGCACAGCGGAGCTGACCCCTCCACGGCGGTGATCGCGGGCGGCGCGGCCTTCGGCGCGACCATGACACTCGTCCTGGAAGTCCTCAAATACCTTCGCGGCCTATGAGCTGTCCGATGATCTCGCAGTCGAAGGCCGGGGGAGCATCCGGTAGCTTTGGCATACGCAGGTTCTCCTGCTTGCTGGCCTACCGCGATATTGTCGACCTCCTATGAGCGATGCAGCGGCCTTGACGTTCGATGACTACGCTGCCGAATCGGCTGTTCTCGGGATCTACCGGCAGGTCTTCGCGGTGTTGGCGCGGAACGCCAACGCGATGGTGGACGACGCGGACTCGGTCGGGGTCGACGAGTCGATCTTGCAGGCGTTCGCTGACGCGGGGCCAGCCGGGATGACGATCGAACAGGCCGTGCTTGCATGTCCGGAAGTGCCGGCGGATGTGGTCCGGCGCCGGTTCGAGGTGCTGCGGTCGTACCGTGCGGTGACCCGGGTCAACGAGCGGCCGCACGAGATGTTCTACCAGGCGACGTTCGCGCCGTACGTGATGTTGCTTTTTCTGCGCCGGTTGTCGCAGACCGGGGGTCAGGCGGAGCTGCACCGGATGTTGTCGATGGCCCGGCTGGCGCTGGACGACGATGACACGACCCCTGAGGTGGTGCGCGAGCAGTTGCTGGAGATGACGACGGTTTTCCGGCTGCTGGCGAATCCGATCATGCAGTTGGCGAAGTCGGCGACGGTCGAGTCCTTGCGGACGCAGGCGCAGCCGCTGCTGGGTAACAGCGACCTGGTCGACAAGGCGCGGGTGTATCACAATGCGGCCGCGGACCGGCATCCGCAGTTGTTGCCGGAGTGCACGCAGCTCCGGATGGCGTTGGCGGCCTATCGCGACGCGTTGAACACCGCGGCCGGGCGGCTGCTGGCGCACGCTGGTAAGACGCGTGCGTTGGGGATGCTGCCGACCGAGCGGTGGCGCACGTTCGCGCGGGACAGCAGTACCGAGGGGCTGGCGCAGGCGCTGGACGGTTTGCTGTTCGACGCGCCGGAGCCGCTCTTCACCGCCGACGATCTGCTGGACGCGGTGGAGGAAGGGATGCAGTCCGACAGTGGCCGGGTGCCGCCGCCGCGACCGCGTGTCGACGAGGAGCCTCCGCCGACGGAGGTTGACGTCGACCCAGAGGCGACGCTGTTGGCTCAGCGCGCGGAGGAGTTGCTTGCCGGGCGGGATGTGGTCACGGTGGCGCAGCTTCTCGCCGACGCGGGTGACTGGCCGACCAGTCGGCGTGTGTTATCGGAGGTGACCGCGATTCATCTACGCCCGGAGCTGCCGTACACGGTGACCTGGGGTGACGGGTGGCGTGTCGATGTGACGTCCACGCGGACGTGGGTCTCCGACGGCTGGTTCCGTCGGGACCAGCAGGAGGCGACGTGAACGAGCGGGATGCGGCCCTGTGGTGGGCGCGGATCCGGTCCGGCGGTCCGCAGCAGGTCTCCGCTGGTGGACCGACACCGGCCGGGCTGCTTCGTCTGGTGGAGGCTGACGCCAGGGCGGTGTGGCTGATCCCGAACCTGCCCGACAGCGCGGGACCGGCTGTTCTGATCGAGTACGGGGTGCCGGGCTCTTCGATGATGGACAGCAAGGGAACTCTGCGAGTGCTGGCCGCGACTTTGCGGTGTTGCTGGCCTGATCCCGCGACGGATCCATGGCCCGGGCTGCCGGCTTCGACCGGTCATGTCGGTCAGGTGTTGCAACGGCTGGTGCCGGGCCGCAACAAGGTGAGTCGTCAGCAACTGCTGTCCGCGGGGCTCCGGCGCCTTTCGGTATCCGGTTGGGTTTTGCTGGAGGGAGCGGACACGGTGCGGATTGGTCCGCGGATCGCGTCCTTCGGGTCGCTGGAGCTGAGCACGCTTCGGGAGCTGTGGCGGTTGATCCCCGACACCGCTGAGGACGGGCCGGAGGGGTCGTGAACCGCCCGAATTCGATCTTCGAAGAGGTGCTCGGGACGTTGCCCGATCGGCAGCGGGAGCTGGTCGAAGCCGCGTACGCGCTGCTGGAGCACAGCAGTGGCCCGGTGCACCGGCAGTTCCTGCCCGCGCTGAGCGATGCGACGAGCCGTGAACGGCTGGAAGAGCTACTTCGCCGAACCGGCCGGACACTGGTGACGGTTGATCAGTTGCATTTCACGTCCGGGTTCGACGACGCCGTACGGACTGAGCTCACCGAGACCGGGTGGCAGCCGCTGTCGCTCGCCGACCGGGCCGTTCTGGTCCTGGTGCTGGTCTACTCGGTGGCGATCCCGCGCAGCGTGGAGCAGATTGCCGCGGACTCCTGGGAGAGCCCGCACCCAACCACGTTGCAAGACGTCACCCGTGACAGCAAGGTGCCGGTCGGCGAGGTCAGAGCGGCCCTGGGCCGGATGACCGCGTGTGGGCTGCTCCGAACGGTTCGCGGCGGCGACCACGACAGCGGCTACGTCCCGGGCCCGCAGTTGTCGCGGCTGACGCCGGCCGCCCGCGAGCAGTTGCAGGACCAGTTGATTCTCGCTGCGGCACCCGACCATCCGCTGGCCGCAGCGATCCGGGAACGCCGGCACAACCGCGTGGGAGGGCAGCGTTGACGTCTGTAGCCGTGCCGTCGGACGGAGTCGTCGAGGACATCGTCGGAGCGCGTGTCCTCGCTGGCATCCAGATGGTCAACATCTCGCGGCTGTCGACTCACCCGGTGCCGATCACCGCTCGTGGGCTGATCACCGTGGCAGGACAGGGGCCCTCGGATTCCAACGGTGCCGGCAAGTCGTCGTTCATCGCCGGTCTGAGCCTGCTGCACGCCGACGAGCAATGGCGGTTGCAGTCGGGGGCGCAGGCAGCGGCCGAGTTGCTGTTCACCGCCGAGCTCGCCGGTCAGGAGGCGATGCACGCCAACGCCGACTGCGGCTACCTGATCGGCGTGTTCGTGCCGCCGCAGGCCACCACGGCGGAGGAGCTGGATGCGTCGGCGTTGACGGTGTGGCTGCGGATCAACCGGCAGAGCCCGCACGTGGAGTTGCGGTGGGCCCATCGGCTGCACGTGCCGTTCGGTGACACGGAGGACGAGCGGGCCGGTGGCGCCGATGGCCTGTGGGATGCTCTGCCGCGCAGCAACGGCCGCACCGACATCCGCGCCAACCGGCTCGCCCGTACCCTGTACGGCTCGACGGTCAGGTGTGTGTCCTTCCTGTCGACCTCGGTACGGGCCAGCCCGACCGCGAACCTGCTCGCCCAGCCGCTCAACGAGCTGACCCCGGAGCGGATCTTCGAGGCCATCGGTGCGCTGACCGGCCTGACCGCCGAGATCGAACAGGAACAGAAGTCCCGGGCCGAGGAGTACGAACATGCCGGGCGGGCTGCGCGGGCCGAGGAGGAGTACGAGCTGTGGGACGACCGGATGAAGGTGGTGGAGGACGGCATCGCTTCACGGGAGCGTGCCCGGACGTTGCTGGCCGAGGCGCGTGACAGCTGGCGAAGCCGTTGCGCTCGGTACCTGGTTGACGGCTTCCACGAATCGGAGCGGATCGGCCAAGGCGTCGAGGCGAAGGAGCGTCGGCGCAAGGAACTGGACGCGCAGATCGAGACAGCCGGTGAGAAGGTCCATCGGCTGTCCGACGACAAGGCGTTCGACGAGAGCTGCCGAACCCGGATCAAGACGTACGAGGATCAGAAGGCCGTTGAGAGCGCGCTGAAGGTCGAGCAGAATCAGAACGTCGGCTCGATTGAAACCCTCGGTGGACAGCTGCGCACCCTTCAAGCCGTCGCGGCTGTCGCGGACGGGCGCACCGTTGAACAGGCCGAGGAGGAGATCGCCGAAGCAGGGAGAATGGTCCAGGCAGCGGAGCGGATCAAAGGCCGTACCGAGCACGCGCTGCGGGTTGCCAAGGCGGCGCTGTCGGCGGCGGAGAAGGGCGAGGATGTCGCGGTCGCCCAGGTCCGGTTGCTACGGGCGAACGACATCACCGCTGCGCCGCTGGTCGACACGATCTCCTTGACCGAACAGCAGCGGCCTGTATGGGAAGCTCGGCTGCTGCCCTATCAGCACGCGGTCGCCGTCGCTCACCACCAAGCTCAGGAAGCCGTCCAACTACTGGCCGCGTTACCTGGAAGCTTGCTGGTCGAAGCAGACCCGGCCGACCACCTGCTCGGGCCAGGCCTGCCGGCCGCCGCGGATCCCGACCTGCCGGTGGGTCGATTCCTCGCGGCGTTGGCAGAGCGAGCCGGTGCTGACGGGCATATCGATCCTGTGGCTGGTGTGCACGGGATCGCCGGTCTCCCGGAGGCCCTGACCGGTCGTGCTGGCCGAATCCGAGCCGCTCAGGATCAACTGGAGAAAGCCGCCGGCGAGGACGGCGAGGCTGACGAGGGGATCCGTGAGGCCGAACGGACCAAGAGCCGCGCTGACGCGCACCTGCGTGGCGCGAAAGCCGAGGCCGAGGCTGGTGCGGTTCAAGGCAAGGTGACGAAGCTCCGTAATCGCAACTCCGCCATCGAAGTGGAGCTGAGCAAACTCGACGGACCGTTGCGGCAGGCGAAGATCGGCTACGAGGCCGCTCTCGGTGAGAAAGCCGCCCGCGCCCAGCAGATCGACACGGCGAGCCGCACTCTGGCCACCCTGAAGAAGGAACTCGAAGAGAACCGCAGACAGTGGAGTGCACTGCTCCAGCAGCGTACAGATCTCGATCTTCCCCGCCTAAACGCGCAGTGGACCGGAACGGTGGATACCGCCGAGCAGCATCTGCTCACGCTCGACGAGAGTGAGGCGATGCGGCCGCCGGCGGAGTGGGACGAGGTGTGCGCGCGGCTGGCCAACGAGGTGCGCGCCGCGTGCTTTCCGCCCGGTGACCCGGAGCAGAACCGGCCGGAGGAACTGCGCGTCGTCGACGAGCAACGCGCCGACCGGCGCACCGGAGGTGCATATGTGCGGCTGATCCCCGATGTGTTGCGGATCGTTGGGAACTTCCTGACCGATCATGAGCGTGTCGACCGGGAGAACGCCTCCCAGATCCAGCGGGAGCGGCAGGCGAAGACGATCACCCTGACTGGAGCGAAGGCCGCGCTCGACGAGGCTCGGCAAACGTCGGAGGCGTTGCGGTCGACCACCGCCAAAGCGATCAAGGCGAAGCTGCGGCAGGTGTCCGACGAGTTCGACCGGCTCGACCAGACCTACGGCGGCTACGGCGGCAACCTCGACTTCCCGGAACCGGAAGCCCCCGCCGACCCTGAGAAACCGTGGCAGTGGACGATCATCCCACGTTGGCGGCGCGGCGAGGGCAAGCCGCCGTCGTCGTACCGGCTGCGCGGCAACACCGCCCAGATGGACGACAAAGCAGTGAAGCTCGTCTGCGCGGCGGCCCTCGCCGGCGCCCAGGACCGGCCGCTGTTGCTGGTCCTCGACGAACTCGGCCGCAACCTCGGCGCCGCACACCGCCGCGACGCCGTCGCCCTGTTCGAAAACATCGGCCGCGACCGGGCGATCAGCGTCGTCGGCGCCCTGCAGGACGACATGGAGAGGTACGCGATCGGCGCGTCCAGCCTCTACATCAAGTTGCGCCGCCCGTCCGACGTCATGCCGTACAACCAGGCACCGGTCGTCATCGGCAGCGAAGCCGACACCGCCCGGGTGCAACTGCTCTCCGACTGGATGACCTCGTTCCGGCCGGAGCCGCAGACATGACCGACACCGACGGCACCACTGACGGGGAACTGGATCCCGAGATCACCCTGAGCTGGATCCGCGACTATCCGGGCCTGGTCGCCTACGCACCACTGCCTCCCAGCGGCCGCTACCCCCGCGACAGCCGAGGCCGACCGAGACCGCGCTCTGCACGGCTCCGCACGGCAAATCCGAGCGAGGCCCCCCGCCGACCGGAGGGCCTGCTCAGCGACAGCGACTGGAGCTGGGTCATCCGCAGCGAGCACGGCTGGGCCGGTGTCAGCAGCAGGTTCGGTACCGACGCGCTGCGCATCATGCTGGAGCTCACCGAATTTGGCTGCGTGACTATCGGCTACACCCTCAACGGCAACGCCCTGGCCCAGCCGCCACGCCGGGTGTACCCTCACCCCGACCTCACGGCAGCCGAACAGGAACGTCGAAGCCGCCGTCGGGACGACACCAGCACCCTTCGCACTAGGGCGGAGCAGATCGCGTCGGCGCTCGCCGACGACTGGCCGGATGTCAGCCGGGCACTCCGTGATACCGATCATCCCGACCGGTTGCTGTGGGCGGTGCGCGCGGCCACCGACCTGGCCGAGGGCCGCAGCCACGATTCGCTTCGCGCCTTCGTGCAGAGTCACGCCAAGGACACGAAAGCCCGCGACGACGTGAACCATCTGCTCGCCTCGATGGGCTTCGACCACGAGACACTCATCGCCGTCGGCGTGGCCCGCAACCCGTACATCGGGCTCGGCGGCCCGATCCTGCTGCACACGACCGACGGCTCCATCCTCGACCTGTCGGCGATGCCCGGGCCGCACGACATCCGGCTGAGTCCCCACATGCTGCCGCGACTGACCGTCACCGAGCCGGGCGATGTCCTGCTGGTCGTGGAGAACCGGCAGGCGGCCGAAGCGGTCTGTGACACCCGGGCCGACCTGCCGGTCGTCTGGTGCCACGGGCAGCCGCCCGACGCCGTCGTGTCGATGATCGTCCAGGCGGCGCAGCAGACCTCCGGGGTTGTCATTTGCGCGGACGCCGACCTCGGCGGCGTCCGCATCACCGCCCGCATCCACGACAACCTGCCGTCGGACACCACCATCCACGTCGTAGACGTCGGCACCGTGCCGCACGACGAAGGCCGGCCCTTCAACACTCACAGCCGCAGCCGCCTCCAGCAGCTCGCGCAACGCCCGGATCCGGTTGGCGTCTTCGCGCAACGCTGCCTGCACCGGGGCTACGCGATCGAGCAAGAAGCCACTGCACGGGCCGCCCTTCAGGCTGTGTTGAATGGCAACCTATATGCGTAGAATATTCGACAAGAAATGCTTCTGCGTCGGCCGCAACGTCGAGATGGCTCTACCGGAGTAGAGCTCCAGGACGTTTCGGAGCGCCTCCCGACGGTCGCCGTCTGAAAACAGGGACTCTGAAGCGTGGGCACCTGGCCAGGCTGCACGGCGTGGCCTAGACGCGGGAAGCTGCCGGGAGCGTTGGAGCCGCAGCGGCCCGTGCCCAAGTGCCGGATCGCACTATGCCGAGGGCTGCCTCGTCACTAGGTTCTAGTCATCGGCCCGGCTGCTGGAGGTCTTGATGGCGAATCTGGCGACCCGACAGAACAGCGCCCGGATCCTCGACTTACAGCGCGCCATCGCCGTCACGCATGAGCGTTCACAACGGGTCTACACTGGCGCGCTGGTCCTCTCCATGGCTGTTGCCGCACTCGGCATCGTCGCCAAGATCGCACCAATGACGGCACCCGCCGTCAGTCTGACGGGTGCCTTGTGGACTGGTGTGTACGCGATCGTCTTGAGTCCCTGGGCGGAGCGCTACCAGCACTTGAGTGCAGTCCTGCAGGACATGATGGACTGCAGGCTGTTCGATCTCCCTCCCAACCCTGTCCTCGTTGGGCCAGCTGTCCCCGAGGACCAGTTGAGTGAGCTAAAGAGCCGATTCCAAGGCGAGGAGAGCTGGCTCAAGGACTACTACGTCGTCGCCGAGGTCCCCGGGCCCTATGCTGCTCTGTTTTGTTTCGAGCAGAATTTCGCATGGGGTTCCAAGGTGCGTCAACGCTACGCCCATTTGCTGGCTGGCCTGGCTGTCCTGTGGGTACTGACCGGGGTGATCATCGGCTTGCTCACCGGTATGAGCGTGGCGGCACTCATCGGCGGTTGGTTCGTGCCGTCGTTGGGTCTCCTGATGCTGTGTCTCGACACCTACCGCGGGCAGCTGTCGAGCAATCGCGAGCGGACCCGGGTCCGGGAGATGGTGTACGGACTGAGCGCCCAGCCGTCCACGACTCGGCTGATGCCGGGACCGGAGTGGGATGCCCTCGCCCGCCAGCTTCAGGATGTGCTCTTCATCCTGCGCCGACAGCAAGCTCGCACGCCGGTGTGGTTCTTCCGGCGGTTCCACGATCGCGACCAGCGCGACTTTGAGTATCGGAAGCAGGCGCTCGAGGAGCGCTTCAGCAGGCAGCCCGGGGCCTGAGTTCCTGTCTGTTTTCCGACAGGGCTCCCGTCGCGCCGTGACGGCCGGTATCGGCTCGGTGGCAGATGTGTGACACTCGCGGCACGCCGCTGTCAAAGAGATGGGGAGCCTGCAGTGCCGCAACAAGACCCCCTTGCCGAGGCACTGGGTAAGGTACCGGCGAATGCGGTTCGGGCAGCGTTCGGCGATCGCAATCTAGCGATCAGACCGGACTCGAGTGGCTGGCAGGCACGTGGTTTCACCGGCGCCAAGCTCGTCGCTGTCGTGGTCGAACACGCGCACGCTGACTACAAGGTGCCACAACGATGCATCGCCAAGGTCAGCCCACCGGGCGCCGCTGCGCCCGAGAACGCCCAGCACGATGCCGCGAATAAGCACGGCGTCGTCTCGAGTTTCCCGCTGAACCACATGGTCGGCATCGCGTTCGACCCGGTGAGGTGTCCGACCGATGAACTCGTCAGTTTCCAGGACCTTGCCGGGGACGACCTCGACAGCATGACGGTCCTATCGAGGATTCGAGATCATCAACTCGGTGACGTATGCCATCAGGTACGCCGGGGTTTGCTTGAGGAGTGGACGGGTACGGCCTTCCAGTTGCCCGAGATGACGGTTCCGGAGTTGCTCCGAAGCGAGCTCGGGGACCGAACGAGCGGCTGGGCCGTTCCCGCCGACGTTCGGTGGTTCATGACCGATGACGACGGGGCGCTCCCCAATCCGCTGGCCCTGCTGGATGATCCTGCACTCTCGACGGCGCGGCCAGAGCCCCGCATCACCGGCCATGTGCACGGCGATCTACATCAGGACAATATTTTGGTGCCGGAGAACATCGGGCGCGACCTGAGCGCCGGCCGGTATCGATTGATCGACGTTGCCACGTTTCAATCCAGCGCGCCGCTGACCCGCGACCTGGCCACGCTGCTCGTCTCCCTGCTCGCGCATCGGGTCACGAATCTCGATCAGGTGGCATTCAACGGCCTTCTGCAGTTCGTGCTCGCGCCGGGTAAGCAACCGACCGATGCGCCGACCGACCTTGCCGCCGCGATCCGGGCTCTCTGTGATCCAGGCGAGGCGCCTTTCGCGGCCACATGGCGGGGGCCCTGGAACAAGCAGATGCAGGTCTCCCTCCTCGCCCAGGCCGTTTGGCACAGCACGTACGAATCGGTGGGCCCGGTCGGGCGCTGGTGGTGCCTGCGGCTCGCGGGTCTGCTCGCACGCGGTCTTCTGTCCTATCGACGGCCCGACGTTCAGCCGATGCGCCTCATTCCGGAGATGTTCGCCGTCGCCGGTAGATCCGATGCCCTGCTCATTCGGCCGGTCATCGGACATGAGGAAACAAGGAAGCAGCTCCGTGAGGCACTGGAGTCCCCTGGTCCGGCCGTGACACTGCTACTCGGCCCGGCCGGTGTCGGCAAGTCCATCATCGCCCAGGCGGTGACGGCTGAGTTGCGGCTTCGTGGCGTACGGGTAGTCGAACACCACGCCGCTGCCGTTCGTCGGCCAGATGCCATGACCCTGGTGGAAAGCCTAGAGTACGGGACTACGGACGACCGGCTGCGGCCCGGCGAGACGGTGCACATCCGTCTGAACGCCGCTCTGGACGCCCTCGACCGACCGGTCGTGATCATGATCGATCAGGCCGAAGTATTGCTCGAGAAGGAGACCGGTGCTGTCGTCGACACCGAGTTCGACCAAGCACTCGATGCCATCGCAACCACACCGGGCCGAGCTGCGAAGGTGCTTCTCGTGTCAAGCGCCCGCCCCTCATCGACGCTAGGTTGTACGTGGCCGGGCGCAGCCAAACGGATCGCGGTGGGGGGTCTGCATCAGCCGCACTTCGGCCGGCTTCTCCGTGTACTCAATGAACCGGTGGGGACAGGCCTGACCGGGTTGACCAAATCCCAGGCCGATACGCTGCGCGAACGGCTCGGCGGCAACCCCTCGTACGCCTGGCTCGCCCAGATCATAGTCCAATCGGTCGGAAGCGAGTATGGTGCCGGTGCACTGGTCGACGAGGTTACTGCCCGACCGTCGGAAGAGGTGCCCCGCTTCCTCGCGGACGCCTTCAAAAATCAGCTGCATGAACACTCACGGCGGCTGCTCGCGGCTCTGGCTGCCTTCGGTACGCCGGTGGCGCCCGAGGCGATTGCCGCCCTGGTCCAGCATTGGCTCCCCGTCCAACACGCAACCTCGCTGTTGCAGAAGCTGGCCGATCAACGACTGGTCACGGTAGTTGACGGCCTCTACAGCCTGCCACCCTCAGACCCGTACCAGATGCGCGGCGAGCCTCCGCCAGAACGGGAGGACTGGCGGCGGATGTTGTGGAGCGCCGCACGTGAGCTCGGATCCCGACTGAAGGCTGACGAAGACGTCACTGGCGTCGATGACTTGCATGGGCACTTCGCCCTCATCGACGTGCTGCGGCGCGCCGAACGGTTCGAGGCCGCGCTCTCCAAGATGGAGCAGCTCGACGTCTTGCTCCGAAAATGGGACAGCGAGGCACTCCTTCTCGGGCGCCGCGAGCACATTCGGAACCTGCTCACCGACCCGAGACCGAAGATGTTGAACCTCAACAGTCTCGGCGACCTCTATCGATCAAGGGGCCGTCTCGACGACGCGATCGAAGCGTTTCAGGACGCCTTAAACATTGCGGAATCCGACGGCGATTCGTCCGATCGCCTACCCATTGAAATCAATATAGCTGCGACACACTGGGATCTGGGCGAGACGGAAAAGGCCGCAGACCTGTTCGGGCTCGCGTTTTCCGAGGCGAACCTGCGGGAGACGCCGGACGACCAACTTGCTGCGAGCGAAGGGCTTGCCGACTGCTACCGCCGCTGGGGTAACTACCGCCAGGCGGTGCCGCTGGCGCAACGGGCGCTGGAACTGGCCCGCGAAATCGGCTCGGACGGCGCCGCCGTCGCCATCGCGCTCAAGCTCGCCCGATGGTCGGCCGAGCTTGGCGAGTTCGCCGACGCTGAGCGGTGCATCGCGGAGGCCCGGGACGATGCAGCGAACCAGCCGGACAGCACGCTGCGCACCGCGTGCGACGACGCGAGGGCAGACCTTCTTCTCGATCACGGCCGGCCGGACGAGGCGCTGATCCTGGCGGACGACGTGCTCGCCCGAGCCCGTCGCCAACGTAGCCTGCTCTTGCAAGTTCAGGCGCACACCGTCCGGTGCATGGCGTACCTGCGGATCGAGCCCGTCGACCTAGCCGCCGCGCAGGCTGCGATCGATGCCGCCAACCGCATACGACGCAAGCATCGGTCGCTGATCGTGCCCGCTCTCCGAGCCCTGACAATCGCGCTCGACGGCCGAGTCGAGGAGGCCCATCGGTGCTTCGAGGACCTGCAGAATGAGGCCGAGCGCCGCAGCCGGGACCCCCGAGACATCAGCGCGTTGCAGATGCGGGGGTTCGCGCTTTGTTGGCGTGCACTCAACAGTGATACGGCGTTGCGTGCGTCCGTCGACGCCTTCCGTGCTGCCCGAGACTGCACCGACCCGCCGGCCATGGGAACGGAAGAGCTCCTGAACTTCTTGGTTCGGCAACTCGAGACCTGCGGCCGCCAACCGGGCCGGCTCGGCCCGATGCTAAGTGCAATCAGCGGAGCCAACCCCGGGCCTGGGCACGGATGATGGCCTGCATGCGGCCCTCGACTCCCATCTGCTCGT
Source organism: Micromonospora sp. NPDC005298 (assembly GCF_040607375.1). NCBI lineage: Bacteria > Bacillati > Actinomycetota > Actinomycetes > Micromonosporales > Micromonosporaceae > Micromonospora > Micromonospora sp. NPDC005298. Next base: position 148,795 of record NZ_JBEXGP010000009.1, read on the forward strand.
ACAACGCCTGCAGCAACCTGTACATCGCCCGCTCGGAATAGCCGGCTTCGACCGACAACCGTGCCACCGTGGTTCCCTTGGCCAAGCGCAAAAGCCATATCCGCTGTTGTTCCGATGGCATCGCCTCGACAGGTTCGCCGGTCGCTTCGCCGGCAGCGAGTACGGCCGCGGTGTTCGACGGCAGCACCGCCTGTCCGTCAAGGGTCGCCTCGACCGTGCGGCACAGTGCTGCGGCGGTGACCTGCCGGGGCAGCACCGACCGCGCTCCCGCCCGGAGCGCACGTGCCGCGGTCACTGCGTCGACTTCATCGAATAGGGCGACGACAGCCGTCTGCGTCCGCTCGTGAAGCCGTCCTAGCAGCTGCCAGTCCTGCTCGGTGCCGAGTGTCAGCAGAACCACCCCTGTTGACGCCCGACCTGCCCAGGCCACCACATCCTCAGGGTCGTCCGCGTCGTAGCCAGCGGCGGACAAAACCGCCACCACCCCCTGACGGAACATCGGCAAGGGGTCGAAGACGCCGACAGGGACGGCCACGGCCGACAGACCTCCCCAGCGCGACAGAACCTCAGCTTAGACACCGCAGAGCTGCAGGTTTCCGCATGTCGGTGGCAGAAGCATGCCGGCACGCCGTCATAGACCCGCGATCCGCGTGCTCCCTAGCGTCGGTCTCCCGAGACTAGGGAGGTACAGGTGGTCCGTGACGAAGACATCGGCCGACGGCTGTATCGGCCGCTCCACCTATACAGCGCCTACGGCGGACCGGACGAGGTCCCCTGGGCCAAGGTCAAGGCAATCATCGAGATGGTCGATCGAAGTCCGGCCGCGTGGACGCCCCGGCTCATCTACGAGGAGATCCGAGAGGCTGGGCGCCACGACATCCCTGAGGAGTTGGTGAACATCGTGATGAACGACCTCGCCGAGGTAACGGTGGATAAGGCCCTCGGCGACTCCATGAGCCCGGTGGACCTCCGGTAGTGGGGTAAGGCCGGCTGCCGTACTAGCGTCGGCGTCGTTGTGCGCGGGTTGCCGGTTCCAGACCTGCCGACCCGTGTAGCGCGGGTTGGCGAGCGCTTGCCCAGAATCCTATCTGCGGTTGTTCGCCTCGGACATGGAACAGCTGGTGCCGTCGGGGGAGAGGTGCTTCGGGAATCTGCCGTTCCTGTTCAGCGTCAGCGACGTGCGACGGCAGGAGGGGCAGATCTGACGGCCGCGGCCGTCTACCGCAGCTCCGACACCGCAGCCGTCCGGCGACTCATCCGGATCCAGACCCTCGCCCTGGCGGTGCGAGCGCAGATCTCCGCGTTGCGGGACCACCTCGTTGCATCGCGTTGGTCGGCGCTGGATGCTCTGGCGCTGTGCGCGGTTGTGGTGAATTTCAGAGTTCGACGAAGGCGGTGAACCTGGTGCGCTCGCTACCGAAGAACGCGAGCGGCACGGGTTGCCGTCAACGCCGGTCGACTGAAACTCACCAGGACCCCTGCGGTGGGGCTCAAGCTTGATGCCCGCACGTTCATTTCGGTCAGTCAATAAACGAACCAGGCTGGCAAGGTTGGACCATACGCGGCCCGACTTCGATTCATGCTCACGCCCGGTGATTGGCGCGCGAGGTTGAGCCAACCCTGAACGTGCAGTAATCTATGAGCATGTGCACCCGAAATGGAGCACCGATGATACGTACAAGAGTTCGAATCCCCCCTCGGACACCAAATATCTGCTCCACGGTGCGTGCTGAGATCGACTTCAGCGCGCACCGTTCGCGTTTCAGGCTGGTAATTCGGCCGGAGACCGAGTTGCTGGTAGACCTCGGTTATGTCGGCTGGGTCGGCGTCGCGGAGCACGGTGGTGATGTCGCCGAGCGCGGTCACCAGGGCCGTATGTCTGCTCGGCTCATCCGGCGCGTGGTGGTGCGTACATCTGCTTCCGCACGGCACGTTCGGCCTGGGGTTGCGCGATCCAACCGGTGACCACCACCGGGTCGGCGCCGGCGTCTAGGGCGGCGCGGTAGCGCTCGAGCTTGGTGCGCACTCGGTGATGATCGTCTGGGCTGCGGTGCGTGTCGCGGGCGGCCGGTGATGATCGAGCGCACGGCGCCATCCTGGTCGATGAGCGATCAGCGACCGCACCAGGCTCGGGCCGAAGCGGTGCGGAGCCGCAGCCCGCTGACGAGCAGGGCCAGCACCGCCAGCAACCCGCCCAGCATCCCCACGACGACAACGGGCTCGACCGGCGGCGCGATCAGCGACCCGAGGCGCGGCCCGAACAGCAGCATCGTCCCGGCACCACCGAGAAAAGCGAGCCCCACGCCCACGGCGAATCGCTGGGCCACCCGCCACGCGGTCGGGCCCCCGCGCCGGAGGCCACGGAGCAGGACACCGACGGCCACCGTGCAGCCACCCAGGGCGAGCCAGTTCCCGGTGCCGCCGACCTCGGCCAGGAGCGCGATGTCAACGGCAAGCACGTACACCCACCAGAACGCGAACAGCAGCACGCTGGCGCCGATGCTTGGCGGTCGTCGCCCGGTGGCCGCCGGGCCGGGGCGCAACGGCTTGCTGATCATCGCTGGATCGTACGGACCGGTCACCAGGGAAAGCCTCGTGGCACCACATGACCGCTACGGGCCCACCCGCTCCTGGCCGGTGTCCGAGGTGAGCAGGCGGATGACCTGATCGACGTAGCGGTCACGGTCCTCCTCGGTGGTGGCCAGGGTGGCGATCTCGTGGATGGAGCGATCGAGCGGGCTTCCAGCGGCGAGCTCACAGCGGCGAGTGCTGCACCCGCGCGACATGGGGCCTTGGGCGCCGACGAGGAAACGGCCGGGGCCAGCGATGAAAGAACGAGCGGGACAGTGCATGAGCAGTCCGGGGGGCGGCCGTGGCGGCCACTTCGATCTCGGAAATAGGTCGTGCTGAGCCATTGCTGCCCGTCGTGGGCCGCAGCACGCCACCGACGACGGGAAGGCGAGTTCGCTAGCCGCTGCGACCTGCGCTACGTCGTCGCGGCCGAGGCGCATTGCCGACAAGGTTCCAACTGGTCAAAGTCGCGACGACCCGATGCGGGGGATTGGCTGGTTGTCGAGGACGAGGCCCCGTAGGCGGTTCGCTACGAGAACGCTGTCGTGTACGGACGCGGATCAGCCTCCATGGCGATCATCGACGCGTGCCGCTACGATCCGTTCTTGAAAGATTACTGAGTGTCAATGCGTGCTGTCCGTAAGCCCTGGACGCTGGCAATCCGGCCCCGTTACGAACGTGGTGCCGGCCTGAGAATCACGCCGTCTCGACGAAGGGAATCCGCATGACGGAGGGCGCGCAGACCACCGAGAGTCGAACCGTTCCGCCCGCGCGGCCGTACCCGTTCAGTGTGCCCGACCGCCTCGTCGTGGATCCGACCTATGGCGAGCTGCGCGAGAACGAGCCGATGGCCCGGGTAAAGCTCCCCTACGGCGAGGAGGCATGGCTCGCCACCCGGTATGAGGACGTCCGTACGGTCCTCGGCGACGTGCGGTTCGGCCGCTCCCCGGCCGTGCAGCGCGACGAGCCCAGGCTCACCCCGCGCCAGCAGTACAGCGGCTTGCTGACCATGGACCCGCCCGATCACACTCGGCTGCGCCGGCTGGTGGCAAAGGCGTTCACGGCACGTCGGGTAGAGGCGCTGCGACCCCGAGCCCAGGAGATCGCCGACGCGCTGGTCGACAACATGGTCCGGCTCGGTCCTCCGGCCGACCTGGTGGAGCACGTCGCCACGCCGCTGCCAATCCAGGTGATCTGCGAGCTGCTCGGGGTCCCGTACGCCGACCGCGACCGCTTCCACGTCTGGTCCGAGGCGATCGTCTCGACCACCTCCCTACCCATGGAAACGATCCAGGAGTACCTGAACAATCTCTGGGGCTACATCGGTGATTTGGTCGCCGAGCGCCGCCGCGAGCCGGGAATCGACGACCTGCTCGGCGCGTTGGTGCGCGCCCGCGACGAGAATCAGGATCGGCTCAGCGAGACCGAGTTGGTGGAGCTGGCCGGAGGGCTGCTCGCGGCCGGTCACGAGACCACGGTGACCCAAATCCCCAACTTCGTCTACGTCCTGCTGCACAATCCGGACCAGCTCGCTCGGCTGCGGGCCGACCCGTCGCTGGTGCCGGCCGCGGTCGAGGAACTGTTGCGGTACGTGCCGCTCGGCGTCGGCTCCTCCTTCGCCCGGTACGCCAAGGAGGACGTCGAGGTCGGCGGGGTGCTGGTCCGGGCAGGTGAGCCGGTTCTCGGCTCACTCTCGTCGGCGAATCGGGACGGTACCGTCTTCGCCGATCCGGACCGGCTGGATCTCGACCGCGAGCAGAACCCGCACCTGGGCTTCGGGCACGGCGTACACCACTGCGTCGGCGCGCAGCTGGCCCGCATGGAGTTGCAGGTCGCCGTCGCCACCCTCGTGACTCGCCTGCCCGGATTGCGGCTCGCCGTACCGGAAGCCGAGCTGGAGTGGAAGCGGGGCATGTTGGTGCGGGGCCTGCTCGGCATGCCGGTGGCCTGGTGAGTACCGCCTGGCGGATCGGGGTGGACTCGCGCCGTTGTATCGGCACGAGCATCTGCGCCGGTACAGCGCCCGAGCACTTCCGCCTGGTGGACGGCCTTTCCGCGCCGCTGGCCGATGTCGTCGCCCCCGCCGAGGTCGTCCTCGACGCCGCCGACTCGTGCCCGGTGGAGGCGATCACGGTCCGCGACGCCACCGACGACCGGCCGATCGCGCCGCAGGAGTGACCCGAATCGTCCTGCACGTCGACACCCGCGCCCTCGTCGAGCGATACGGCCTGCGGATCGAACTCTGCCGGTGCAACTCTGGGGCGGTGATGCAGAAGAACGCTGCTCGAAAGGGTCGGCCGAGGTGTCCAGCCCACGGCGGTGGGTCGACTGCTCACCAGGCACGCGGCCATCATCAGTCAGCATGTCGCCGAGGCCGAGACCGCGTTGGCCGTCCTGCGCGCGGGGCGTACGGGCCGGCTGACGATCCACTACTTCGCTTCGGTCGGCCCACCCCTGCTGGCACCCGCCCTCGCCTGAGTCCGGCGCGAGCACCCCGGCGTGACGATCGATGCCAAGGTGACCGATCCTGATGATCTGCTGCGAAACGTGGAGCAGGGCAGCGCCGACCTGGCCATTGTCGTCCGCCGGCCAAGCGACGAAAGCCACCAGGGCTACAGGTGGTGCCCCTGCTCGACGACGCGTACCAGGCCGTGCTGCCCACCGGACACCCGCTCGCCGCGCGACGGGTGATCGACCTGGCCGACCTCGCCAGCGAACCCTGGGTCGGTAGTGAACCCCCGGCCCCTGCCTGGAGCCCGTCATCGACGCCTGCGCCGCAGCGGGCTTCAGCCCGGACATCGTGGCGAAGTCGGAGGACTACGCCACGGCTTCAGGGATTCGTCGCGGCTGGCCTCGGCGTCAGCCTCATCCCCCGACTGGGACTGGGCACCCGCCATCCTGGCGTCACCATCCGCCGGGTCCGTCGCCCGAAGCCGATCAGGACGATCTGCGCTGCGGTCCGGGAGATCTCGCCGTCGCAGCCCGCACTGGGCGCGCTGATCGACGCCCTCAAGGACACCACGAAGAAGTGAAATCCCAGGGGGCCAGGTAGCGAGCGCTCGACCTCCGGCGCCGTCCGAAGGCCGAGCCTCGCTCCAGCAAGGGGGTTCAGACCCGGGTGATCCGCACCGCGTCGGCGACCACGAGCCCGGTGCCGCTGGTCCAGCGACTCACGCCGACCTTGTTACCCGTGCCCGCAGCCAGGGTGAACACGCCGATCGAGACCCACCTGCCGCCGTTGACCCGCTGATTGACGGAGACGGACCTGCTGCCTGTGGTGGTCTCCACAAGGTATGGCGTCTGATTGTTGTAGCCCGCGTCGGCCGGGTACCAAACTGAGATCTCATAGCTTCCGGTCGCCGGGATGGTCGACCGGAACCAGGCGACGTCGCTGGACGACACCGGACTGGTAAACCGGTAGTCGGTGCCGAACCGTTGGCCGGAGTAGGCCGACGTGCCCCATGCACTGCTCGCGGTGAACCCGCCCGAGGCGCTGTTGTCGATGGTCGTGGTCCACTGCTGCGGCGGGGTCTGCGTAACCCTCACGTCGAGGTAGTTGCGGTCGATCTTCATCGTGACGCCACCCCACGTCTCGGTGACCTCCCCGGCGTACTGGTGCACGCGCTGCTGGTTCGCGTAGTAGGCATCGGCGCAGTAACTTCCGGCGTCCGTGTCAGCCACCCCGTTCCACCAGGCGATCCAGATCTGGTCGAGTCGCGTGTAGCTCGGGTTGTCGTAGGCGTCGCAGACGTCCTTGATGCCGGACGAACCGCTGGAGTACATGCCGGCGAGGTAGCCCCGTACGTGCAACTGCGCGGTCCAACCGGACAGGAACGACAGCACGGCGGCCCGGCACGACGCGTTCGACGGGTACTGCTCGATGTCGTTGTAAATGGTGCTCTCGGCGCCGATGCCCAGTGCCTGGGCGGCATTCGCGGCGCTGTTGGCCGCGGAGACGCCTTGCGACCGGGCGGTCGTGGGATCGGCGGACATCTTCGGCGTGCGGGTGCCGCACGGTGCCTGGTAACCCAGCTCGATGGGGATCAGCCGCCATCCGTTGCTGGTCTGGTTGGCCACCCAGCTCGCGGTGAGGTTGGGCTGTGAACAGGAGCGGCTCGCCCCGCTGATGTAGATGCCGACCGCACCGTAGGGCGAACTGGCCCGCCACGCGTTCATCGTGGCCTGTGACGGAGCGGCGCAGGTGTCGAAGCCCCGGCCGGTGAAGGTGCCGGGTTGCGGGCCGGTGGCCAGCGGCGTCACCGCGGTTGATGCTTGTGTGGGTGTCGCGGCCACAGCAATCGACTCGGCGGGCGCCACGATCACCGCGGCAACGGTGAGACTCGCCAGCCACCCGGCAGTGACTCTCACGTTGCCTCCTCTGAAGAAATTATTGCTTGAGAACGGGCAGTGCGAAAGATTTCTACCACGAATCGATGAGTGGCAATAGAGGGCTGCCGCCGACCCGCAGACATGCGAATCGGCGGTGACCTCCAGGTGACGGTCACCGCCGATTGCGTGGTCGAACAGGTCAGGCGGCCGAGCAGGCGGTGTCCAGCTCCTTGATGGCGGCTTCCAGGGCCTTCTTGCTGGGCTTGGCGTCGGCGGACTTGTTGTACGCGTCGCTCAGGCCCATCATCTCGTCCTGAATCTTTTTCGGAGGCGGCGGTGACCGCCTCGTTGGCGCCCATCGTGTGCGCCAGGATCGCGACCGAGCCGGCGACCCACTGGGCACTGACCGCGACGTGCCCGGCCGGCGGGCGGATCTTCTCAGCCTTGGTGATCTTGGCCGCGTTGTCCTTGATGTCCTCCTTGATGTCGGCGCGGGCCTTCACTGTGGCTGCGTCGTCGGCTGCGGCACTGGTCGAGGGTGGTGGCCGCACCGCTGGCCGGGGCGGCGCTGTGGGCCGCTGCGGACGGCACCGGCTGCGTCAAGCAAAGGAGCGCCGCACCAGGGACCACGTCGGTTCCGACTGCGGCGGTGCTGACCGCACCGGCCGATTCTCAGATGATCCTCAAGATATCCCACCTCGACGGCCACGGACGGCACGACTGGTGTGTGCTGTCGCTACTGATCATCCCCCTGTGCTGGAGCTTTCATGAGAGATAGACCGACGTTGACCTTATCCGTCCTGCTCGCCGTGACCCTCGTGGCGACCGTGGCACCCCCGGCCAACGCGTCCGCGATCGGCTCCGGCGAGGAGCGCTTCCAGCCGACTGTCACCTACGACCTGTCGGTGACCGACGCTGAGCGCGACGCGATCCACGCGGAAGTCGAGGCGTTGGCCGGACGCGTCAGCAGCGCGCGGGCGGGGGACGGGACGTACAACCCGCTCAGTCTGGTCGGGGCGATGCTGGACGGGTCGAGCTACGACTCCATTTCCCGAGGTGGCACGGCCGCCACGGCGTACCCCTTCCCGGTCAGCAACACCGAAGCCAACCAGAACGAGTACGACCGCAAGGTCGCCAAGCTCGCCTGGGTGGTCAAGCTGGCCACCGACCTGGGTTTCCCGGTGGTCGTTCAGCGCCAGCCCGACAAGTACGTCTACGCCGAGATCGGTGACCCGGACGCCCCGGAAATGATCATGGCGCTGAGCCACCTGGACTCGCCGACGTCATCCGTTTCGCCGGCCCAGCTGGCGCGCTGGCGGGACGCCGATGGCAACCTCGGCACTCCTGATGCCTACCACTCGCCCTACATCAAGGACGGCTGGGTCTACGGGGCGGGCATCCAGGACGACAGTGGCCCGACGCTGGCGACGCTGCTCGCAGCCAAGGCGCTTCTCCAGGCCGGGTTGCCTCTCGACCGTCGCATCCGCATCGTCATGGGAATCTACGAGGACGGCGGTCCCGGCACGCCCTCGGCGGCGAACACCGCCGCCTTCCAGTCCATCCCGTACAACTCGAACCCGAGCTTCTACGACAACTGGGCATACAAGAACCTCAATCGGGAGGAGATCCCGATCGCGGCCTACACCTCCGACTCGCGGTTCCCGGTCATCGTCGGCAACTCCGGCTCGGTGACCCCGGCCGTGTCGATGAGCCTGGCTGCGGACAGCACCAAGGCCTTCCGGCTGACGGCTGCCACGGCCGGCGTCACCCTGCGCGAAGGCGACCCGACGCTCAAGGACATCGCCTACGGCAGCACCACGCAGATCGCCTCGCGGGCCATTTTCACCCTCGACGTGGCGGGCGCCAGCTCCGCTGAGCGCGACCGGTTCGTGTCGACGATCACCGCTGCCGCGACCACGAAGGGTTGGCTCCCGGCTGCTCCCCGCACCACGCCCAAGGTGCAGACCACGATCACCGGCGACTCGCTCACGCTGGAGATCAACACCGATGTGGCGATGGAGATGCCGACCCCGCAGTACGGCAAGAACGCCGTCGTGTGGGGGATGTTCCTCATCTCCCAGGGACTCGGCGCGTTGGGAGACACGGCCGCCGACATGCAGTTGAAGAAGGCCGCCGACGGCATCACCGACCTGTTCTTCCGCGACGGCGTCGAGGGCGACGCCTATATCGGCAAGTACATGGGCATCCCGGCGAACCTGTTGCGCAACCCGAGCAACGGCACGCCGAACCTGACCTTCGCCCTCATGGCGAACATCAACTCGGAGACCCCGACGAGCTTCTACACGGACGCCTCCGGCAGCCTCAGCATGCCGGTGTACGTGCGCAGCATGCACCTCAACGCGGCTGACTCCGGCCAGGCGACGGCGGCGGTCACGGACGCCTTCCAGTCGAAGGGGTTCACCATCGGCAGCCTTGGCTCGCCCATCGGCGCCGGGTTGTACGTCACTCACGACAACCCGCTGACGGCTCTTCAGTTCGGGAGTTACCAAGCCTCGATCGATCACAGCCCGCAGGAGTTCGCGGATCCGTATTCCCTCCGGGACGTGGTGTATCCGCAGGGCACGACCGGTGGCACGCTGGCCAGCAACTTCCGCAACAAGATGACCGCCTTCGGCGCGGTCATCCCGGGTAACGAGCGCTGGTGGCACACGGCCAACGAGCGGATGAAGGTCGACTCGGCAGTGCAGATGACCAAGATCATGGCCGATGGCATGCTGGAGATGGCCCGCTACTCCGGGCCTGCCGGCGCCAAGTTCATGTGGGCGGACATGCCGGGGCTGAACGCCGACCGCGCGGACCTCGACCTGCTCGACGTCACGATCGGGACCTACAAGGACGCGTCGCCGGCTGTCGGCACGAACCAGTTGGGCAACCAGGCACTGCTCGGCGCCACCTCGTTCAACATCCCGATGTGGAACGGGCGCGGCAACACGGCCCCGACGCAGGCGGCCTTCGCACTGGGCCACGAACCGGGAGGGGTCTACCTGCCCCTGAACGACGCCGAGTACCTGAACAACTCGTACGTGGCGCCGATGCGTCTGGAGTTCAAGGTGGAGCGCCCCGACCACATGTCGGACGCGGCGTGGGCGAAGTTCGTCGCCGGCGGCTACGGCGGCTTCCAGTTCAACATTCTCGTCGGTGGCGCGGTTGTGCCGCTGGCCGTTCCTGCGGGGCAGAGCGCGGACAAGTACTTCTCCTCGCGCATCTCGGCCACCAACCCCGACGCCATCTACCTGTCGGTCAACCTCGCGATCACCGATGCGCCGTACGCCGGGGTGAAGCCCGTCCTCGCGGATTCCAAGACGGACCTGTACGCGCTCAACCCGACGTACCTGGCCTCCAACCCGGATCCGTTCCCGGGGCGCGGTGCCGTCGAACAGCGGGGCTTCTTCGTGTTCGGTGATGGGCAGAAGAACGCGGAGTTCTCGTCACCCGACGCGGTCTACGTGACGGTCGCCAACGCGGCCGTCGATGCGAAGCCGTCGGCGGTGGTGAAGAAGCTGAAGGGCAACACCAACGAGTTGACCATCACGGTGAAGCAGACCCGCATCGACGGCAGCGAGTCTTCTGTGACGGGCACGTTCACCATCAACAACAACGCTGCTGGCACCTACACCGTCGGCGACTACAAGGTGTACGTCGACACCAAGGGCAACACCCAGGTGCGGTCGATCTTCATCGTGTGACGCCTGTGACGCGGAAGTTCAGCACGCACAGAGTGCACGCACGACGCCTCGACTGAGGGTCAGCGCCAACGGGTGCGACGCACATTGACAACGAAGTGGAACCATTGCCATTGGTGATGGTTCCACTTTGTTGTGCGCCATTGGGCGTACTGATGCGGCCGAACCAAACTGCCGCTGGCGGCCTGGCTTAGGCTCACCGTCATGACGTTGCACGCCCGAGTGGTGGCCGACGACTTCCCAGCCACCCTGCGCTTCTGGACCGACCTGCTCGGCGAGCCCGCGAAGGTGGTCGCCGACTTCGAGTACGCCAACTTCGACCGGGGCGGCGAGACGGTGCTCGCCGTGCTGGGCCGCAAGGCCGCCGAGGCGGTGCTGCCGGTGGGCCGGGGCGACGGCGGCGTCCTGGTGGTGGTTCCGGTGCCGGACGTCGACGCCACCGTCGCCGGGCTGCCCGCCGGAACGGTAGTGGTGGCGCCCGCCGACCGCCCCGGCTGGGGCATTCGCTCGGCCTACCTGCGTGACCCCGAGGGCAACCTGGTCGAGGTCCAGAGCTGGCCGGCCCGCTGACCGGACCCGCTCACATCCCGCCCCGGCGGCCGGATCCCGAACAGTTCCAGAGGATGTTGTAAACGCCCAACCCCCGTGGTGCTTGCCCCTACCACGCGCGTGGAACGGGCAGATGTCCCCTGTTCGCGGGGCTTGGCCGCGTCCCCGCAGCGTGCGCGATGATCCGGGCAGCTACACACCGGCAAGCCGAGCGCGGAGCAGCATGACTGGGGCAACGAGAACTGAACATCCGGCCGGGCCGGACGTCGATCACCGGGCGTCCGAGGAGCTCAGCCGGCGCAGCCAGTTCGTCCGCGCCTTCGTCGAGCACGCGGCGGAGCGCCCGGCGAGTGAGCGGAGGAGCGTCCGGCTGCCGACGCTGATCACCGTGACCGCGCTGGTAGCGGTGGGTGCCGTCGTCGTCGGAGTGTTCTGGCACCTGGTCAAGCCGATGAGCGCTGCCCAGAAGGCGGCTTTCAAGGGCAAGGCACCGGCCAGCTCGGCCCCGCCGGTCGCGGGCTTCAACGCGGTCGCCGGCTGGGACTGCGAGGCGCGTGCCGACCGCGGGTTCGACGCCCAGGGCCGCACCGCAGAGTGGCGGACCGTCGGCACCGGCGGCTGGAAGCAGGACGGCTGCCGCGGCACGTTCCAGACACTGCCCCTGCCCACCGCGGAGCGGAGCCAGGCGCAGACGTCGACCTGGTCCTTCAGCACCGGCGAGCGCATCACCTCCTGCCAGGTCAGCGTCTATGTGCCGGCGGTGCCCGGAACCACACTCGCCAACGGCGTCAAGTACACGATCACCACCGGGACCTCCGGCACGCCGTACGCCAACTTCACCGTCGACCAGCGCAAGGCCGCCGGCACCTGGGTCGGCGTCGGGACCTTCCCGGTGCACCGCAACGAGATCGCCGTGCGGCTCGACGCCAAGGAAGCCTCCGGAGCCAAGCAGGCGCGGATCGTCCTGGCCCAGGTGCGGGTGAACTGTGCGTCCTGAGGTGGCCGCGGCCAAGATCGAACGGGTCTCCACCCGGGCGTGGAGCCGGCACCGCACGATCGGTGCGGCCGTGCGCGCCGCCAAGTCGGGCACGGTCGTGGCGGTGGCGGCCGGCACCTACCGTGAGTGCCTCGTGCTGGACGGCACGGTCACCGTCGTGGCCGAGAACGAGGACGGTCTGGTCGAGCTGGTCGCGGCCGAAGGGCCCGCCCTGTTGGTACGCGCCGGCACGGTCACCGCGCGCGGCCTGACGATCCGTGGCGATGTCACAGTCATCTCCGGGCACCTGAACCTGGAGGACAGCAGGGTCGTTGCCGGGTCGGTGCAGCTCACCGGCCGTTCCACGGCCCGGCTGACCGGCTGCTCGGTGGACGGCGCCGAGGACGTCGCGGTGGGCGTGGCCGACGGGGCCAGGCTCGACGCCGAACGGCTGCGGGTGACCGGAGCCGCGGTGGCCGCGACCGGGTCGGCCGTGCTCACCCTCACCGACGCCGTGCTCACCGACAGCCCGGGCGTCGCTGTCCGCCTCGCCGGGACCGCCTCGGCCGTACTCACCGGTTGCGACATCGGCGGAGCCGCCGACGCCGGCGTCGAGGTCCGCGACGCCAGCGTACTGCGTCTGTCCGGCAGCCAGGTGCACGATGTCGGCGGCGACGGCGTCCGCGTGCTCGGCAACCTGCCCGGCGACCGCGCCTGGTGGGCGCCCGTGCGGCCCGGCCGAGCCGACGACCACGAGATCGCCGAGCCGCCGGAGGGCGCCGGCGTCGTCGTGCGCAACTGCGAGATCAGTCGCACCGGCGGGGCCGGGCTCGTCACCGGCGGCACCTCCGGCACGCTGCTGGTGGACACGACCGTCAACCGGGCCAGCACCGCCGGGGTGCTGGCCGCCCAGCAGAGCCGACTGGGCGTACGCAATTCCACAGTGACCGACAGCGTGCAGACCGGTCTCGCCCTGCGCGACGACGCCGAGGTTCGCTGGACCGGCGGCGCGCTGAGCACCGCGGCCGCCAACGGCGTCTTCGCGGTCGGCGCCAGCCGGCTGCTGATGCGCGACAGCGCGGTTACCACCTGCGGATTCACCGCGGTGCACCTGACCGGCGCGGCGGCGGTCACCCTGCTCGACGTCACCATCGAGGGCACCTCCGAGCTGGGCGTGCGCGCCTCCGGTACGGCGATCCTGCATGTGCGCGGCGGCCGGGTCGAGCGGGCGGAGCTGGGCGGCATCCAGATCGACGAGACCGCCGACGCCCAGCTGCGCGGGCTGACCGTGGCCAGGTGCCACACCGGCGTACGGGTCGACACCCCGCACCGGCCGCTGCTGGAGGACTGCGTCATCCGCGACATCGCCCAGACCGGGGTGGAGATAGCAGCCGGTGCCGCGCCGGCGATCACGCGGACCGCCGTACGCGGCTGCGGCGCCGCCGGCATCTTCATCGATGTCGACGCCGAGCCGATGCTCGACGACTGCGAGGTCGCCGAGATCGGTGGCAGCGGGATAGCCGTCTGGACCGGCGCCCGCCCGACAGTGCGGCGACTGACGGTCACCGACACGAAGAAGAACGGCATCTATTTCGGAACGGGAGCGCACGGCAGCATCGCCGACTCGACGTTCTCCCGGACCGGGTATCCCGCCATCTACCTCGGCGACGACGCCGACCCGGCGTTCCACCGGTGTGCCGTACGCGAGACGGACGAGGACGTCAGCCAGGGTGAGCGGGCGTCGGCGACCTTCACCGAATGTCACAGCTCGGGGGTCGGCGCGGCGCGCTGGCCCTCGGTCGCCGTTCCGGTGGCGGTCGCTGGCCCGGCGACGGGCGCCACCGCGGCGTCCGGCTTCGCGCTTCAGCCTGACACCGTCGAGCTGCAACCGCTGCTCGACCAACTCGACGAGCTGATCGGGCTCACCCGGGTCAAGCGGGACGTCGGGACGATGGTCAAGCTGATGCACCTGGTGAAACGGCGCCGCGAGGCTGGCCTGGCGCCCCCGCCGATGTCCCGGCACCTGGTGTTCGCCGGCAACCCCGGCACCGGCAAGACGACAGTCGCCCGGCTCTACGGTCAACTGCTCGCCGCGCTGGGCATGCTGGGCAGCGGCCACCTCGTCGAGGTCGACCGCGGCATGCTCGTCGGCGAGTACGTCGGGCACACCGCACCCAAGACCCAGGCGGCGTTCGAGCGTGCGCTCGGCGGGGTGCTGTTCATCGACGAGGCGTACGCGCTGGTGCCCGAGGACCAGGGCGGCGACTTCGGCCGCGAGGCGATCTCCACGCTGGTCAAGCTCATGGAGGACCACCGCGAGGAGGTCGTCGTCATCGTGGCCGGCTACCCCGACCAGATGCGCCACTTCATCGCCGCCAACCCGGGCCTGTCGTCCCGGTTCTCTCGCACCCTGACCTTCGACGACTACTCCGAGGACGACATGGTCCGGATCGTCGCGAAACAGGCCAAGGACCACGACTACCGACTCTCCGACGGAGCCCAGGAGCGACTGGCCGAGTTCTTCGCCACCATCGACCGCGGCGAAGGCTTCGGCAACGGCCGGTACGCGCGCAAGGTCTTCCAGGCGATGACCGAGCAGCACGCCGGGCGCATCAGCGCCCTCGGCGATCCCAGTGACGAACAGCTCAGCACGCTGGAAGCCGCCGATCTGACCGACGTCGACTTCGACGTCCGAGGCTGAGGAGCCTGATGAGCCGCCTGGCCTTCCACCGCCCCGCCCGGATGCTGCTGCCGCAGCTGCCGGAGCAGACGGTGACCCTGCCCAGCCCACCCGAACCGCCCAACGACAACCAGGCGAACTCCGCGTGGACGCTGATTCTGCCGTTGCTGAGCAGCGTCGGCATGGCCGCGTACATGATCACGTTTGGCAAACCGGCGCTGATCATCATCGGTGTGCTGTTCTTCGTGACCTCCGCCGGCGCGGTCATCGCCATGCGGATGCAGCAGCGCAGCTCCACCGGCCGCACCGCGCGCAAGCAGCGCGTCCGCTACCGACGGCACCTCGCGATGGCCCGCGACCAGGCCCGCGAGGTGGCCCAGGCCCAGCGGACCGTCGCCGCGCTCGCCGACCCCGACCCGCAGCGGCTCTGGTCGATCAGCATCAATCGGCACCGCGTGTGGGAACGACGCCAGGACGACGCCGACTTCCTGCGGGTCCGGATCGGGCACGGCGCGGTACGGCTGGCCACCCCGATCGAGCTCGACCCCAAGATGGACCCGCTGGGCGACTACGACTGGGACTCCATGCAGGCGGCACACCGGCTGATCGACCGGATGGGCCACCTCGACAACCAGCCGATGGTCATCGACGTCGGCAACGCCGGAGTCATCAGCGTCGTCGGCGACCCGGCCCGCACCGACCTGCTCACCCGAGCCCTGCTGTGCCAGATCGCCGTCCTGCACGCCCCCGACGACGTCACCCTGGTGGTCGAGACCGCCAGCTCTGAGCACTGGGAATGGACCAAGTGGTTGCCGCACACCTTCGAGCCGGATGCCCGCAGTGACAGCGGATCGGTGTCGCTGGTCGCCGAGGACCCCGACGTCCTGACCACCTTCCTGCATGCCGAACTCACCCGGCGCACCGAACTTCAGACCACGCGGCGCAATGGGTTCAGCGGCGATCGCCCCGCCGGCAAGCAGCGGCGGTTGGTCGTGCTCTTCACCGGATTCGCGCCGTTCTCCGAATGGGGCCGCTCCGACCTGATGGCCGCCCTGCTCGCCGGGGCCGGACCCCAGCTCGGCATCACTCTGATCTTCTCCGGCGACCGGGAGCTGGACGAACCCAGCCGGGTCGACCTGCGGATCCGCTTCGACGACGCCGGGCACGTGGTCACCGAAGGACGCCGGGAACTGGTCGTCACCCCGGCGTTGCGCTGCCGGCCCGACGACGTGTCGCCGTTGCTGGCCGAGCTGATCGCGCGCAACCTCGCACCGCTGCGGCTCAGCGACGAACGCGAACAGGTACTCACCCGCACCCGCTCGCTCAGCGAGATGATCCTCGGCACCGACCCCGCTCGCGGCGACGTCACCAGCCGATGGGTCACCGCCGGTGACCCGCGGATGCTGCGCGCGCCGATCGGGGTCGACGGCGACGGCCAGACCGTCGTGCTCGACATCAAGGAATCCGGGCAGGGCGGTTCCGGGCCGCACGGCCTGATCGTCGGCGCCACCGGCTCCGGCAAGAGCGAACTGCTGCGCACGATGGTCACCGGCCTCGCGCTGACCCACTCACCGGAGCTTCTCAGCTTCGTCCTCATCGACTTCAAGGGCGGCGCGGCGTTCGCGCCGCTGCAGGGCCTGCCCCACGTCTCCGGGCTGATCACCAACCTCGCCGACGACGCCGCCATGATCGACCGGGTGCTCGCCGCCCTCATGGGCGAACAGCAGCGCCGTCAGCGGCTCCTGCGTGACGCCGGCAACATCGATACCGTCCGCGAATACCAGATGCGCCGCGCGGCCGGCGCCGTCGCGACCGACGGCACCCCGCTCGAACCGCTGCCCACCCTCCTCATCGTGGTCGACGAGTTCGGCGAGCTGCTCTCCGGGCGCCCCGAGTTCGCCGAGCTGTTCGTCCAGATCGGCCGGGTCGGCCGAAGCCTCGGCATGCACCTGCTCATGGCCACCCAACGGCTCGAGGAGGGCAAGCTGCGCGGGCTGGACTCGCACCTGTCCTACCGGATCTGCCTGCGCACCTTCAGCGCCGCCGAGAGCCGAACGGTCATCGGCACCACCGACGCGTACAAACTCCCCCCGATCCCCGGCTCGGCGTACCTGAAAGTGGACGAGTCGATCTACCAGCGGTTCCGCGTCGCCCACGTCTCCGCCCCCTACGTCAGCGCGGAGGAACGGTTCAGCATCGGCCGCGGCGACGGCGCGCTGCTGCCGTTCGACCTGCGCACCTACACCGCGATCGCGCAGGAGACCGACGAGCCGCAGCTCACCGCCCGGCCGGGCCCGACCGAGCTGAAGATCGTGGTGGACCGGCTGACCTCGGTCACCAGTCCCGCCCACCAGGTGTGGCTGCCGCCGCTGCCCGCCGCGCTGGCCCTCGACCACCTGATCGGCCGACCCTCCGTCCAAGCGGAACGCGGCTACTCCGCCAACGTCTGGCCGCTGTCCGGGCGGCTCGCCGTGCCGATCGGCCTGCTCGACCTGCCGGTCAAACAGGACCAGGAGACGCTGGTCATGGACTTCGGCGGCGCTCACGGGCACCTTGCCGCCGTCGGCGCGCCACGGACCGGGCGCAGTTCGCTCCTGCGCACGATCATGCTCGCCGGAATGCTCACCCACACCCCCGAGGAGATGCGGTTCTACTGCATCGACTTCGGCGGCGGGACACTTCACCCGTACGCGGCGGCACCGCACGTCGGCACGGTCGCCGGCCGCGCCGAACCCGAACTGGTCAGCCGCACCTTCGCCGAGATGCGGGCACTGATCGTCGAACGAGAACGCACGATGCGCGCCAAGGGCATCGAGACCTTCGCCGACCTCGGCGCCCCGCACGTCTTCCTGATGATCGACAACTGGGGTGCGCTGCGCACCGAGTTCGAGGGCGCCGAGGCCGCGGTCAACGAGATCGCCGCGCGCGGCCTGGGCGCCGGAGTGCACCTGGTGCTCACCTCCGGACGCTGGAACGACATCCGGCCCGCCCTGCGCGAGAGCATCGGCACCCGCATCGAGCTGCGCCTCAACGACCCCACCGAATCCGACGTCAACCGCCGCATCGCCGCCCGCGTGCCCGCCGGGGTTCCTGGCCGCGGCATCAGCGCACCGGGCATCTACTTCCAGCTCGTGCTGCCCCGCCTCGACGGCGTCGACTCCGCGGACGGGCTACGCGAAGCCCAGGAGGCCACCATCGCCCAGATCGCCGAGCACTGGACCGGTCCTGCCGCACCCCCGATCCGGCTGCTACCACAGCGCATCACCGTCGCCGAGCTGCCCGCACTGGCCGCCGCCACCCCCGCGACCGTGCCGATCGGCGTCGCCGAGAACGACCTGCGCACCGTCGGGCTCGACCTCACCACCGGCGACCCGCACTTCCTCATCTACGGCGACGCCGGGTCCGGCAAGAGCACCTTCCTGCGTACGTGGCTGACCGGGCTCACCGAACGCGTCTCCCCGTACGACATGCGGGTTGTCCTCTTCGACTACCGCCACTCGCTCGTGGACGCCGTGGGACCCGAACACCTCGGCGCGTACGCCGGTGACGCCGACAGCGCACGGGTCTACGTCCAGAGCGTCGTCGACAAACTCAAGGAACGGATCCCGCCGCCCGGCATCACCCCCGCCCAGCTCAAAGCCCGCGACTGGTGGGAAGGCACGGAAATCTACGTCGTCGTCGACGACTACGACCTGCTCTCCGGCGGCCCGCAGGCCGTGCTCGCCCCTCTCATACCGTTCATCCCGCAGGCCCGCGAGGTCGGCCTACACCTCGTTCTCGCCCGCCGGGTCGGCGGCATGGTCCGCTCCGGCATGTCCGACCAGCTTGCCAGCCGCATCCGCGACATGGGCTGCGGCGGCCTCGTGCTCTCCGGCGACCACCGCGAAGGCGTCATCCTCGGCGACGAACGCGCCGCCCAGCGCCCGCCCGGCCGAGGTGTTCTGGTCTGGCGCGGCCACCCCGGCCAGCTCATCCAGACCGCCGTTCCCGTGCCGGCGCTCGAACCCGTCAACTGAAAGGCCGTCGCATGGCGAACGAACACACCCGTGTCACAGTGGTGGGCACCTATCGCAGCGTCGACATCGCCCTGCCGTCGCTCAGCCCGGTGGGTGAATACAGCCCCCGTCTCGCCGAGCTCTGCGGCCAGGAAGGCTCCGACCAGCTGCCACCCGTCTGGTCACTGGCCCGCGCCGACACCGGGCCGTTCGCCCTCGACACCGGACTGCTGCAGGCCGGCGTCGTCGACGGCGAGGTGCTCTACCTGTACGACCTCGCAGGGGGCCCGCTCGACGTCCTCGACGTCAAGGACATCGACGAGGCCGTCGCCGAGGAAACCGAACAGCTACGCCGCAACAACGTCCATCCCGGGCCCGTGGTGGTCGCCCTCGGCCTCACCCTGCTGATCGCGGCGGCCGTGCTGCTGTCGCTGAGTTACGGCAGCGATACCGGCGCGGCTGTGGGGCTCACCGTCGCCAGCATGGCTCTGCTCGGCGCCGCTTGGGGGTTGCGCCAACGCCCCACCGCGGTGCCGGTCGGTCTCGTGCTGACCGTCGCGCTGACCGCCGTACCCGGCCTCGCTGCCGCCGGTCTGCTCATCGCCCGTGGCCTCGGCGGCAGCGGCTGGGCCTGGGGCGGCGCCGCCATCGGCGCCAACACCGCGATGCTCATGGCGATCGCGATGCTGCCCGAAACGATCTTCGTCGCGGCCGAGGTCTCCCTGCTCGCGGGCGGTCTGACGGTCGCACTCACCGCCGGCCTGGAAGCCGACGGCGTCGAATCCGCCGCCATCGCCGCCGCGGTCGCCACCGGAATGCTGGCCCTCGGCCGCCGCATCGCCGCCCTCATCACAGCCTGGATGCCCGCGCGGCCCATCCCCGAGCTCGTGCACACCTCGGCCCGGATCCTGCCCATCGTGCTGGCCGGTCCGGTCCTCGCCCTCGCCGTGACCATGCCCGTGCTGGCCCTCTCCGGACGTTCGTTCGCCGTGGCCCTCGCCCTCTTCATCTGCATCGCCATCGCCGTCAGGGCACGCGGAGCGGCGTTCACCACCGAGCTCTACCTGCTCGGCGGGGCGGCAACCATCGGCGTCTTCGGGCTGCTGGTCGCCGCAGCACGCGCGTACACCACCTCCGGCGGTGTGGCAGCGGTCATCCTGCTCGGGGCGGGACTGCTCGTCATAGCGGCCGGAGTCGCGATGAGCGTGTTCATGCCGCCGGCCAAGCCACACGGACCCGGCCCCAAACCGCCGATCCGCCGCAGCCGCGCCGAAGCGCTCGGCGTCCTCGCGGCGATCCTCATCGCGCCGCTGACCATGGGCGTCTTCGGCGTCTTCGGCGACCTGATGATGATGGGACGCACAATCTTCTAGCGCCGCTAGCTCTTCACGGACGTCAAGTGGCCGAGCTCGATCGCGCGGCGGGTCAGCTCGGCCTTGTTGTTGGCGTTCAGCTTCGCGCGGATCCGCTTCGCGTACGTGTTGACCGTCGCCTGGGAAAGGCCCATCCGCGTGGCGATCTGCGAGTGCGTGAAGCCGGACGCAATCCACCGCAACGTCTCCACCTCCCGCGGTGCGAGCCCACCCTGCTCGTCAGTGGGGGAGCCCGGCAACTCCGCCGGGAACCGGTCCGCCAGCCGCGGGCACAGGTAGAAGCCACCCTGCGCGGTCACCCGCATGGCCTCCCGCACCGCCTCCTGCTCCGCGAGTCGACTCACGCAGCCGCGCGCCCCCGCCCGGATCGCCGCCATCAGCCTCGGGCGGCCCGTCCAGTCCGCGCTGATGAGCAGATGCCCGAACGGCGTGGCCCCGCGGACCAGCCCCAGCGTCGACGCATCCGGCTCCGCCGCATCCAGAACCACCAGGTCGTACGTCGCACCGGCCGGCAGATCCGTCAGCGCAGCCACCGCCGCGACCGTCCGCAGATCCGGATCGTCACCGGCCAGCTTTTCCAGGCCGGCTCGCCAGATCGGCTGATCTGCCACGACAGCGACTTCAAACATTGCTACCTCCCAGACCAGGTTCCGCCATAGAACGGTTGAAAGCCCGCGCCGGTTCGAGGACGTCGCAAAGTTCCTCCCGAAACAGCCTCCGACGTCCCCGAACAAGTGTCTTGCCGTCTGCTCTGCCGTCGCTCCTAGTCTCGAAGCGCATGCCCGCCGCCAGTCGAGGAGACCGACGTGCCCACCGAGACCAGCGCCGACGGCACCGTCGTCAACTACGACAGCGACGGACGTCCCGTGCGCCAGCAACTCCCCGACGGAACCGTCTTCGACGGGTTCACCGCTGATGGCAGGCCGACGCACGGGATCCTCCCGGGAAACCAGGAGGTGTCGATCGTTTACGGCCGTGACGGGTCGAGCATCTGGTCCTACGCGGACGGCACGTTGGTGGATCGTGATGCGGCTGGTGATGTGACGCGTCAGGTGACTGCTGATGGTGCGTCGTTCGACGGGTTCACCGCTGATGGCAGGCCGACGCACGG